>JAWPMR010000001.1:635320-1270640 GCA_033344815.1 Paracoccaceae bacterium | reverse complement strand
AACACGCGTTGTGGCCGTATTGGGCCCAACCAATACAGGCAAGACCACCTATGCCATTGAGCGTATGCTGGGCCACCGTACAGGTATTATCGGACTGCCTCTTCGCCTGCTGGCGCGCGAAGTCTATGATCGCGTGGTGGCGGCGCGGGGCCCCTCCGTTGTGGCGCTGGTGACAGGCGAAGAACGCATCGTACCGCCGCGCGCGCAGTATTGGGTCTGTACCGTCGAAGCCATGCCCGAAGGGATGGGGTGCGACTTTCTCGCAGTGGACGAAATCCAGCTCTGTGCTGATCCGGAGCGAGGCCATGTGTTCACCGACCGATTGTTGCGCGCGCGCGGATTGCATGAAACACTGTTTCTGGGTGCTGATACGATGCGCGGAGCCATACGGGAACTTGTTCCATCAGCGCAATTCGTGCAACGCGAACGGATGTCGACGCTTTCCTATGTAGGTGCGAAAAAGATAAGCCGGATGCGTCCCCGTAGCGCTATCGTCGGGTTTTCGGTTGAAAATGTATATGCCATAGCAGAGCTGATCCGCCGTCAGAAAGGCGGTGCGGCGGTTGTGATGGGTGCCCTCTCGCCCCGAACTCGCAACGCGCAAGTCGATATGTATCAAAACGGTGAGGTTGATTTTCTTGTGGCGACGGATGCCATAGGAATGGGCCTCAATCTGGACGTGGATCACGTCGCCTTCTCCAGTCTGTCCAAATTTGACGGGCGACGGATGCGGCCACTGGCACCAAATGAGTTGGCGCAAATTGCCGGGCGCGCCGGGCGGGGTATGAAAAATGGCACATTCGGCGTGACTGGTGAGGCATCGCCGCTTGATGACGCGGTTGCACAGTCCATCATGGACCATCGCTTTACTCCGCAGCGCAAGCTGAACTGGCGCAATCACGCTTTGCAATTCGGTTCAATCGACCGGTTGATCCAGACATTGGAAGCCCCGCCCGATCATGCAATTTTGGTAAAGGCGCGCGAATCTGATGATTTGGGCGCGCTCAAGGCCTTGGCGCAGATTGCAGAAATTGAGGCGCGGTGCAGCGACGGACAATCTGTAAAATTGCTATGGGACGTCTGTCGAATCCCGGACTTTCGCGGCATCAGCCATGCCGAGCATGCCGGTCTGTTGGAAAGTATTTTCAACTACTTACATCAGTCAGGCCAATTGCCCAACGATTGGCTTGCACGGCAAATCAAAAGGATCGATCGGACCGATGGCGACATCGATGCATTGTCCAAAAGATTGGCGTTTATCCGCACATGGACCTATGTCGCGCAACGCAAAGGGTGGACAGATGATGAAAGTCATTGGCGTGATGCCGCGCGTTCTGTAGAAGACCGATTGTCGGATGCGCTGCACGAGCGTCTGACCCAAAGATTTGTAGACCGGCGCACATCCGTGCTTTTGCGCCGGCTCGGCCAGAAGGAAGCCATGGTGGCAGAAGTAAGCAATACCGGCGAAGTAACCGTCGAAGGCGAATTTGTAGGCAAACTGGAAGGGTTCCGGTTTAGCCAGGACAAGGGGGCTGGCGGCGCGGAGGCGAAGACGATCAAGACGGCTGCGCTCCAAGCGCTCGCGCCGCAGTTTCATTTGCGCGCTGATCGGTTTTACAACGCGCCTGACACCGAGATAGATTTCACCGAACAGGGCGGCCTGATCTGGGGCAAAGACGCGGTGGGCAAACTTGTGGCCGGAGCGGATGCGTTGAAACCTCAGGTTGAGGTGTTCGTGGACGATATTGCCGGTCCGGAGGTTGCGCAGAAAGTACAGCGCCGCCTACAACATTTCATTGACCGAAAGATTGCAGCCCTCTTTGAGCCGCTATTGAACCTTAGCCGCGATGAAACACTGACCGGGCTGGCGCGCGGTTTTGCCTTTCAGATGGTCGAAGGCCTTGGCGTGTTGACGCGCGCTGCTGTGGCTGAGGATGTAAAGGGGCTGGACCAGGATGCCCGTGGTGCCTTGCGAAAACATGGCATCCGGTTTGGTCAGTTCACGATTTTCATGCCGCTGCTTTTGAAACCGGCACCGACGCGGCTGCGCTTGGTTTTGTGGTCCCTGAGCCAGGGGCTACAGAATTTCCCTGAAGCTCCGCCGCCCGGGCTTGTTACGATCCCGGCTGATAAGACCGCGCAGGCTGGGGCCGACGCAATGGCCGGGTATCGAATTGCGGGGGAGCGTGCGATCCGCATTGATATGCTGGAACGTCTTGCCGACATGCTGCGTTCTGAGAATTCAAGATCGGGTTTCGAAGCCAAGCCGGATATGTTGTCGATCACTGGGATGACCTTTGAGCAATTCGCAGATCTTATGCAGGGCCTTGGATATAAAGCGGAAAAAGGGGAGCGGGTTAAGGTGAAACCTGCTGAGGTCGTCTCATCAGAGCAACCGGACGTGGCTGACGCTGGGTCAGAGCTTAAAGAGACAAATGCGGCTGAAGACGCGTCGAAGGACGCGACGCCGGAGCCTTCTGCAAGTGCGGATGCGCCTGCTGTAGAGGATCCGGTTGCACCCGCGGATGAGGAAACCCCGGACGAAGCGCCGGAAATGGAAATTTTCTATACATTTACCTGGGGTCGCGCACCGCGCGGCGCCCAGCATTCGAACCGTCGTGCCGGAGGCGAGCGCCCTCAAAACAAGGGCAAAGGCAAACCCGGCGGCAAGGGCAAGCGTGGCGGGGCTCAGGGCGGCAAAGGTCAGAGCGCGCAGAAGTTTTCTGCCAGACCCCCCAAGCCTGAGAAAAAGATTGACCCGGATAACCCGTTCGCGGCCGCGCTGATGGGGTTGAAGGACACCAAATAGTTGGCTGAAAAACTGCGCCTGGATAAATGGTTGTGGCATGCACGCTTTTTCAAGACACGCTCCCTTGCTGCGACGCGCGTTGCGGCGGGGGATGTGCGGGTCAACGGGGATCGGACGCAAAAGCGCAGCCAAATGGTGGGCCCATCAGACGTGTTGACCTTCGCGCAGGGCAATCAAATTCGCGTGATAAAAATCGAGGCAATTGGCCAGCGGCGCGGCCCGGCACCGGAAGCACAAAGCCTTTACACAGATTTGTCCCCACCTGGACCGCACGTGAAGAACATGACCCCGCAAAACCCGGCATATGAGGGAAAAGGTCGCCCCACAAAGCGCAATCGTCGCATCCTTGATCTTTCTAAGGCCCGCTCTCTTGAATGATCGCGGTGGCTGATTTAGCTAACCTTCAGACTTAGGCGAAATGAGGGCCCGATGACCTACATCGTGAACGACAGCTGCATCTCCTGCAAATACACCGATTGTGTGGAGGTCTGTCCCGTGGATTGTTTTTACGAGGGCGAGAATATGCTGGTTATTCATCCGGATGAATGCATCGATTGTGGTGTTTGTGAGCCTGAATGCCCGGCAGATGCGATCCGTCCGGACACAGAGCCTGACATGGAAAAATGGGTGGAGTTCAATCGCAAGTATTCCGAAATGTGGCCCGTGATCATCACCAAAAAAGATCCGCTGCCAACTGCCGAAGAACGCGACGGCGAAACTGGTAAGCTTGAGAAGTATTTCTCGGAGGCCCCCGGCGAGGGCGGATAGGTCACTCGACCCGATTCGGGACCAAGATGGCAATGGCCTGACAGTCTAAGGCCGTCATATGTTACAGCTTTTTACCGGTTGACGCTTGGTGCGCTTTTTTATGGTCCGTTTTTGTGTTATACTACCGTTGTAAACTAATAATGGACGAGCTATCGCCTGGCTCTAGAACGTGAGCGGGCAGTGAAAAATCGACTTGATCACACTCGGGGGCGCGGCCGCAAGGCCACCGCTTGGTGTGCTTTTTACTGTCGAAATTTTGGATTGGCACGGCTGTTTTCTAAGGAACACTGAATGACCAAATCGAAGAAACTTGACTTCCGCCCCAATGAATTTGTTGTCTACCCGGCACATGGAGTGGGTCAAATCATCTCTGTCGAAGAACAGGAAGTCGCTGGCATCTCGCTGGAGCTTTTTGTAATTTCGTTTGAGAAAGACAAAATGACATTGCGCGTGCCCACGCACAAAGCGACGGAAATCGGGATGCGTGCACTGAGTTCTCCTGACGTGATAACGCACGCAATGCGCACGTTGAAAGGGAAGGCTAAGGTAAAACGTGCCATGTGGTCGCGACGCGCTCAGGAGTATGAGCAAAAGATCAACTCCGGTGATCTTATTGCCATCGCCGAAGTTGTACGGGATCTGCACCGCACGGATGACCAGCGTGAACAGAGCTATTCCGAGCGCCAACTGTATGAAGCAGCACTTGAGCGGTTGACCCGCGAAGTTGCTGCTGTGGGCGGGGGCGACGAATTGGCCGCTGCCAAACAGGTTGGAGATGTTTTGGAAAGCCGCGTTGCAGCTTGATCCAAACAAACACTAATCCGAAAACCGCGCCCCGACCGGCGCGGTTTTTTACGTCATCTGCGACACGAAAACACCGAGAATAGCCAGTTCGGACAATTGTTGCGTGGCCCCCAGAACGTCGCCGGTCTGACCAGATATTTTGCGCATCGCGATCCAACCGACCAGCAGCACAACAGCAAGACCCGCGATCTGGCCTGATATCGCCGGTAGGCCGACACAGAGACTTGCCAGCACCAAAGCGACGGCGAGGCCCAGGGAAACGACGGGCAACCTGGGCATACCCACGGACTTTGACAAACCGATATTTCGGGCGTGGGGCAGCCAAACCATGATACAGGGCATCATCGCGCGCGACAGCACGGCACCAGCGACGATCGGCAGGATTCCATGCGGTAACAGAGCGGCATAGGCAACCCATCGCAACCCAATCACGATCAGCAACGCGAGAATTCCATATGTCCCAGTATGGCTGTCTTTCATGATCTCAAGGCGGTGCGCGCGATCAAACCCACCCCAAAACCCATCAGCGGTGTCGGCAAGCCCATCTTCATGCATAGCCCCCGTCAACAGAATCGCAGTGGCCAAAACACCGCCGGCGGCAAATTCTACCGGCAAACCCAAACCGGTGACGGCCAAACCGAGCCCACCGGCAATTGCGCCCAAAATGGCACCCATCACTGGATAGGCCCATACCGCCCTATTGGCGTGTTTAAAGGCATCCTCGGGTAAATGCGGCAGAGGCAACCGGCTGAGTAAGGCGCCCGCGACAAGCAGATCCAGAACCCAAAAAGGTAATCTGTCGGTTTTCATACGTTTAGATGCCGTTCGTGACTTGTGAGCCTGTCTGCATTGGGTAATGAGGTGCAGGTGACGTTGCAACCGAGGTAATCAGATGACAGCAGCTTTTTCCGACTTATCAGGGTTTCGCGCCCTTCTGGCAGAACAGCCAGGCCGTGATGTCGAGGCAATAGCCGCAGCCGAAGCCCGCAATGAACAATTGACCAAACCGCCCGCGGCTTTGGGGCGTCTTGAGGACCTCGCGATCTGGTATGCGGGTTGGCGCGGCACGGATTGTCCGGCAATCACGGCGCCTCAGGTCATTGTTTTTGCAGGAAATCATGGCGTCGCGGCACAAGGCGTGTCGGCATTCCCGCCGGAGGTCACAGCCCAGATGGTGCTGAACTTTGAACATGGTGGTGCGGCCATCAACCAATTGGCCCAAACGTTCGGCGCCAGGCTGGACGTGTATGCGCTGTCTCTGGAAAAGCCTACGGCGGATTTTACGCAAAGCGCTTCAATGAGCCAAGAAGATCTATGCGAGGCGCTTCTTGTCGGATGGGAAGCGGTGAATGAGAGTACCGATGTTCTGGTCGTCGGTGAAATGGGGATTGGTAACACCACGTCGGCGGCGGCGCTGGCCACCGCGCTTTTTGGGGGGGACGCAAATCAGTGGACAGGCCGTGGGACAGGCGTGGATGATGCGGGCCTTGCCAACAAAACGCGGGTTGTCGCAGAAGGGGTCGCCTTGCATGCGGGGCAGGGCGATGGTTTGGAAATGCTGCGTTGCCTTGGCGGGCGGGAGCTGGCGGGTATGGCAGGCGCCATTGCGCGCGCGCGCAGCCTGCGCATTCCGGTGCTGCTGGACGGATTCATTTGTTGTTCGGCGGCGGCCTGTCTGGAGAAAACCGTTGCGGGATCGCTGGACCATTGTGTCGCCGGTCATCTGAGCGCAGAAGGCGCGCATGCCCGCATGCTGGAAGCCCTGGACAAGAAGCCCTTGCTGTCACTTGGCCTGCGTTTGGGGGAAGCCTCTGGCGCGGCCCTCTCACTTGGCGTTTTGAAAGGCGCCGTGGCTTGTCTCAGCGGCATGGCCACTTTTGCCGAGGCTGGTGTCTCGGACGGTTGAAAACAATCACACATCGGCGGTTTTTCCGGTCTATGCCCAAGCTTACGCGCTCTTTTTCTCGGTATCACGGCTTAGGAATGCCGTTTCCAGTTCTTTTTGCAATTCCTTGGCGCGGGCAAGATATGCCGCGTTCTGACTGGTGGGAATGTTTGGATCCCAAAGCTCGGCCAGTTCCTGCACCGAATGGCGGTCATGATGATAGAAAATGCGCTCTGCTTCCGCAGCTTCAAAATCACTGAGCCCCATGTTTTCAAGAACATAACGACCAGCACGCAGCGAGCCGTCAAAGAGCTCACGCACAATGTCATTGGCGCCGGCCTGATAGAGACGATAGACATGTGACCGGTCTCGAGCTCTGGCAACGATATGCAGGTCGGGGCGCTTTTTACGGGCGTATTCCACAAGTTTGATTGCCGCTTTTTGATCATCAAGCGCCACGACGAGAACGCGCGCGGTCTCAATCCCGGCGGCGCGCAGGATGTCGGGCCTTGTTGGATCTCCCAGAAACCCTTTGAAACCAAAGCGACGCATCACAGCGATGGTTTCCATGTCATGATCCAGCACGATGGTGTTGAAGCCATTGGCTTGCACCAACCGGTTGACGATCTGACCAAACCGCCCGATTCCCGCAATGATGACAGGGCCTTCCATGTCGATCTCGTCATCGGGATGTTGTTCATGCGTGTCCTTGGCGCGGTTGGACAAAACGTCATGCAAAATGAACAGCAGCGGCGTGATCAGCATCGTCATGGCAATGACAAGTAACAAGGTTTCTGCGACTTCAACCGGGATAACGCCCTGAACAACCGAGAAGGACACAAGTACAAAACCGAACTCGCCTGCCTGCGCCAGAGCGAGCGCAAAAAGCCACTGATCTTTGCCTTTCAGCTTGAAGGCGCGTCCCAGCCCATAGAGGATCATGCCTTTTACGATGATCACCAGAAGCGACATGGCGATAATAGCAGGCATGTTGTCAAAGAGCAGGGTAAAATTGATACCTGCGCCGACCGTGATGAAAAAGAGCCCCAGCAAAAGCCCCTTGAAGGGTTCAAGATCCGTCTCCAACTCATGCCGGAACTCTGAGCTGGCCAGAACGACACCCGCAAGAAACGCGCCAAGGGCAGGCGAAAGCCCCACCAGCGTCATCAGAAAGGAGATTGCCACCACGATCAGCAGGGCAAGCGCTGTGTACATTTCTCGCAGGCGTGCGGCGTGAATGTAGCGAAAAAGTGGGCGCGTGAGGAAAACGCCCACGAGAATCACAAATCCAATTGCAGCGATGGTGACAAGCGTCACGCCCCAACCCGGCAGACCTTCGACCAGTGACAGGCTGTGGTGTCCACTGCCATGCGCGTCCTCACCGGCCCTCAGGATTGACCCGTCCTTTGCCAGTTGCATGGGGACAGCCGCCACAAGCAAGGGCAAGAAGGCAAGTATGGGGATTACGGCGATGTCTTGCGTTAACAGGACCGAAAATACAGACCGCCCGCCGCTGGTCTGCATTAATCCTTTTTCAGAGAGGGTTTGCAAGACGATGGCGGTAGAGCTGAGAGAGAGTGTCAAACCGATGGCAAGCGCTATGCCCCAGGGTTGATGATACGCCATCGCGATGCCCATAATCGCGAGTGTGCTTAAAACGACCTGCAACCCGCCCAAACCTATCAGGCGGTGGCGCATGTCCCAAAGCGCGCGCGGTTCCAGTTCCAATCCGATCAGGAACAGCATCATGACCACGCCAAATTCGGCAAAGTGCTGTAGATCTTCTGTTTCTGACCCCACAAGGCTCAAAACAGGTCCGATGATGATCCCGGCCGCCAGATATCCCAACACCGATCCCAAGCCCAACCGCGCGGCAATCGGTACGGCAATCACTGCTGCAGCGAGATAAATAGAGGCTTGGTACAGGAAACTTTCCATTGTGGCGTTTTCTCCTCATGCGAGGTTTAGGTGGGCAGGGGGCCATCGGATTTCAATTGATCCATCACGATCTGGCTGTGAACACGGGCGACGGCGGGATGGGGCAGTAGTATTTCATGGATCAGCGTGTTGAGGGCTGGCAAATCGGCACAGTACACGCGCAACAGATAGTCCGCATCGCCGGTCATTGTCCACGCACTCGTGATTTCTGAGCGGGAGTTTACTAGCCGGGCAAAGCTCTTGGAATGATCCGGGCCATGGGTGCTCAAATAGACCTGCACGAAACCCTGAATGTGAAGGCCAAGGCGCGAAGGATCAAGGCGCGCAACATAGGCGCGAATGAAACCTTCGCTTTCCAACCGCTGTCTTCTGCGCCCAGCCTGGCTGGGGGACAAGTTAAGAGTCTCCCCCAATTGTTGCGCCGTCAGATGCGCATTGCCTTGCAAGGCTTCAAGAAGGCGCGTATCGGTTTCGTCCAGCATGATGCGTCCTTTTTGCACTTCACGGCGATACTTTGCGCAGTATCCGCGTAATTCCCTAATAAATTCGTGACATTTGCGCACATTTGGTAAGGTTTTAAGGGTATGGTGCCCAATATGCGCGCATTCCGTGCGTGATGCCCTCTTCTCAGGAGTTTTAAATGGGTCCTTTTCCGCATGACGCCCCGAAATCTGCTATTTCGGCCGATAATCCCGCCGGGACAGACGGGTTTGAGTTCGTGGAATTTGCACATCCCGAGCCACAGGAACTGCGCGACCTGTTCGCACGTATGGGCTTTGAACATGTCGCCAATCATAAAACGCGGCAGGTAGAGCTTTGGCAGCAGGGCGACATCTCCTATGTTCTGAATGCCGATCCTGACAGTTTTGCTGCGCGTTTCGTGGAGGCTCACGGTCCTTGCGCGCCCTCTATGGGATGGCGTGTGGTTGATGCCGAGCAAGCGTTCTCGCAGGCCGTCGCAAAAGGGGCCAAGCCCTATGAGGGGGCTGGCAAAGTGCTTGACGTGCCTGCAATTGAGGGGATTGGCGGATCATTGCTCTATTTCGTCGATCAGTATTACGACACCAGCCCCTATAACGAGGAATACGAATGGATCAGGCAATCCAAACCGACGGGCGTGGGGTTCTATTACCTCGATCATCTGACGCACAATGTGCACAAAGGTAATATGGACACGTGGTTCCGGTTTTACGGTGATCTGTTTAACTTTCGCGAGATACGTTTTTTTGACATTGCGGGGAAATTCACCGGGCTTCTCAGCCGCGCGTTGACGTCGCCTTGCGGACGGATCCGCATTCCGATCAATGAAGACCGCGGCGAAACAGGGCAGATTGTCGCCTATCTAAAGAAATACAAAGGTGAAGGCATCCAGCACATCGCGGTGGGGTCTCGCGACATTTACGACAGTACAGATGAAATCGCTGCGCGTGGACTGAAATTCATGCCCGGCCCGCCAGATGCCTATTACAAACAGAGCCATCAGCGGGTTGTTGATCATGCTGAGCCAATTGTGCGCATGAAGAAGCACGGCATCCTGATTGACGGTGAGGGCGTTATCGGCGGTGGCGAAACCAGGATTCTCCTGCAAATTTTCTCAAAGACCGTCATTGGGCCAATTTTTTTCGAGTTCATTCAGCGTAAAGGCGATGACGGCTTCGGCGAAGGAAATTTCAAAGCCTTGTTTGAAAGCATCGAACAGGAGCAAATTGACAATGGCGAATTGACGGCGCCGTCGTGAAAAGACAAATGACCGTAGCGTTCACCTTACAGTGCCGCGAAACTTTTCGATCTGTCTTGGACAAATGATGCCGAGTCGGAAGTGCTTCTTGGTCGTTTAGCTCTTCGGCATCTTGAGGATAATGTTTCGCCCGCTTTTCTGATACCGCAGTTCACCCTCACCGATCGCTGAAATACGGCCACCATCAATGCGGTCGCCAACCTGCACTTTCTTGTAGCGTCCGTTTGCCAAGCGTATCAGGGCACGTCTTTGGGACGGCGTACCATATACGCCGATCAGATTGACCTTACGCATATTGATAGCGTTACGCACTGTTGCTTCGCGCGCCACAGAGGCGGTGGAGGGGATGCTTGGCTTCACAACCACCCGAGGGGCGATGGTGGCAGCACGTGCAGGCTGGGCGGCTGAGGCCTTCTGTGACCTTGCTATGATCTGGTTGAAATTGCTGGGTCTTATGTCTGGACGCCGCGTCACAACAGCTGCCAGACGTTCTGGTCTGCTCTCCTCGCTTTGTTCAGCGAGGGGCGTGGAGGCAGCGTCAAGAGGCACCAGACTCGCACCGCTTGCACTGGCAGAGACTGTTGATGCGGGTCGAATGGGCGGGCGTATTTGCGCAAGTTCAGAACGCGTCAGACCGTCCAGCGTGGCGCGTTCTGTGGTCTCAACTATGTCATCCGGACGCAATTGCGGGCGAAAGGCGGCAAGACTGGCGCGCGCAGGGTCGGAAACGGTTGCTGCACTTGGCTCAGAACGCTCCGGGAGGGTTGCAGGGCGTACCGGGGGGGCTCCAGCAAATACCCGTACACCGTCGGGCGAAAGCGTCCCTTCGCGCGTTCCAACTACCAGCCCACGCTCATCCAATATGAAAGCAGTCCCGGCGGCGGCAGGAGAATTGGGAGGGTCAATGGCGGTATCGCGATTGGCTTTTTCCAGTTGCGGTAGTGCGACGGCGTCAAAGGCTGGCTCGATAGGGTCAATGCTTGTCATGTAGAGATCGTCGATATCGACCAACGGCGGCGGGCTTGGGACGTCCGGTGAAAGTGGCCAAATGCCGGTAACTGCGTAATTTGAGAGGAAACTTTCCGGTATGGTTGATGCAGTGTTTTGGGCGTCCGGCTGCGGCAGCGGCGCGCGCAGCGCATTCAGGACGGCGGCATCTTCGTCCGTCAGATCAGTATCAAGAGACGCGTTTTGTGTTTCATTTTGTGTTTCGTCAGGTTCACCGGCCTGTTTGAGCAATATCGGTGGGGACACCTGTACCGCAGTGATTTCGACAGTGTCATGCGCCTCGCGATTAAAAATGCCCGCGACGAAAGACGGGAGATTTCCAAATGCAAAAGTGCCAATACCTACCAAAACGGCCAGGAGAACGAGTGTCAGCGTGATCCCCATGGGGCGCGACGTAGTTTTTGCCGACACCTGTTCGCGCGCGCCGAACGTCGTCAGGCGGCTGGCTTCTTCTGCCATCGAAATGGTGTTTTGCGCGCTGGTCGTCGCTGGAGACGGTGTCGTCTCCACAGGTCGCGGATCGGGTGTTACCGGCGCGGATGGTGTTTCGGCAAAGCCGCCGGCCATGGCGTTCTGAGCATGGCTTTTGGGAAAAACGCGCCCGCCGGACATGTTGGCAAAATGGCGCCTGCTGACGAACTCAGGCGCTGGTTTCGCGGCCGTGCTGGGTGGCAATTGTGGGGCAGTTACGTCGGCATGTGTAAAGGTCGGCTTTCGCAAGCTTTCTACCGCATCTGCCCGCGTGCTTCGGCGCCTTTTTTCGGGGGATTGCACGTCACTTTCGAGATCTGTGGAGATCTCTGTCCCTACGATATCTGCGGAGTCGTCCTCGACAGGGAGCACATCGCCGATCACAACAATTGCGGCCCCGTCCTGCTCTACGCTCTGCCCATCTTGAAGCAATTGACGGGCTGCTTTCGCAGGACCGAAATACGGTTCCCCCAGAAAGGCTTTTTCTTTTGGGATCGCAACAAAGCAAACCGGATTAAACCCATGATCCAGAGCAAAACTTTCTGCTTCGTCCAGTGTCTCATAGGCGACGGCTGCGATGTGGCTGACATTTCCCTCAAGGGTCACATCAAAGGCCAGGTCTTCCATCGCATAGGGTGTTACCCCTTCCAATGCGTCATAGGCCGCGTCGCGCGCCTCCGTGATGTCCATCGCCGGGGTTTCAATGCTCAGGTACCGGACTTGCTGATTGGGGATCACCACCTTGCATCGCAGGCCGTCCGGCGTGAGAGCGACAGCCTTATTGCGCAAGGCTGCAAGGTCAGTTCGCAACTGCCCGGAGTCAGGCGAAATTTCGCCGACTACGCGCCATCCGCCCACGGCCCGCTGCAACAGGCAGATGCTCTCAGGAGACAGCGAAAGTGCGAAGTTTGGTTTCATGACGAGAACTTATCAGCCGTGCGTAAAGTTTGACAGAAGGTTGATTTAATTAAAGCACATATAGCAGGTCTTTGCCGAGGAAAAGTGAAGGCAAGCTTAACGGCTTGCTCCGGCACCGGCGCAGATGCCAGATAGCGGTGACTTAGGGAGACTGAAGATGCGACATCTATTTAGATTCTTGGCAGTGATGCTTTTAGTGGCGGGCACGGCTGCGGCAGAGGACGCGCGGGTGATCACAACGAACGGGCAGGGCAGCGTCGAAACTGTGCCCGACATGGCGACGATACGATTGGGCGTGACGCATGAAGATGCAAATGCCAGCAATGCGATGGCTGCAACCTCAGAAGGGGTTGGCGCAATCCTGCGCAGGTTGTCCGAGGCTGGTATCGCACCGCGCGACATGCAGACCGACAACATCTCGCTTCAACCAGTCTGGTCCAACCGCGGGTCCAACAACAATACCCCCGCCAAGATCACTGGTTTTGTCGCGAGCAATACGCTGACAGTCCGTGTGCGGGATCTGGAAGCACTTGGCGGTATTTTGGATCTGGTGGTGAGCGATGGGGCCAATACGTTCAACGGTTTGTCCTTTGGTTTGCAGGAGCCCAAGCCCGCGCAGGATGCTGCACGCGCCCAAGCCGTGCGGGATGCCATTGACCGCGCTCAGCAATTGGCCGATGCGGCAGGTGTAACGCTTGGACCGATACAGTCGATCAGCGAACAGGGCCGTGTCGGACGGCCGCAAATGATGGAAATGGCCGCCGCGCGTCAAATGGATGCCCCAGTGGCCGCGGGCGAGTTGACTGTCACTGCACAGGTCGGCATCGTTTTTGCGATTGTCGACTAGTTGCGGGTCGCATTTGAGAAGTATGGGGCGCCCAAAGGACGCCCCATTTAGCTGTATCAGCTTGTGGCTTTTGCCAAGGCCTGATCCAGATCCGCAATCAGATCATCCGCGTTCTCGGTTCCGATAGAGACCCGCACAACCCCCGGCCCGGCACCCGCCGCTTCCTGTTGTTCAGCCGTCAATTGCCGGTGTGTCGTCGAGGCCGAATGAATCACCAGACTGCGCGTGTCCCCGAGATTTGCCACATGGCTGAAAATCTCCAGCGCGTTTACGAATTTCACGCAGGCATCATATCCCCCTTTGATCGCGAAGGTGAACAGGCCACCTGCACCTTTCGGGCATATTTTCTTGACGCGTTTGTTGTAGGGCGAAGACTTCAAACCAGCATAGGTGACATAGTCGACGCGCGCATCTTTCTCGAGCCAAGCCGCCAGCTTTTCCGCATTCTCCACATGACGCTCCATGCGCAACGACAGGGTTTCCGTGCCCATCAGCGTATAATGCGCGGCCTGCGGGTTCATCGTCATACCCAGGTCGCGCAGACCAATTGCGATCGAATGGAACGTAAAGGCCAACGGTCCGAAAGTTTCATGGAATTTCAGCCCATGATATGCTGGTTCCGGCTGGCTGAGTGAGGGGAATTTGTCGTTTGCGGACCAGTCGAATTTGCCTGAATCCACGATACATCCGCCGGTTACAGTGCCGTTGCCGGTGAGGTATTTCGTTGTGGAGTGGACAACAAGTGTTGCACCATGCTCGATGGGGCGGCACAGGTAGGGCGTCGCAGTCGTGTTGTCCACGATCAACGGAATGCCTGCCGCATCCGAAATTTTGGAGATGGCGCCCAGATCCGTGATATAGCCGCCCGGGTTGGCGATGGCCTCACAAAACACGGCGCGGGTATTGTCGTCGATGGCCGCCTTGACGGCGTCCAGATCGTCAAAATCTACAAAGGTTGCTTCCCAGCCGAACCGTTTGATGGTGTGGGAGAATTGCGTGACCGTACCTCCATAGAGCCGCGTGGAGACTACGATATTCTTGCCGGGCCCCATGAGGGGGAAAAGTGCCATGATTTGTGCCGCGTGACCCGAAGAACAGCATGCAGCGCCTACGCCGCCCTCAAGGGTGGCGATGCGTTCTTGCAATACAGCCACGGTCGGGTTGGTCAGACGAGAATAGATAAATCCGACCTCTTGCAGGTTGAAGAGGGCGGCAGCGTGATCTGCGTCACGAAATACATAGGCCGTCGTCTGATAGATTGGCGTCTGACGTGCACCGGTCGCCGGGTCAGGGCGTGCGCCTGCGTGGATTTGCAAAGTGTCAAAGCCGTAGCTGGGGCCGTCGGTCATGGGGTTCCTCCTTGGGGACTTGTTTGGGCTTATCGTTAGGCCAAGGGCGCAAGGCACACAAGTGCAGGCGGCGCGCAAGACTCTCCGACCTCGTTCGCATCCTACCTAGGCTGCCGCATTCAGCGTCGTCGTTCATTCATACTGTCGTATCATTTTCCGGAACTTGGCCGATGTCGCCTGCGGTGACGTCTCGCTGATTTTCAGCAGAAAGCTTCTCTGGTCCAGACCGCTTGCCGCTCGACTTGGCACTGCATTTGAAAAGGAAGAGGTCTGATTGGACGGCCTTGTCAGAGCAGAGCTTGGAACCTCGCTCTTTCAAAACATGCGACCCGCAGGTTCTTCAATAGCGGCTTATACAATCCGGTACGAATTGGTTGGTTCCAAAATAAATGGCTTCGTACCCGCGTTTCGTCCCTGCGATTTTCACAACATCAGATTTGCATTTTGGTCGCCAGTCTTGCTTTGCACTAAAAGCAAAGTCCCAGCGGGCGGAAACTGTGTCGATATCAAGAAACCAACGATCTGCAATGTCCTTGCTTACGGGGTGGTTCGGCAAGAGATGGCGCGCTGTGATTGAGGAGCCCGTACCACAAGAGTTTGACGATTACTCGTAATATGAAAACGGATCGTGGCGCTTTGTCGAAGGATGTCGCGCGCAGTTGAAGCTGAGTATGAGAGACCGGTTTTTGCAGACGGTCAGGAAACAATGATATAATGGCATTATGTGATATGGGCGGCGCGCCATGCAGGCCTTCTGGCAGCGCTGAGAAACAGCTCGGCAAGACAAGACGACGACTGCTTGATGGCCCGGGATAAGCGCTTAAAACTCAGCAGCGATCACACAAAATACCGCAAATGCAAAACACCGCTTTCATGGCCGTAGGGCCAATTAAGCGCGCACTGGCGCGCGAGTTGATTGAAGAGCAGTGAGACGATTAAGAGATTTGCGCAATGGATGGTGTGAAAGACCATAACTTTGAAAATGCGCCGGATTTGGGCAAAGCCCTAGAGCGCAGCACAAGATACCGATGGCCACTATATCGAGATAGATGTGGCGAAATGCCAGGCCGAGCTTGATGGTCTGGACTTGAGCGATGCGCAAATAGAAGAGCTTTTGAACGCACTCTTGTCCATGGTGATGGCCTATGGAGAGCTTGGCTTTATCTTGCGTCCAGCGCCTATGCCCTGTGGACAAGTCGAAAAAGAGCTTGATGCCGGTGTGACGATGGATCCGGATGTGGTAAACTCTGGAAACACTGAAAATTTTGATGATTTTACGCCTGAGCCGGAGCGCGAGTGAGAGCTCCAATACGACGAAAGGCGGGAATTGTGAGACAAGAAAAGCAATTGAACGCAGACAAGGCGCAAACCGCGCTGATTTACTACCGTATTTCTGACAAAAACCAGGAAACCGATGGGCATGGCTTAGAGAGCCAAGAACATCGTTGCCGCCAATATGCTGATAAGAGAGATTATTCTGTAGAAGGTGGTCTTTACCCATGACTTTACAGGCAGGGTGACTTTAAGAAGCGCCCAGCGATCCGCGCCCTTTTGGCGTATCCCGCTGCTGAGAAGGATCAAAGCTATATTGTCGTCTTTGATGATTTGAAGCGCTTTGCGCGCGATACGCGTTTCCACTTGGATTTACGTGAAAAAATGTCTGGATTTGGGGCCTCAGTAGAGTGTTTGAATTTCAAGTTCGAAGCCTCGCCAGAAGGCCATTTTGTTGAAAACATGTTCGCAGCATAAGGACAGCTAGAGCGGGAACAAAATAGCCGTCAGGTTGTCCACAAAATAACCGCGTGCGTTGAGAAAGGCCAATAAGTCTTTCATCCGCCTGTTGGCTATCGCTATGAAAAAGACCGCGCGCAGGGAAAGCCACTTGTGCGGAACGAGCCTATCGCCTTGATTATCGCTGAGGCTTTGAAAGGTCATGTTAGCGGGCGATTTAGCTCACAAGTCGAAGTAAAGCGCTTCTTTGAATCCAACCTAGCTTTCCCCAAAAGCGGCAATAGCGGTTATGTCCACCCAAGCAAGGTCAAGAGAATGCTCCAGCGTCCGGTCTATGCGGGCTAGGTCGATGCACCGTATACAAGCTTGAACTCGTTCGGCAGTTTGTTGCCGTCACGAAAGCGATGTTCACAGATGTCTGGAAAATGCGTCTTGCTCAAGCCGCGGACGATAAGGAGCTGGTGGACAGCCAAATCAAGGACATGGACAATCAAATCGACGCTTTACTGGACAGGATCGTAGACTCGGCCAGCCCAGCGGTGATCCAAGCCTATGAGAAGCGCATCGAAAAGCTGGAGCGCCAGAAGATCAGATTGGCCGATCAAGGCGCGCAATTCATCCCGCCGCAAGGCAGGCTCGAAGAGTTTATCGAAAACACGCTTGGATTTTTAGAAAGCCCTTACAAAGTATACGTAAAAGGCGGTCTTGCCCTCAAGAGAACAGTCTTAAAACTTGCTTTTGCAGAGCCCCTGCGGTACAGCCGCGAAAACAGTTATTGAACCGCTAAAATCACCTTGCCCTTCAAGGTGTTACGCGGAATTTCAACACAAAAGTGGGAAATGGTGGGCGACCCTGGAATCGAACCAGGCGTGCGTCTCCGCGAGGGAGTTACAGTCCCCTGCCACACCTTGCGGCCTGTCGCCCACTGCGCTCGTGCATTGCATGAGCGGTGAAGGCGTGATTACAAGCGGTGCCAAGAGGCGTCAAGGTGAAATCATACGGTTTTTGACGCCAGAACAAGATGGACCCGAGACATGAAAAAGCCCAAGTGGGTTGTACAGAAAGAACAGGACAAGAAAGCCGAAGGTCGCGAGACGGTATGGTTGTTTGGATTGCATGCGGTGCGCGATGCTCTGTTGAACCCGCGCCGGGAAAAAATTCGTCTGATCATCACTTTGAACGCGCACAATAAATTGGCTGAAGCGATTGAAGACGCCGGGATTGAGCCGGAAATCGCAGATCCGCGCAAATTTGCGGCGCCACTGGATCCCGGCTCGGTCCATCAGGGCGTCGCGATGGAGGTGAAACCCCTGAACTGGGGACGCCTTGAGGATGTCTGCATCGGGCCTGTATCACCGCGTGTTGTGATGCTTGACCGGGTGACGGATCCACATAACGTTGGAGCAATTTTGCGCTCTGCCGAAGTCCTGGGCGCCTCGGCCGTGATCGGCACGCGGCACCATTCCGCGCCAGAAACCGGGGCGCTGGCAAAAAGCGCCAGTGGTGCATTGGAACGGCAACCCTATGTCCGGGTGCGCAATCTTGCAGACGCGATCCGTGCCTTGCAGGATATGGGGTATCTTGTTCTTGGGCTGGATGGCGAGGCGAGTCAGACCATTGAGACCGCCGTTGAAGGACGTCGGGAACGGCCTGTCGCGCTTGTCCTCGGCGCAGAGGGACCGGGTCTGCGCGAAAAGACCAAAGACACCGTGGATGCGCTGGTGCGAATCAATGCCGCGGGCCGGTTTGGTTCGCTGAACGTGTCGAATGCCGCTGCAATCGCATTATATGCAAGCAAGCCTCTGTAAAACGGAACGCAAGACTAAAGGGAGTTGGATGGCCTATTCGACCAAGATCGCAACATGCTGTTATTGTGGAACCCGTGCGGCGTTAGTGCTGGGCACGAATCGCCACGAGCTGGTTTGTTCGAGCTGCGGCGCACCTTTGCATGATCTGAAACGCTTGCGACGCGATCATCCAGGAAAATCGGAGCTCGTGCGACCCTCCGCAGTTCGCGATTTTTCCAGGACAGAACGGGAAAAACCCCGCAAAAACAATTTGCCGCGCAGAAAATACAAAAAGAAGCGCAAGGGGTTCATGAAGCACCTTCTTGAAGAGGCGTTTGATGTCATCGAAGATATCCTCGATTGACACGCGAGATACCCCTAAAAACCTGGGGTTTTAACTTTTCGTTCACAGATTTGCGAGACAGTCTGGATATGCACATTTTCGTGCTTATGTACTTGTCATGTCGGCAGGCTCGGAACGTCTGCTGAACTCATGACTGTCCCTCGTTCCGTACCTTTTGCGCCCATGCTTTTTAGCATCGGGCGCTCTTTTTTTCTGGCGAACGAACCAGTATGGATTGGGTATGGAGTATTCTGATACCTTGCTGAAAAAGATCCTGACGCGCACGCGCCGCATTGCGGTCGTTGGGGTGTCGCTCAACCCGGTGCGTCCCAGTTTTTACGTGGCGCGCTACCTGACTCTGAAAGGCTTCGAGGTGGTTCCGGTGAACCCCGCATATGCAGGTAAGGAATTGTTCGGTCAGACCGTGGCGAACTCGCTCTGCCAGATCGGTGAAAAGGTCGACATGGTGGATATCTTTCGCCGCCCCGAGGCCGTGCCGTCTATAGTTGAGGAGGCGCTGACGTGTTTTCCTGATCTGGCAACTCTTTGGATGCAGATCGGCGTGCAGCATCCGGAGGCCGCGGCCCGGGCCGAAGGGCAGGGCGTTACCGTGATCCAGGACAGATGCCCGAAGATTGAATACCAGCGGCTGTTTGGCGAATTGCGCATGGGCGGATTCGCCACCGGCGTGATTTCGTCCAAACTTTAGGTACGGCCCGCTTTTTCTGCGAGCCCGGATTGGCTTTTACGTGCAGCAAGTTCGGCCAGAACGGTTTCCAGAGACACATCGCAAGCGGCCAGCATGACCAGCAAGTGATAAATCACATCGGCGGCTTCTGATGTCAGAGCTTCCTTGTCGCCCTTCACCGCTTCTATAATAGCCTCAATGGCCTCCTCGCCAAATTTTTCCGCGCATTTTTCCGGCCCCTTGGCAAGAAGCTGTGCGGTCCAACTGCTGGCGGGATCTGCTGTTTTGCGGGCTTGGATGGTTTCAAAAAGCTCGGTCAGGGTCATGTCAGCCTCATCGGAATACCAGCGGCGGCCATATGTGATTTGGCTTCCTTGATTGTGAAATCACCAAAGTGAAAAATCGAAGCGGCCAGGACCGCTGAAGCCCCGCCTTGAGTCACACCTTCAACCAGATGATCCAACGTCCCAACACCGCCCGAAGCAATCACCGGCACGCTCACCGCCTCTGAAATAGCGCGGGTCAGCGGCAGGTTGAAACCTGCGCGTGTCCCGTCGCGGTCCATGGAGGTCAGCAGGATTTCACCAGCACCTTTTGCCACGACGGTTTTGGCGAATTGCACGGCATCAATGCCGGTGCGGTTGCGCCCGCCGTGGGTGAAAATCTCCCACTTGCCCGGGCTTACTGTTTTCGCGTCAATGGCGACGACAATACACTGGCTGCCGAACTGATCGGCGGCCTGGGAAACCACATCCGGGTCGGCAACTGCAGCAGAGTTGAAAGACACCTTGTCTGCGCCCGCCAAAAGCAATGCGCGCACATCTGACGGCGTACGGACCCCTCCCCCCACGGTCAGAGGAATGTAACAGTGTTCGGCCGTCCGCGTGACCACGTCAAACATCGTCGCTCGATTTTCGTGGGTGGCGGTAATGTCGAGGAAACACAATTCGTCCGCCCCCGCTGCATCATAGGCAATGGCGGCGTCGACCGGATCACCCGCATCGCGCAGATCAACAAAATTCACGCCTTTGACGACACGGCCGTCCGCCACATCAAGGCAGGGAATAATTCTGGTTTTCAGCATGCAAGCCTCACTCAGCGATCGGCGACTTTTGCCCCGGCTGCGCAATACTTGCAACACGCACAAGAGCATTTCGCGCAATGAGAATGTGAAACGGCAAAATGGATGTCAGATAGATGCGCCCGCCGATGTTGTGTGGACGCACCCAAGTGGCGAGATAAATGTGGCCTTCCTTGCTGAGCACGCTCACGCGAAAATCAAGATGACGGTCATTGAACCCGGCAATGACTTCAGCATCACTTGAGGACTCGACTGGGAAAAAGCCCAGTTTTTGCGCTGACGCCGGCCCGTCTTTCATCAGGCCAAACGGAGAGGTGATAAGATTGCGCAGTGCAACGAGAATTTTCGCCCATTCCGGAAAAGCAACAATGATTTCAGCCGCGTCCGGCGCTGTCAGGGCACTGGCCACTTTGTAGCAATCAAGAAAGTCACGACCCTCACGGCGCAGGTGCAATGTGCTTTCTGCGGGCAAAACGGTCTTGGTAACGGGGGAATTCATGTTGTGTCACTCTTTCAGGACGGACAGGGCCTCTTTGAGATCGATGGCACCATCATAAAGCGCGCGTCCGGAAATTGCGCCGTCTAAATCTGCGCCACAATCGCGCAGGGCAATCAGGTCCGCAACCGAGGACACGCCACCCGATGCAATGACAGGAATCGACACTGCGTGTGCGAGATCGGCTGTAGCTTGAATATTTGGACCCGCCATCGCGCCATCCCGCAGGATATCGGTGTATATGATTGCAGCAACGCCGACATCTTCGAAGGATCGAGCCAAGTCTGTCACGCGTACATCGGTTTCCTCGGCCCAGCCTTTGGTGGCGACAAACCCGTTGCGTGCGTCAATTCCAACGGCGACCTGACCAGGAAATGTTCGGGCGGCTTGGCGAACAAGATCCGGATTTTCAACAGCGACTGTTCCCAGAATGACCCGCGTAAGGCCTTTATTGAGCCATGTCTCGATTGTTGCCATATCCCGGATGCCGCCGCCCAACTGTGTGGGCACTTTGCAAACCCTCAGGATCGCCTCAACTGAAGCTGCATTGACCGGTTCTCCGGCAAAAGCGCCGTTAAGATCGACCAGATGGATCCACTCACAGCCGGCTTGCTCAAACTCCTGTGCCTGCGCCGCCGGGTCGTCGTTGAAGACCGTTGATTGTGCCATATCCCCATGAACAAGGCGCACGGCCATACCCTCTTTGAGGTCGATTGCAGGGTAAAGGATCATGGTCTCGTCCAATCGTCGCAAACTGTTTCGTTTGTCCCTGCCTCTTGCACGTTTCAAAAGGCTATTGCAACGCGACGCAGGGTCATACTTGCATGCAGCTCGAAAGGCGGGTGAAACTAGATGCAACGGGAGGATCCAAAATGAAATCACTGTCAATTGCCGCTGTTTTTTGCACGTTCTTTGGCGCAACGGTCTCAGCGGACCCTTTGGAGGGGACGTGGCAAACGCAACCAGATGAGGGGTCATTTGCACATGTTCTCATCGAACCTTGTGGCGTTAATTTCTGCGGTAAAATTGCGAAGACTTTTAATGAAAGCGGCGCATATTCGTCGCCCAATCTTGGCAAGACGCTTGTGATAGACATGGCTGCTGAAGGCGACGGGAAGTATAAGGGTAAAGTTTGGCGTCCCTCTAACGACAAGATTTATCTGGGCAAAATCGCGTTGAATGGCGATAGTATGAAGCTTTCGGGCTGTGTGGCTGGTGGTTTGATTTGTTCAAAACAAACCTGGTCGCGGGTCAACTAGACCGACTTCAAAAGCGCGCTGCAGTGGTGTTAAGAAAGTCGCGGATCAACGCTTCATTAACGGGTTGTGGACTATCAATTATGCTCATGCTGCGCCTTCAGGCGGCAGTGATCTCTCACGTGATAATGCTTGGGCAATACAATGGACCATCGTCGCAAACCAGCTTCGGAAGTGACCCCGGAATATGAAGATAGTGGTCTGTTCAAAAGCAAAATTGGTCAGCTCACGCTTGAATTGGTGCCGCAAATGTCGCGCAACGCGCGCAAAGATCTGGTTGTGCGCGGTTTTATGAATCGGACAACCGAAATCG
The DNA here is from genome assembly GCA_033344815.1 of Paracoccaceae bacterium. Taxonomy (NCBI): domain Bacteria; kingdom Pseudomonadati; phylum Pseudomonadota; class Alphaproteobacteria; order Rhodobacterales; family Paracoccaceae; species Paracoccaceae bacterium. The sequence continues at coordinate 1,248,410 of JAWPMR010000001.1, read as the reverse complement.
AAGTGGCTTTCGCAGGGCGTCGGGCAAAAGAAACAGGCCCATTGGAATCGCGACTGAGCGCAATGATGGAACGCGCCGCCCGCATGGCCAAGGCCGCAGGCGAAGCTGCGCCCGATATTTATTCGGTACGCTTACCCATTCTGGTTGAAGGGGCATGGCGTCCGCGCTTCAAGCGCGACAAAGAGGGCTGGGAGACGCGCGACTACTATTTGTTCGTCGCGCGATGGTCGCTTCTCGATAATGAAGGGAACTCAGTGACGTTTGGGTCTCCGCCAATAGTCCGGATGCCGAACAACGCGCATTGACCGGCTACAACGGCACCCAACTAAAATAAAACTAATTCTCGGCCAGTCCTTCGCTGCCAAATTGATACGACGGGTGCCAGCGCATTAAAAAGTCATGTAATTACGTCTGTTTGACTGTTGGTTTTCAAGGGCGCCAATTCAGAAAATTTGCAATCATCCGCAGACCGGCTGACTGGCTTTTTTCCGGGTGAAACTGTAGACCGATCATCGTGTCGATACCGACAACGGCCGTTACATCACCCCCATAATCCACATGTGCCAGTCGTTGTGCCGTATCCGTCACAACCATATGATAGCTATGCACAAAATAGGCGTGATCACCCGTCGAGATTCCGTCGAACACAGGATGCGATGCATCCAGGATCAGATCGTTCCAACCCATATGAGGCACTTTGAGTGACGGGTCGGCCGGCATGATGCGCGTGACCTCGCCATCAACCCAGTTCAATCCCTCAGTGTCTTTATACTCGCGACCCCAATGCGCCATTAACTGCATCCCGACGCAGATGCCCATGAAAGGACGACCTTTTGTCTCAACCGCCTCGATCATCGCGTCATGGAGCCCGGAATGCCCCTTGAGTTCAGCCATGCAGGCTGGAAATGCGCCGTCTCCGGGCAGAACGATACGGTCGGCCGCGGCGACAACGTCAGCCTCGCCGGTGACGACTATCTCACCCGCATCCGTTTCACGCGCCATGCGTTCAAACGCCTTTTGGGCGGAATGCAGATTGCCGCTTTCGTAATCAACTATCGCGGTCAGCACGTCAAAGAGCGCCTTTCGTCGATGGGATCGCATCCGCCTTGCGTGGGTCTACTTCGACGGCCTCTCGCAAAGCGCGCGCCACGGATTTGAACACGGCTTCTGCAATGTGATGGCTGTTCAGGCCGTGCAACATGTCAATGTGCAATGTGATGCCGCCGTGGGTGCTGAAAGCCTGAAAGAACTCTCGCACCAGTTCCGTGTCAAAACTGCCGATCTTGGCGGTCGGCAAGTCCACGTTCCAGATCAGAAACGGGCGGGCTGACAAATCCAGCGCGCTGCGTATCAACGCGTCATCCATTGGTAACAAGCAAGCTCCATAGCGGCGAATGCCTCGTTTGTCGCCCAATGCAGCCGCCAGGGCCTTGCCCAATGCGATTCCTGTGTCTTCAACGGTATGGTGATCGTCAATATGTAAATCACCTTGCGCCCGAACGGTCATGTCGATCAAGGAATGACGCGCCAGCTGGTCCAGCATGTGATCAAAAAAACCAACGCCGGTCTGATTGTCATAAGCACCGGTGCCATCCAGATCCAGAGTCACGTTGATTTCTGTTTCAGCGGTGGAACGCGTCAAAGTATGGCTGCGCATGGGGGCCTCCTGCCCAAAGGGATTGCGCGCCCTTATAACAGTCCCGTCAGGTAGGCCAAGATGCCACATTCGGGATTGCGGCCCGCGTGCCGTATATGTCAGCTTGGGGCAGGGCGCATTGCCCGATCAAGGAGCACATATGACCACATGCGTCTTTATCCAAATCCGCTGCACACCGGGTTCGACCTATCGTGTGGCAGAGGAAATTGCGCTGCGCGAAATCCATTCGGAACTCTACTCAACCAGCGGTGATTTTGATTTGTTGATGAAGGTCTATATCCCGAAAGAGGCTGATGTGGGCAAGTATATCAATGACCGCCTGCTTGACATCAAGGGAATCGAGCGATCGTTGACAACAATGACTTTCAAAGTCTTTTGAAACTTTTTTGGTTCGCCATTTTGGCTGCAGTGACCATTTTTGCGTCATCTGCTTCAGCTCAGCAAAAGGTGTATGAGGGTGAAGAAGCTGCTGCTTTACGATGTGCCAATACCATGGCTTTTACGGCGGTCGCGCTTGAGTCGACCGGTCGCATTGGCGCGACGGAAAAGCAAGTGATGCTTGACATAACTGTACGGATTCTGGTTGAGCATGTCAGCGGGACCTGGGCCCAAAAAAAGGCGGCACTTGCCATCGTGCGTGACCGCCGCGACCTTTTTCAGACTTTCGAAGATTTCGAACGATTTGCAAACCAGTGTTTGCGCCAGTTCCCTATCAACTAGCGGATTGTTTTGCTTTCGACCTTTGGCGTGTGTGCGTAACAGCACAAAATTAATCCAAGGGCTGAACGGGTTGTCTCGGCAAAACACCCCAAGGAAAGGCAGAATGGGCAGATAAGATTCTGGCCGGGCCAGCCGCCTACCAGACGCGAGAGGTCGAATAGTTAGTGTGGACTCAGATCAACCAAGAGTAAGAACACTCCGGGAATGTGAGTAACGAATACCAACGACCGTGATGCGATCTTGCCGCGTTCCTCCGGGGCGACTTCTCTGAAGCGGAGTTTTGCACGCCAGACAGCTTTCTCACAAAACGATGGCGGTTTGCTGGGTGGTAGGATGACAGCGTCGCGCACTTGAAGTCCGCGTCTGTGTGTAACAGGGTGGGACCAAACGGCGCCCTTTCACCTGGACATAATCCGTCGATGACCCGAACACCCATTCTTGTCACTCTCGCTCTTCTGTGCGCCATCGGTGCGGCAGCCATATTTATGTTGCCTGCGCAAATGGAGATGTCGGAAACGGAAGGGTTTGCCGCACCCGGTCTTGATCCCATGACGTTCGAACAGGCACGGTCCGAGTTTTGGCGCTTAACGCCTTCGCTACTTCTGGTCATTTATGATGCCTTCGGCCAGACGGAGGAGGACGCCATATATGACACTCTGGCCACTGTCACACATGGGGACGCCCTTGAGTTTTTGTACCTCGAACGGGTTGGTGCGATGGCGGGCGGCGGCCTTGAAGAGGCGGACCAGACCATTCACGAGATCAAGTTGCTTGATACGCAGGTCGCACGCGATGGGTTGGCATTGGCCATTGACGCGTCCTGGCAAGTGATCGGAACGGTTGGACATGCGGAGCATTTGCATGTGCGTGGCAATACCTACAGAGCCGATTTTTTGGTTTCTCCTGTCGAGGGTGCATGGCGGATCACTGATTTCGACCTGTTGGAAGTCAATCGGGACTCGGCCGGCGAAACCTTTCCGGCTCCTCAGACCAACTGATGATCACGATTGAAAACCTCTCTTTCCGCTATAGCGCAACCAGCTATCGACTGCGGGTGCCCGCCTTTACCCTGCAAGACCATGAACGCGTGGCGATCGTGGGACCCAGTGGCAGCGGCAAGACCACACTCCTGAACCTGATCGCGGGTATTCTTACGCCAGAGGCCGGGCGGATCGATGTGGCCGGGGCTGATGTGGCCAAGCTGTCGGATTTCCAGCGTCGGCGCTTCAGGGCCAGCACAATTGGCTTTGTGTTTCAGGACTTTGCACTGCTGGATTATCTGTCGGCGCGACAGAATATTCTCTACCCTTACCGAATCACGCCAGCACTGACACTCGATGCAGAAGCCCGAGAGCGGGCCGAGACGCTCGCCGCGGCCTGTGGGATCGGCGACAAGTTGGACCGCTTTCCAACAGCGCTCAGCCAAGGCGAACAGCAACGGGTTGCAATCTGTCGGGCGCTGGTGACACAACCCAAACTGATCCTTTCGGACGAAGCCACGGGCAACCTCGACCCTGAAAGCAAAGCACGCATCCTTGATTTGTTGTTCGAACAAGCGACCGTGGCTGGTGCTGCCGTGCTGGCGGTCACCCATGACCACGAACTGCTCCCGCGGTTCGAACGCATTCTGGATTTCGCGCAATTCCGCGAGGGGGCAACTGCATGAATGCGCTCTACCTCGCCTTTGCCTATTTACGCTATCATTGGGCGCGCAGTCTTGTGCTAACCTTGGTGGCCGCGCTCATTCTTTTTGTGCCGGTTGCAACCCAGATCCTGTTGTCGACAAGCGAACGCGCGCTTGTGGCGCGGGGTGAAGCAACGCCGCTTCTGTTAGGCAGTCGGGGATCGCAGTTGGATCTGACGATGGCAGCGCTCTACTTTTCCGAAGAGCGCCCCGCCCCGGTGCCCATGCGCGAGGTCGAAGCGGTCTGGGACAGCGGGCTGGCCGTGCCGATCCCGGTTCACACGGCTTTCGCGTCCAGCGGTTTCCGGATTGTTGGCACAACACTGGATTACTTCGATTTCCGCGCCTTGACGCTGTCTGACGGACGCGGCCTGTCTGTACTTGGCGATGCTGTTATCGGTGCTGCCGCAGCGAATACGCTTGGCAAGGGTGTCGGAGATACCCTCGTTTCTTCACCCGAAAACCTGTTTGATCTGGACGGTGTCTACCCGCTGGAAATGCCCATCGTCGGTGTCCTTGCCCCGACCAATTCACCGGATGACCAAGCGGTTTTTGTTGATATCAAAACCGCTTGGGTTATTCAGGGCATTGGACATGGGCACGAAGATGTGGTCACAGCGGCACAGGTCGCGGCAGGCGACGAGGCGCTGGCCAATGCAGCGGTCGTGCAGTACCAACGGATAACGGATGAAAATATAGAAAGCTTCCATTTTCATGGCAGCCAGGATGATTTTCCGACATCTGCAGTGATCATTGTGCCCGAAGATAAGCGCTCCGGCACCATTCTGAAGGGGCGATACCTCGACAGTGAAAACCCCATGCAACTGGTCGAACCCGCTGGCGTAATTCAGGGGCTCGTGGACCGCATTTTCCGCATCAAGTCGTTATTGGACGTTGTTACAACCATAATTGCCGTGGCGGCGCTGGCGGCTATCGGCTTGGCGGTTTTTCTCAGTTACCGGCTGCGCGCGCGCGAAATTGCGACGGCCGTCAAGCTGGGCGCGCGGCGCGGCATGGTTCTTCGCTTGTTGTCGGCTGAGACATTCACATTACTATCAATATCAGCAATTATTGCAGGAATTGGCGCGGCTATCGTGTCGCAAAATGCTGAAAGCTGGGTCGGTTGGTTGCTCGCTCTTGGTTCTTAAGAAATGGAGGTTACATGAAACGTCACTTTTTCATCGCATCACTTGCCGGGTTTATCGCCGCAACACCTGCTTTGGCGCATTACGGCATGATCATTCCCAATGATCCGATGATCAGTCAGGAAGACGGGCGCAGCGTCGCCTTGACCATGTCGTTCTCTCATCCGTTCGAATTGGATGGCATGGTGCTGGACACGCCCGTCGCATTCTCCGTCACACATGAAGGGGCCACGACCGATCTTCTTGGCGATCTTGAGGACGCCACCGTTATGGATGAGCAGGGTTACACACTGGACTACCCATTGGATCGCCCCGGCACCTACATTTTCGCCATGGAGCCGCAACCTTATTGGGAGCCCGCCGAGGATGCATTTATCATTCACTACACGAAAACCTATGTGACCGCTTACGGTGATGACGAAGGGTGGGACGCTGAACTGGGCTTGAAGACCGAGATCGTGCCACTGACAAAGCCCTTTGCTTTATGGGAGCACAATGTCTTCCAGGGTATTGTCAAGATGGATGACGCGCCCGTGCCCTACGCTGAAGTCGAGGTCGAATTCTTCAACGATGGCGTCGGGGCCACAGTGCCGGACGAGCTGATGATCACCCAGACGGTCAAGGCTGATGCCAATGGCGTCTTTACTTACGCGCCGCCCTCTGACGGATGGTGGGGTTTTGCGGCACTTAATACCGCAGATTACACCCTGCCGCAGGATGGCGAAAACAAGGCCGTTGAATTGGGTGCTGTGATCTGGGTTCATTTCGAAGAGTGGACCGGAGAGTGATCCGGGCCGCCGCGCTGGCCTTTTTGTCTGTGGCTGTTCCAATAGCGGCCGCTGCGCACCAGCTGACGGTTTTTGCATCAGTTGATTGCGACACGGTCCTGGTGGAGGCGAAGTTTTCCAATGGTAACGCCGTCCAGCAGGCCGAAGTGCGCGTGCTGGATGGTGAAAATGCTCTGCTTCTAACCCTCCCCATCTCGGAAGATGGGACTGTCGCCGTTCCATTGGACAGTTTGGATCATTCGGGTGGGCTTTTGATCGAGGTCGATACCGGAAGTCACGACAATTATTGGATCGTGACGCCCGATGACATCGCGCGGAATTGCCAGAGTTGATGATGTCGCGCTTTTTGACACCTTGGTTTGCCGTTTCATTGATACTCTTTGGGTCGAGCGCCGCGATATCGCAAGACCGCCCCCGGGTTGTCGCCGTGAACTACCCATTGCAATACTTTGCCGAACGCCTGTTGGGTGATTCAGCAGAGGTGGTTTTCCCGGTACCGGCAGGAGTGGATCCTTCTTTTTGGCGTCCCACCATCGCCGACATCAGCATGATCCAGTCTTCAGACCTGATCTTGTTAAACGGCGCGAGCTTTGCGACATGGGTTGATCGGGTGTCTCTGCCACGCTCCAAGCTCGTGAACACGTCCGCAGCAATCGAAGATCAGTTCATCGCTACCAAAAGCATTACGCACAGCCACGGCGATGGTGGCGAACACTCGCACGAAGGCATCGCGTCTTATACGTGGCTTGACCCGTCGCTGGCTCTTGCACAAGCGCAGGCCATTGCGACAACGATCACTGCGCGCGGTCTGGCGCCTGCCGGGCAGGTTCAGGCCCGGCTCGCCGAATTGGAGGCCGATCTGGAAGCCTTGGATGCAGAGGCTGCAATGAAATTAGAAGGTCTTGCGGGTGTTGCAATCATCGCGACGCATCCCCGCTATCAATACCTTGCCCGCCGTTATGGGCTGTCACTGAATTCGCTGGAATGGGAGGCTGGAGCCATGCCAGACGAAAGCGGCCTGTCTGATCTTCAAACCCGCATCGAGGAAACGGGCGCAGGAATCTTGATTTGGGAAGCAGAGCCGCCCGCCGCAGCATTTGAAATCACCAGCGACCTCGGGCTTCGAAACGTCGTATTCGCGCCACTTGCTCATGGCGTCGAAGGAAGTGGTTTCACCGAGGCGATTTCGGACGCTCTCTCGGCAATGGCCGGGGTTGAACCTCGGTAAAAGGGTCATTGTTTTGACCCGCCAGACGATCCTGACTGCGTAGCTTAACGAATGTCAGTTCCGTGCAAGGAAACTTAGACATCGAACCTCCGAAGTCGCTCAGGATTTAAGCAAGAGCGTTTTGTTAAAAGGCGCTCGCGGCGCGTGCACGGGTTCCAGGCGGACCTCTTTACAAAACTGCCGTTTGGACTGGGTCCTCAAGAAATAGCTTGGCAAGAGCATGTGGATAAGCAGTTCGCAATCGAGTGATGGGCCACCCGTGCGGCGATAAGGATCCTGTAAAGAGCCAATTGAGCTACTTTCAGGTCCAGCCGAAAAGAAGGTGGATGGCGCTGTGCGAGCTTTAATTTGAGCCTGAGAGAGCCTCTGGAACGGTTAGCGTCAATGCAGTCTTTCGTGCGTTGTGCAGTTAACGACCGGAAAGAGCTCAAAGTGCCAAATGCTGCGACCTTTGCGAATGGGCGCTCGTCGTCTACGGATGGGCTGATCTGCTTGCCTATTCAGATGCCTATGTCCTCGGCGGGGTGCTTGTTGTTCTGGCTTTTCTGGTCAAGTTTTTTGCGCATAGAGGCTGGACCCATGACGCGCACAAGGTCCGGTAAAAATCGCACAAAGCGCTCCCGCAATGCGACCTACAGGGAAGCAGATGAGATGGATCACAAAGAAGCCGCAGACTTATTTTCCGATGGGCCAAGCGTCGTCCTCGAAGAGAACTATCGACCCGACCAAGACCACAGTGCAGGATCGACGTTTCAACTTTCAGGCAAAAGCACTAGGGGGCGAGGCGGACAGGCAACCAAACTCTGCTTCAACGCTTAATTTCGCTCAACATACGGTCTCGTCTTTGCAGGTTTCGGCAGTTTCAAGATAACCACCGTTGTTGTGCCTCAGGCAAATACGTTTCAACACGGGCCTTAGCCAAACGGCGGCCCATGTCCGTGGGAAGGTGTCCTACCTCGACATCTACACTGTGCCGCGCACCAACATAACTGAGGACAAGAGATGGCCGTCATGCTCGAAGAGAAGAAGGTTCATTTCATCAAGAATCACGGCGTGCTGATTGCTGCTTCGTCCCTGGCGGACACAACCCGTGTGCGCCTACCAGCTCAAATGGGCTTCTCAAATGCAGCTCCAGACAGTGACAACCAGCGCAGAAACCGAACTTATGAGCGACGAACACGCTGAAATGCTGGCCTGCAAAAGCTGCAACGGTGAGCCGGAGTATCTGAACAGCATGAAGCGGCTGCTTGAACGGCCGCCACCGGATCTTAAAGAATAGGACGCGTCACATGGATGATTTGCAGGGACTGTTCTCTAAGACCAGGCCCAGTGATGTTAAGGTCTTTGAGCATTGTAGGTTTGGTCATATCTCAATCAGTTGCTAAACTAAGAATATATCGTGATTTGAAAAGGGGATCGTGAATGCGCGAGTTTACCTTGCTGCACATTTCAAGCGGGTGGAAATTTCCAGTGGCTTTGACGCGAAAACCCTTTGCCACCTTGTACCGTCAAAGTGCCTGAATCCGTTCCTGCAAAAAATCGATCCAACGCTTTGCATGCAAGCCGAGGGCAGCGTGCGCCTGTTCGTGTCTTGAAAGAGCAGGGCGGGTCTGGAATGGAGATTTGCAATCAACTGGCGATGCTGCAAACTGCGGCAAGTAAAAGTGCCGCTGCGACGTCGCTGTCTGTCCTGCAGCAGGTTGCAAAAGATCCATCTGGCATGCGCACTTTAGAGGGTTTTGAGAATGATACAGCTGCGGCAGCGGTAAGTTCCGGCATCGTACAAAGGCTCGCGCTGAAGCTTCCCTACCCAAAGCAATCTGGTGACAATCTATGGGAAGTTGATACTGGCGGGCGGGGCGCTGAGTATTTACCAAGCTGGATTGAACAAGCAGCTAAAACGAACCGACCAGCATTGCAGGCACTGATCTCAAACCTGCGCGGGTTTGGCACAACGACCGTCGATGACAAGTTACTGGCACTTGCTGAGCACGCATTTCAACGTCCGCAGGAACCTTTGCTTGAGGCGCAGGAAGACGAAGATGTCATTCATATCGGTGATGCAGCCATTGACGCCCAACGGGTCGACTACATCAATTCGCGCTCGTATTTGACGGAGGGCGAAGGCACTGTTCTGGCGCATGCCTGGGGTGTTGACGCTTCCATTTATGAGCAACCCGTGCCAACGGAACCGTTTATCCGTCGGATTATTCGCTACGGTGAGGGGAACGCGCATCGCGGCATTCTTTTGTTTGTGAACAGCAATCATTACATTGTGATTGAACCCACAGGTGGTGACAGGTTCGACTTTCGGGATCAGGAAGGCAATAAGTTCAAACGAGGCGCGATGCAGACGGTGGCAGATGGCAATTGCCTGATCGACGGGCTGTTTATCGTTCGAAATAAAAAAAATGCCTTGGCAAAGGATATGAAGACGGCCCGGCGCACGATTTCATCTGGAATGTCGGATGAGGCCATCATCCAGATCCTGACAATGGTTGTCCATGATGTCAGCACCGGGGACCGCCCGGCACAGATCGGGGCTGCTGTCACAGCCGTGCTGGCTGGTGACCCGCTCCTGATGGAACGCGAGAGGGCGGCAAAAGATGCCCGAAGGCCAAAGAAACCCCCATCATCGCCAGACCATTCCCATACTGAACCCAGAAGCGACAGCAGGGACGCCGTAAGTGGCGATCCGGTGATCGGGCTTGAAGGGATCAGCTATCTGGGCCCGACCAAAGGTGTTGAGGAGGGCAGCGAAGCCATACATCGCGGTGTGGTCGAGATAGAGACCGTCAAGGGTGTACCCTATGTACGGCTTTATTCTGCGGTGGCCGCTGCCGCAGACTTCACGAGTTCGGACGCTGAAACCGGGGTTGGTGATTCCGCCTTTAAAGACGTCCAACAAGACGCGGCTTCGGGTAAAATCATAATCTCAACCGGTGCGAACGGCATGATGTGGACCAGTGGTGGCCGCGTTCTGAGGCAGATGAAATGGGCTGAGAAATACATCGCTGAACATCAGGCGCGCGCGGCGAGCGAGACGGAAAAGGCTGAAGCTCTAGAGCTCGAACTTATCAGGGCTCGAGCAAGTTCGGATGACGAAAAGATCGACGAACTGGCGCCTTTGATCGACGCCGCTCGGAAACAAGCCGCAATCAGCGCCTCGATCAACAATCCTTTGATCCGATCCTTTCTGATCCCTCTCAGCGTGTTCAACGACATCTCCAAGCGGGCAATCTCGGAAGCCCAGGCGACGGATGAGGGTTTTGAGGACAGGACCTTCAACGTCGATCGACACGCGGAGCCAAATCAATTTGGCGTCAAGGGCGGCGATCTGGATCTTTTGCGCGAACATGCATTGCCTCAGTCCCTGATAACACATGCGTATGATCCGGAGGCGACACGCGCGCAGACTGAGGGCGCTTCCAAGGAAACCACTGCGGGCGAAATCCGCGATGCCGCAGAGCTCAGGGCGCGCATGGGCGTCCCGGATCGTGAAGTTTTTGAACCCGGAAATAAAGGGAGTAAACCAGAGAAGTATTCCGTCTGGATCGAAGGGGCGGGCTTTATTGACCGTAAGCATACAGGACCCAAAGCCAATCAACTGAACATGTACTATGTTACGTGGCTTCAAGTTATGGAAGGGCGCAAGGATCCCGGTCCTCACCCCCTGCTAGCGGAAAACAAGAAGAAAATTCCTTTCGAGTCGCGTTCTAAAATGCTGGACGATTTTCTGGCGGCAAATGGCCTGCGCAAGCCGGAGGCTGCCTACGACTTCATGCACAACGTCGTCGCACCCTGGGCCACGCAAGCGATGCTGGAGCATACGATGGCCGAAGACTACGACACCATGGACAAGGACGAAAACGTCAAAGCGCCCGAAGAGAGCGGGTTCGGGACAAATGCTTTTGCTCAAAACCGTGAGGAGGCTGCCGAACGGCGCAAAGCACAACAAGCCACAGGCCAACGGATAGACGAAATTTTTCGCGCAGGTGGAAGCCCTGTCGATATGTTGGATTTCCTGATTGGTGAAGTGCCTGAACTAAAACCGTTTTTTACCAAGATTTCGGCAAAGTCCGAGCAATACGAGTTTTACGAACATGCTCAGATGGTGCTTGGGCAATTCATGAAAATTGCAACAACAGATGAGCATCGCGTGATCTCCCGCACCGCGATGGCCAAGATGATCCTCTTTCATGACATCGAAAAAACCAATTCAAAGGCACAATTTGGCAAGGATCCAGAAGGTGAGCACCGGCTGACGGTTGAAATGATGCGCAATTACAGAGACCTGTGGTCCGAAGAGAGTGAATTTAAAGCGATCGAGGCTATCGTGTCGGGTGATCCGTTTGGTGAGTACATGAAAGGTAAGTACGAAAAAGAGGAAGCTTTTGTCGAAATAATACACGCTGCGCGCAAGGCTGGTTTGGACATGAAAGATTACCGCGCCTTCTTCTTGGAGTTCCATCAGTTCTACCAATCTGATTTCTCTTCTTACTCCAGTCGCAGTCAATACCGTACCAGACCGGATAAATCAGCACCGCTGGGGAAAGCGGAGACTAAAAGGGGTAAGAAACAATTCGACGATTTTTTTGTGGGGGCAGATGACGATAGTTTCAAACCTGCTGCCAAGCGTGAGCATCTCGAATATAATCCAGAGGGTGCTTTGGCGGGCCGTTTTACTGCGCTTGATGCTATGTTCACGGACGAAGATACCATCACAGGAAACATTCTGAAGCTTGACCAGGCGCTAGCGCCAAGGGGCAGCGGCATATCAACTTTTGCAATTGAAAAGGCAAAGCGCAGGAAAACAAATCAGACGGCGAACCTCAAGGTTTTCCAGGCAGCAGTTCAGACGTTCCTGAAGAAGTATTTAACTGAAGAGAACAAAGTTGAGGTGGCAAAAGCCATGGGGCTCCATCCTGAAGCATTGGCAAATATGCGAGAAAACCCGAAAAAAATTAAGACAAAACAGATAGAGAGGTACACGAGAATTCTGGGAAAATTGGGCTTTGAACGGCCAGAGTGAGGGTGTGGCTCCGTGCGCCACCCCCAATCTAGACCACTGCGCGACTACTTTTAGGCATGGTACGCTTGAGAATGTTCATGACGAAACCCCTGCGTGATCCATAGATAGACAGGTGTCACTGGGTTGAAAAGCTTACGCATTGAGCAATACGAAGCCGAAACCGGCGGGCAGGTTTTTGCTCTCGCGCACAATGGCAACTTGTCAAATGGGACAATGTTCCCGACTGACACCCGCTTTACCGGGGATCTGGTTGATGAAGCCTATGTCATGGCCAGGGCTAAGTGGGAGCCACTCTATGAAATCACCCAGATCAAGGGTGACGGCGAAACCCATCCGGTCTTGTCTCCGGGAGATACTTTTGCTGATTTCGAGACTTGGGATGTGGGGAACATGGATCTCTCGGCAGCAAAAACAAATGATATGCTGCATGGGGAATATGCTCGGGAAGCACTGAAACAAGGCTTCCTGCTGGAAAATAGTAAGCGTTCGGCCTGGCTGCTCTGACGGTTCATAGAGTGTGTTGATAGTGTCCACCAACGATAGTGGACATCTTGAGGGCAGATATGGCGGGGAAGAAGGGTCAGAAGAAGCGTTTCTGGTCGGATGAGGAGAAGGTTTCGATCTGCTTGCAAACGTGCGCGCCGGGGGTATCGGTGGGGCAGGTCGCGCGGCGGTATGCCCCCTCTCGTGCATGCAAACATGCACTGCCTGGCAGTGGATGAACACCAATCTGATCCATAAGTGGCTGCGTGATCCAAAATCTGCACCCGATCTGAAGGCCGTCGAAGAACAGGCTGCCCCTCAGTCTTGTTTCCTTCCAGTTGAGATTGTTGATCGGCCGGTGGCCGAAGAACCGACCCCCACTCTTGCAGCCAATGCCGCTTCCGAACACTGCGCAATTGAGATCGACATCGCAGGCGGTCATCAGCTGAGGATTGTTGGCAGCTATGATCCAGAAGTACTGGCCCGGCTCATCCGAGGTCTGTCTGTATGATCCCGGTTCCGGCGACCACGCGGGTCTGGCTGGCTGCCGGTGTGACCGACATGCGGCGTGGGTTCACAACGCTTGCGGCGCAGGCCGAACAAACGCTGAAGCAGGATCCGTTCACGGGCCATCTGTTTGTCTTCCGTGGTCGGCGCGGCGATCTCATCAAAATCATTTGGTGGGACGGACAAGGTGCCTGCCTGTTCAGTAAGCGCTTGGAGAAGGGTCGGTTCGTGTGGCCATCGGCGAAAGAGGGCAAAATAGCCCTGACGCCAACTCAGTTGGCAATGCTTTTGGAAGGGATCGATTGGCGTGTGCCGCAGCGCAGTTGGACACCGCTCAAGGCAGGATAAACGCCCGCATGGGATTCCCGTCGCGCTGTTGTTTTGTTATGGTCTGGCCATGCTGGACGTCGACAAATCTTTACCGAAAGATCCTGACGAGCTGAGGTAGTTCACAGCGCTTTTGCTGGCCGAGGTGAAGTCGCAGGCAGTCTTGATCGAGAAGTTGCGGCATCAGCTGGCTGGTCAACCCTTGCCCGGCAGGCGATTTGGTGCAGTCAAATCTGCCGAGAGGGGCCATCACCGGTTCGGGTCGTCATCCGAGAGCATCGAACAGCTTCAACTTGCGCTGGAAACAAGCGGGATCGCCGTTGCCAAGATGACAGCAAAGCTGCGTCTTCCTGACGAAGAGCCGCAAGACAAACCCAAGCGCCGCCCGATCCCCGATCACATCCCGCGCATGGAGGTGGAGCTGACGACTGGCGATGATGATTGCCCTCAATGCGATGGTGGACTGCGCCGCCTGGGCGAGGACGTGACCGAGGAACTGGAATACGTTCCTGGCCGCTTCATTGTGAACCGCATCGTTCGACCGCGCTTTGCCTGTTCGGGTTGCGAGGCATTCACACAAGCCGCATTGCCATTGCGTCCCATCGAACGGGGCCGCCCCGGTCCGGGTTTGCTGGCGTATGTTCTGGTTAACAAATACGCCGACCATCTGCCGCTCTATCGCCAAAGCGGCATCTTCGAGCGCGATGGGATCGACATTGATCGTTCAACGCTGGCGGATTGGATCGGCAAGTCCACAGCACTTTTGGAACCACTGGCCGATGCCATTGGACGGCACGTGCTGGCCGGGTGAGCGATCTTTGCAGACGACACGCCGGTCAAAATGCTGGCACCCGGCACCGGAAAGACCGCGACCGCGCGATTATGGCCTATGGGCGCGACGAGAGACCGTGGGGCAGCGACGTGCCACCCGCAAGCTGGTATCAAATCTCCCCTGATCGCAAAGGCCAGCACCCCAAAGATCATCTCGCCAAATACCATGGCTGGATGCATGCGGACGGCTATGCCGGGTTCGAAGACCTTTACCGTTCAGGCGATATCCGCGAGGTCGCCTGCATGGCGCATGTCCCCTCTCATCGTTTCGCTGCGCAAACGACTGCCGGGCAGCGGGACGTAAGTTCGTGGACGTCCACCGCGCTCAGGGTTCGGCAATCGCAGATGAAGCCATAAAGCGTATCGCGCAGCTCTACGCTGTCGAGAAAGAGGCCCGTGGATCGCCGCCAGAACGGCGTGCGCATCTCCGACAAGCGCAGGCAAAATCGATCTTCGACGATCTCGAAGCCTGGCTACACGCCCAACTCCCCAGTATCTCTGGTAAGTCACCGCTGGCGGGGACAATCCGCTATGCCCTGACGCGCATGGCTCGGCTGCGTCCTTACCTCGACCACGGCATCTTGGAGTTGGACAACACCACAGCCGAACGGGCGATGCGGTCCGTCGCAATCGGGCGCAAGAACTACCTGTTCGTTGGATCACAGACCGGTGGCCGCGCCGCCGCTATCGCCTATAACCTGATCGAAACCGCCAAACTGAACGGCATTGATCCGCAGGTCTGGCTGGCCGACACACTCGCTCGCATTCCAGATTACAAGATCAACCGTGTCGATGATCTCCTGCCATGGAAAACCGCCCCATAAACCGGCCTGACCGGACGCTTACCCAAATGAAGTTTGGTGTTAATCCCTACCGGTTTGGGTTTTCCGGGGCCACGGACAGCCATACGTCGCTCTCAACCGCTGACAGCGATAATTACTTTGGAAAAGCAACCAACGCTGAACCATCTGCGAACCGAGTAAACCACCCATTTACCAAGACGGATCTAGGTGAGTTTCCAGGCTGGGCTCTTTCGGCATCCGGATACACCGGCGTCTGGGCCGAAGAGAACACGCGCGAAAGCCTTTGGGACGCGATGGTGCGGCGCGAGGTCTATGCAACCACCGGCCCGCGTATGATGGTCCGCTTCTTCGGAGGCTGGGAGTTTTCCGCAGCAGACCTCAGAGGCCGCCAACCCGCCTTTGCCGGATACCAGAAAGGTGTTCCAATGGGGGCGGACCTACGCCGTGCAACCGCTGATGCTCCGAAGTTCATGATCTATGCGTTGCGCGACCCCATTGGGGCAAACCTGGATCGTGTCCAGATCGTAAAAGGTTGGATGGATGGTGACGACGAGCTCCATGAACAGGTTTATGATGTTGCGTGGTCTGACCGTCACTAACCTGCGTAGCTCTTTACACAGCAAGCGATTGTTTTGACTGATTTTCCCATTGGAGCGGGCGAGGCGATTCGAACGCCCGACCCTAACCTTGGCAAGGTTATGCTCTACCCCTGAGCTACGCCCGCATCCTTGGGTGAGGCGTGAAATAGCTGTGCTGTCGGTTTCCTGCAAGGGGAAAAACCAAAAAACATGAAAATTCTTTTCCGGTTTTTTCGCAACATCGCGACAAGCCGCCGTTTTTTCAACTGCCCTTCTGAATCAAATCCCAACGATTGCCAAACGGATCGCGAAACACCGCAACCTGACCATAGATCTCGTTCCGTGGATCTTCTTCAAACAGGATGCCGCACGCCAGCAACTGTTTGTGTTCGCGCGCAAAATTATCTGTTTCAAGAAACAACCAAACCCGGCCGCCGCCTTGATTTCCAATCATTTTTTTCTGCTCTGCATTGTCTGCTCGCGCCAGAACGACGGAACTCATCGCTCCCGGTGCGCGCACTTCCACCCAACGTTTGTGACCTTGAGGTATGTCCGCGATCAGATCGAATCCAAGAACGCCACAAAAGAACGCGATCCCCGCGTCGTAATCCGGAACAATGAAAGAAAACGAAGACAATCTCATCTTGCAGTGCCTTTTTGAATTCTCAGTCCCGGCCCAAAAGGGTGATGCGGCCAGGCCAACACAGCAGGGTCAATCGGTACTGGTCGTATTGTCTGTAAATTAGCCTCCGACCTACTCCAATTCGACCAGCAAGTCCTTTGCATCTATCTGGCCCCCGGGGCTCACATGGACGGCTTTTACCGTTGCATTCCGTTCCGCGTGAATCCCAGTTTCCATTTTCATGGCTTCGATGGTGAGTAATAAATCGCCAGCTTTGACTTTGTTACCAACAGCCGCCGCAACCGATGCCACAACGCCGGGCATCGGCGCTCCGATCTGGTTTGCATTGCCGGTTTCCGCTTTGGGGCGTTGTGCTGTTGTAGCTTTTACCAGTCGATTTGGCACACGAATGACGCGGGGCTGACCATTCAGTTCAAAGAAAACTTTGACCTCGCCATCCTCGTTGGTGTCGCCCACGGCCTGCAGGCGGATTTCCAGCGTTTTGCCGGGATCAATTTCGGCGGAAATCTCTTCGCCTGCTTCCATGCCGTAAAAGAAAGTCCGGGTAGGCAAAGTGCGCACTGGTCCATAAGTGCGATGACGCCCCATGTAATCGAGGAAGACTTTAGGATACATCAGGTACCCTGACAGGTCCTCATCATCTACGATGCGGCCGTTCATGGCCTCGGAAGCTTCATTTCGAAGGGCTTCAAGATCCGCCGGGGCCAGATGCTTTCCAGGGCGGTCGGTGTTTGGTTTCTCATCCTTCAATACTTTTTTCAGGATGCCTTTGGGGAACCCACCGGGAGGTTGCCCAAGATTGCCGCGCAGCATATCCACCACGCTGTCGGGGAAGGACACATCCGTTCCGGCATCTTCCACATCGTTGCGGGTCAGACCCTGTGCCACCATCATCAGGGCCATATCGCCCACGACTTTGGAGGACGGCGTCACTTTGACGATATCTCCGAACATCTGGTTTACATCCGCATAGGTGCGCGCCACCTCCGGCCAGCGATCCTCCAGCCCAAGTGATGCCGCTTGCGCCTTGAGGTTGGTGAATTGCCCGCCGGGCATTTCATGCAGGTAAACTTCGGAGGAAGGCGCTTGCATGCCAGTCTCAAAGGCCGCGTAATGTCCGCGTACCTCTTCCCAGTAGTCCGATATCTCGCGTACCGCAGCCATATTCAAACCGGTGTCGCGATCTGTATGGCGCAGCGCCTGGACAACGGACCCAAGCGTCGCCTGGGACGTATTCCCCGACAAGGCGTCCATTGCGCAGTCCACTGCGTCAACACCCGCCTCTGCCGCGGCAAGGATGGTCGCGCAGGCCACACCCGCCGTGTCATGGGTGTGAAAGTGAATGGGCAAACCCACTTCCGTTTTGAGGGCCTTTACCAACTGGCGCGCGGCCGCAGGTTTCAGAAGACCCGCCATATCCTTGAGGCCGAGAACATGGGCGCCAGCTTCGCGCAGCTCTTTGCCCATATCGACATAGTATTTCAGGTTATACTTGGCACGATCCGGGTCATTGATGTCCCCGGTATAACAAATCGTTCCCTCGCAAACCTTGCCGTTTTCAATCACGGCATCCATTGCGATGCGCATGTTTTCCACCCAGTTAAGGCTGTCAAACACACGGAAAACATCCACGCCGGTGTTCGCCGCGACGCGGACGAACTCCTGCACGACGTTGTCGGGATAGTTGGTGTAACCGACGCCATTTGAGGCGCGCAGCAGCATTTGCGTCATGATGTTCGGCATAGCAGCGCGCAGATCGCGCAGGCGCTGCCAGGGGCATTCCTGCAGGAAGCGATAGGCCACATCAAAGGTCGCACCGCCCCAGCATTCCATGGAGAAAATCTGCGGAAGGTTTGCGGCATAGGCAGGCGCCACCTTGATCATGTCGTGGCTGCGCATGCGTGTCGCCAGTAAGGATTGGTGCCCGTCGCGCATGGTCGTGTCGGTGATCAGCAGTTGGCGTTGTTGTTTCATCCAATCTGCGACCGCTTGCGGGCCTTTCTGCTCCAACAGGTTGCGCGTGCCCATCATCGGTTCGGCCATCAGTGCGGGCGGTTTTGGGTCTTTTACATGGGCACCGGGGCGCGGGTGGTTTTTGGTTTCAGGGTGCCCATTCACGGTGATGTCGGCAATATATGTCAGCACCTTGGTGCCACGATCCCGGCGTTTTGAAAACTGGAACAGATCCGGTGTCTCGTCGATGAATTTTGTGTGGTAGGTGTTGTCCAGAAACGTTGGATGTTTCAGCAGGTTTTCAACAAAGGCGATGTTGGTGCTGACGCCGCGAATCCGGAACTCCCGCAAGGCCCGGTCCATCCGGGCAATCGCCGCTTCTGGCGTCTGTGCCTTGGCGGTGACCTTGACCAAAAGACTGTCGTAATACCGCGTGATCACACCGCCAGAATAGGCCGTGCCGCCGTCCAGCCGGATGCCCATGCCTGTGGCCTCACGGAACGCGGTAATCCGGCCGTAGTCTGGGATGAAATTGTTCAGCGGATCTTCTGTGGTGATGCGCGTTTGCAGCGCGTGACCGTTGAGTTGCACGTCTTTTTGCGTTGGCTTGCCTGTCGCTTCAGCGATGGTTTTGCCCTCTGCAATCAGGATTTGGGCCTGAACGATGTCAATGCCGGTGACTTCTTCTGTCACGGTATGCTCCACCTGAACACGCGGGTTTACTTCGATGAAATAGAATTTTCCGTCTTCCATATCCATCAGGAATTCGACTGTGCCAGCACATTCGTAGTTCACGTGTTTGCAAATCTCATAACCCAGTTTGCAAACCTCTGCACGTTGTGCATCGCTCAGATACGGCGCAGGCGCGCGTTCCACGACCTTTTGATTGCGCCGCTGAACAGAGCAGTCGCGTTCAAACAGGTGGTACATGTTGCCGTGCTTATCGCCCAGAATTTGAACCTCAACGTGGCGCGCCTTGAGGATCATCTTTTCCAGATACCCCTCGCCATTGCCAAAGGCGGCTTCAGCTTCGCGTCTGCCTTCCAGCACCTTTTCTTCCAACTCCGACTCAGCCGCGATCGGACGCATGCCGCGCCCGCCCCCGCCCCATGACGCTTTGAGCATCAATGGATAGCCGACTTCTTTTGCCTCGGCCTTGATGGCTTTCATGTCATCGCCCAAGACTTCCGTTGCGGGAATGACAGGTACGTTTGCGGCCATCGCGACGCGGCGCGCGGAGGCTTTATCGCCCAAAGCTCTCATTGTTTCGGCACGCGGACCTATGAAAGTTATGCCGTTTTGGTCGCAAGCATCGACGAAATCCGGGTTCTCAGAGAGCAACCCATATCCGGGATGAATGGCATCTGCGCCAGAGGCTTTGGCCACCCGTATGATTTCGTCTATCGATAAATAGGCGGCAACAGGTCCCAAGCCCTCACCGATACGATAGGCTTCATCCGCTTTAAAACGATGCAATCCCAGCTTGTCCTCTTCGGCATAGACGGCAACGGTCTTTTTGCCCATCTCGTTCACCGCGCGCATGATGCGGATGGCGATCTCACCTCGGTTGGCGATCAGGATCTTGCGGAATTCTGTCATTTGGCAGCCTCTTTTAGGTTCGGCGGATGCGCCTATTTAGAAAGATTATCCTTCTGCGTAAATGCGTACATTCGGGTAGGGGACGCTAATTGTGCCGCACCGCAGCATTTTGGCGCGGAAATGTAAAGTGACCTTTGGTCAGCAAAGACATCTTATCGCGTCAGTCCAACTTGAATGCTGGCGGTAGATCGTCAAGCGATTTGGCACCCAGTTGTCCCATATTGGCGATCAGGTCCTTGCGCAGGATGTCGATGAGATGATCGACCCCCTTCGGGCCCAGAGCGGCCAAGGCGTAGTGGAACGCGCGTCCGAGCATGATGAAATCGGCACCCAACGCCATGGCGCGCAGAATGTCCAAGCCGCCCTCGACACCAGAATCAAAAATCAGCGGCAATTTCGTCGCGGCGCGCATATCGGGCAACGCGTCGATGCTGGCGGGCGCTGCATCAAACTGACGGCCAGCGTGATTGGAAACCCAAATCGCATCAATACCGAGCGCTTCGGCTTGTTGCGCATCTTGGGCCCGCAAGACCCCTTTGAGTATGAAAGGACCGTCCCAAGCGTCACGCAACCAACGCACATACTCCCAATCCGGCGATGTGCGCAAAAGATACCCAACATGCGCTGTTGAGGAGAGTGCACTGTTGGTTTCGGCAGCGTATTTTTCCAGCGTGCGCATGCGGGGCATGCCGCGGCGCGCCATGGCGGACGCCCATGCAGGTCGCATCGCCACCTGTGCCAACAAACGCGGTGTCAGGCGCGGCGGTAAGGTCAGACCCGAGCGTGTCTGACGCTCGCGTCGCGACGCCACGGGTACATCAACGGTGAGGATAAGTGTCGAAAATCCCGATGATTTCGCGCGCAAAAGCATGTCGGTGCGGATGGCCTCATCTCGGGGTGGATACATCTGAAACCAGGCATCCGTGCCCAAATGAGGTGCCAGATCTTCAGGTGACTGCGTGGCAACAGTTGAAAGCGCATAGGGAATTCCTGCGCGCGCGGCGCTGCGGGCCAGATCACCCTCCGCGTCTGCCCACATCAGCCCAGACATTCCCAGAGGCGCTATTCCGAAGGGCAAAGGCAAATCACGCCCCAAAAACGACGTGCCGAGGTCCGGCTCGAATTCGCCATGCAGGATCGAAGGCATAAGCCCAATGCAGTCCAGACTGGTCCGGTTTCGCCTTTTTGTTGCCTCATCTCCGGTCGCGGAATCGAGATATTCCCAAACAAATTTAGGAAGCCTGCTGCGCGCTTTATGCCGTAAATCGCTGATCGCGGGGTATTTGGCGTGTAAGTCCGTCATATCGACCCTCTATGCATGACTTCTTTGCCGCTGGCCACGCCCTTGCGGATCATGGGTGTGGATGGTTGTGGTTGTCAGAACGCTCAGAGCAACATTCCGGCGCACAATGAAGCTCCATCATCGGATGTGGGGACCGGCAAATTCCGAAAACCGCGCTTGAAATTGCTGGCTGGGTGTCAAAGATCAAGGGTCTGATGCAGATCTGTTTCGCCGAAAATCACTTGAAAAGATGACACTCCCGCTGCGATTTCAGCTATGCAGGCGCATCGAGCAAAAGGTATCTTATGTGCCAAAGCGTATGCCCCGTGGGTTGCACTCGCCGCGATCGAAAAAAGCAGAACGCATCAAGAACAGTTCTTTTCCTCTGGCGTTTCAGTCGATACATTGACCCCATGAGCGATTTTGATGAAATGGACGCCTTTGATGGCGCATCCTTGTCCGCACGTGCCATGGCCGCGCGCCCGCAGCCTTATCTCGATGGGTTGAACCCGGCGCAGCGCACTGCCGTTGAAAGGCTGGATGGTCCGGTTCTGATGCTGGCCGGTGCAGGTACCGGCAAGACACGTGCCTTGACGGCGCGGATCGTACATTTGCTGAGCACGGGCAGGGCGCGACCAAACGAAGTGCTCGCGGTCACCTTTACAAACAAGGCCGCCCGGGAGATGAAAATCCGCGTCGGCACAATGTTGGGTCAGCAGATTGAGGGGATGCCATGGTTGGGCACGTTTCATGCCATCTGCGTAAAACTTCTGCGGCGCCACGCGGAACTGGTGGGATTAAAGTCGAACTTCACCATTTTGGATACGGACGATCAACTGCGGCTGTTAAAGCAATTGGTGCGCGCTGAAGGAATTGACGACAAACGTTGGCCCGCGCGGCAACTGGCGGGCATCATTGACAGCTGGAAAAACCGCGCGCTGACCCCGGACAAAATTCCCAGCAGCGATGCCGGGGCCTATAATAATCGTGGTCCCGAAATCTACGCCCAGTATCAAACGCGATTGCGCGAATTGAACGCCACGGATTTTGGTGACCTGCTCCTGCATATGGTCACGATTTTCCAAAATTACCCGGATGTATTAGCGCAATATCAGCGCTGGTTCGCCTATATTCTGGTGGATGAGTATCAAGATACCAACGTTGCCCAATATCTTTGGCTGCGTTTGTTGGCGGGTGGGCATAAGAACATATGCTGTGTCGGGGATGATGATCAGTCAATCTATGGGTGGCGCGGTGCTGAGGTCGGCAATATCCTGCGGTTTGAAAAGGATTTTCCCGGCGCGCATGTGGTGCGGCTGGAGCAGAACTACCGCTCTACCCCGCATATCCTGGCCGCGGCTTCGGGCGTCATCGAGGGCAATCAGGGACGTTTGGGCAAGACCCTTTTCACCGACCTGTCTGAGGGCGAGAAGGTTCGCCTGATCGGTCATTGGGACGGCGAAGAAGAGGCGCGCTGGATCGGCGAAGAGATCGAGGCCGCACAGCGTGGTACGCGGGGCATGCAGAAATTTGGGCTGGACAGCATGGCCATTCTGGTGCGCGCGTCCCATCAAATGCGCGTGCTTGAGAACCGATTTCTTAGCATTGGACTGCCCTACCGGGTCATAGGCGGCCCGCGTTTCTTTGAGCGGTTGGAATGCCGGGATGCGATTGCCTATTTCCGGCTGGTCATCAGTGCGGAAGACGATCTGGCCTTCGAGAGGATCGTAAATGTTCCCAAACGCGGTCTGGGCCCGAAGGCGCAACAAACGATCCAAGTGACGGCTCGGCAGAATGGCGTCAGTCTGATCGAGGGCGCCCGACTGGCCGTAGAAAGCGGATTGATCAAAGGCAAAGGTGGAATCGAGCTCAAACAGTTTGTTGCGGCCGTTTCCCGGTGGCATAACCTGCTCAAAGACGAAACGGTAAGTCATATTGAGATTGCCGAAACCATCCTTGAGGAAAGTGGTTACACCACGTTCTGGCAAAATGAAAAAACGCCCGAAGCGCCAGGTCGGCTTGAAAACCTGAAAGAACTGGTGGGCGGGCTCGAAGGCTATAATAACCTTCAGGGGTTCCTCGAAGAAGTTACTTTGAACATGGACAATGAAAGCTCGGCCGAAGAGGAGAAGGTCAGCATCATGACTTTGCATGGTGCCAAAGGCTTGGAATTCCCGATTGTTTTCCTGCCGGGATGGGAAGATGGCCTATTTCCGTCGCAGCGGTCCATGGACGAAAGCGGATTGCAAGGGCTCGAAGAAGAGCGCAGGCTGGCCTATGTGGGGATCACGCGCGCGGAACAGGTCTGCACGATTTCCTTTGTTGGCAATCGCCAGATTCACGGCCAATGGCAAAGCGCGATGCCTTCGCGGTTCATCGACGAATTGCCCGAAGAGCACGTAGAAGTGCTGACACCACCGGGGCTTTACGGTGGCGGATATGGAGCGGCGGCCCCCAAATCGAACCTGCATGAAGCGGCGGCAGAGGCGAATGTCTATAATTCACCGGGGTGGCGGCGGCTGCAGGCGCGCAGTCAGGACCGGGGTGTCAGCCAACCACGCGAAAGCAAAAACACGGTGATCGACATGGCTGCCGTATCGAGCTTTACCGTGGGCGAACGGGTATTTCATCAGAAGTTCGGTTATGGTGCCATTCAGGGCGTCGAAGGGGATAAGCTGGAGATCGCCTTTGAAAAAGCCGGCATCAAGAAAGTCGTCGCAAAGTTCATCACCGGTTGTGACGATGTTCCATTTTGAACCCGCAGCTCCAATGCACCGGTAGGCAAGCCCTTTCCAAGCGGCATGTTTTTAACATGCTTGCGTTTCGGCGTTTGAACAATGGCATCTTCCGTTGGCCAGTCTCGCATACAGGTTAAGGCTGAGAGTGTCTTTCTTCTGAAGCCTCGGCAAGGGAAGCTGTTATCTCGCCTCTTTTTAACCATTGCGACTGATGAAATGCCGAAATTGTGCCGTGCGTTTCACTTCAGAAACAGAAGTCCGCAAACTCTGTTTCCAACCACCTCCAAGGCGTGTCCTACCGGGGCAAAATGTCTGTTTGAATAATGCTCCACGCGGTTTCATCACCTGCGTTTTTTTGTTTCGATTTCGGTGCGGCGGGTAGTTCGCCGCATTCGTTTTCTTGGAGTTGTGCAGCTAGATTCGAGCGCCGTTCACGCCGCAGGTCAGATCGGGACACTACGGTGAAAACGCCGCCGTTTCACGCACAGTGCGCGACAGGCAGCAGTTTGCCTTGGTAAGATCCACGCAAGCATGCATCTGATCTGGAGTAACCCGTCCAATAGCGGCAATCTAATCTGCGCGCGGCTCGAGCGAGTAGCGCCTTTTTACTGCGTGTGTTGACCTTGATGCCCCCTTTTGGCCGACCCGACAACGGCTGTGGTACAAGATAAATGTGCTGTGACCCTGCGCATGCGATGTGCACTTCATGAATACAGGGTAGGGCGATACCGCAGGGCCATGGGGCGCAGCGTGCCGGGTTTGTCGCATGCAAAGTCAGGAACAACTAACCTTTCACAATCGGGGCGACTCCCATCGTATCGAGGGCCGTGGTTTATCAGTGCTCTTATTTCGTGCTTTCGACGGCGGAGATTAGGATCTCAGCGGGCAAAAAAAGACGGTTCCCGGGAGGAGGTGGGAACCGTCTTCTTTGTCTGCCCCGGAAGATCAGGGAGGAGATTGCTTCCGACGCATATGACAACAAGCCATTCTGGCTTGCTCAATTAGGGACAGCGGCATCCGGGAGGAGGATGAATGCCGCTGCCAAGTTACAGACGCCCCAGGGAGGAGGATTGGTGCGCCTGATCCGATAACCATCCCGCGACTGCTGTTTGCAGAAGAGGGGTGGCGCGCTGTTTCGCGCTTTGTTCAGTACGGCGGCATCGGGGAGGAGTGATGCCGCCGCTTTGGTACAGGCGCCCTAGGGAGGAGACGGACGCCTGATTTCGATCAGGTTTTGAGGCCTGTGTAATTTTCAGCCGTTTCCCAAGCCAGGCCACGGATCATTGACCGGGACATGCCCAGGTCATTCAGTTCCCGATCGCCCAGTCTGGACAATTCGATGTAGGTTTCGCGGTATACGCGATAGCGCGCATACCGGGCGGACAATACCTGAAGCATGTTTGCGGAGGATATCAACGCCCTCTCAATCAGGCTGTTGGGCCGCGCGTTTGTGTGTGTGTAGTAGGCCATCTCTTTTGCCTCTCGATCATTTATATCACGTCTTGTGACCTATATTTAGGAAAATGCTGCAATTGCACAATACACAGATTTTCAATGCTGCCATGCAGCAATTGCATAGGCGGCCTAGCGTAATTTTATGCGTAGTGCTATAGGGTTAAGCAGATAAACACCGGACATAATGTTAGCGGAAACAGGCGCTTAAGAATGTAGCGCTGATGAGGAGAATTTGGGCATGTCGATAACAAAAGCCGAAATCGAAGAGGCCCTGGCGCGGGTCGCGCTTCCGGACGGCAAAAACCTGATCGAGCATGATTTGATTCGTGCCTTGGCAATTGACGGCACATCTGTACGGTTTGTAATCGAAGCGCCAAGCCCGGAAGTTGCGCGCCAGATGGGACCATTGCGAGACGCTGCAGAAAACATCGTGGCTGAACTCCCAGGCGTTGAAGCCGTTTCGGTTGCGTTGACCGCACATGGTCCCGCAGAAAAGAAGGCGGCTCCCCCCAGTCTCAAAATAGGCGGACACCCGAAGCCGCAGGAAGGTCCAAGCAAACCCAGTGGCGTTCAACGCATTCTGGCCATTGGGTCTGGCAAGGGTGGCGTCGGTAAATCGACAGTATCGTCTAATCTCGCAGTGGCGCTGGCCAAGGCGGGGCGCAAGGTGGGTTTGTTGGACGCGGATATATACGGTCCCAGCCAGCCGCGCATGATGGGGGTCAACAAGCGCCCAGCGTCACCTGATGGCAAGACGATCATTCCCCTGCAGGCGCATGGTGTCACATTGATGTCTATTGGCTTCATGATGGAGGAGGGCAAAGCGGTGGTCTGGCGTGGTCCCATGTTGATGGGCGCGTTGCAACAGATGTTGGGGCAGGTGCAGTGGGGCGAGTTGGATGTCTTGTTGGTTGATCTGCCGCCCGGAACGGGGGATGTTCAGCTGACACTATGTACCAAGTCTGAGTTGACCGGCGCGATTGTTGTCTCCACGCCGCAGGATGTGGCGCTGATTGATGCCCGCAAGGCGCTCGACATGTTTGATACGCTGAAAACGCCTGTGTTGGGTTTGATTGAGAACATGTCGATGTTTGTCTGCCCGGATTGCGGATCAGAACATCAGATTTTCGGGCAGGGGGGTGTTGCCGCTGAGGCGACGAAACTAGGGGTCCCGTTGTTGGGTACTCTCCCGATTGATCTCGATACGCGGTTGGCAGGGGACGGCGGTACGCCCATCGCGGCAAAGGAAGGCCCAATGGCTGAGGTTTATGCCCGCATCGCTGAAGGCTTGATTAAGGGGGGTATGGCCTAGGTAAGAGACCGACCTTGTATGAGGTGTCCGTATAGTGTGCTTAGCAAGCTGATGTGGATAAGCGATTGAATTACAATTTGTAGCAGACTGAAGGCGATCTCCAGTTTGGGCAGGGCGGTCGCCAGACCGTTGGTCAACGAGAAGATAGTGACGTTTACAATCGTAAGCAGAACTGCTGTCCAGAAGATATCCCCAGATATCTTCCCCGTCGCTACCCAGCTCTCCGATATGCTAAGCTTTTGACCAATTGATGCCGCTGGAAGGGTCAAGCTCACACGGATCGCAACCCACAACAAAAAAACAGTTAAGGGTATTGTGATAAGGATCTCTGCTGTTTTCGTCTCCAAACCCTGATGGTCCATGACCGCAATGACGATCCCGAAGATCGAACCGACAGGAAATGCGGCGGCAAAGGTGATCATGAGTACCAGTACGGCCTCTCCAAGATACCGGCTCAGGATGTGGCCGGCTGGGCGCATGACGCTATCGCGGGCGGTATCGTCCAAGAGCGCATGTCTATGCCAAAGCACTGCGAAGGCAACAATTCCAGCCAAACCCACAATCACCCCGAGGGCTACCAATAGCGCCAGTGCCGTGTAGCCAAGTAGTGAGCGTTCATCTGAAACGATCCACAGGACTAAAGCCATCATCACGAGTATGCTTGCGAGCCCTGCCGCAATTATTCCGGGAGCAATGACTTTCAGGGTCTCCAGTGGTTGTGCGAAGATCAGCCGAAACGAACGGCCAAGGATACTTACTGGAACATTCACACGCTTACTTTTCACTTGGGCTCTGATGTCAGAGTATCCTAGACAACCCCCATGTCGGCCGCAAGCGGTGGTGCGGTTGAGGGGATATGGGACTTTGTGGGACAGATACCGGATGCGGCCATACGTGCTGGGAATTTGTGGGAGTGAAATGGAATTCGAATCAACAAAGCCCAATATTTATGGGTTTTTATGGTGTAACAGATGCCAGGCCCATCGAAACAAAAAGTGAACATTTGACCCTGCATCAAGTATTTTTAGATTTTTGGGAATTTATGGGAAAAATCCGCCGATCAATATGTTGTGCCTTTTAAGAATTTCATCGCAATTTATGGAGAATATTCTCAAAAATCTCTCAAAATACGGATTACTCGTTAATCCTACAGTCTATAGGTAAGATTCCAGTAACTAAAAATGCCTTGCTATCCCATAGTTTCCCATTGTATCCCTATTGCATCAGATGAGATCGAGACCGGGGCGCTAAACGACCCCACAAAATAAAAACTCTAGCAGGTTCATACAGGCCCTCGCTTTCAACTGACCAAGAGATCCGGCGCGCGAGCGAGCAGACATCCCCCCAGGTGGCGCGCGTGACTGGACTTCCCCGCAAAGCGGGACGAGGGCGGCGAGTTGATCAGTGGCAGCAGATCAACTCGCCGTTTCCATTTCACGGCAGGGGGATAAGCGTCAACCTTAAAGTGACGCATGAGATTGGGATAAGGCAGTGAGCCGCAGGTTCAGAGGCGAAAGCCATCACAAGGTCGATGCAAAGGGGCGGGTATCCATACCGGCCTCTTTTCGCCGTGTGATCGAGGCCGCTGACCCAAACTGGACCTCCGGGGAAAATCCGGAACTTGTTATCGTTTACGGCGATCATCGGCGCAACTACTTAGAATGCTACACGATGGACGCCATCAACGAGGTGGATGATCAGATTGACGCCTTGCCGCGTGGATCGCGCGAGCGCAAACTCCTGCATACTCTATTTCAGGGGCAATCTTTTCCAACATCTGTGGATGAAACGGGCCGCCTCGTTTTGCCTGCCAAGTTGCGTCAGAAAATCGGCCTCGAGGGCGAAGCTTTCTTTCTGGCCATGGGCGACACTTTTCAGATTTGGCATCCGGATACCTATCAAACCGACGAGGTGGCCAAAACCGAGGCTTACCTCGACGAACTGCCAGATGATTTTGACCCGCTGATCTTGTTGGATTCCAAAAAGGAGGCGTGACACATGGCTGCTGTGGCCCCCTCTGACATGTCTTCGCCTCATATTCCGGTACTATTGACTTCCATTTTGAGTGCTGTGGCACCGGTTCAGGGAGTCTGGCTGGACGGTACTTTTGGTGCGGGTGGGTACTCACGCGGGTTGCTGGAGGCGGGAGCTGAAAAGGTCGTGGCGGTGGACCGCGATCCTTTGGCGTTTGAGATGGCGGCAAAATGGGCAGGGGATTTTGGCCCGCGTCTTGTCCAACAGCAGGGCGTTTTTTCCAAGATGGATGACTATGCGCGCGACCTCGATGGGGTGGTGTTGGATTTGGGCGTTTCATCCATGCAGCTTGATCTGGCAGAACGTGGTTTTTCTTTCATGCGGGACGGGCCGCTCGACATGAGAATGAGCCAAGATGGCCTCTCAGCGGCGGATATCGTGAATGATGCTTCTGAAGAAACCATTGCAAACTTACTGTTCCAATACGGCGAGGAACGCGCCAGCAGACGCATCGCCAAAGCCATTCTGCGCGAACGCGCCATGGAACCCATCACCACTACGCTACGGTTGGCCTCCATCATCGAGGGTTGTTTGCCGCGCGCTAAGCCCGGACAATCGCATCCGGCCACGCGCAGCTTTCAGGCGCTTCGTATCGCGGTAAATGACGAATATGGTGAGCTTTTTCAGGGCCTTATGGCGGCGGAGCGTGCTTTGAAGCCGGGTGGGCAATTTGCCGTGGTGACGTTTCATTCGGTTGAAGACCGTATGGTGAAACGTTTCCTGACGGCGCGGGCGGGGGTAGGGGGCAATGCCAATCGCTATGCGCCGCAGATCGAACGCGAGGCGCCGGGGTTCACATTGAAATCGCGCAAGGCCATCGCTGCTGAGGCGGATGAAATCGCCGTAAACCCGCGCGCGCGATCCGCCAAGTTGCGGGTTGCCACACGGACAGACGCTCCCGCACGAGAGATTGACGCCAAAACCATCGGCATGCCGTTGGTGAAGGAGGTATTTTAGATGAGAACCGTATTTTACATCCTAACAACACTGGCCGTTATTGGTCTGGCGTTCTGGGCCTACCGCGAAAACTACGCCACGCAGGCCGCCCTAAGCGAAGCCCGAAAACTGCGACAAGACATCAGAAACGCACACGACCGCCTGGCGGTTTTGCGCGCGGAATGGGCATATCTGAACCGCCCTGACCGACTACGGGATCTGGCTGAAATCAATTTTGATCGATTGGGACTGCTGGAGCTGCATCCGGACCAGTTTGGATTTGTTGACCAGGTGGCTTACCCGCCAGCCCCGGTTTTGACGGAGATGCGCCTTGTTGAAAACTCCACCGACGCACCCCAAGAGGAGGCCCGGCCATGATCCGCACCCCGCTACGCCCCTTGGCGCGCATTCTGGACGCG
Source organism: Paracoccaceae bacterium (assembly GCA_033344815.1). Taxonomy (NCBI): domain Bacteria; kingdom Pseudomonadati; phylum Pseudomonadota; class Alphaproteobacteria; order Rhodobacterales; family Paracoccaceae; species Paracoccaceae bacterium. The sequence goes on along the minus strand of JAWPMR010000001.1, from coordinate 1,218,256 downwards.
CGTGAAAAAGGCGAAAACCCGGACGCAATCGAACGCGAAAATATCCGCATCCGCCACGAGCAAATGCGCGATCAGGCGCGCCAACGCGCCGAAGGTCGGCTTTTGGTCCTGGGGTTGTTCTTTGTGGTTGCTTTCAGCATCGTGGGCGGGCGCATGGGTCTTTTGGCAACATCGGAGCCCAGCGAACCACAGGCCGAAGCACCTGGCGCGCGCATTCACGCCAGCCGTGCGGATATTGTGGACCGCCATGGGCGGCTTCTGGCGACGAATTTTGAAACGCATTCTCTTTACGCCCAACCACCCCAGATGATTGACCCGGCGCATTCTGCCGAAAGTCTGGCACTGATTTTCCCGGATCTTGATGCCCAAAAGCTGTTGAAGGACTTTACCAGCACCCGCAAATTCATCTGGATCAAGCGCAAGATCAGCCCTGAACAGATGCAGGCTGTGCATGAAATCGGCGATCCCGGATTGTTGTTTGGATCACGCGACATGCGCCTTTATCCGAACGGGCGTCTGGCGGCACATATCATGGGCGGCGCAAGCTATGGCCGTGAGGGTGTGCATGCCGCCGAGGTTATTGGCGTGGCAGGCGTTGAGAAGTATTTTGACGATTATTTGCGCGATCCGGCCAATGGCAACGCACCGTTGGAATTATCGCTGGATCTGACGGTTCAGGCGGCGGCGGAACGGGTGCTCTATGGCGGTATGAAGCTGATGAACGCCAAAGGTGCCACGTCGATCCTGATGGACGTCTACACAGGCGAAGTGGTCAGCGTTGTTTCCCTGCCCAGTTTTGATCCCAACAACCGCCCACGTCCGGGCACCAAGGGGGATGCCTCTGACAGTCCGTTGTTCAACCGCTCGGTTCAAGGCGTGTATGAATTGGGGTCGACGTTCAAGATTTTCACCGTGGCGCAGGCGATGGACCTGGGGTTGGCGAATCCCTCGACAATGATCGACACCAAAGGGCCGCTGCGCTGGGGTAAATTCCGTATCCGGGATTTCCGCAATTACGGCGACACGTTGACGGTGTCAAAGATCATCGAGAAGAGCTCTAACATTGGCACGGCCCGATTGGCCCAGCAGATTGGAACCAAGCGCCAACGCGCTTTTCTCAAGGAACTGGGCATGCTTGACGCCACGGATTTCGAAATCGTTGAGGCGGCCACGGGTAAGCCGCTTTTGCCGAAAAAATGGTCCGAGTTGAGCACCATGACGATTTCCTATGGGCACGGGCTTTCGACCTCGCCGATGCATCTTGCCGCCGGCTATGCCGCGATCGCAAATGGTGGGTTAAAGGTTCAGCCGACAATCCTGAAACAAGACGCCCCCCGATTGGGCGAGCGGGTCTTTTCAGAGGCCTCGTCTGCGGCAGCGCGCAAAATGCTGCGCCGCGTCGTGACGGAAGGGACGGCAAGTTTCGGTGAGGTGCCGGGTTACGCTGTAGGCGGCAAGACCGGCACAGCGGATAAACCGCGCCCGCAAGGGGGATACTATGAGGACAAGGTCATCGCGACTTTTGCCTCAATCTTTCCGTCTCATGATCCGCGCTACGTCTTGATTGTTACTCTGGACGAACCTGTTGACACAATCGGGGATGAGCCGCGCCGCACGGCGGGATGGACTGCTGTGCCAGTTGCAGCAGAGATGATAAAACGCATTGCGCCCTTGTTGGGGCTGCGACCGAACGTTGAACCTGTGGAATTGACCGATATAAGCCTTTCACAGAATTGAGCCGATGGGGCCCCGGGCATGAATGGACACGTGAAAACACTTTCTTCGCTGGGACTGACGGCCAAGGCGGGATGCAATCCGCACATCACTGGGTTGGCAGTTGACAGCCGCGATGTTCAGGAAGGCTTTTTGTTTGCAGCGCTCCCAGGTGTCAAAATGCACGGCGCCGATTTCATTCAATATGCCTTGCGTATGGGTGCGGCAGCGATCCTGACGGACGTTGAAGGCGCCAAAATCGCGGCAGAGGCATTAGCGCAAAGTGATGCGGCGGTCGTGATTACCTCAGAGCCGCGCGAAACCCTGGCGCGCACGGCCTCTCTTTGGTTTGAACGCCAGCCCCCGGTCGTGGTGGCTGTGACCGGCACCAATGGTAAAACCTCGGTGGCTACTTTTACCCGGCAAATCTGGACCCTTTTGGGTCATCACGCGATCAACCTTGGCACCACCGGGGTGGAAGGCGCGTGGTCTGCTCCCCTCATGCACACGACACCTGAACCGATCACGTTGCACCGCGCTCTGGCGCAAGCGGCGGAAAACGGCGTGACCCATGCGGCGATGGAAGCCTCTAGCCATGGGCTCGATCAACGCCGCCTGGATGGGGTGACGCTCAAGGCGGCGGCGTTCACCAATTTCACGCAGGACCACCTTGATTATCACGCCAGTTTTGAGGCCTATTTTGACGCCAAGGCCGGGTTATTCGCGCGGGTCCTGCCCGAAGAGGCCAAAGCGGTGATCAATATCGAAGAAGAACGTGGTGTCGATATGGCGGCCATCGCAAATGCGCGCGGATGTCCGGTGGTATCGGTGGGGCGCGACATCGGAGATTTTCACATCGGCAATGTGCAGGTTGATCCGACCGGGCAGACCGTTCAATTTCTGCATTTGGGCAAATCCTATGTGCGGCGATTGAATCTGATTGGCGACTTTCAAGCCGAAAACGTAATGCTGGCGGCGGCTTTGGCGGTGGCCTGTGGCGAAAAACCAAATCACGTCTTTGATACGATTGAAGATCTGACAACCGTCAGAGGTCGTATGCAACTGGCGGCAACCCGGGACAATGGTGCGACCGTATTTGTAGACTATGCACATACACCGGATGCGGTGGCTACGGCGCTCAAGGCGTTGCGTCCGCATGTGATGGGCCGTTTGATCGCGATTGTCGGCGCGGGGGGGGACCGCGACGCCACCAAGCGTCCTTTGATGGGTCAGGCGGCCGCTGAGAATGCGGATCTGGTCATTGTATCAGATGACAATCCACGCTCGGAAGACCCTGCCACCATACGGGCGGCAGTCATGCTCGGGGCGCCTGAGGCGCAGGAAGTCGGAGACCGGGCGGAGGCCATCTTGCGCGGGGTGGACGCTCTGGGCCCCGGTGATGCATTGTTAATCGCCGGCAAGGGGCATGAAACCGGACAGACGGTCGGGGATGATGTCTTGCCCTTTGATGATGTGGAACAGGCCAGTATCGCAGTTGCGGCATTGGACGGGACGCTCACATGACAGTTGCGCGTTTGAGATCGGTTGTAACGGATTGCAGGGCACTTGCGGGTGTGTCTCAAACCGACCACGAACCTTGCGCCATCTCAGATTCACGGGGAGAAGCAAAAGACTACGGCGCGATTTGCGTCGTTGTTTGCAGTGTCAAATTCCTGATCGCCTTGTACTTGGCGCTTTTGATAAAGGCAGGCTTTCTGTCAGAAGGGTGCTGGCAATGACCATACAGAGGGGTGCGCTGTGACACTCTGGATCGCCAAAGATGCCGCCATTGCCACAGGCGGTAAAACAGAGGGCGATTGGAGCGCATCGGGCGTTTCAATCGATACGCGTACACTCGCAGCGGGTGATCTGTTTGTAGCTCTCAAAGACCAACGGGACGGGCATGAATTTGTGGCTCAGGCGCTGGAAGCAGGCGCGGCCGCGGCGCTGGTGGATCGTATTCCCGAGGGCGTGCCAAGCAATGCCCCTTTGTTGATCGTGGATGACGTGCTGAGCGGCTTGGAGGCGTTGGGCGCCGCCGCGCGCGCGCGCACGAGCGGTAAGGTCGTTGCGGTTACTGGCAGTGTCGGCAAAACCTCGACCAAGGAAATGTTGCTGGAAATGCTGTCTGCGCAGGGGCGTACCCATGCTTCTGTGGCCAGCTACAACAACCATTGGGGCGTGCCTCTGACACTGGCACGCATGCCACAAGATACCGAGTTTGCCGTCATTGAAATCGGCATGAACCACCCCGGTGAAATCGCGCCCTTGGCAAAAATGGCACGCCCCCATGTGGCTCTTGTGACGACAGTGGCAGCGGCGCATCTGGAGGCCTTCGACGACATAACCGGCATCGCTGTGGAAAAAGCCTCTATTTTCGAGGGGGTTGAACCGGGTGGCATTGCCGTGTTGAACGCGGATGTCGAAACCTCTGCCATCCTCATGGCCAAAGCGCTGGATTGCAAACTGCGTGATATCAGTTTTGGCGCAGAAGGTTATGACTTCAAACTGATCCGTGCCGATCTGCGCGACGACATGACTGTCGTTCAGGCGCAAATGGGCGCCGATCCGCTGCTGTTCAAGATTGCGTCGCCGGGTCGGCATTTTGCCATGAACGCCCTTGGTGCGCTGGCTGTCATGGCGGCCTTGCGTGCTGATATGGCACTGGCGGTGGGGGCCTTGGGACGCTGGCGGCCATTCAAAGGGCGCGGGCAACGCGAACGCATCTATCTGGATGTGGTAGACACGAGCCTGACGCTTGATCTGATTGATGACAGCTACAATGCCAATCCGACGTCGATGGCGGCGGCCTTGGAGGTTTTAGCTGCAGCGCCGGTGATGAACGACATGGGGCGCGTTTCGAAAGGGCGGCGTATCGCGTTCTTGGGGGATATGAAAGAGCTTGGTACAGATGAGATTGCCCTGCATGCGGGCCTCGCGCATCTGCCTTCTGTACAAAGCCTCGACGTGGTTCACTGCATTGGACCCTTGATGCGCGCACTTTTTGACCTGTTGCCGGATGCGCAGCGCGGCGATTGGTTTGAAACCGCAGAGGAAGCCCTGCCGAAACTCAAACGCACGCTGGACAGTGGTGATGTTGTTCTGGCCAAGGGCTCTCTCAGCATGAAACTTGGCCTGATCGTTGACGCGATCCGAAAAATGGGACATGCCCCGCTCAACGTCGAAGAAGGATAACGGATGCTTTACTGGCTCACGCTGCTGTCGGACGGAGGGGATTTTTTCAATCTCTTTCGCTATATTACCTTCCGCGCGGGTGGGGCTTTTCTGACAGCGCTGGTTTTTGGTTTCCTTTTTGGAAAGCCGCTGATCTCTGTGCTGCGAAAACGACAGGGCAAAGGCCAGCCCATTCGCGATGACGGTCCAGAGAGCCATTTCATCAAAGCAGGCACACCCACCATGGGCGGCTTGCTGATTGTAGGGGCCCTGCTGACGTCAACGCTCCTGTGGGCGCGGCTGGACAACCCATTCGTCTGGATCGTGCTGTTCGTCACCATGTCTTTTGCGGCCATTGGTTTCATGGATGATTACGCCAAAGTGTCCAAACAGACCTCTGCCGGTGTCCCTGGTCGGGTGCGTCTGCTGTTGGGATTGCTCATCGCGGCCATCGCAGCCTATTGGGCGGCGCAATACCATCCGGAAGCCTTGCAAAACAGGCTTGCACTGCCGGTTTTCAAAGACACTCTGATCAATTTGGGCTACCTCTTTGTGCCGTTCTGTATCGTTGTAATTGTCGGGTCGGCAAATGCGGTAAATCTGACGGATGGTCTGGACGGGCTTGCAATCATGCCGGTGATGATTGCTGCGGGGACTTTGGGCGTGATCGCCTATGCCGTGGGCCGAGTCGATTTCACCGAATACCTGGATGTGCATTACGTGGCTGGCACCGGCGAGATCCTGATTTTTACCGCCGGGATCTTTGGCGGTGGGCTGGGATTCTTATGGTACAATGCGCCCCCTGCTGCGGTCTTCATGGGGGATACCGGATCACTTGCTTTGGGTGGGGCTTTGGGTGCCATCGCAGTCAGCACAAAGCACGAGATCGTACTGGCCATCGTCGGCGGTTTGTTCGTCGTCGAGGCCCTGTCGGTAATCATTCAGGTCCTCTATTTCAAACGCACCGGCAAACGGGTGTTCCTGATGGCCCCGATTCACCATCACTACGAGAAAAAGGGCTGGGCAGAGAGCACCATCGTCATCCGCTTCTGGATCATCTCGCTGATCCTGGCGATGATTGGGCTGGCGACGTTGAAGGTTCGGTGACCACTCGGGACGGGCAGGTTTGTGATCTGTCGAGGCGCGCGAACTTATCTGTATGTTTTCCGCAAATATCCTGGCGTTGCGTTGGAATTTTCGCAGGAACACCGCTTTGGGAGAGATCCTCGGGAGCGTGCTGCATGACACTGAACAACGATTGGAAACCCCGCGACGCTTGTCGCAACCGTTGCGCTTGCTTTGAAGCCAGTTGATACGCCTAACGTGGGCGTGAATATCAATCTGCGCTGCGAAGCAATGGTGCCCTTGTCGGGTTTGCCCGGAACAGAAAAACCAAAGAGAGAATTTCATCTGCTTACAATGTAACCAGTTTTCAATCGCGTTCGCTTGGGCGGTATGTCGAAGTATAACGACGTCGCCGCAAAACGCTCGAGAATTCCCGCGCACGGGTTTAGCCAGGTCACCCGGTATTTTCTGACCGTTTAAGCGGTCTTCCTTAGCCAGTTCAAGATCAGTGGTACGAAGAAGCAAAACAAGTGTTTATCAAACTACGTCAGTCATGGGGTGCGACCTTGCCTGATGATCGCCACACACAGCAAAGCCCGCGCGAGAGCCGCGCCAGTCTGCGTGCCAAAAATGGATAATGCGTTGTCTTTTTTATATCAACATCCCTGAAACTCGAAATGAACTGGCTTGCGTCCGATACATTGGAGCGGCAGGGTCCGCGCCAGCCAATATGAGGAGACGACCGTGATTCCCGTCAGAGGATTGCAAGGCCATAAAATCGCCGTTCTGGGTCTTGGTCGTTCGGGTCTGAGCGCCGCGCGCGCCCTCAAGGCCGGCGGGGCGGATCCGATCTGCTGGGATGATACCTCTGCGGCGCGTCAAAAAGCGGAGGCCGAGGGCTTCATCTGCCAGCCGTTACAAAATGCACGCGATTTCCAAGACATCGCTCGCCTTATCGTCAGCCCGGGCATCCCGCATCTTTACCCCACACCGAACCCCGTTGTCGCCGCGGCCCTGAAGGCAGGCGTACCGGTGGACAACGACATTGGGTTGTTTTTTCAATCCTTTGCGACCCCGGAATGGGACATTTTCGACATCGCCCCGCGCGTGGTTGCGGTTACCGGATCCAATGGTAAATCCACGACGTCCGCGCTCATCCACCACATCCTCACGGAGGTCAAACGCCCGTGCCAGTTGGCTGGGAATATCGGCCGGGGCGTGCTGGACATTGACCCGGCAATTGACGGGGAGGTTATTGTGTTGGAACTCTCCAGCTATCAAACGGATCTCGCGCGCAGCCTGACCCCGGATATCGCACTATTCACCAATCTCTCGCCGGATCATCTGGACCGTCATGCGGGCATGGGAGGTTACTTTTCAGCGAAACGACGACTCTTTGCGGAAGGCGGTCCGGACCGCGCGATCATTGGCGTAGACGAAGATGAAGGCAGATTTCTTGCCGGACAATTGGCGGAAGGTCGGGCAGATGACCGGGTGATCCGTATCTCGGTTGTCGAAAAGCTGACCGGACCGGGCTGGCAGGTTTTCGCGCGAAAGGGCTTCCTGTCCGAGTATCGTAAGGGGAAACAAATCGCCTCCATTGACTTGCGTGACGTGCCCGGGCTGCCCGGCGAACATAATCATCAAAACGCCTGCGCTGCCTATGCGGCCTGCCGTGCGTTGGGGCTGGCACCGCGCGTGATCGAAACAGCATTCCACAGTTTCAAAGGTCTTCCTCATCGCAGCCAGATGGTCGGTGAAAAAGACGGCGTGCGGTATGTGAACGATAGCAAAGCGACCAATGTCGACGCCGCAGCAAAAGCGCTGGCGGCCTTTAAGCGGGTGCGCTGGATCTGCGGTGGCTTGGAAAAAGACGGGGGCTTGGCGGATCTGGGGAAGGCCACAACCGTGCTCAAGGCCTATGTGATTGGCCGTGAGGCCGCGAAATTTGCAATGCAATTGCCGATGGAAGCCGAGGTTTGCACGACAATGGAAAGGGCAGTGGCGCAGGCTGTGTCCGAGGCGGAACCAGGCGATGTCATCCTTTTGGCCCCCGCCGCCGCAAGTTTTGATCAATATGACAACTTCGAAAAACGCGGGGACGCATTTGTGGCGGAAGTCGAAAAATACACCTGAACACGCATTTAGTGGTGTCGGTTAGGCGTTGAGGGCATGCGCCGCCGCCATGGCCGAAGACCACGCCCATTGGAAATTATATCCGCCCAGCCAGCCCGTCACATCCACCGCTTCGCCTATGAAATACAGACCGGGGACGGATTTCGCCTGCATCGTTTTGGCCGAGAGCGTTTCGGTATCAATACCGCCAAGCGTGACTTCGGCGGTACGGTAACCTTCGGTTCCGGTTGGTGTCAGACGCCATTCGGAAAGGCTTTTGCAAGTTTGAGAAAGCTTCGCGTCCGACTGGTCCGCTAGGTTGCCCGCTAGGTCCATCTGGCGTGCCAAAAACTCCACCAGTCGGCTGGGCAGGTGATGGGACAACTCAGTGGTCAGGTTTCGTCGACCTGAAGTCGCGCGCTGATCTCGTAGTGTCTCATAGAGGTCAGAATGAGGCGCCAGGTTTACGAAAATCGGTTCTCCCTCTTGCCAGTAGGACGAGGCTTGCAAGACGGCAGGGCCAGAAAGGCCGCGGTGCGTGAAAAGCAGTGCTTCATCAAAGCTGGTGTTGCCAGCTCTGACACGCGCATCTGTCGCAACGCCCGCTAGGCCTTCGAAATGCTCCTTTGCAAAGGTAAAGGGCACAAGCGCGGGTCTTGTGGGCCTGACTGTCAAACCAAACTGCGATGCGATGTCATAGGCAAGCCCGGTCGCACCCATTTTGGGTATGGATTTCCCCCCACTGGCAACAATAAGGTTTTTGGCTATCACTTGTGTGGTTTTACCGGCGTCCGTGAGCGTGAAGGTAAACCCATCCGGAGATTTTGCAAAGCTGTGTGCGGAGGTTTGCAAACGCAAATCGACGCCGTTTTGCCGCATGAGCTCTCGTAACATCCCGATAATGTCTTTGGCTGAGGTGTCACAGAAGAGTTGACCCAATGTCTTTTCATGCCATGCGATCTGGTGGCGATCCACAAGCTCTATGAAATCCCACTGCGTGTAGCGGGCGAGGGCGGATTTCGCAAAATGCGGATTGCCTGACAGGAATGCATCGGCGTCGGTGTAAAGATTGGTGAAGTTGCAACGCCCTCCGCCAGAAATACGAATCTTTTCGCCGGGTGCGCGTGCATGATCGATAATCAATATGCGCCCCTTGGCATGGGCTGCACACATCATACCGGCGGCACCCGCACCAATGATCGCAATATCCACTCGCATGCCCGCCAACTGGCGCGATTTACACAAAATGGCAAGTCTCAGGCTAGCGTTATGGTTGTTTTCACGCTACTGTGCGCTCAGCAGACCCCGAAAAGGGGCGCATCGAGGCAGTGTAGTTATCCAAGGCAGGCACCCATGACAGAAATGGTCTATGGCGCAGTTCCGGTTCGTGATGGTGAACCGATCCTCCCCAAATGGTGGCGGACCATAGACAAATGGGCGATGTCCTGCATCTTGATCCTGTTTGCTATTGGTCTTTTGTTGGGGCTTGCGGCCTCACCACCCTTGGCGGCGAAAAATGGTTTCGAAGCGTTTCACTATGTCCAGAGACAGGCGTTTTTTGGGAGCATCGCACTTGTTGCAATGATCATGACATCGATGATGTCGCCGGTTCTGGTGCGACGCTTGGCGGTTCTGGGCTTCGTCGTTTCCTTTATCGCTCTGGCGCTGCTGCCGTTTTTCGGCACAGACTTTGGCAAGGGTGCAGTGCGTTGGTATGGTTTGGGCTTTGCCTCGTTGCAACCATCTGAATTCTTGAAACCAGGGTTTATTGTTGTTGCTGCATGGATGATGGCGGCGGCCTCTGACCTGCATGGGCCGCCGGGCAAGACTTGGTCCTTTGCGTTGTGCATGGCGATCGTCATGATGCTGATCCTGCAACCGGATTTCGGGCAAGCCTGTCTGGTGTTGTTTTCATGGGGCGTGATGTATTTTGTGGCAGGTGCGCCAATGGTTCTGCTTGTCGGTATGGCGCTTCTGGTGGTTTTTGGTGGCACGATTGCCTATTCGAATTCCGAGCATTTCGCGCGCCGGATTGATGGGTTCCTCAGTCCCGAAATCGATCCGCGCACACAACTGGGTTACGCCACCAATGCCATTCAGGAGGGCGGGTTTTTCGGTGTAGGTGTGGGTGAGGGGCAAGTCAAATGGTCCCTGCCGGATGCGCATACGGATTTCATCATTGCCGTGGCTGCGGAAGAATATGGTTTGGTTCTCGTGCTGGTGATCATCGCACTCTATGCAACGATTGTAGTGCGCTCGCTATTGCGATTGATGCGGGAACGCGATCCGTTTATTCGGCTGGCGGGAACTGGTCTGGTGTGTACGCTTGGGGTGCAGGCGATGATCAACATGGGTGTTGCTGTGCGGCTTTTACCGGCCAAGGGCATGACCTTGCCATTTGTAAGTTATGGTGGCTCATCCATCATTGCCAGCGGGATCGCCGTTGGGATGCTTCTTGCTTTTTCGCGTTCCCGGCCTCAGGGTGAAATCAGTGATCTTTTGGCGCGCGGACGTGTGAAATGAGCCAGCAACCTCTCCTTCTGATCGCAGCGGGAGGTACGGGAGGGCATATGTTTCCAGCCCAAGCCCTTGCCGAAACCATGCTGACCCGCGGCTGGCGGGTCAAGCTGTCCACGGACGCGCGCGGTGCGCGGTATACACAGGGCTTCCCGGCCGCAACTGAGATCACAGAAATCCGCAGCGCAACTTTTGCACGCGGAGGGTTTTTGTCCAAGGCGCTGGTCGGGCCACAACTTTTGGCTGGCGCAGCCACGGCCTTGTGGGCCTTCTTGCGCGACAAACCTTCGGTGGTTGTCGGATTTGGCGGCTATCCGACCATCCCGGCACTCTCTGCGGCCTGTGTTCTGAAGCTGCCGCGTATGATCCACGAGCAAAACGGTATTTTGGGCCGCGTCAACAAAGCCTTTGTCAGTCGGGTTGATGCCATTGCATGCGGCACATGGCCTACCGACCTGCCCGATGCAATCCAGGGGCATCACACCGGTAACCCGGTGCGCAAGGCTATTCTGGAACGCGCTGAGGCAGGTTATATCTCTCCGGGAGATTACCCGATGGAGCTATTGGTCATTGGTGGCAGCCAGGGGGCCAGCATACTGAGCGACGTGATCCCCCCGGCGATTGCCGGCCTGCCGATGGACATGTTGCGCAATATCCGCGTAAGCCACCAGGCGCGCGAGGAGGATCAGGATCGGGTTGCCACGTTTTATGCCCAGAATGGCATAAGCGCGGACGTGGAGACGTTTTTTCACGATGTACCACGCCGCATGACGGAGGCCCAGTTGGTCATCAGCCGCGCCGGGGCGTCGTCTGTTGCGGACCTATCGGTGATCGGACGGCCCTCGATCTTGATCCCTTATGCGGCCGCGACCGGGGACCACCAGACTGCCAACGCGCGCGGCCTGGTTGAAGCCGGCGGGGCGATCATGGTGCCTGAAAGCAGGCTGAATGTGGACTCGGTAACCGAGCAGATCTTTTCAGTACTGGACAATCCCGAAGGCGCGATGCAAATGGCCCGCTCTGCCGCGCAATTCGGCAAGCCAGATGCGACAGAGGCTCTGGCGGAAATGGTGGAAGGGCTGGCAATGAAGGGGCAAGACCAATGAATGCTGCGACGAAACTGCCCGGCGATGTCGGCCCAATTCACTTTGTTGGCATCGGCGGGATTGGCATGTCAGGTATCGCCGAGGTCTTATTGAACCATGGCTACACCGTGCAGGGGTCCGATCTCAAATCCTCGCCCATTACCAAGCGTCTCGAAGAATTGGGCGCGCATGTTTACGAAGGCCAGCGCGCTGAAAACATCACCAATGCCGAGGTTGTGGTGATTTCAAGCGCGATCAAGCCGGGGAATGCGGAATTGGACGCGGCGCGGTTGAACGGCTTGCCGATTGTACGTCGTGCGGAAATGCTTGCCGAACTGATGCGGTTGAAATCCAACATTGCGGTGGCAGGCACCCACGGCAAAACGACCACAACGACCATGGTCGCAACTTTGCTGGACGCAGGGGAGTTTGATCCCACAGTGGTGAATGGCGGTATCATTCATGCCTATGGCTCGAATGCCCGCGCCGGCGAAGGTGAATGGATGGTGGTGGAGGCGGATGAGAGCGACGGCACGTTTAATCGCCTGCCGGCAACCATTGCGATTGTCACCAATATCGATCCTGAACATATGGAACATTGGGGTGATTTTGACACGTTACGGCAAGGATTCCTCGATTTTGTCTCCAACATCCCGTTTTACGGGGTGGCCGTTTGTAACACGGACCATAGTGAGGTGCAGGCGCTCGTCGGCAAGATCACCGATCGTCGCATTGTGACCTATGGCTTCAATGCGCAGGCCGATGTGCGCGCGGTTAACCTGACCTATAAAAATGGCGTTGCCCATTTTGATGTTGCCCTGCAGGCCGAAGGTATCCTGATCGAAGGATGCAGCCTGCCGATGCCCGGTGATCACAACGTGTCCAACGCGCTTTCTGCGATTGCGGTTGCGCGTCATCTGGGCATGAAAGGCGAACAGATCCGCGAGGCTTTGGCGAACTTTGGCGGTGTTAACAGACGCTTTACCCGCGTGGGCGACATTGATGGGGTGACGATCATTGATGATTATGGCCACCATCCGGTTGAAATTGCCGCTGTGCTCAAGGCTGCGCGTCAGGCCACAGAGGGGCGCGTGATTGCTGTGCATCAACCACATCGATACTCGCGCCTGTCTGACCTGTTTGAAGACTTCTGCGCCTGTTTTAACGACGCAGATGTTGTGGGAATTGCGGAGGTCTATGCTGCGGGCGAAGACCCGATTGAAGGGGCCAGTCGGGACGATCTGGTTGCAGGTCTCATCCGACATGGTCATCGTCATGCCCGTGCTGTGGTCGGCGAGGATGATCTGGAACGCCTTGTGCGGGAACAGGCGCGTCCAGGCGATATGGTAGTTTGCCTTGGTGCAGGTACGATCAGCACTTGGGCAAATGGGCTGCCTGCGCGCTTGCGCAAAGGGGCTGCGTGATGCGCGGCGAAAACGGATCCCAATATGCGAAGGTCGTATCTGTTCCTTTGGCATTGCAAGGACGGCAGCAACAAAGTCCAATTGAGGTGCTGGTTTTGGAATGCATGGTGCGCAAAACAGCGCGGTTCCCGTCGGTTGCGCCACAATGGTTCCAATCGGTTGCCTGTCCAAATTTACGCATCTCGATGTTAGCTTTTCTGACCGGCGCGCGCAGGAAGATTTTGGAGTTTGCGCTATGAGCTTGCCTCTCATTCTGGCCGCGCTTTGGGCTTTGGTGGCAAATATCCTGGCGATGACACCCAGCAAGGACAATCATTGGCGAAACGCTTATGTCCTGATAGCCTTGGGCATTCCCATCGTTGGTCTGGTGACATGGCAACACGGTCCTTGGATCGGCATGCTGATTATGGCGGGTGGTATGTCGGTTCTGCGCTGGCCGGTGATCTATCTCGGACGCTGGATCAAGCGCGTCACCCTGCGTTAGGGGGCTTTATGACTGGCATGCCCGACGTCCGAGGACGGCTGACGCCGGACCGCACTCTAGGCGATCTGACATGGCTGCGGGTTGGCGGGACGGCAGATTGGCTGTTTCAACCTGCTGATCTTGAGGACCTTTCCAGTTTCCTGCGGGCTTTGCCCCTTGATGTGGCTGTATTCCCGATGGGCGTCGGCTCAAACCTGATTGTGCGGGACGGCGGCATGCGCGCCGTGGTGATCCGTTTGGGCCGTGGGTTCAACACAATTGAATGTAACGGCACGCACGTGATCGCCGGTGCTGCGGCACTGGATGCCCATGTCGCCAGGAAAGCGGCGGACGCGGGTCTTGATCTGACATTTCTGCGAACCATACCGGGCAGTATAGGCGGCGCGGTGCGGATGAACGCGGGGTGTTACGGAAGCTACACAGCGGATGTTCTGGTTGAGGCGCAGGCGGTGACCCGCAGTGGTGAGATCGTCATGCTCACTCCGCAGGATTTGCAATTTGCGTATCGGCACAGCCAATTGCCGGAAGGGTGGGTTCTGACCCAAGCGACCTTTAAAGCACCCAAAGATGAGAGCGCGACGCTGCATGCCCGCATGGCCGGTCAGATTGCCAAACGCGATGCAACTCAGCCCACCAAAGACCGCAGCGCGGGGTCTACATTTCGCAATCCGGCAGGGTTTTCCTCCACCGGACGTGATGATGACGTGCATGATCTGAAAGCGTGGAAGGTCATCGATGATGCCGGTATGCGCGGCGCACGGTTGGGTGGCGCGCAAATGAGCGAGAAACACTCCAACTTTTTGATCAATACAGGCGGCGCTACGGCGGCGGATCTTGAGGGTTTAGGCGAAGAAGTGCGGAAAAAGGTTTACGCCCAAAGCGGTATCACGCTAGAATGGGAAATTATGCGCATCGGCGAGAATTAAGGGCGCGTTAACCAAGAACTCGCCAAGATGTGTTTAGAATAAAAGACGGTGAACCGACGCAAAAGTCGGGCGAAAACAACAAATAATGGGCCGAAACGGCCTGATATGAGGCACCAAAGTGGGTCAGTCGAGCAGGACACCCCAGCGTGTGGCGGTATTGATGGGCGGCCCTTCGGCTGAGCGCGAAGTGTCTCTGTCAAGCGGGCAAGCCTGTGCAGCCGCGCTGCGGGAAGAGGGATTTGAAGTGATTGAGGTCGATGCAGGCCGCGATATCTGTTCCGTGCTCGATGACGTCGCGCCAGATGCTGTTCTGAATTGCCTTCATGGACGTTGGGGCGAAGATGGCTGCGTGCAGGGTTTGCTGGAATGGCAAGGGGTTCCTTATTCGCATTCTGGCGTTTTGTCCTCGGCTCTGGCGATGGATAAACAGCGCAGCAAAGAAGCTTTCGTCGCGGCCGGTTTGCCCGTTGTTGCCAGCGTTCTTGCCCCTGCGAGTGACGTGCGGGTGCGCCATGTGATGCCGCCGCCCTATGTGGTCAAGCCCAACAACGAAGGGTCTTCTGTTGGCGTTTACTTGGTGCATGAGGCCAGTAACGGTCCGCCGCAACTCTCTGCCAATATGCCGGATGAAGTCATGGTGGAGGCCTTCGCTCCGGGGCGTGAATTGACCACAACGGTTGTTGGGGATCGCGCGCTAACAGTGACGGATATCCTGACCGACGGCTGGTACGATTATGACGCAAAATACAAGCCCGGCGGGTCGCGCCATGTGGTGCCAGCGGATGTGCCATCAGAGATTTTTGATCTGTGCATGGAGTATGCCCTGCGCGCGCATGAAACGCTCGGGTGTCGTGGCGTCACCAGAACCGATTTCCGTTGGGATGAGAGCAAAGGTTCAGAGGGTCTGATCTTGCTCGAAACAAACACCCAGCCCGGAATGACCGCAACGTCTCTGACGCCAGAACAGGCACAGAAGTGCGGCATGAGCCTTGGACAACTTTGTGCCTGGATGGTGGAGGACGCATCATGCGATCGTTGATCTCGCGCAAAGCCCGCGCCAGTGATCCCGCGCCTTCACGTTGGGCTTGGCGGATGCAACGGCTGATGCTGACGCCGGCGTTTTTATTGACGCTGCGCGCCGGAATTCCGGTTGCATTGACCGTGGCAGCTGGTGCTTGGTACGTGGCCGATGAGGGCCGCAGGCAGGCGATACAGGACACCGTATCCGAAGTCCGTGCGAATTTTGAGACACGTCCGGAGTTCATGGTGCAATTGATGGCCATTGACGGTGCTGATGACGCTCTGGCGGGGGACATACGCGAAGTCGTGCCCTTGGATTTTCCGATCAGCTCGTTTGATCTGAACCTCGAAGAAATACGCGGCACGATCACGGAACTGGCGCCCGTCAAAACGGTTGGCGTGCGCATCCGGCCCGGTGGCGTTTTGCAAGTGGAAGTGACCCCGCGCACACCTGTTGCGATTTGGCGCGGCCGCAGCGGTCTGAGCCTTGTTGATATCACTGGAACCCACGTGGGCCAGGTGAGCAAACGCATGGATCGGCCTGATTTGATGGTGATCGCGGGCAAGGGCGCGCAAACGCGTGTGAAAGAAGCACTGGATCTGTACCGCGCGGCCGCTCCTTTGGGGACCCGATTGCGTGGCATCGTGCGCATGGGCGAACGGCGCTGGGATGTCGTTTTGGATCGGGAGCAACGCATTCTACTTCCCGAACAGAACCCGGTTGAGGCGCTGGACCGCGTCATCGCGCTGGATGGTGCGCAAGACATTCTGGCCCGTGATGTGGTGCGGGTGGATTTACGGCTGGGCGCGCGGCCCACCGTGCAGATGAGCGAACAAGCCACCACATTATGGTGGAATATCAAACAGTTTTCGGGGCAGTAACGACAATGGATTTATACGACAGCCAACGCCAGATGCGTAACATGCGCAAGGCGGCCATGCAGCGCGGTGTGATGGCTATTCTGGATGTGGGCAGCTCGAAAATATCCTGTCTTGTGCTGCGTTTTGATGGCACCGGGGATTTGGGTGAAGAGGGTGAGATCGGCTCGCTGGCAGGTCAGTCCGGCTTTCGTGTGATTGGCGCCGCGACCACACGCTCGCGCGGTGTCCATTTTGGTGAAATAAGTGCGATGCAGGAAACCGAACGGGCCATTCGCACGGCCTTGCAGGGAGCGCAGAAAATGGCAGGTATCCGCGTGGATCATGTCATCGCTTGCTTCGCCGGGGCCGAGCCGCGCTCTTATGGGCTTGATGCGCAAATTCCGCTGGAGGGTCAGACCGTTGACGAACAGGACGTGGCCCGGGTTCTGGCCGCCTGCGATGTGCCTGATTATGGCGCGGGGCGCGACGTTTTGCATGCGCAACCTGTGAATTTCGCGATTGATCACCGTTCCGGTCTGAGCGATCCGCGCGGGCAATTGGGCAATACGCTGTCGGTCGACATGCATATGCTGACCATTGATGGCGATGCGGTCCAGCATTTGGCGCATTGCATCAAGCGTTGCGATCTGGAGTTGGCGGGGATTGCCTCATCGGCCTATGTCAGCGGGATCGCGGCACTGGTTGAGGATGAACAGGAACTGGGATCGGCGTGCATTGATCTGGGGGGGGGCACCACGGGCGTGTCCATTTTCATCAAGAAACACATGATTTATGCCGACACGGTGCGCATGGGTGGTGAACATGTCACGGGTGATATTTCCATGGGGCTTCAAGTGCCTATGGCGATGGCGGAGAGGATCAAAACCATGCATGGCGGCGTACATGCCACGGGCGTGGATGACCGCGAGATGATTGAGATCGGCGGCGATACAGGTGATTTTGAGCATGATCGCCGCACGGCCAGCCGGGCTGAAGTAATCGGCATCATGCGTCCGCGAGTTGAGGAAATACTGGAAGAAGTGCGTGCAAGGCTGGATGCAGCTGGGTTTGATCATCTCTCAAGCCAGCAGATTGTATTGACCGGCGGCGGCAGTCAAATTCCGGGGTTGGACGGGCTTGCCAGCAAAATTCTGGGCCAGCAGGTACGCTTGGGGCGGCCGCTGCGCGTTCATGGTTTGCCACAAGCCGCAACGGGCCCAGCTTTTGCCTCCGTTGTCGGGCTGTCGCTTTTTGCGGCTCATCCACAAGATGAATGGTGGGACTTCGATATCCCGGCAGATCGCTATCCGAACCGCTCTCTCAAGCGCGCAGTGCGGTGGTTTCGTGATAACTGGTAGTGAAATTCCAACGGTCCGGGGTGACGCATCCCGGCGAGTGTGATACTGTTTCGATAAGGCCCGTCAGAGGCCTGCAGGCGACCGAGCAGTCGTCCTAAAATCGGTAAAGCGCACAGTGATGCGCAGCAGGCGACATTCGTCTGCGCGAATGATTTGCGCGGTTTCTAGCGTCTGCCGTGCGGATTTGCGCAACATCTTGCCCATCCAGCCTCTCCAGAGCGGTTTATCCATGAAAATAGCCCATATTTTGTGTTGAAATTGCGTTTTTTGCGTGACCCGTGGACATGCAGCAGATAGGGTAAACCCTGAACAGGCATTAAAAACACTCGCGAATGCGGGGCAGAGCACAGGCGGATATACCCATGACACTTACCCTTACTATGCCGGGACAGGCAGACCTGAGACCTCGTATCACTGTATTTGGCGTGGGGGGTGCTGGCGGCAACGCGGTCAATAATATGATCGACAAAGAGCTTGATGGGGTTGAGTTCGTTGTGGCCAACACGGATGCGCAAGCGCTGCAACAAGCCAAGTCGGACAACCGGGTGCAATTGGGGATCAAGGTTACAGAAGGTCTGGGCGCTGGCGCTCGTGCCACAGTTGGTGCTGCCGCCGCTGAAGAGAGCATTGAGCAAATCGTCGATCATCTGGCTGGCGCGCACATGTGTTTCATCACGGCGGGCATGGGCGGTGGCACCGGTACAGGTGCCGCGCCGATCATTGCGCAAGCCGCACGGGAATTGGGTGTTTTGACGGTAGGTGTTGTCACCAAGCCGTTCCAGTTTGAGGGCGCAAAGCGGATGCGTCAGGCTGAAGACGGTGTTGAGGCGCTGCAAAAGGTTGTGGATACGCTGATCATCATTCCAAACCAGAACCTGTTCCGTCTGGCGAATGAAAAAACCACCTTCACCGAAGCCTTTTCCATGGCGGATGATGTTTTGTATCAAGGTGTTAAGGGCGTAACCGACCTGATGGTGCGCCCTGGGCTTATCAATCTTGATTTTGCTGATGTCCGCGCCGTTATGGACGAAATGGGCAAGGCGATGATGGGCACAGGCGAGGCGGACGGCGAAGATCGTGCGATCCAGGCGGCCGAAAAGGCGATTGCCAATCCGTTGCTGGACGAAATCAGTTTGCGCGGTGCTAAAGGTGTCCTGATCAACATCACTGGCGGTCATGATCTGACTCTGTTTGAACTGGATGAGGCGGCGAACCGCATTCGTGAAGAGGTGGATCCAGAGGCCAACATCATCGTTGGTTCCACATTGGATACCGATATGGGCGGTCTCATGCGGGTCAGTGTCGTTGCAACCGGAATCGATGCAACAGATGTGAACACAGAGATGCCGGTGCCGCGTCGCCCGCTTTCCCAGCCGTTGAAACCGACCGTGACGGCCGAAGAGGTCGTTCCAGAAGTTGCGGCTGCCGCGCGTGCGGCAGAGCCGGAAGATCTGGAAAGTGTCGTTGCTGAGGCTGTAGAAGAGCCAAGCCTGTTTGAATCACTGGACGAGCAGCCCGCTTCGGTGACGAATGTCACAGAAGATACCTTCGAGCAGGAAATCCCTGCGGCTATGGATGATGGTTTGCCAGCGCCCGCCTATCAGCCCAGAGTTGCAGCTTTTGAACCGAGCCGGGTCGATGCGGACGTCGAGCCTGATAGTTTTGTCGCACCGCGCGCTCCGACACCTGGAACGCCATCGCCCGAGGCCATGATGCGTCTGCGCGCCGCGGCGCAAAAAGCAGCGCCCCGATCCGAGCAACGGGAAGCTGCCGCGCCGCGCGAAGAGGTACAGGGCGAGCGCCCCCGCTTTGGCATAAACTCTCTGATCAACCGCATGACCGGTCACGCAGAGGGTCCGGCGCAATCTGCACCGCGCCAGCAGCCTCCGGTACAGCACCGCACGGCAGAACCAGCGCCAATGCCGCAGGAGCCAGCAGACCCTGATCAGGAGCGGATCGAAATACCTGCATTTTTGCGCCGCCAAGCCAATTAAATTTATCACAAAGTCTTGCAAAAGGGCCGCATTGTTGCGGCCCTTTTGCTTTGTATTTCAATGCTTTACTGTTGGGCAGGCGTCTTTGCGCTCAATTGTAACAGATGTGTTTCAGTCGGTTGCAAAGTTTGAGTTGAGGCTGACCCCTGTCAACCTTAGTTAAGATGCTAACCGGGCCAAAAGGCTCGAAAAATTATGGGGCACTTGTGCAAACAACGATTAAATCAGCGATCAGCTTTTCCGGCTGTGGCCTTCACACGGGGCACAATGCGACGGTGACGATCCGTCCGGCAGCCGCCGAGCATGGCATATGGTTCTCCCGCACCGACGTTGCAGTTGGTGACCGCTTGATTCAGGCGCGCTGGGACAACGTGTTGCGCTCACCGCTGTGCACAAAGATCGAAAATAGTGCGGGTCTTCAGGTTTCCACGATCGAGCATATCATGGCCGCTCTGGCGGGTTGCGGTGTGCATAACGCTCTGGTCGAGATAGATGGGCCCGAGGTGCCGATCCTTGACGGTTCTGCTGCACCTTTCGTGCGTGGTATCATGCAGCGTGGGCTCCGGACACTTACAGCAGCTGTAAGAGCATTTGAGGTTTTGAAAACGGTCACAGTCACCGACGGTCTGGCGTCTGCGACACTCGCGCCTTCGGATACTCTGAGGATTGATTTCGAGATTGATTTCGAGGATGCGGCCATTGGACGCCAGAGCAAGTCACTGGTGATGAACAACGGCAGTTTTGCACGAGAACTCTGCGACAGCCGTACATTCTGCCGCCAGTCGGATGTGGATGTGATGCGCGAGAAAGGTCTCGCATTGGGCGGGACGTCGGGTGAGAATGCGGTTGTGTTTGATGGCGGTAAAGTAGTGAGCCCCGGGGGCTTGCGCCACAGCGACGAGCCTGTGCGCCATAAGATGTTGGATGCGTTGGGCGATCTGGCGTTGGTTGGTGCCCCCTTGATTGGTCATTACACCGGCGTACGAGCGGGGCATTCCCTGACAAACACGCTCTTGCGGGAATTGTTCGCGACACCGGACGCGGTCCGCATGATTGTATGCGAAAAAAGTACTGCCTCCCGCCTGCCAGGTTATGGCCTCGTCTGGGATGAGATTCCGGCGGTCGCGTAGGATTATGCCGGGTTTGGCCGGCGACGAGCCCCTCAATTCAGCAAGCTTTCTAACAACTGTGTTCACAAAGGGCGCAATGGGCGTTTTGCATGTCAAATTTCTATGCTAGGACCTCCAAGAGCAGAGATAATTGCGGCTCACAGGGGTACGGAGCAATGGTGGCAAAGCATGAGTAGGCTTGGGTCGCGCAAGCGGGTGGTGGCAGTGGTGCTGGTGGCAGCAACGCTAGCGGCATGTGGAGATCGCAATTCCGGCCGTACAACGGGGAATTTCTTCAATCCGCAGGAGATACCGCTTGAAACCTATTCCGCTGAGCAGATTTTTGAGCGTGGCGAGTTTGAATTGAATCGCAGCCGCCCGGATGACGCAGCATTCTACTTTGCGGAGATTGAACGGCTTTATCCGTATTCCGACTGGGCGCGTCGGGCGCTGATCATGCAGGCGTTTTCCTATCATCGCGATCAGGATTACCCAAACAGTCGATCCGCTTCACAACGTTTCATTGACTTTTACCCGGATGACGAAGACGCCGCTTATGCACAATATCTTTTGGCGCTGAGTTACTATGATCAGATCGATGAAGTCGGGCGTGATCAGGGGCTGACCTTTCAGGCACTACAGTCGTTGCGTGAAGTCATCGAGCGTTATCCCGAAAGTGAATACGCCCGGGCCGCTGTCTTGAAATTCGATCTGGCTTTCAATCATCTGGCTGGAAAGGAAATGGAAATCGGACGCTATTATCTGCGCCGCAATCATTACACAGCGGCGATTAACCGTTTCCGTGTGGTTGTGGAAGATTTCCAGACAACAAGTCATACGCCCGAAGCGTTGCATCGTCTGGTTGAGGCCTATTTGTCACTGGGCCTGACCGATCAGGCACAAACAGCGGGCGCGATCCTTGGGTTCAATTATCGCTCGACAGACTGGTATGAGGACAGCTTTGCACTGCTGACAGGGCAGGGGCTCACGCTGGAAGCTGCGGGTGATGGTTGGTTGCGTCAGGTGTACCGCCAAACGGTCAAGGGCAACTGGCTCTGACCCGGCGGGGATGACGGAAAGAGCGAATGCTGCGCGGACTTGATATCTCGGACATGCTGATCATTGATCGGTTGGAGCTTGCCTTTCAACCCGGTCTCAATGTTCTGACGGGTGAAACCGGCGCAGGGAAATCTATCTTACTGGATTCATTGGGGTTTGTCTTGGGCTGGCGGGGCCGTGCAGATCTTGTGCGTCAAGGGGCGGCGCAGGGCGAGGTTACGGCGTGGTTTGATCTGGGCCCAAACCATCTGGCTCACGAGATCCTGAAGGACGCGGGGTTACCGGGTGGAGATGAGTTGATCCTGCGAAGGATCAACACGGTGGAAGGGCGCAAAACCGCATGGATCAATGATCGGCGGTGTTCAGGCGAAGTGTTGCGCCAGCTGTCCGAAACACTTGTGGAACTGCACGGGCAGCACGATGATCGAGGACTTCTCAATCCCCGCGGGCATCGATTGATCCTGGATGAATTCGCAGGTTTGGAGGATGCCAAGTCCAAATGTCGGACAGCATGGTCGATAAAGGGGCAGGCGGCTAAAGCGCTGGCCGCTGCGGAAAAGGTGATGGCGGCCATTCGCGATGAGGAGGAGTTCCTCCGTCACGCTATGGCCGAATTGGATGCGCTTCATCCGCAAACGGGCGAAGAGGAAACTTTGGATACGCGGCGGCGTGCAATGCAGGGCGCCGAAACAATCCGCAGTGATGTGGTGCGGGCACATGAAATTCTAAGCGGCAAGGGGGCTGAAACCGCGCTGAGTGATGCGCTGCGTTGGCTGGACGGCGCGGCAGAACAATCCGAAGGTGTGTTGGAGGCTCCAATGGCCGCGTTGTCTCGGGCCATGGTTGAACTGGATGAAGCCGTTGACGGCATTTCGGGTGCGATCGAAGCTCTGTCGTTCGATCCCGCTGAACTCGAAGATACGGAAGAGCGGTTATTCGCGATCCGAGCCATGGCGCGCAAGTATGATGTTTTGGCGGATGATCTGGCCGGGTTTGCCGATACCTTGCGCGACAAGCTGGCGGCGTTGGATGCAGGGGATGCTGATCTGGCGCAACTGCGTAAAGACCTGACGGCAGCGGAGGTCGTCTATCACGACGCAGCAACTGAACTCACCCGCGCGCGCCAAAAAGCGGCACGCGCACTTGATAAGGCCGTCAGCGCGGAACTGGCACCGCTGAAAATGGAACGGGCCGTTTTTGAAACGCAAGTGCGCCCGGACACACCGGGGCCCGAAGGTGCGGATGCCGTGGACTTCACGGTTGCCACTAATCCCGGTGCGCCCTCGGGTGCTTTGAATAAAATTGCTTCGGGGGGGGAACTCAGCCGGTTCCTGCTGGCGTTAAAGGTTTGCCTGACCAAGAACCAGACCGGTTTGACGATGATTTTTGATGAAATTGACCGGGGCGTGGGGGGAGCGACGGCCGATGCAGTGGGGCGCAGATTGGCGGCGCTGGCGCGCGAAGGACAGGTGTTGGTTGTCACCCACTCGCCACAGGTTGCTGCATTGGGCGCGCACCATTGGCGGGTCGAGAAACGCGTTGATGCCGGAATGACCACGTCGACCGTGACCCCACTGCCGTCTGGCGACCGGGTCGATGAAATCGCACGTATGCTTGCAGGCGACACGATTACCGAAGAGGCACGCGGCGCGGCGCGGGCACTTCTGGCCGGATAAGCGCGCCAAGGGGCTTTCCACCTATCCGCCCTTGGCCTAGACAGGAAGCAGCCAGAGTACGTATTGATGCCCAGCCCAAAGCGATCCATCCTGTCAAAGCAGCTTGACCTAGCGCTCACCACCTGTCGCGACGGGTTACGTGTGATCCGACATCGCGGACCTAATCAAATCCAGTTTTGGTTCATCGCCCTGGTTGTCGGGATTGCGGCCGGCTTTGCAGCATTATTTTTTCGCAAGGGTGTCAATGCTCTACAAACCTATCTCTATGGCACTGAAGACGTGCGCCTGCTGCACAGTTTTGCAGAGTCTCTACCGTGGTATCTGGTCCTGATCATCCCGATTTGCGGCGGATTGGTCGTGGGTTTGATCCTGCACTTTTTCACAAATGACGGGCGTGCCAGATCTGTGGCCGATGTCATCCACGGAGCAGCGATGCACGACGGGCGGGTCGAGGCCCGGGCGGGCCTGGCATCTGCACTTGCCTCCTTGATCACGCTGGGTACCGGCGGATCTACTGGTCGGGAGGGTCCGGTCGTTCACCTGGCGGCCGTGATTTCCACGTGGGTGAACCGGCGCATACACGCGGATGGGATCACGGGGCGTGACCTGTTGGGCTGTGCCGTCGCGGCAGCGGTATCGGCCAGTTTCAACGCCCCGATTGCAGGCGCGCTCTTTGCGCTTGAGGTGGTGTTGCGGCATTTCGCGGTGCATGCCTTTGCTCCGATCGTGATCGCCAGTGCCGCGGGTACGGTGATCAACCGGCTCGAATTTGGGGACGTCACCGAATTTACGCTGTCCACCACCGGGGCTGTGCAGTTTTATCAGGAAATGCCTGCTTATCTGTTGCTGGGTCTGGTCTGTGGGGTCATTGCGGTGGCCTTCATGAAAGCTGTTTTCTGGGCGGATGATTTCGGCACGATGGTTCAGGAAAAGACCAAATTACCGCGGTATCTACGCCCTGCTCTTGCCGGGGCCATGCTGGGTGGTTTGGCGATCTATTTTCCGCATATTATCGGGGTCGGCTATGAAACGACTTCTTTGGCATTGACCGGTCAACTCGCGCTGTGGAACGCAATTGTGTTTGCCGTCCTCAAGGCCGTGGCCGTCGCCATCACCATGGCAGGCCGTATGGGTGGTGGGATTTTCTCGCCTTCCCTCATGGTGGGGGCCCTGTCTGGGTTGAGTTTCGGGTTAATTGCAACCAGTGTTTTCCCTGATGTCTCCAGCTCACTGACTTTATATGCGTTGACGGGCATGGGGGCGGTTGCTGCTGCCGTGCTCGGCGCGCCGATTTCAACCACGTTGATTGTGTTTGAACTGACAGGGGACTGGCAGACCGGGCTTGCCGTCATGGTAGCCGTATCGATGTCGACGGCACTGGCGTCGCGGCTGGTGGATCGCAGTTTTTTCCTGACCCAACTGGAGCGCCGTAAGGTGCATTTGGCAGCCGGACCACAGGCCTATCTCCTGGCGATGTTCCGTGTGGGTCCCGTTATGCGCGCCACGGACGACCCGCGCGCAGCCAGCGAAGAGGAATGCTGGGAAATGATCGGTGATGGCATTTACATTGACAGCAATGCCACACTGGAATCCGCGATGCCGATGTTCGAAACGGGTGTGCGATTCATACCCGTCGTCACACTCAGCGCGGATGCATCACCCCCGGCGTTGCACGGCGCGTTGTTTCACGTGGATGCGCTTAAAGTGTATAATCGCGCGCTGGCTGCGACCGCCGCCGAAGAACACTCATGACGCGCTAAATCTGTTCGACGGTCACATCGCCATTGCTGTAGAAAGCCAGATGATCCTTGATCCGCGCAACAGCTTCTTTCGGGGCTTCATAGGACCAGACCACATTCGCCAGTGTTGTGCTCTTTGTGACGACCGAAAAGTAATTGGCATCACCTTTATGCGGGCAATGGGTGGATTTATCGGTGCGGTCCAGAAACGCCATGGCGATGTCACCACGCGGGAAATAGATTACCGGCGGGTAGTCTCCTTCGATCAACTCCAGCGCAGCCGCGCTTTCGCCCAACACGGCACCACCAGCGCGCACGCTCCATGTCCCATCGGCTTTGCGAATTGTGATGTGGTCAGCCATGACAAGCGTCTCCCCTATGACGTTTCATTCTCTCTGCGCATGTTTGGTAACATATTCATGACGCCCAAAAGGGGTCAGATCGGCGCGGTCGCCGCATCCAACCATGTTTTGGCGGCGGGGGATAGGCGCGGAGTGATTTTTTCTGCAACCTCAGCGTGATAGGCATTCAGCCAATCGCGTTCAGGTGAGGTCAGCATGGCAACTACGATCAAACGGCGGTCAATGGGGGCAAAGGTCAGCGTGCGCCAGTTGAGCATTTTGCGATGCGTGTCTCCGCCGGGCAGATCCGGGGCGTCCTGCGCCACAATCAGGTTTTCAATGCGAATGCCAAAGGCCCCTTCGCGGTAATAGCCCGGCTCGTTTGACAGGATCATTCCGGCCTCAAACGGGACATGGCTGATCCGGCTGAGCCTTTGTGGTCCTTCATGTACGCTCAGATACGCGCCGACCCCGTGTCCCAACCCATGATCGAAATCCTGTCCGGCGAGCCAAAGCGGCATGCGCCCGACGGCTTCGATATCACGCCCGGCAAGACCTTGTGGCCAGCGCAGGCGACTCATCGCGATCATGCCTTGCAACACGCGGGTAAATGCCTCAGCCGCCTCCTGTGGCGGCGCGCCGATGGCAATGGTGCGGGTAATGTCCGTCGTACCGTCCAGATATTGACCGCCACTGTCGAGCACGATCAATTGTCCCTCCTGCAGCGGGCTGTCGGTTTCCTCACTTACGCGATAATGCATGATCGCGCCGTTGGGGCCGGTCCCAGCGATGGTTTCAAAACTGATGTCCTGAAGCGCATTATCGTTGCGCCTGAAGGCTTCAAGCTTTGAAACGACATGCGTTTCATGCAGGCTGCCTACGGGTTGAGCATCAAGCCATGTCAAAAGTTCCACGACGGCTGCACCGTCGCGTAGATGCGCTGCGGCAGCCCCTTCGATTTCCGCGGCGTTCTTGCGTGCTTTTGGCAAGGCACACGGGTCTCCGTCAAACGCCGCCCGGTTCGCAAGTGTTTCCGAGAGGAGGAAGGGGACAGTACCTTTGTCCACGCGCACTGGACCTGCAAGGTCCTTGACCGCACTCACCAGATCATCCGGGGCATATACCGTCACATCTGGACCAAGATGGTCCCGCACTTCTGTCAGCTTTTGTGTGTCCATGAACAGATCCACGGCGCCGGTGTCATGCAAGATGGCGAAGCCCTGTGCAATCGGGTTGCGCGGAATGTCTGCCCCTCTGATGTTGAGCAGCCAGCAAAGTGAATCCGGCAGCGTGATCAGCGCGGCCTTATGTCCATCATCACGCAATTCCTGCGCTAGGCGTGCGCGTTTGTCTGCGTGGCTTTCGCCTGCAAATTCAAGCGGATGCACCTTTGCTGGGGCCATCGGTGTGTCAGGCTGATCCGCCCAGATGCGATCCACCAGATTGGCATGCGGACGCATGGAAATGCCGGTCTTTGAAAGAGTTTTTTCAAGGGTTTCGATCTGACCTGCACTGTGCAGCCACGGGTCAAAGCCAACCAGCCCGCCATTGGGCAGTTTTTCTTCCAGCCATGCGGCCAGCGACACATCCGGCCATGGGACCGGCGTGTAATCAGCGGCAACCTGTGCCTTGACCTGCGTGCGATAGCGCCCGTCGATGAATACGCCTGCGATGTCTTTGAGCGCGGCACAAAAACCGGCGGAGCCGGTAAATCCGGTCAACCAGGCGAGGCGTTCATCGCGCGGTGCTACATATTCACCCTGATGCGCATCCGCGCGTGGGATCAGAAAACCGTCCAATCCATCTTTGGCCAGTTCATCACGCAAAGCAGCCAATCGGGGTGGGCCCTGTTCGGGGCGCGCCGTTACCTCAAAGGATTGAAACATAGATCGTGCGCCCTTTTTGTATTCATCAAAACCCAACGTCTGGAATGCATTACCCCGCGCGTTTCATGCCCATCACACGGGCCCGCGCGCGAGGATCATTGTCAAAGAGTGCGGCGAGTTGTTCGGTCATAGCGCCAGCCAGCTGATCCACATCGGTGATCGTCACCGCGCGGTCATAGTACCGCGTCACATCATGCCCGATCCCGATCGCCAGCAATTCCACAGCGCGGCGTTTTTCGACCATGGCGATCACATCGCGCAAGTGTTTTTCCAAATAATTGGCCGGATTCACCGACAGCGTGCTGTCATCCACGGGCGCGCCATCAGAAATCACCATCAGGATTTTGCGCGCCTCATGGCGCATCAGCATGCGGCGATGCGCCCATTCCAGGGCTTCGCCATCAATGTTTTCCTTGAGCAGGCCTTCTTTCATCATCAGGCCCAGATTAGGGCGCGTCCGGCGCCACGGGGCGTCGGCTGATTTATAGATGATGTGGCGCAGATCGTTCAGACGCCCGGGCTGTTGTGGCCGCCCATCATTCAGCCATGCCTCGCGCGCCTGACCACCCTTCCAGGCCCGCGTGGTAAAGCCAAGGATCTCGACCTTCACATTGCACCGCTCCAGCGTGCGCGCCAGAACGTCCGCGCATATTGCGGCAATCGAAATGGGCCGGCCGCGCATGGAGCCGGAATTATCCAGCAGCAAAGTCACGACTGTGTCGCGAAACTCAGTGTCCTTTTCGACCTTGAAAGAAAGCGGTGTTGTCGGGTTGGCCACAACGCGCGCCAAACGCCCGGCGTCCAGCATGCCTTCTTCGAGGTCAAATTCCCAGGATCGGTTTTGTTGCGCCTGAAGGCGGCGTTGCAGCTTGTTCGCCAACCGGCTGACCGCGCCCTTCAAAGGCTCCAACTGTTGATCCAAATAGGCGCGCAGGCGTTCCAACTCAATGGGATCGGCAAGGTCCTCCGCACCGATTTCCTCGTCATGATCGCTCATGTACACAAGGTAATTGGGGTCTGCATCGGAGGCTTGGGGCGGGGCAGGTGGCTCCATCGGGGCCTCCCCATCCGGCATCTCCGCTTCCTCGCCCATCTCCTGATCCGCCATGTCGTCCATGGAGACCTGAGCTTGTGCCGCGTCCTGCTGCTCTTCCTGCGACTGCTCGGGGGAGCCCTCGGATTCCTCGTCGTCCTGATCATCCTGACCGGTGCTGTCGGGATCGTCCTGCTCGTCCGCGCCCTCTTCGGCCTCGTCTTCCTGATCCTCGTCAAACTGATCGGGGTCATCGCCCAACTGATCGCCATATCCCAGATCAGAAATCAATTGACGTGCCAGTTTGGCAAATGTCGCCTGATCGCTGAGCGTATCATCAAGGTTTTCCAGCGTACCGCCGCATTGATCCTCAATGAACCCGCGCCACAACTCCATCACGTTCTGCGCACCGGACGGCAATGCGCGCCCTGTCGCCAGATGCCGGATCAAATAACCGGCGGCCGTGGCCAATGGCGCATCCGAGGCTTGACTGACTTGATCATAACCCTTGCGCATCGCCTCATGGGCGATCTTGGCGTCAATGTTGCCTGCCGTACCGGGCATGTCCCGCGCGCCCATCGCCTCGCAGCGCGCGGTTTCCATGGCCTCATAAAGGTCGCGCGCCATCTCGCCCTGTGGCTGGTACTTGGAGTGGGTCTGCCCATTGTGATAGCGCCGGTTCAGCGCCAAGGCATCCGCCGTGCCCCGCGCCAACATCACCTCGTCACGTGTCATGCGTCGGCTGACTTGCGGCAAACGCATGGAATCGCCGGACATACCCGCAGGATCTACTGAATAAGATACGGTCAGCTCCGGGTCATGCGCCATGACTTTGGTCGCCTCGGAAAGCGCCTTTTTGAATGCGTCAGCGGGGTTGTCAGAGGGTTTGCTCATATCTCTTTGCCTTTCACCGCTTGCGGCACCGTCGCTTTGCCCTCCGCCAAATCTGCCAGAAGCACAATATGCGCATCCAGCGCATCGACCACTTTAAAGCCCGGATCGTATCCGTCAAATGCCAGTCCCAGGTCCGTACCTGCAAGAACGATGGCATCCACGCCTTGTTCCTCGATCATACGTTGACCGGTCTCGAAAAAAAACGAGCGGTCCGCATCCGTGCAGGCACCGCGCAACGCCATGTCGAGATACGTGCTGGCCACAAGATCCAGACTTCTGTCGGGTGCAACGGCGCGGGTATGCGTCAATTGACCATAAAGCCCGGTGCGCATGACGACGCCCGTGCCCAGTAAACCAACAGAGCGCATACCTTGCGCTTTGAAATAGCTATCCAGTGGCGCAACACCGCTCACCAGTGGTAAGGAGCTGATCTCTTCCGTTTCCTTATAGCAGAAGTGCCCGCCTAACGAAGTTATGGCGGCACACTCGGCGCCAGCAGCTTTCAGACGGCCAATCAAGTCGGCGTATGTCGATGCTTGTGCTGCCCGATTATCTGACAAATTGTTGGCGACAAGCTCATCGGCGCTCGCGTGAACGATCGTTAGTTCCAGTTTCTTTTTGCGTTCCCGCATCAACGCAGTCAGCCGCTGGTAATAAACCACCGTGGCTGCTGGGCCGATACCGCCGATCAACCCGATGTGCATGTGCCTATCCTAAACTCACGCTTGCAGCGCTTTCTGGCAGTTCCTCGTCAAACAGACGCTGGTAAAACTCCGCTACAGTCTGACGTTCCAGTTCGTCGCATTTGTTAAGAAACGACAGGCGGAAAGCATAGCCCACGTTGCGGAAAATCTCAGCGTTTTGCGCCCAGGCAATGACCGTACGCGGTGACATGACGGTCGACAGATCACCGTTCATGAAGGCCGTGCGCGTCAGGTCCGCAACGGTCACCATCTGCTTGACGATCTTGCGGCCTTTTTCGGTGTTGTAATGCGGGTTTTTGGACAAAACGATTGCCGTTTCCGCATCAATGCTCAGGTAATTCAGCGTCGCAACCAGTGACCAACGGTCCATCTGGCCTTGGTTGATCTGCTGCGTCCCGTGATAAAGGCCCGTCGTATCACCCAAACCCACCGTGTTCGCCGTCGCAAAAATACGGAAAAACGGGTGTGGCTCAATGACTTGATTTTGATCGAGAAGAGTCAGTTTGCCATCCACTTCCAGAACGCGTTGGATCACAAACATCACATCTGCACGACCCGCGTCATATTCATCAAACACAATAGCCGTTGGGTTGCGCAGCGCCCATGGCAAAATGCCTTCCTGAAAATCTGTGACCTGCTTGCCGTCTTTCAGTTTGATAGCGTCCTTGCCAATCAAATCGATCCGGGAAATATGGCTGTCGAGGTTGACCCGCACTGTGGGCCAATTCAACCGCGCGGCGACCTGTTCGATGTGAGTTGATTTCCCCGTGCCGTGATAGCCTTGAATCATCACCCGCCGGTTGTGGGAAAAACCCGCCAGAATCGCCAGCGTCGTATCAGGGTCGAACTTATAGGTGGTGTCCAGTTCCGGCACACGATCGCTGCGATCAGCGAAGCCTTTGACAACCATATCGGTATCGATGCCAAAGACGTCGCGGACGTGGATTTCTTCGGTTGGCTTTGTGTTGATGTCCAGTGCGCCGTCGGCCATGAGGTGTCACCCTATCGTAAGAATATGAAATCAGAGGCCGTTTTGACCCGGCCCTCTGGTGCAACATATATCGCGAAGGTGCAAGGGGAAGGGCGGTCCAGTTGACGCAATTCCGTAGCGCCATCAATCCTTGAAATTACGGCTGCCTTTAATCTGATCCCAGGCCCAGACAACTTCCTGCAATTGCTCTTCCTGGCTGCGATCTCCGCCATTCATGTCCGGGTGCAAAACTTTGATCAGAGCTTTGTAGGTCTTGCGTACTTCCGGTTTCGTCCAGGTGTCCTTGGCTTCCAGGATTTCAAGCGCGCGGCGTTCGGTCGGGGGCAGGCGACGACCGGCCTGCGGTCCCTTGCCGGGGTTTTGCGTGGCATTCGCACCCAGCACCTGATGTGGGTCCTCGATGCCCAGACGGGCCCATGCGCGTGCTTCGGGATCCCCCATCGGTTTTGTATTGCGTTCCCAGACCTTGTCCTTGGACATCTGCGCGTTCAGTTCCGCCTCAGTAGTTCCATCAAAGAAGTTCCACTTCAAATTGTATTCGCGCACATGCGCCTGACAGAACCAGAAGAAATCATCCAACACATCCGGCGCTTTCGGTGCGCGGTATTTCCCGGCCTCCTCACACCCGTCATGATCACACACCCGCGTGGACGTTTCGGACGCCCCGGACATGCCACGCCGACCGCGTGGGTTTTTCTTCTTGGAGGAAGAGACGGACATATCGAATCCGAATGGATCACTTTTTGGCATATTGGCACCTATACGAGTCGAGGCCGCTTAGTTTAGACTGCGTGTGAAAAGAGGGAAGGGGCAAAGACAAAAAAATGTCGAAACGCCAAGAGATTGAAGATCGGTTGCGGAATGCATTTGCGCCCCGCGAGCTAGAAGTGGTCGATGACAGCGAAAGCCATCGCGGACATGCAGGATATCCTGAGGGAGGTGAAAGTCATTTTAACGTGGCGATCCGTGCTGAGCAATTCAAGAGCATGAACAGGGTTGCGCGCCACCGAGCCGTCCACGCCGCACTTGGGCCTGATTTGATCGCTCGCATTCATGCGCTCTCTCTTGATCTGGACGTTTAAGGTCGACTTCTAGTCATTTGATTTCTCAGTGTTTCGGCTTGCTGCGAGTTGTTTTAAGGAATTTGTCATACCTGCGACATCGCTGGGCTCTTCCACACCGTTGTCGCTCAGCATTCTGGTCGCACCTTCACTTTGCGAGGCATCATCATCGGGTGTTTGGGGAGTAGCAATGACGGGGTCCTGCCGGATGTCGATTTCCTCTTTTGACGCCGTCGCACCGTCCGCCAAAACGAGTTGCGGCTGCGCTTCTTCTTTCGCGCGACGAAAAACCAACACATTGCGCCAGTTGGTCGCAGAGGAGGTCAACCCGGACCTTTCTATCGAGGGAAGCGTTTCGGCGCGCTGATACTCCCAACCCTCTGCCGCCATCTCGTTCATCACTTCTTCGAGCGTGTGTGAAAAGCGATCCTCTGGTGTTTTGATGCCTTTGGCTTTCACACCGCGTGTCGGGGCAGTGATCACCCGGTATTCGTAATTTGCCATCCCACGTCTCCAATTTTGCGCGCCCAAGGTGCTTTGGTGCATTGACCCTTGCCGTCTGCGGTCGGTTTTCGCGATCAATGCAGGTCTGTGCTTACGCGTTCAACCCTTCAGTTTTTGCGCCACCAACTGATTCACGGCCTTGGGGTTGGCTTTGCCGCCCGTAGCTTTCATGACCTGTCCCACAAACCACCCGGCAAGTTTCGGGTTTTCGCGTGCTTTGGCGACTTGATCGGGGTTGGCAGCAATAATCTCGTCTACAGCGGCCTCAATCGCGCCGGTATCTGTGACCTGTTTCATGCCACGCGCCTCGACGATCTCGGCGGGATCTCCGCCCTCTGTATAGACAATTTCGAAAAGCTCTTTGGCGATCTTGCCCGAAATTGCATCCGATGCGATCAGATCAAGAACGCCACCCAGTTGGTCCGGGGAAACCGGGCTGTCTGTGATATCAGAATCGTCTTTTTTAAGGCGTCCAAAAAGCTCGTTAATCACCCAGTTCGCGGCCATCTTGCCATCGCGTCCTGCCGCAACAGCTTCAAAATAACCGGCGGAGTCCAGATCAGCGGTTAGGACCGATGCATCATAATCAGACAGGCCAAAGTCACCCATGAAACGGGCTTTCTTGGCATCTGGCAGTTCGGGCAGATTGGCGCCGATGTCATCTACCCACGCCTGTTCGATCACCAATGGCAAAAGATCAGGATCGGGGAAGTAGCGATAATCATGCGCCTCCTCCTTGGACCGCATCGAGCGTGTTTCATTCTTGTCCGGATCATAGAGACGGGTTTCCTGATCAACGGAACCGCCGGCTTCAACGATCGCGATCTGGCGTTTGGCTTCGACATCGATGGCCGCCTGAATGAAGCGCATGGAGTTCATATTCTTGATCTCGCAACGCGTGCCCAAATGGCTGAAATCCTGTGTCGCCTGATATTTTTCATATTGGCCGGGTCGGCAGATCGACACGTTCACATCCGCGCGCATCGCGCCAGATTGCATATCGCCATTGCAGGTGCCCAGATATCGCAGGATCTGACGCAACTTGGCGAGATAGGCGGCGGCCTCTTCGGGCCCCCGAATGTCGGGGCGCGAGACGATTTCCATCAACGCCACACCGGTGCGGTTCAGATCGACAAAGGACATGTTGGGATCCATGTCGTGGATGGATTTGCCCGCGTCCTGTTCCAGATGGATGCGTTCAACCCGCACCAGACGGGCGCTTGGTTTTTCACCGGCCCCCGCCCCCATTTCGACCAAAACTTCGCCCTCGCCCACAATAGGATGGTAAAGCTGCGAGATCTGATAGCCCTGCGGGAGATCGGGGTAGAAATAGTTCTTACGATCAAAGGCGCTTTCCAGATGGATTTGCGCCTTGAGGCCCAGCCCTGTGCGCACGGCTTGCTCGACACAATATTCATTGATTGTGGGCAACATGCCGGGCATCGCCGCATCGACAAAGGATACGTTGCTGTTGGGCTCTGCGCCGAACTTCGTTGAGGCGGCGGAAAACAGTTTGGCGTTGGAGGAGACCTGTGCATGCACTTCCATGCCGATCACTAGTTCCCAATCGTGCTTTGCGCCTGAAATGGTCTTTGGTGTCGGCGTTTCATAGGTCAAATCAAGCATTACGGTCCCTCATCAGGCAGGTCTGATCGTGCCAGAGGTCTTAGGCCAGTGCGCGATGTGCTGCAAGCCCTTCGCAGAGGCGCGCTGGTTTGCGTGCCACGAGGTCTCTCAGACGGATCGATGTTGGGATCATATGGGGCTATGTGCGACGCGATCCTGCTCACGAAGGTGAGGCTGTGGTTGGTGCGCAGAACGATCAGGCAAACTCATAAGTCGAAAACGCAGCTTTCGATGGCGTTCTCAGACGTAAATTATCGTCATGATCAGCCCTATGACATTGCTGTGTCGCTCTCCTCTGATCGTCGTAGCAACGTCTGTTGCAGCCGTGTGCGCTCTGTGACTTTGACGGAATGTGGCGTTTTCTTAACACCGTGCTGCGGAGTATGTTCGGCGCCATGCTTACCCGCGTACTTTGGGATTGAAAAACAGCCCATGCGCAAAATTGCCGTTTTGTATTTTGGGCTTTTTGAAAATGTCTGATTGGAGTTTGGTCTTCGTAATGCCATTTTTGCCTCTGCCTGCGTGAGCGGATGTGCCGCCGCGTGGCCAAATCCTGCAGCGCGACAAATGCTTGAAATGACGCATCCGATTGACGCATAAAGGCGGGATGAAGATGTTTTTGTTTTTGTTGTCCTGTCTGATGTATCTGCCGGCTAACGGCGTATTGGCCTCTGATGCGCAGTCGCCGTCAAAGATCGCACCGCTACCGCAAATGCGGTGGAGCCATATGCCAAACCATGTTCTTTGGAATCAGGCTGCGCTGGAAGCTCTGCGCAATCATGGCCAACCCCTTACCGACATGGTGCCCGAAGATATTGAACAGTGGTGTCCTTATTACGAAGAGGCCGACGAAATCGGGCGCCAGGCGTTCTGGGTTGGCTTTATGTCTGCCCTGGCAAAGCACGAGAGCACTTATCAGCCTTGGGCCGTAGGGGGCGGCGGCAAATGGTTTGGGCTCTTGCAGATCGCGCCAGCGACAGCGCGAGGATATGAGTGTCGCGCAGGGTCCGGCGAGGCGCTCAAGGACGGCGGGGACAATCTCAGTTGCGCCATTCGTATCATGGCGGTGACGGTGCCGCGAGACGGCAAGATTTTTGGCAAGGATAACAACTGGCGGGGTGTGGCGGCTGACTGGGGTCCGATGCGCAGTTCCACCAAGCGTCAAGATATTTCGGCCTGGTTGTTGGAGCAACCCTATTGCAAGGCCCCGCCAAAACCAGTGCGCGCAAAGCGAAAGCATCGCCCAACCAACAGATAGGCCCTGTGGCTCATCCGATAAGCGTAAAGTGGTGTCTTTGTGTTCGGATTTCGCGGCTGTGCAAGGCCTTTTCGAGCATCTGATGCGGGGGTGTTGCCTCATAAGGCAAACGGACCTTGCGACCTGATGTCAGGACAGCCGTCGCGCGCACGGAAAAATCCAAACGCGTATCCAGCCGCATATGATCCACCTCGCACCATGGCAGTTCAGCATGTCTTTTGCCGCTGAACCAGGTGATCTGTTGATCGTCAAATTCCATGCCCGCTGCAGGATTGGCATATAGATCCCACAGGGCCGGGAGTGTGAACAGCGCAATGATCCCCATCAGCCATGGGGCCGCATTGACCCAGATGACCGCCAAGATAAGAATGGCCCAAAGGCCAAGCACGGCCCAAAGCGTCGCACGATTGCGTCCCTGCCGGTGGTAGCTGAAACGCTCAGCGGCCACCGGTAACGTCCAGCGTCGATCCCGTAACATAACTCGCCTCGTCGGACAGCAGCCAGACCACCGCCTGCGCAATTTCCTCCGCAGATCCTTTGCGTTTCATTGGCACCATATGGGCAAGACGGTCGGCGCGTCCGGGCTCACCCCCTTTGGCGTGTAGCTCCGTTTCAATCAGACCTGGGCGAACGGCCATAACGCGGATATTATCCGCAGCAACCTCATCAGACAGGCCTTTGGTAAAGCAGTCGATTGCGGCCTTAGAGGCGGCGTAATCCACATATTGGTTGCCCGATCCAAGGCGCGCAGCGGCGGAGGAGATATTTACGATGACTCCGCCCGCGCCCTGGGCCTGCATCCTGATGATCGCCTCTTTTGCCACCAGAATTGAGCCAATCACGTTGATATCGAACATCCGCCGCAAACGTGCGTGATCGAGGTCTGTCACCTTTGCAGTCGTGTCCACAACACCGGCGTTATTGATCAATGCGTCAATCCGGCCGAATTCTGTATCGACCTGTCCAAACATCCTTTCGATTGCATCCGGGTCCGCCACATCTCCCGGGCAAAGGACGGTTTTGGCTCCGGCGTTTCGGCACTCCGCTGCAACCGCTTCTGCGCCTGCGACGTCGGTACGAAAATTCAGTGCCAGATCAAAGCCACGTGTTGCGGCAAGGCGGGCACAGGCCGCGCCGATACCTGCAGAGCCGCCTGTAATCAACAAGACAGGTTTCATGTGCGATCTCCTCTGATCCGTTCAATCATTTCGCTCGTGTCGCGCGACAACTCCGGCACGGCCAGAATACGGTCAAGCGCGGTCGCCGCGTGTATCTGGCGATCCGCATCATACCGGCGCCATGTCTGGAAAGCGGCACACATCCGGGCGGTTGTCTGCGGGTTGACCGGATCAAGCCGGATCAACCAATCCGCCAGCAACTTGTATCCGGCACCATCCGCAGCGTGAAAACCAGCGTGATGCGTTGCCAGCGATCCAAAGACGGACCGAAACCGATTTGGATTCTTCCAAGTAAAATCCGGATGGCGGGTCAGGTTTTCAGCACTCTTCGCCACTTTTTCAGGCCGTGCTTGCATCACTTGCAAACCAAACCATTTGTCCATGACCAGCCGATCCGACTTCCATTGCGTTTCGAAAGACTGCAGCTCTTTTTGCCCTGTATCTATACGCAAGAGAACGGCGAGCGCTGCGAGTTGTTGGGTCATGTTATCAGCATCTTGGAACTGTTTTTCCGCACGGGCAGGGCCATCCCTAAGACACAATAGGCTCAGCGCTGCATTGGCAAGGCTGCGGCGTCCGGATTGATCTGCATCGGGTTGATAGGCCTGAGAGACCTGATTTTCATTAAACAGATCCGGCAAGAGGTCGTGAAAATGCCCGGCCTGCGCCCGCGCCATGGTTTCGCAGGCCGCCCAAATGGCATCCGGGTCCGGCGTGTCGCCTGCATCATGGAGCGCCGTTGCAAGGTCCGACTGGCTCGGCAGGCCCAGCATCAGGGCGCGATAGGAAGCATCCAGCGTCCTGTCACTCAGGACCGTTTTGAGCCCGTCAAGATATGCGGTATCCGGGTCTGCCCCCGTGCGGATCATGTCAAGCAGACTAGCGCGCGCCAGGCCGCGTCCGGCCTCCCAGCGGTTAAAGGGGTCAGTATCATGCGCGAGGAGAAAGGCCGAATGATCTTGAGACAGGTGTTTTTCCAGAACGACAGGCGCCGAAAAACCACGCAAAACCGAAGGGACGGGGCGTTCGAAAAGACCCTCAAAGGTAAAAGACTGAGAGGCTTCGTTCAATTCCAGCACCTGGCTCGGTACGATTTCCGCGCCCGCAGGCGACAACAACCCTGTGACAATGGGGATGACTTGCGGCTGTGGGTCCGGCGTCGTGGCGGATGGTTTCAGGTCTTGCGTGAATGTGAGCGTGTAGGTCCCATCGCTCCAATGATCTTTTACCGTCACGCGAGGCGTTCCGGCCTGACTGTACCACCGCTTGAACTGACCAAGGTCACGCCCGGTCGCGTCTTCGAATACCTGCAACCAATCCTCAATTGTGCAGGCCTGACCGTCATGGCGATCAAAATAGAGATCCAGCGCTTTTGAATAGGCTTCCGCACCGACCAACTGGCGCAGCATGCCAATGACTTCAGCGCCTTTCTCGTACACTGTTGCGGTGTAGAAGTTGTTGATTTCCTGAAAGCTTTCAGGGCGTACCGGGTGGGAAAGGGGGCCTTGGTCCTCAGCGAACTGGCGCCCGCGCAGGTCAATCACATCCCCAATGCGTTTGACAGCAGCCGAGCGCATATCAGAAGTGAACTGGCTGTCGCGGTAGACGGTCAGCCCTTCTTTGAGGCAGAGTTGAAACCAGTCCCGGCAGGTGATCCGATTACCCGTCCAGTTGTGGAAATACTCATGGGCGATGATCGCCTCGACGCGTTGAAAATTCATGTCTGTGGAGGTTTCCGGCGAGGCCAGCACGGCAGAGGAATTAAAGACGTTCAATCCCTTGTTTTCCATGGCCCCCATGTTGAAATCATCCACGGCGACGATGTTGAAGATATCAAGGTCGTATTCCCGCCCATAGACGTCTTCATCCCATTTCATGGAATCCTTCAGCGCCTGCATCCCAAAAGCGCATTTACCCTCATCGCCCGGCCGTACATAGAGGTTCAAATCCACCTTGCGCCCGGATTTTGTGGTGAAATCTCCCGGATGGGCGATAAGATCGCCTGCCACCAAGGCAAAGAGGTAGGCCGGTTTCGGCCATGGATCATGCCATTCTGCAAAGCCGTCCTTTTGCGATACGGGATTGCCATTTGACAGTAAAACCGGAAGTGGGCCATTGATGCGCACCGTAAAGACGCTCATCACGTCCGGGCGATCCGGATAAAAGGTGATTTTGCGAAATCCTTCGGCCTCGCATTGCGTACAATACATGCCGTTTGACATATAAAGCCCTTCGAGGGCGGTGTTGTTGGCAGGGTCAATCTCGACCTCTGCTTCCCAGAGAAATGGCACCTTTGGCACCTGGCATGTCAGCCCTTGCTCAGTCACCTCTGGTGTCACAGTCGCACCATCAATACGCGCGGAAATCAGTTTCAACTGTTCCCCATGCAAAAAGAACGTGTCATCGGCACCTGCCACAGGCACAAAAGCAATGCGGCTTTTGACCCGCGTGGCGTTCGGGTGCAGATCGAAGGTCAGTTCGACTGTCTCAATTTTGTACCCAAAAGGCTTGTAATCGCTCAGGTATATGGTTTTGGGGGCGGCGTCGCGCATACTCACCTACATCTTGTTTGGAACGGATCAGACTGTTCAGACGTTAGGTGCACTAGAGCCTAGCCGCAAGTCGGCTTGGCAACACAACGCAAAGGAGAGCCCATGTCCGCACCTGACACGAATCTTGCAACTCAAAAACGCAAACACCGTCCGGTCCTCTGGGGTGTCTGGCTGGGTGTTTTTCTTGCGCTGATCGCATCAGCGGTCGTGGCGTTCCTGATGAATTCTGGCGCAGAGGATGTCGCTATTGCCTCTCTCCCGCACTTGATTTGAACGCGGATGCGCCGCAAACGCGACCTGCCACAAAAGACCTGCGTCCACTGCGGGCGGCCCTTTGCTTGGCGCAAGAAATGGGAAAAGGTCTGGGATGAGGTGAAATACTGCTCTGAAAGATGCCGCCGCGCGCGACGATCCGGTTCCGCATCGGATTTGATCGGATAGTTCGCCCGCAGCTTGTTGCCTATCGGAAACAAACTTCTTACACCTGCTTCGCAAATCATGGCGTTGCAGAGAAGGGGTATTCCGCATGGCTGAGTTTATTCAGAAAAATGATATTCAGGTCGCGGACAACCTGGCGCACTTCATTGAGAATGAGGCCTTGCACGGCACCGGGGTCGACCCCGCGACGTTCTGGTCAGGTTTCTCGGCTTTGGTGAACGATGCAGCACCCGAAAACCGCGCCTTGTTGCAACAGCGTGAAGACATTCAGGCGCAGATAGACGCATGGCACGTCGAACGCCGGTGCCACCCCCATGATCATGAAGCTTATTGCGCGTTCTTGCGCGAGATCGGCTATCTGGTGCCCGAGGGGGAGGCATTTGAGATTGATACCGCTAACGTGGATGACGAAATCGCCCGGGTGCCGGGCCCGCAGCTGGTGGTTCCGATTACCAATGCGCGATACGCGTTGAACGCGGCAAATGCGCGCTGGGGCAGCCTTTATGACGGATTTTATGGCACGGACGTGATGGGCAGCGCGCCGCCCAAGGGAGGGTATGATCAGGGTCGTGGTGCGCGGGTCGTCGCACGTGCGCGGGTGTTTCTGGACGAAGCCTTCCCCATTGTGAAAACCAGCCATGCCGACACACGGCGTTATTATGTGCACAATGGCGCATTGCTGATGGATGACCAGCCTCTGATCGATCCTGCAAAATTCGTTGGCTACACGGGTCACCCGAAAGCGCCGGAGCGCATTGTTTTGTGCAACAATGGGTTGCATGTGGAACTGGTTTTTGACCGGACGCATCCCATTGGCAGCCGGGATCAGGCCGGGCTGGCCGATGTTCGGATGGAGAGCGCCATCTCTGCCATTATGGACTGCGAGGATTCCGTGGCCTGCGTGGATGCTGAGGACAAAGTTGTCGCTTATGCCAATTGGCTCGGTTTGATGAAAGGCGATCTGCAGGACAGTTTCGAAAAGGCTGGCAAGCAGATCACGCGTGCGCTCAATCCCGACCGCGCGTACACAGGCCCGGATGGGATGAAAGTGACCTTGAAAGGGCGCGCGCTGATGCTTGTGCGCAATGTTGGCCATCTGATGACCAATCCGGCGATCCGCGATAAGGACGGCAATGAGGTTTTTGAAGGTGTGATGGATGCGATGATCACTACGTTGATCGCGATGCATGACCTTTCCCGGGATGGCGGCAATTCGCTGACCGGATCGGTTTACGTTGTAAAACCCAAGATGCACGGGCCGGAAGAAGTTGCCTTTGCTGATCGCATTTTCGGTCGCGTCGAGGATATTCTGGGCCTGCCGCAGTATACTGTAAAATTGGGCATCATGGATGAAGAGCGCCGCACATCGGTTAATCTCAAGGAATGCATCCGGGCGGCGAAATCGCGCGTGGCCTTCATCAACACAGGGTTTCTGGACCGCACGGGCGATGAGATCCACACATCAATGGAAGCCGGACCGTTCAGTCGTAAAGACTTCATCAAACGCAAAACCTGGATCGGTGCATATGAGAATCAGAACGTGGACATCGGGCTCGAATGTGGGTTGTCGGGACGCGCGCAGATCGGCAAAGGCATGTGGGCCATGCCGGATCTGATGGCCGCCATGCTGGAACAAAAAATCGAACACCCCAAATCGGGTGCGAATTGTGCTTGGGTGCCAAGTCCGACCGCGGCCACCCTGCACGCGCTGCATTACCACAAGATCAACGTGTTTGATGTGCAGGCGAAACTCAAGAAAGGCGGGCGACGCGCATATGTCGATACGGTGCTGAATATTCCGCTGGCAGAATACCAAAAGTGGACCGACGCACAGAAACAGCGTGAAGTCGAAAATAACGCGCAGGGGATTCTGGGGTATGTTGTGCGATGGGTGGATCAGGGCGTTGGATGTTCCAAAGTGCTCGACATGAATAACGTCGGCCTGATGGAAGATCGCGCCACGTGCCGCATTTCCGCGCAACACATCGCCAACTGGCTGCATCACGGTGTGGTG
Organism: Paracoccaceae bacterium; assembly: GCA_033344815.1. Classification (NCBI taxonomy): domain Bacteria; kingdom Pseudomonadati; phylum Pseudomonadota; class Alphaproteobacteria; order Rhodobacterales; family Paracoccaceae; species Paracoccaceae bacterium. Next base: position 1,176,457 of record JAWPMR010000001.1, on the reverse strand, counting down.
GACGGGCAGGCCGTCATGCAGGCTATGCGTAAAATGGCCGAAGTGGTGGATGGTCAGAACGCGGGCGATCCGCTTTATCAGCCTATGGCACCGGGATATGACGGGATTGCGTTTCAGGCGGCCTGCGACCTTGTTTTCAAGGGACGCACACAGCCTTCGGGGTATACAGAGCCGGTTTTGCACGCGCGGCGATTGGAACTTAAAGCGGCCCGGTGACCGCTCAAACAGCGAATTTGCAAACACCAAATGGCGCATCAACGATAGGGACGAAACATGACAATTTCACTGAACAAAGCCCGCACGATCATCCGCAAAACCCTCGCAAAAGGACGCGAATTGGAATTGAAGCCGCTATCCGTCGTTGTGTTGGATGCAGGTGGGCACGTGCAGGCTTTCGAACGCGAAGACGGGGCATCCCCTGGCCGCTTTGCTGTAGCACATGGCAAAGCCTATGGCGCCGTCATGTTGGGCATTCCCAGTTCCGCCCAAATGGCGCGGGCAGAAAGCCAGGCCTATTTTATCAACGCGGTGAACGCCGCCTTTGACGGTAAACTGGTACCAGTCCCAGGCGGCATCCTGTTGCGCGACAAAAAGGGTGCGGTGATTGGCGCGGTGGGAATTACTGGTGACACGTCGGACAATGACGTCATTGCTGGGCTTGCGGGGATCGATGCTGCGGGACTTGTGGCTGAGGCCTAAAATCTGGGCACTGGAAGGCAATGAGCGTCTGCGCACAGACGTCTGCGCGGTCATGGGCTGTTAACCCATTGAGTGCATGTTATAGAGATACAAAAGATGGTTGAGAGGGACACAGATGGCGCGGCCCGTTGTTGGTATAATATGCAACCACTATTTGTTGAACGATGAATACCCCGTGCATGCCGGTGGCACAATGAACTCCGAAGCGATTGCCGACGTTTCAGAGTGTTTGCCAATAATGATACCGACGAATCCGGACTATGTGTCAGTTGAAGAATTGCTTACCACCTGTGACGGTTTTTTGTTTACAGGTGGGCGTCCAAATGTTCATCCAGAGGAATATGGAGAGGCGGCGACGGACGCTCACGGTCAATTTGACCGCGCGCGCGATGCCATCGCTCTGCCTCTGGTACGCGCATGTGTGGAGCGAGGCCAACCGTTTTTGGGAATTTGCCGTGGTTTTCAAGAAGTGAATGTCGCGATGGGTGGGTCGCTCTATCCCGAGATCAGAGATTTGCCGGGCCGGATGAACCACCGAATGCCGCCGGATGGTACGTTGGAAGAGAAATTCGAACATCGCCACACGGTCTCCTTTACCGACAATGGCGTGTTTCACAAATTGACGGGCGCGCGCGAGGTGATGACCAATACGCTGCACGGACAGGGGATCAAATCCTCTGGCGCGCGAGTCATTGTGGATGGTGTGGCACCAGATGGAACCCCTGAAGCGATTTACATAGACGGAGCGCCGGGGTTCACCCTGTCTGTTCAGTGGCATCCGGAGTATGCTGCGGCCCGGGATCCCGTGTCCAAGCCTCTTTTTGCAGCTTTTGGCGAGGCGGCGCGTGCGTGGTCCAAAGGACAAACGCTTCCTGTCACACAGGTTGCATAACAACCGCGCCTTTTAGACCGCCGGATTTTTGACATTCTGTTTTAGTGCACTGAGGCGTCTCGGAACTAGCGGGTTCGCTGTCCGATGTGACGCCAACAATTCGCGATGTAGCGACGTCCATGCCCAATCCGACGGCGCGTCAACCAAACCTGCCTGAACCGGCGCGGTGTGAATGAGGTTACGGTACAAAGCCAAATCCCGCGCAGACCTGATCCGATGCTCCCAAAAGCGCCTCTGCCAAATCCCCTTTTCTTTTCTGCATGTTTGCACGGCAGTTCGGGTCTGCGATGCAGGAAGCGCTCTGGAAAAGGTGCTTTTCAGAAAACTCCATCTTGTGCTGTAATCGGCATCTCCCTCGGGCAGCGTCCAAATCGTCTGAATGCTTGCTGGTAAAATGATAATCGCGTCGATGGAGAAGGGATATCTTTGCAGCGTCAGGCGGGTCGCCGTGCGAAGCAAGTCGACCCGATCGGTCAGCAAAGTACTTTTGCGATCAGCAAGACATGCCGTGAAGAAGTAGGTCGCGCCCGGCGTTTTGGATCGGATGTAGTTCGACATAGCCTTATGGTAGCGCAGCCGTGGTTAATGGATGTTGAACAACGGTGGCCTGAAAGCCCACCCTACCTGTGTTCGCGCCGTAGGGTGGGCTTTCAGGCCACCCTTTTGATCGGCTACATTTGCCCACCTGCAATTTCTATGGATTGTCCGTTGATGCTTTCAGACCCTTTGGAGACAAGCCAAACCGCCGCGGCAGAGACTTCTTCAGGCGCAATTAAACGATTGTGCCGGTTGGCGGATACCATGATCGCCTTTGCTTTTTCCGCGTCAATGCCCGCGCGGGCCGAAATCGAGCTTGTGTTGCGCTCCACAATTGCAGTGTCAACATATGCAGGGCAGAGTGCGTTAAAAGTGATGGACTTGCCCAGATAGTCTTCGCTCAAAGCCCTGATGAGCCCGATCATGCCGTGCTTGGACGCGGAGTAGCAGGCCGCACCTTGCAAACCACGCAATCCTGCGATGGATGACACAGCGATAACACGGCCCCAATCCGTCTGGCGCATGGATTTCAATGCTTCGCGGATGGTCAGAAAAGCACCATCCAGATTGGTCGACATCATATTGCGCCAGAATTCCATGTCGGTTTTATGCACTGCGCGCCCTTCCGCGATGCCGGCATTTGCGATGCAAATCTGAATCGGCCCGTGGGCATCGACCGCTGCCGCGATGCTGGTCACAACGCTTGCCTCATCACGTACATCCATTGTCATGCCAAAAATCCGATCACTGGCCACGCTATCCAGCACGTCTTGGCGCCGACCTGTTATGGTCACGGTACATCCGAGCGCGGCCAGATCCTTAGCAATCGCGAGTCCGATCCCCGTACCACCGCCTGTGACCAGCGCGTGTTTGCCTTTCAGCGACATGGTTTTCCTCCATTCGTTCCAAGAATAGCTTAAACGCAGGGCGGCAAGGTGCAAGTGATCGTCCGTGATTGTTTATCCAAATTATGGGACCGATACACGTAACTAGCCGTAGGGCAAACGGTGGTGAGCATCCAAAAAAACTCACGGGCAGCATCGAGCTTAGCGGCATGGCATAGGGTCGTTCATGTTGTCAAAGAGACCAGGCGCAATTGACACCTTCTTTTGCTTATCAGCCGCGTTCTTAAATTTTCAATACTGGAGTACATTTCCACTAAGCCTTGAACGCGTCAAATTTGGTGAACGAGTATTGTCCGGTCTTCCTCAGCGAGCCACTAGTTAAAGTGGGCCTTGCGCTTTCCATCGTTGTCAATATTCACCCGTTCGACTTGTTTTTGACGAAGCCGCTTTCAATCGGATCGAAAATGTGTCTGTTAATGAAGTGCCCATAGTACTGAGGACGTTTTTGGGATTTCTTACTTTCGTTTCCGTACAGTCTTGCTAATTCCTTAAAGACATCATCAGGCAAGGTTCTCAACCATCGCTGTAGGCCCTCTTCAATGTATCTTGAAAGAAGCAGTCTGAGTGCGTCTGTATTTCCGTCATACTGATACCAAGTAGCCTCATCTACGAGGGCCGTGATGCCGATGTCAGCCAGAGCAGGTAGCAATACTTCGCTTGCTCTAGCGAGTGGGGCTTGTTGCTTCAATAGCTTCCCGTCTTAGCGGGCGTCTAGGTACACACGACAAATCCTAGGAAGGATTAGAGTGTTATATCCTTCAACACCTGAGCCGCTTAAGTCTTCATAAGGGATGATATTGAGCACCTCCTCTAAGTCCTTATTTATATAGGTTGTAGGTTGTTTGCACCCAAAAACGCAGGCCTATTGGGCACGCGCATTTCATTTGCCGCACGACCTCTTTTTGTATGGCCAAACGCCTTAAAAACTGCTGACTGATTTATGACTCTTGCACCGTCCTCCAATACGGCGACATTGAGATCAATGTTGCCCAGAGGAAGTATTCCTTCATGAGTGCTTTTCGCGGATTTTGGGCGCGGCCTGCTTTGCCCTCTAAAGACAGCGTCAACAACGTCGACAAACGAACCGTCGGAAATAGGTTCAATAGTTTCGGACTTCTGAGCCATTAATCAATTCCTTGTAGGTCAGAGGCTTTTCGACCATGCGATCAATCATCATTTCGATGAAATCCATTGTTCCAGACCGCCGAAGTGTCATGGCGGAATGAGAACTCGTTTACCTAGCGATGCAAGTGCTTGACGCTCATGTGGTAATAAACGCCGTAGTGACCGCGTTTTAGCAGCGCCCAGAAGCTTTCAATGCCGTTGGTGTACGCCATATCGCGCGCATACTCGCCAACTGACTGACGGACTGTCTTGTGCATATATCCCTGCGCCGCAAGACCCTTGCACGAGCAGAACTCGTCGGTAACGACCGTGCCGCCTTCTAGGACATTGTTGTCGATAAAGCCCACCAGAGACGCGGCGCTTGTGCTAGCAACAGGCTTTACGCGAACTTGGTCGTGCTGGTCACGCATCCCGACAACGGCAATCTTGCCTACCGCGCCACGGCCAGCAGGAAGTTTCTTATCAGCGTGCTTGTTGCTTTCTTTGCTGTCTATATAGGCTTCATCAACCTGAGTATGCTCACCCATGTCGCTACCATCTTGATCCTTGTGCCACATTTCGCGGAGACGCTGCGCAAGGAACCATGCTGTTTTCTGAGTGACGCCCAATTCGCGGGCCATCTGAGTGCTTGGGATGCCCTTGCGCGCGCTGGTAAGCATGTGGATAACCAACAACCATTTTTGCAGTGATTGGCGGCTTACGGAAAGAACTGTGCCAGTGCGAACGCTGAAATACTTACGGCAAGATATGCAGCGGTATGCCATAGGCTTGTGATCTTTGCGCTCGGACACATGACCGGAACCGCAGTGGTCGCAAACAGGCGCATTACCCCAACGGCGTGCCTCAAAAACTTCCGCGCAGATTGCTCATTTGGGAATTCCTGGAAGAACTCAAATGTGCTAGGTGTCTCTGACATGGGCCAGTCTCTGTTTTTGGGATTGAGCTAGCCAAATTAGTCAATCTCGCCAATAGATATTTGGCTAGTTCAGTGTATAGGTCCCCAAATTGTCATTGGTAAACTTACCGGTGCAACATAGGAGTGTTATCATGCAGAAAGTGACAGGCATTGGCGGCTTCTTTTTCAGATCACATGAGCCAAAGAAGTTGTCGGCGTGGTATTCCGAACACTTCGGTATTGACGAAGTTCCTAACAGTTACGACGCGCAGGTGTGGCAACAAGCCAGTGGATCAACGGTTTTTGCACCATTCACCCAGGACAGCGCTTACTTCGGGGATTTTTCCAAAAGCTGGATGATCAACTTTCGAGTGGATGATCTGGAGGCAATGGTGGCACAACTGGAAGCCGCGGGCATCAAGGTCGAAGTTGATGGCGAAACCTATCCAAATGGTTTCTTCGCACGTCTGGTCGATCCTGAGGGCAATCCTATTCAACTCTGGCAACCAAAAGACCCCTCTGGTGCTTTGTGAAGTGGCTGGATATGCCCCCGGTTTGGTTGATTTTGTTTGCGACGATCGCCTGGGTCCAGGCGAAGGCGTATCCGTTAAATCTCAGCCTCGACCATCCGGTGACGTCGTTGCTGGCGGGATTGCTCGTTGGGGCAGGTATCGTTTTGACGCTTCTGGCCGTGATGGAATTTAGACGCCACAAAACGACGATCATTCCGCATGAAACCCCGGAAAATCTGATACAATCAGGTGTCTTCAAACGTACCCGGAACCCGATTTATCTTGCGGATGTATTGATCTTTGCAGGCCTGTGTTTGTGGTGGGATGCCATCTTGGCGCTGATTTTGGTGCCTGTGTTGGTTTGGGTTTTAGAAAGACGTTTCATCATCCCCGAAGAAAACCGTATGCGCCGGGAATTCCGCACCGAGTTTGCACGATACGCCCAGAAAACACGCAGATGGGTGTGAGTTCTGTGCAACCGTGAGCGCTCACATTTTTTCCTGCGCTTGTACCTTGTGCTTGTAGACGGTAGTGGACAAGCCAGTTCTGCGCACCATCTTGCGCAAAAAGGACCAAACGGGGGAGCTTAAATTGAAGATCGGGACGCCAAAAGAAACGTTTGACGGTGAAGCACGGGTCGCAATGACGCCCGCTTCGGCTAGGGATTTGCAAAAACTGGGGCATGACTGTGTTGTTGAGACCGGGGCCGGCGCGGCCGCTGGGTTTTCGGATGCGGATTACAAAGACGCAGGCGTAACGGTTGCCAAAACCACCGCGGCCTTGTGGAAGGCCGCCGATGTCGTTGCCAAGGTGCGGGCACCCTCTGATGCCGAAGTCAAACGTCTGCGCGATGGTCAGACACTGATCTCCTTTTTCAATCCTGCGGGCAATACCGATCTCATGGAAGCGGCTGCCAAGAAAGGCTCCACCGTGATTGCGATGGATATGGTGCCCCGCATCAGCCGCGCTCAGAAAATGGATGCGTTGTCCTCTATGGCCAATATCGCGGGTTATCGCGCGGTCATTGAAGCAGGCAACAACTTTGGCCGCTTTTTCACAGGCCAGGTGACAGCGGCGGGCAAAGTGCCCCCGGCGAAGGTTCTGGTTGTAGGGGCCGGGGTTGCCGGTCTGGCCGCGATTGGGACATCCACCTCCCTCGGCGCGATCACCTATGCCTTTGACGTGCGCCCTGAGGTTGCGGAACAGGTTGAATCCATGGGCGCGGAATTCGTGTTCCTTGATTTTGACGAGGAACAGCAGGACGGCTCCGCCACAGGTGGATATGCAGCCGTCTCCAGCCCGGAGTTCACCGCAGCACAGCTCGCCAAGTTCCGCGAACTGGCGCCAGACATGGACATCGTGATCTGTACTGCACTGATCCCGAACCGCGAAGCGCCGGAGCTTTGGACCAAGGACATGGTTGATTCCATGAAGCCAGGTTCGGTCATCGTCGATCTGGCCGCTGAGAAAGGCGGCAACTGCAAACTGACGGTCATGGATGAAAAAATCGTGACAGACAATGGTGTTACCATCATCGGCTACACGGATTTCCCAAGCCGGATGGCGGCGCAGGCCTCGACGCTCTATTCGACAAACATTCGCCACATGATGACCGATCTCACACCGGAGAAAGATGGTGTGATCAATCATAATATGGAAGATGACGTGATCCGTGGTGCCACCATCGCCCATGCCAAAGAGGTCACATTCCCGCCGCCACCTCCCAAGGTTGCAGCGATTGCGGCGGCACCCAAGAAAGCTGCCGTCAAGGAACTGACACCAGAAGAAAAGCGCGAGCTTGAAAACGCCGCCTTCAAGGAACAGACCCGCAATCAGATCGGTCTGCTGGCGATCGGAGGTGGTTTGCTCCTGGCCGTTGGGCTTGTGGCGCCTGCCAGCTTCATGCAGCATTTCATCGTTTTTATCCTGTCCGTCTTCATCGGGTTTCAGGTCATCTGGAACGTGGCGCACTCGCTGCATACGCCACTGATGGCGGTCACGAATGCGATTTCGTCGATCATCATTCTGGGTGCGCTTATTCAGATTGGGTCAAGTTCGCTGTTGATAACGCTGCTCGCGGCGTTGGCGGTCTTTATGGCCTCGATCAATATTTTTGGCGGCTTTCTTGTGACACGGCGCATGCTCGCCATGTTCCAGAAATCGTAAGGGGACAGATAGATGGAATTCGGATTTACTATTGCAGCCTATGCGGTTGCGGCTGTTCTTTTCATCCTCAGCCTTGGAGGTCTCAGCGGTCAGGAAAGCGCCAAGCGCGCGGTCTGGTACGGGATCGTCGGCATGGCCATCGCCGTCGTCGCCACCCTGATCGGACCGGGTCAGGGCTTGGGCATCGTCTCAATCGTTCTGATCGCTCTGGGCGCGGCCGTTGGATACCAACTGGCGACCAAAGTCCAAATGACGCAGATGCCCGAGCTAGTGGCTATCATGCACAGCCTCGTTGGTCTGGCGGCGGTCTTTGTGGGCTTTAACGCTGACATCATGATCAACAACATGGAGGCGCTGTTTGTCGAAAACGCGCTGACGTTGGGTGCTGTGGGGGCGGATGGGTATACTGCCATTGGTTTGCCCAAAGAGATCTATGACGGCCTGTCCTCTTTCGGACAGTTGATTGCCAAGAAAACTACTGTCGAGATCAACATCCTTAAGGTTGAGCTTGTTCTGGGCATCTGGATTGGCGCTGTGACATTCACGGGTTCGGTTATTGCCTATGGCAAATTGGCGGGCAAGGTGGACAGTTCCGCCACGAAACTGCCCGGCGGACATTTGTTGAATGCCGGGGCGGCTGGCTTGTCGCTTGTGTTCACCATCATGTATCTGGGGGGCTCGGGCAGCTGGACCTTGGTTCTGCTGACGTTGCTTGCGCTGTTTATCGGGTATCACCTGATCATGGGCATTGGCGGCGCGGACATGCCGGTCGTTGTTTCCATGCTGAACAGCTATTCCGGCTGGGCTGCGGCGGCGATTGGTTTCTCGCTGGGCAACGATCTGCTGATCGTGGTTGGTGCGCTGGTCGGCTCCTCTGGTGCGATCCTGAGCTACATCATGTGTAAGGCGATGAATCGTTCGTTCATTTCCGTTATCCTCGGCGGCTTTGGTGGCCCGGCGGGAGAGCAGATGGCCGTTGAGGGTGAACAGATCGCCATAGAGGCAGACGGGGTCGCGACCGCGCTGAATGAAGCGGACAGCGTTATCATCATTCCGGGCTACGGGATGGCCGTGGCACAGGCCCAGCAAGGTGTGGCGGAACTGGTGCGCAAGCTGCGTGCGCAGGGCAAGAATGTTCGTTTCGCGATCCATCCTGTAGCGGGGCGTTTGCCCGGTCACATGAATGTTCTGCTGGCCGAGGCTAAGGTACCTTATGACATCGTGATGGAAATGGACGAGATCAACGAGGACTTTCCGGATACGGATGTGGCCATCGTGATCGGCTCCAATGACATTGTGAACCCGGCTGCACAGGATGATCCGAACTCGCCAATTGCCGGGATGCCGGTTTTGGAGTGCTGGAAGGCCAAGCAGGTGTTTGTTTCCAAACGCGGGCAGGGCACGGGCTATTCGGGTATCGAAAATCCGTTGTTCTTTAAGGACAACACGCGGATGTTCTACGGCGATGCCAAGGCGAGCCTAGACAAGCTGCTGCCGATGATTGACTGACGCACAGGTTGCGTGGTTCTGACACGGATCATGTTGCGTGTTTTTGAGTAAAGAAAGAAAGCGCCGTCCTCAGGGACCGGCGCTTTTTATTGCGCCTGACCGCTCAAATACTGGGCAGATCTACATACAGAAGGTTTGTCCTTTTTTGCGTAGACCCACATTGATGGAAAGATAACCGCGCGGAAAACAAGGTGTGTCGCAGGCATTACGGCAATTTTTTCAACGTGTTGCGAGGTGGAACGCAGTAAGGCCGCAAGTGTCTTTTAAAGACCGTCACTGTCTGAAACGATCCCTAAGCGATGAGAAATCCACCAACGGTATACAATTGCACTCTCTTAACGTATTGAAAACATATAAAAATTTGACATTGTGAAAATTTTTGTTATTTCTTTCCTCAATTACGCGGAGTAGCGGCATGTCGCCCATCACAGACCATCCCTTACGGTATAAACTCGCCAACGAGTTACACGCGCGCCCATTTCCTTCCATGAGCGCGCCCTGTTCGGCTGTCTACATCGCAATCAAACAGCCGAATGATGCGGTCAGTCGCGACCGCGGTGATGATTTGGCACATCTGACCGCGCTGCTGGACCGTCACGGAGCCGCGCATCCACAACCGAATGCCACGCATTATTACGGTCAGATCGGTAAGTATTGGTTGAAGTGGGAGCAGCATACCGAGTTCGTGACTTATACGGCTTTTCATGAAGGACCTGTTGAGCGTGCCTTTGACCCCGCGCAATTCGATGTTTTTCCCGCTGACTGGCTTGAAGCCGCGCCGGGCCAGCGGATTACATCCGTCTTGTTGAACGTCGATGTGATACCGCAGAACGACAATATCAACCAAAAGCTCGACGATTGGTTTGTGACGGAAAGCCTGGCCGCGTCTGAAGTGCTTGATCAAGAGGCTATCGTGGCCGGTGATTTCAGGATTGATATCAACGGGCATTTGCGATTTGCCATATTTGCCAGACCAGAAACCGGCACCCGTCGTATCGGGCGCATCGTGCAGCGGTTGTGCGAGATTGAAACCTACAAAACAATGTCGATGCTGGGATTTGCCCGCGCGCGCGCGTTGCAACCCAAATTGAACGACCTCGATAGCAAGTTGACCGGACTGATGAGCGATATGTCCGATGAGGATGCGCCTGCGGAATGGACCTTGCACAATCTGCTGGCGATTTCGGCCGAATTAGAGACGCTGGCGGCGCAATCCTCGTTTCGATTTGGGGCTACGGGGGCTTATGAGGCTTTGGTCAATCAGCGGATTGAGGCGTTGCGCGAGGGCCGGTACCAGGGGCGGCAGCATTTCGCAGAGTTCATGATGCGTCGTTACGCGCCCGCGATGCGCACTGTGAATTCCGCGGAGCGTCGATTGGAAGCGATGTCCAGCCGGTCGATTCGAGCTTCCAATTTGTTGCGTACACGGGTGGATGTGGAGCGATCTGCGCAGAACCAGTCCTTGTTGGAAAGCATGGATCGACGCTCTGATTTGCAATTGCGTCTGCAGCGCACGGTTGAAGGTCTGTCGGTGGTGGCGATTAGTTATTACGCAGTGTCATTGGTGGGATATCTGCTCTATCCGCTGGCCGAGGCGACGGGTCTGAGCAAGGGTATGCTGACGGCTTTCGCCACATTGCCGGTTGTTTTGTTTGTGTGGTGGATGGTGCGACAGTTAAGGAAAAAAGTGGAGTAGCTCGGCTTTTTCACAGAAAAACGGAGCCCTGTGGATAAGTGGGTTTGCACTGCAAACCTGCGATCCGGCACCCGGTGCTGATATCATGGAGACAGCGGTTCGGCGCTCTTTGTGCTGCGCCAAAGACGCCCCGCCCACCGTCCCTGGTCATGCATCAGGTTCAAAGGGCATTAGGGTTCGGCAGATAGAGTTTTCCCCTTTGTCAGCGACCTCGAATCCGAGGATCAAGCGCGTCTCTTAGCCCATCACCCAGGTAATTCACTGATAGCACCGTCAGGGATATCAAGATGCCCGGCAGCACGACGCGCTCGGGAAATTCTTCCATGCGCGGAACAGCATCAGACAGAAGCTTGCCCCACGTCGGGAAGTCGGACGGGAAACCGACACCCAGAAAGCTGAGGGCGCTTTCCGTGATAATCGCCGTAGCCAGACCCAAAGTTGCAGACACCATGATGGGTGAGACAACATTTGGCAGCAGATGCCGTCGAATGATGGCGAAGGGTTTCGTGCCAATGGAGCGCGCCGCAAGAATGAACTCACGCTCCTTGAGAGCGAGAATTTCACCGCGCACAATGCGCGCCGTTTGCATCCAGGAGGTGATGCCGATGACCCCCACGATAAGGATGAACATACCCGTTTCGGGGCCGAAACCAGCGCGCAGGGGTTGGCGGAAAAGGGTCACGGCGACCAACAGTAACGGCAGGATCGGCAGGGACAGGAACAGATCCGTCAAGCGCATCAAAGCGCCATCAAGTCGTTTGAAATAGCCCGAGCACACGCCAACCGCCGTCCCGATCAACAGTGCCAGGATCATGGCGGTCCACCCAACGGCCATGGAGGCACGCCCACCCGCGATCAGGGTCGCCAGAATGTCGCGGCCCAGATTGTCCGAGCCGAGTGGTTTGGCCCAGCTGGTGCGCGCATCCCCGTCCCAAAGCAATGTATAGAGCGGGCGCATGTCCTTGTTGCGGATGTCCAGCGCCTTGGGATCGACATTCCAGACCAAGGGGCCGATCAGAACGGCGAGGGTAATAAAGAGAAGGAAACCGCCGCCAAAGAGCGCGCCCTTGTGTTTGCGGAACTGATCCCAGACATCTTTCCACTGACTGCGCGGCTCTTTGGGCGGCTCTTTGTCTTTGAGAGCACCATAGAGCTGGTCATCCGACAGGGGTGTTGCGGGGTCAGTCATAGCGGATCCTCGGATCAAGGATGCCGTAGAGCACGTCGGCGATCAGGTTGAAAAACACGATCAGGATCGCAAAAATGAATGTGAGGGTCATCACCATTGGCAGATCATTGGCAAACAGCGCGGTCAGCAGCAATTGCCCAATGCCGTTCACCTTGAACAGGGTCTCGGTGATAATTGCGCCGCCAAAGATCGACGGGATACCAAGGGCAATCACGGTAATGATGGGTATCATCGAGTTGCGCAGCACGTGGACCATGACCACAGTGCTTTCGCGCAATCCCTTGGCACGCGCGGTGCGTACATAATCCTGATTAAGGTTGTCGAGCATGGAGGCGCGCATGAAGCGGCTGATCTGTGCTGTGGTTTGCAAGGCCAGTACCATCACGGGCATGATCATCTGCTGTAGCTGCATTTTGAAGCTGGCCAAGTCATTCACCACAAGGGTGGTGTCATAGATGGATGGGAACCAACCCAGATTGACCGAAAAAATCACGATCACCAAAACGCCGGAAAAGAACGGCGGGACAGAAAAGCCGATCATTGACACAAACGTCCCGGCTTGATCGAAAACGGAATACTGTTTGTAGGCGGAATAGATGCCGATGGGCAGGGCAATCAGAATACCCACGATATAGGACATGCCCACAACCCAGAGTGTTTGCGGGATGCGCTGTACCACGATGTCCATAACCGGTGAACGGGTCTGCCAGGAAATTACGCGTTGCTTGCCTTCGGCAAAACCGGTTCCAAACCAGTGGTCAATCAATACCTGCGGTTCAATCCAGAAGAATTGGACCAGCCATTTCCAGTATTGCACGTGCACCGGTTGACCAAGACCAAGTGCCTCGCGCATTTTCTGTTTGACTTCGGGAGGGACAGTCAGGGGCACTTGTGCCATCGGATCGCCCGGTGCCAGTTGCAGCAGCGCAAAGATCACCAGCGATATGAAAAACAACGTCGGGATCGATAAAACGAGCCGTCGGATTGTATATGTCAGCATGTGCTACGCCTCTATGCGTCAGTCTTGTTATTGTTGCGGATAAAGTGTCGCGTGATCAAACCCGCCAGGGGGAAAAGCGGACAGGGGCTAGCAATGAAGCAAGCCCCTGCCCAAAGTCGCGTCAGTTAGATATCCGGTACCAATCCGCGATATTCCACAGCTCGCTGTCCCAGTCCGACATTTTCACGCCGCCCAGCGTATTGCTGTGCGCCGACGGGTTGCCACGGTGGATGAGCGGGATGATCGAATAGCTCTGTACCAGCATGTCGTTCATCTGTTTGGCCAGTGCACCGCGCTCCGCCAGATCCGACGTGGTGGACATCTTTTCAACAAGGGCGTCGTATTCCGCGCTGCAGAAACGCTGCATGTTGTTGCCCTGCCATTGGGTGCTGGGCCGCGGAATGTCAGCGCACACCCAATTGCCCATATAGGCTTCGGGATCCACACCGGCGAAATTGTTGGTGTACATCTCGACGTCGGCATAGAATTTCTGGAACGTATCCGGTGAGCCTGGATCACTGCCAAAGAAGACCGAAGCGTCAATGTTGCGCAACTCTGTTTCGACACCAATCTGGTTCCACCAGTCCTTGATCAGCGCTTGAGTGTCCTGACGTACGGCGTTGGTAGAGGTTTGGAACAGGATCGAAAGTTCCACGCCATCCTTGTCACGCACACCATTACCATTGGAATCGACCCAGCCTGCGGAGTCCAGCAGCGCATTGGCACCGGCAATGTCTTGCGTCAAGCAGCTATCGTTCGCCGTTGATGCATAGAGTTCGGGCGCGGGCAAAACATTGCAGGTGGGTTGACCGCCAGCACCATATCCGATTTCGTCGATCAGGGCGCGATCAATGGACATAGAAAGCGCCTGACCCACCGCAGGGTCGGTCAGGAAAGGGTGTACGTTTTCCCCTTCCATAAAGACCGAGCGTTGATCCGGTCCCAGGTTTGGATCAGCATTGGTTTGGTTGACCATGATGCGTTCGACGGAAGTACCGTAGGCCGCGACCACGGTGCCCTTGCCCGCCTCTTCCATTCGCGAAAGAACATCAGGCGCCAGTTGCAAATTCCATGCATAGTCGAATTCGCCAGTTTCCAGAACGGATCGCGCCGCCGCGGCCGCATCACCGCCGCCTTTGAACGTGATTTGCGCAAAGGCCGGCTTTCCCGCTTCGCGATAGTTTTCGTTCATGACATAGGTGATCACATCGTTGGGGCGGAATTCTGCGACCTTAAATGGGCCGGTGCCGATAGGTCCAAAATTTTCCTCTGTGCACTCAGGTGCCCGAGGTCCAAGGCATTCCAGAAATTGAGCTTTCTGTAAAATTGGGGATTCATTCCCTACAAAGGCTGTATAGGGAAAAGGTTTGGGGGATTCGAAAGAGATTTTCACGCCACGCTCACCAACCGCTTCGACTGCGCTAATGCCGTCGAAGTAGCTGAGTGATGCGCAACCACTTTCGGGGTGAGTGCAATACTCGTGCGTGAAGATAAGATCGTCTGGCGTCAGCGCGGAGCCATCAGACCAGATGACATTTTCTTTCAGGGTCCAGGTGATGGATGTCAGATCCTCAGCCACACCGCCGTTCTCGACTGTAGGGATGTCTTGAGCAAGCCAGGGTACCATTTCACCTTTTTCATTGAAGCGCGCGAGTGATTCCAGGATCAGACTGGCGGCTTCGTTCTCCTTGGTGCCGCCTGACAGAAACGGGTTCAGCGTCGAGGGAGCTTGCCAGTATATGATATTGAGTTGGCCATCTCTGCCGCGCTCGCCTTCGTGACCGTCTGCTAAAACGGCTGGTGCCAGGCCTGTTGCGGCGATGGCGCCCAGTAATAGGGTTTTGAGCTTCATGTTTTACTCCATGCTGGCATTTGAATGCCGTTGTGCGCCTCAGTTGCGTGTCGGACGCCTTTTTGGTGCTTACCGGAAGCTGAGTGAGTTCATCGGCCTAACTTTACGAAAAGACGCAGTTTCGAGGCCGCACCCCGGGATGCATATGCCCATCGAAGCATCTTTTTCGGAAAAAGCAACCCTTGAGATGGTCGACTTTGTGACAACTGCCCCGGACGGGTTTGACACGCCTGACGTGTTGGCCGTAGCGTTCACACAACAAGAAATCAGGGGCGGCAATGCTGGACCAACAAAAACAAAAAGAGGCCGTGCACCCCATTGCACAAATTAAAGGCCTGCGGGTCGAATTTCAGACGAAAGATGGACCCGTCTTGGGTGTGGAAGATGTGTCTTTTGATATCAACCCGGGCGAAACGGTCTGTGTTGTCGGTGAAAGTGGTTCTGGAAAATCTGTTTCCTCGCTATCTTTGATGCGCCTTGTCGAATTTGGTGGCGGCGAGATAACGGGCGGGCAACTTTGGTTTGACCGCCCCGGTTCAGAGGACGTCGATCTGGCCCATACCGGATCAGAGCAAATGCGCGCCATTCGCGGCAATGAAATCGGGATGATTTTTCAGGAACCGATGACGGCGCTGAACCCGGTTTTTACCGTCGGGCGGCAGCTGACAGAAGGGTTGCGGTTGCACAAGAACATCGGCAAGGCCGAAGCCGATGCGCGTGCGCTGGAATTACTGCGAGAGGTGCGCATTCCAGAGCCGGAGCGGCGGTTGGAGCAATATCCCCACGAACTTTCAGGGGGCATGCGTCAACGCGTTGTTATTGCAATGGCATTGGCGTGCAAACCACGCCTTCTCATTGCCGACGAGCCGACGACCGCTTTGGATGTGACAATTCAGGCAGAAATCCTCGCTCTGATGGACCGTCTCAAGCGAGAGACCGGAACAGCCGTGATGTTCATTACCCATGATATGGCCGTTGTGGCGCAGATGGCGGACCGGGTTGTTGTCATGTTTCGTGGCAACAAGGTCGAAGAAGGACCGGTCACTGAGATCTTTGAGAACCCACAGCACACCTATACCAAAGCTCTGTTGGCCGCAGTGCCCAAATTGGGTGAAATGACAGGTAAGCCATTTCCCGAACCCATGAAGCTATTGGGGTCCGAGAGCCACGCAATACACCCGATACCGGGCACGGATGAGGTGTTGTTATCGGTCAAGAACCTGACCACGCGTTTTCCGGTGAAAGGTGGGTTTTTCCGCCGTACGGTCGCGAATGTGCATGCCGTGGAGGATCTGTCATTTACGATCAACAAAGGCCAGACTCTGAGCCTTGTGGGGGAGAGCGGCTGCGGCAAATCCACGGCCGGTCGGTCGATCCTGCGATTGGTCGACCCAATATCAGGAGAGGTCAATCTGGGCGGTAAGGACATCATGGCATTAGATCAGAATGCCCTGCGCGAGGCGCGCCTTGACATGCAGATGATCTTTCAGGATCCGTTTGCCTCGCTCAATCCACAGATGCAGCTCTCGGATCAGGTCGCAGAACCCATTCACAACTACGGCACGCTGAAAGGCGCAGCAGTGCATGATCGTGTGGGCATGTTGTTTGACCGCGTAGAACTGCCGCGCAGTTTCATGCGTCGTTTCCCGCATGAACTGTCGGGCGGGCAACGACAGCGCGTTGCGATTGCGCGCGCACTCGCCTTAAACCCCAAGTTGATTATAGCGGATGAGGCCGTCTCAGCGCTGGACGTTTCGGTACAGGCGCAGGTTCTAAACCTGATGATGGAACTACAGTCTGAACTCGGGCTGTCGTTTTTGTTTATCAGTCACGATATGGCGGTTGTCGAACGGGTCAGCCATCAGGTGGGCGTGATGTATTTGGGCCGGATCGTGGAAATGGGACCGCGCGCGCAAGTTTTTGAGAATCCGCAGCATGCCTATACTCAAGCCCTTATGAAGGCCGTGCCCATAGCGGACCCGCGCCAGCGCAAGGATGAGAGCGAGCTGAATTTCAAACCGATCCCATCCCCGATCCGTGCAGTTGGCTATGCACCCGAACCTTCGGTCTATCGCGAAGTAACGGCGGACCATTTCGTGCTCGAAACGGACAGCGGATACTAAGTTTCTATGACCGACCGCCTTGCCCCGCTGGCCATCATGCAGAAGCTTGTTTCCTTTCCCACGGTCAGCCGTGATACGAACCTGCCGCTGATTGACTGGACCGAAAACTACCTCACAAGCCACGGTATTCAGGCGCACCGTTACACCCATCCTGAAGAACCCAAAGCGGCGCTGTTTGCCCACGTTGGACCATGGGAAGAGGGAGCAGTGGTTCTTTCCGGCCACACGGATGTGGTGCCCGTGGATGCGCAGCCGTGGGATACAGACCCCTTTGAAGTGGTTGAGAAGGACGGAAAATACTATGGTCGCGGCACGTGCGACATGAAGGGTTTTGATGCGCTCGCGATTTGGGCATTGGTCGAGGCGCATCACGCTGGCGTCAAACGTCCGTTGCAAATAGCACTGAGTTTTGACGAGGAGATTGGGTGCACCGGGGCCCCGCCAATGATTACGGCGATGCAAGCCGTTTTGCCTAAAGGCACAACGGTGATCGTGGGGGAGCCCTCCTCAATGCGAGCGGTCTCTGGTCACAAGGGCGGTACTGGTTTTGATACGCATGTCCAGGGGTTTGAAATCCATAGCTCATTGATGGATCGCGGCGTAAACGCAATCATGTATGGGGCCAAACTGATCGAATGGGCCAATGAGATGAATGCGCAAAATCAAGCACAGACACCGGGCGATTTGGCGGCGATGTTTGATCCCCCCTACACAACAGTGCATGTCGGGATGATCGAGGGAGGAACGGCGCATAACATCACCGCAAAAGACTGCCACTTTGCAGTTGATTTTCGTGTTGTCCCCGGAGAAGCCAAAGAAATGTGGGAGGCGCGTTACCGCGCGCGCGTGGCCGAGATCGAAAGTATGATGCAATCCGTTGTTCCCGAGACAAAAATCGAAATCTCACAGCGTTTTGACGTGCCAGCTTTGCGGCCAGAAAAAGATGGAAGCGCCGAAACCCTTGTACGCGTATTGACAGGGGACAACGCCGGTCACGTGGTCAGCTATGGCACCGAGGCAGGACAGTTTCAGCAAGCCGGTTATTCTGCCGTCATCTGCGGACCCGGCGATATCGCGCAAGCGCACCAACCAAATGAGTACCTGTCTGTGGCACAGTTCGAGGCGGGTCATCTTTTCATGAAAAATCTCGTCACTTGTCTCGGCCAATGATGTCGGTGCCGATTTGCCGATTGCGGCAAGACTATCGGGTAGGGTGGGCTTCAGGCCACCTTGACCCCGTTGCCCCTCTGCGCTGACATGCAGAATTTTCCCTTCTCACAAGAAACACCTCTCCGTTTTACCGGCGCGCTGCCCGAAAAGGCGGATGTCGTGGTGATCGGAGGTGGAATCATCGGGGTTTCAACAGCGCTGTTTCTGGCCCGCGCGGGCCAGAAAGTTGTACTGTTGGAAAAAGGGTGCGTCGCGGGGGAACAATCCAGCCGCAATTGGGGCTGGATCCGCCAGCAGGGACGCGACCCGGATGAATTGCCCATCATGGTGGAGGCAAACCGCCTTTGGCGTGAGCTCGCCACGCAGACCAATCAGGACATCGGGCTGACTGAAGGCGGCGTCACGTATCTGGCCAAAACACAGGCACAATTGGCGCGCTACAGTGACTGGACCCGACATGCGGTGGCGCAAGGCATAGACACGCGCGTGCTCACAGCTGCGCAAGTGTCGCAAGACTTGCCAGGCATGTCCCAAACCTATGTCGGCGCGCTTTATACTGCGTCCGACATGCGCGCAGAACCTTGGCGCGCGGTGCCGGCACTTGCCGAAATCGCCGTGCGCGAAGGCGCTGATGTTGTCGAAAATTGTGCCGTACGCTGCCTTGATCTTTCTGCCGGGAAAGTCGCTGGTGTGGTGACGGAAAAAGGCACGGTATCTGCGCCAGAAGTCGTTCTGGCCGGCGGGGCATGGTCTTCACTTTTTCTGCGAAACCATGATGTGGCCTTGCCACAGCTCTCTGTGCGGGCAACGGTTGCGGCGACAACCGAACTACCCGCCGTCGCGGATGGCGGTGTGGCTGACAATGACATCGCTTTTCGCCACCGGGCCGATGGTGGTTATACGCTGGCGCCAGGCGGTTTTCATGAGTTGTTTTTGGGATGGGACGCCGTGCGCGCTTTGCCAAAATTTCTGACGCAACTGCGTGCGGATCCTTTTGGTACGCGGTTTTTACCTTTTTCTCCAAACGGATATCCTGATGGCTGGCGCACGCCCCGCCACTGGTCCTCGGACAACACAAGCCCGTTTGAAGCCCTGCGCGTTCTGAACCCAACCCCGAATACGGCGCGCGCGCAAAGGTTGAAAACGGACTTTGCGTCGCTCTTCCCTGACCTGCCGGATTTCACCCTTTCACATGTATGGGCCGGGATGATTGACACGATGCCCGACGTGGTTCCAGTGGTTGACAGGGTCGCTGCCTTGCCTGGTCTTACTCTGGGAACCGGCATGAGCGGCCATGGCTTTGGCATTGGCCCGGCAATGGGTCGCATTCTTGCGGACCTCGCCATGGGTAAGGCACCGGGCCATGATCTGACACGGTTCCGTTTTGCGCGGTTTTCAGATGGCAGTAAAGTAAATCTGGGACCAGCACTTTGACGCCCAAAGACTGGATCAAATTGCCGCGACTTCCTTGAAGACTCGCCCGGAATCTTTACAGTACTGGGACTGCGCTGTGACATTGAGCACCGCCCCATTGCAAAGTCCCGGGCGGGTCGTGGCCAAAACTGAAAACATCACGCGCTCCGAGTAGTCGCAGCCCCATACAGTCTGATCTCAGGGAGACAATCCATATGGCCGTCAAGAACCGTTTCGCAGAATTACATGATGAGATCACCGCGTGGCGACGAGATATGCACGAACATCCGGAACTGCTTTTTGACACGCATCGCACATCCGCGTTGGTTGCTGACAAACTCAGGGAATTTGGGTGTGATGAGGTCGTGACCGGGATCGGGCGCACGGGGGTGGTCGGCGTGATCAAAGGCCTGTCTGATAGTTCTGGCAAGGTTATTGGCTTGAGGGCGGATATGGACGCCCTGCCAATTCACGAGCAGACCGGACTGGAATACGCATCCAAGACTGATGGGGCGATGCATGCCTGTGGTCACGACGGCCATACCGCGATGTTACTTGGAGCCGCGAAATACCTTGCGGAAACGCGTAATTTTGACGGAACTGCCGTCGTTATCTTTCAACCCGCAGAAGAAGGCGGCGGCGGCGGGCGCGAAATGTGCGAAGACGGCATGATGACGCAATTCGGCATTCAGGAGGTCTACGGCATGCACAATTGGCCGGGCAAACCGATGGGAAGTTTCTCCATTCGCCCCGGTGCGTTTTTTGCGGCTACCGATGTGTTTGATATCGAGGTTGAAGGGTTGGGTGGACATGCAGCCAAACCCCATGAGACAGTGGACACAACCATCGTGGCGAGCCATATCGTCATCGCCTTGCAGACTATTGCCAGCCGCTATGCGGACCCTGTTGACCAAATTGTTGTGTCGGTCACGTCGTTCGAAACCTCCTCCAAGGCCTTCAATGTAATTCCACAACGGGTGACGTTGAAGGGCACGGTTCGCACGATGTCCAAAGAAATGCGCGACCTTGCCGAAATGCGTTTGAACAAGATTTCGAGCGGTGTGGCCGAGAGCTTCGGCGCAGAGGCGCGGGTGCAATACACGCGTAACTACCCGGTGATGGCGAACCATGAGGAGCAGACCGCGTTTGCCGCAAAAGTTGCGGAAACTGTGTCTGGATCCTGTGAGGAGGCGCCGTTGATCATGGGGGGCGAGGATTTTGCCTTTATGCTCAACGAACGCCCTGGTGCTTACATTCTCGTGGGTAACGGACCGGGGGCTGCGGTGCATCATCCCGAGTACAATTTCAATGACGACGCAATCCCAGCCGGGTGCAGTTGGTGGGCTGAAATCGTAGAGCAACGCTTACCGTCGGCGCGGTAGTCAACTTTTGATTATTTTGGATAAGTCTTGAAGATCATACGGCCAACAGCTTACGATAGACAGCTGTGATGGATGCCGCTTCCTGTTCGATGCGGAAGTTGCTGGTCACGTTCTCGCGCGCCGCCTTTGACATCGCATGCAAAACGCT
This sequence comes from Paracoccaceae bacterium, assembly GCA_033344815.1. Taxonomy (NCBI): domain Bacteria; kingdom Pseudomonadati; phylum Pseudomonadota; class Alphaproteobacteria; order Rhodobacterales; family Paracoccaceae; species Paracoccaceae bacterium. The sequence goes on along the minus strand of JAWPMR010000001.1, from coordinate 1,155,244 downwards.
GGGGTCTCCCAGGATAACGCTGACCCGTTCGGCAATGGCGGCCGCGTCTTCGATCTCGACCAGATGTCCGGTTTCGCCCTCAACAATCAATTCCTCAAATGCGCCAACTTTGGTGGCGACGACCGGCGACCCGCAGGCCATGGCTTCCAGTGGTGTCAGTCCGAACCCCTCCCACCGCTGAGGGGCCACATATAGATCCAAAGCCTGAAAATGCCGGGCGAGATCCGCAATTGGAACCTCATCGCGAAACAAAATGCGATCAGACAAACCTGCTGCTGCCACATCGTTCTTCAGTTTGTGCAAAAACGCCTGATGCTCAGCGGTTGCGCGCCCCATGATCAGGGCTTTTGCCTTTGGGTCTGTCGCGAATACATCAATCATGGCAGTGACAAACAGATCATTGCCTTTTTGCGGGCGGATGCGGCCAAAACACCCGATCAGCGGGCCGTCAACCGGTAAGTCAAGCTCTGCGCGCAAATCACCTCGATCATCAACCGGCTGAAACTGCTCACAATCAACCCCATGGCGAATGACCGTCGCCTCACGTTCGAGATAACTTGCGGATTTGGCGGAGGTTGCAATCACCGCATCCATCTGTCTGATCAGCCAGCGGGTAAAGCCGGTATGACGGCGCTGTGCGGCAGAAGTGAAAAGCAATTTAAGCCGCTTGCCAGCAAGGTATTTCAGAGCCAGTCCCGCCACCATTTCAACATTGCGTCGTGCATGCCAGACGCGCGCGCCAGAGGGTCCTTTGCGTGACAGACCGAGCAGTTTTACAGGCGCAAGATTTGGCACCTGAAGCGGCAAGTCCGGCGCGCAAGCCACGATGGCGATATCTTGCGCTTGCAGTGGCACAAGGCGGATGACCGTGGACGTGACGCCCGAATGACGTCGCTTGAAGTTTGGCGCAATCACGTCGATGTCACCTGAAGCAGGCACGGGCGCAGGGGAGGATGTCATCTGATATCATCTTCAAGCTTGAGAATATGAATGAGGCGCGCGGCGATTCTGGTCAATTCATCTGATTTGCCCTGAACAAATGCACGCGCGGCGCTCAGGCAAGCCGATTTATGCGTCGTATCATGCAGCAGCCTGTCTGCGGCCTGTGTCAATTGCGCGGCATCCGTTACGACCTCGGCCGCGCCCGTTTCTTCCATCTGCTCGAATGTTTCTGCAAAATTGGCAACATGCGGACCCGACAGAACCGCAGCATCCGATTGTACCACCTCGAATGGATTATGCCCGCCGATTGGCAACAGAGAACCGCCCAAAAACACAAAATCCGTGAGGGCGTACCAATCCCCCAATTCACCAAGGGTGTCAGCGAGGTAAACCGCGTGATCATCTTGTGGCATCGTGTCATGGGACCGTACAGCGTAGGGCAGTTCGCTGTTCTCAATGAGTTTTATGACGTCGTCCCGGCGATCCGGATGACGCGGAACAAGGATAAGCAACAGATCAGGGTTTCGCTCAAGAAGTTCCTTGTGAGCTTCCAAAACGGTGGCTTCTTCGCCTTTGTGCGTTGAGGCTGCGACCCAGACCGGACGTGACTTGATTGCGGTCCGTATTTGCGCAAGCAATGCGGGATTTTGCGGCAGCGGGGCGGACATGGATTTAAGGTTTGTGCCACGCGCCACGCGATCCGCGGGGGCGTGCATTTTGACCATTGCCTCAGCCATGTCATCATTCTGGGTGAGGATAAGGTCAAAAACATCCAGTACGAAAGCCGCAAATGAAGGTCTGCGCGCCCATGCAGCACGAGATTTGGCGGAGAGGCGGGCGTTGACCAGTGCCATATGCGCGCCGCTTTCGCGAGTCATGCGCAACATGCGGGGCCAGAGTTCGCTTTCGACAAAAATGGCGGCTGCCGGGCGCCAGTGACGCAGGAACCGCGTAAGGGGGCCGGTGGCGTCGAGTGGCGCGAATTGATGCACCGTTCGCGGCGGCATCCGGTCCGCCACAAGTTTTGCCGACGTTGGTGTTCCCGAGGTGATCAGAAAATGTGCCCGTGGGAGCATTTCGCCCATTTTTGTTATCAGAGCGAGGACGGAAAGGCTTTCACCAACCGATGCCGCATGAAACCAGATGAGATGACCGGATCCGATCCGCGGTTGACTGGCGTGCCCCATTTTTTCATGGGCACGTAACGCGGAAACCCCTTGTTGGCGCAGCTTGCGGATTTCCGACCAGGCCGCAAACGGCGCGAGCAGAACCGTGGCGATAACATATACATGAAAAAGCGGCGGCGCGCGCATGCGTTCAGTCAGCCGCCCGTATGGCTCATATGTCTTGGCATTTGCCCGTCCAGGCGCTGGCGGGAATAGTCGAAATCATGCCCCTTGGGTTTTAATTGGATAGCAGCTCGGATCGCGTTCTTCAGTGGGCCGTCATCGTGAGGATGCGCGCGCAGGGGCGCACGCAGATCTGCCGCATCCTCCTGACCCAGGCACATGAAAATTTCACCGGTGCAGGTCAGCCGAACACGGTTGCAGCTTTCGCAGAAGTTATGGGACAGGGGCGTGATAAACCCAATTTTCTGGCCCGTTTCTTCCAACCGCACATAGCGCGCCGGGCCGCCGGTGCGTTCCGCCAGATCAGTAACCGTATAGTGCTCTGCGTAGCGTGCTCGCACGTCTTTGAGCGACCAATACTGGCCCAAGCGGTCTTCGTTGCCGATGTCACCCATGGGCATGACTTCGATCCACGTGAGGTCAATCCCGCGTTCCGCGCACCACGCGGTGATGTATGGAAGTTCCGCTTCGTTGAAGTCCTTCAGGGCGACTGCGTTCAGTTTCACCCGCATGCCCGCAGCTTGCGCCGCGTCTATCCCACGCAGGACCTGAGGCAGGCGGCCCCAACGCGTAATATCGGCAAACTTGCTTTCATCCAAAGTGTCCAGAGAGACGTTCACTCTGCGCACACCCGCTGCATAAAGATCTGCCGCGAAACGCTCCAGTTGGCTGCCGTTTGTCGTCAGTGTCAGCTCTTTGAGTGCACCGCTGTCGAGATGCCGGCTCATGCTGTCAAAGAATGTCATGATCCCCTTACGTACCAAGGGTTCGCCGCCGGTAATGCGCAGTTTTTCCACACCCAGACCCACAAAAGTAGAACACATGCGGTCCAGTTCTTCGAGCGTAAGCAGTTCTTTCTTGGGCAGAAAGGTCATGTTTTCGGACATGCAGTACACACAACGGAAATCGCAACGGTCTGTTACCGAAACTCTCAGGTAGGTGATCGCGCGGGCAAATGGATCAATCAAAGGCTCTGTCATACCAACATAGGTAATGCGCTCGGGCAGGCGCAGCAAGAGGTTAACGGTATAGATGCGAGTGCGATCATGTGCTTTGGACCGTGATTTGGACCAAAAAAGAGATTTGGCGCAGCGCGGTTTGCTGCTTGGCGACGGTCTCGGGATGTGAAGTTTTGGACCGGTTGATGTCATCTGCGCGCGGGGATGGGATGAATTCAACTTTGCGATCCCTGCGGCCGGGGGGCGAGGATCCGCTTCCGACAGTTGGGGCGACGACACCAGAGGTTTTGGATCAAATCACTGAAGCCGGGCATGGAAAGGCGGCACAGTTTGGTGCTGTTGGCCAAAATCTGGGACAAACCGCTGCCTTTTTGGGTAGCTCAGTAGAAACGGGCTTTTGGATGAAAACATCGCTGGGCAAAGTTGAAACGCCGCGCCAGATCAGAGACCACGCACCCGGAAACTCGGTGGCGGTCAGATTGATCCCGGTTGGTGGTCTGGCCACTGCAGGCAGTCGCCTTTCCCTCGTTGGCATGCGCGTGCTTAACGTGCTTTTGTCTGATCTGGTGCCGGTCGAGGTTTATCGCTGAGCTTCCGGTTTGTCCGGTTCAAGAATATGCGTGGGAGCGCCGTCAATCGTGAGTTGGTTACGGGTATCCCAGTAGTTCGCGATTCCGTCGGGCCCTTTGTTGTTCGTCCAGTCCTTCAAGACGTCACGTTCGCCCACATAATCCATGAACGGAACAGCATAGCCACAACTGGTCTGGACCAGATCAATGCGCACATCATAGATCTGCCGCGCGCCGTCTGACTCAGGAAAAAGCGCGTTCAACGCTTCAAAATCGGCATCGCGCGGGTGCAACGTGCACGCGGTCCCATAGGTGCGCAAAATCATCGGTTTGGCCTCAAACCCGCACCACATCAGTGTCATGCGGTTGATTTGCGCCAGGTGGCCGGCAGTCTCATTGCCTGATCCCGTCAGGTTGCGCCATACAATCCGATTGGGGTCAAGAACGCGCAAAGAATCCATGCCCTTTGGGGACACATTGACCTGACCGGTCGCTGCGGCACTCCCCACAAAGAAAATATGCTGTGCCTCAATGAAGCGGGTCAGAACATCGCTGAGTTTGTCAAACTGCTTTGCCATATTTTACTCCACCGTTACAGATTTGGCGAGGTTGCGTGGTTGATCCACATCCGTCCCCTTGGCCACCGCCGTATGATAGGCCAGCAGTTGGGCCGGAATAGCATAGAGCAGGGGCGTCAATGCATCCGGGACTGTTGGGAGTTCTATGGTGGCAAACGCGCCTTCGCCCGCCGCCTTGAGACCCTCTCGATCAGACACCAGAATGACCCGTCCTTTGCGCGCCATGACCTCCTGCATATTGCTGACGGTCTTGTCAAAAAGCGCGTCGCGCGGCGCCATGACAACCACCGGAACCGATTTGTCGATCAGGGCAATAGGCCCGTGTTTCAATTCACCGGAGGCATAGGCCTCTGCATGTATATAACTGATTTCTTTCAGCTTTAATGCACCCTCCAATGCAAGCGGGAACATCAAGCCACGCCCAAGGAACAAAACATCGCGTGCTTCAGCAAGTTGCAGCGAAGCTTTTTGCATCTCTGCATTGGCCTCAAGAGCAGTGCTGAGCACACTGGGTATGCCGCGCAGGGATGACAGGTGATCCGCCAGTGTTTCTGCGTCAATCTCACCGCGATCCTGCGCCGCCTTCAAGGCCAGGAGAAACAGAACGGCAAGCTGGCAGGTAAAGGCCTTGGTCGACGCAACGCCAACCTCGATACCTGCATGGATCGGTAGCACCAGATCGCTTTCCCGAGCGATTGAGCTTTCCGGCACATTGACCACCGAGACAATGCGATCGGCTTTTCCCTCGCAATAACGTAAGGCAGCCAAGGTGTCGGCCGTTTCTCCGGATTGACTTACGAAAAGCGCTGTGGTGCGCGGAATTACAGGTGGTTCGCGGTATCGAAACTCCGAGGCCACATCTACATCCACAGGAATACGCGCGATTTGTTCGAACCAGTACTTCGCCGTAAGACAGGCGTAAAAAGCAGTGCCGCAAGCGACCAAGGTCAGTCTGTCCACAGAATTGAAATCCAAACCCGGATCAGGCAGCGTGATCTGCCCCTCATGGTCGATGTAGTTGCTGATGGCCTGTCCGATGACCGTGGGTTGTTCGGCGATTTCCTTGGCCATGAAGTGTTTATGGCCCGCCTTGTCGATCTGTGTGTCACCTATCTGGACCGTCCTGATCGCGCGGTTCGCAAGCGTCCCATTGATGTCGCGAATCTCCAAACTGGTGCGGGTCACAACGGCGCGGTCGCCTTCCTCAAGGTAGCTGATCCGGTCTGTGAGAGGAGACAATGCAATCGCGTCTGAACCCACGAACATTTCACCATCCCCATGGCCGATCGCCAGCGGGGAGCCTTTACGCGCTGCCACGATCAGATCGTCCTCGCCGGAAAACAGAAAGGCTAAGGCGAAAGCGCCTTCCAAACGGTCAAGTGTCTTGCTCGCAGCCTCGATGGGGTCGAGCCCATCAGACATGTAATGCTCCGTCAGGAGCGCAATTGTCTCCGTGTCTGTCTGGGTGATGAATTTGATGCCGAGTTCCGCAAGTTCGGTGCGAAGTTCGCGAAAATTCTCGATGATCCCGTTGTGGACGACGGCGACACGACCGGCTTGATGCGGATGCGCGTTGACCACGGTGGGCGCGCCATGTGTGGCCCAGCGTGTATGACCGATGCCCGACTTCCCGGTAAGGGGTTCATGCACCAGAAGATCCGACAGATTGACCAGTTTGCCAACCGCCCGGCGGCGATCCAGAATACCATCCTCGACGGTTGCTATCCCCGCGCTGTCATAGCCTCGATATTCGAGGCGTTTGAGCGCTTCGACAAGGATTGGCGCGACTTCGTGGCTGCCCAGCACCCCTACAATTCCACACATTTTAGCTGCCTCTTTGGAGTTTAGCCTTTTTGGCTTTTAGAATTTGCAACAATTTCGCTGCCATGCCGGGTTTTTCAACCTGCGGTGCGCGTGCGATCGCTAGGGCATCTGATTCCACGTCGGATGTGATAACAGATCCGCTGCCCGTCATGGCACCGTCACCAACTGACACGGGCGCGACGAGCATTGTATTGGAACCGATGAACGCGTTGTCGCCAATGTCCGTTTGATGCTTCATAACGCCGTCGTAATTGCAGGTGATCGTGCCCGCACCGATGTTTGTACCACGCCCCAATCTGGCGTCACCGATGTAACTGAGATGGTTGACCTTGGAGCCTTCGCCGATCCGGGCATTCTTGATTTCCACGAAATTTCCGACGCGGCTATTTTCGCTCAACTCGGCCCCGGGGCGCAGCCGGGCATAGGGTCCCACAACGGCGCCGCGCGAGACGTGACAGCCTTCGAGATGCGAAAATGCCCGCACGGTCACGCCGGACTCAATCGTGACACCGGGCCCAAACACCACATTCTGCTCGACAATCGTATCGCGACCAATCGCGGTATCAAAGGCAAAGTGCACAGTATCTGGCGCTGGCATTGTCACGCCGTCTTCGAAAGCCGTTGCGCGTGCGCGTGCCTGAAATGCAGCCTCAGCGCTGGCAAGTTCGGCGCGGGTGTTTATGCCAAGTGTTTCTGCCTCTTTGCAGGTCACGACGCTGGCGGTCAAATCCTTGTCACGAGCCAGACCGACGATGTCTGTCAGGTAATATTCCTGCGAGGCGTTGTCGTTTTCCACAGCATCAATAAGTTCAAATAGTAACGTTGCATTGCAGGCGATCACGCCACTGTTGCACAGGGTGATGGCGCGCTCTTTTTCGCTGGCATCCTTGAATTCCACAATGCGCTCAAGAGTATTGCCCTGCATGACAAGACGACCGTAGCGGCCTGGATCGTCCGCTTCAAAGCCCAGAATGACCACATCACTTTTGGCCTGCGCAGTGACCATTTGTTCAAGCGTTTCGGGACGTACAAACGGTGTGTCCCCAAACAAAACAATTGCGGTACCGTCAAAGTCTGTAAGGGCCGTGCTGGCCTGAGCGGCAGCATGGGCTGTGCCAAGCTGCTCGGTCTGTTCTACGACCTGTGTCGTTTCGTCATGCGCCAGCGCTGCTTTGCGAACGAGATCCACCCCATGGCCGGCCACAACCACAGTATGTTCTGGTGCAAGCGATGCGCCAGCCTGCATTGCATGGACAAACAATGGAACGCCTGCAAGGGGATGCATGACCTTTGGCAGATCCGAATTCATCCGAGTGCCTTTGCCCGCGGCTAGGATGACCAATGCGGTTTTCATGTTTTTTCTCTTTGTGTTCTGCTCGCGCCCTGTTTATCGCTCTGGCGGAGCGGCGCAAGGTATGGTTGCATCAAAGATGGTTGCGCCTTGCAACATCTCGTGGCGGTGTTTCGCCTAAAACGCGGCTGAGGGAAAAGACATGAAAACAGTTATTTTTGATCTGGATGGCACACTCGCCGACACCAGCGGTGATCTGATTGCTGCCGCTAACCAGTGCTTTCGCCAAATGGGTGAGGGAGATGTCCTGGATGCCAAAGCGGATGCGGGCACGGCGTTGCGGGGCGGGCGCGCAATGTTGCGTCTGGGGATGACGCGTTTGGGACGTGCCGAGGACGTTGCAACGATAGATCAGTATTATCCGGTCCTGTTGGAGGCCTATGGCGCCGCGATTGACGTACATACCCAACTCTATCCGCGCGCTATGGACGCCGTCGAACAATTGAAGATCAACGGATATGGCGTCGGCATATGTACCAACAAACCTGAGGGTCTTGCCGAGATACTGTTGCAGCGCCTTGGTGTGCGCGGCGCTTTTGGAGCGCTGGTCGGGGCCGACACCTTGCCCGTGCGCAAACCAGATGCGGAACCCCTCTATGAGGCGGCCCGTCGCGCCGGCGGCGATCCTATGAAGTGCGTGTTGATCGGCGATTCAGACACGGATCGAAACACAGCCAAGGCCGCCAAGGTGCCTTGCGTGCTGGTGACATTTGGGCCTGCGGGCGGGGACATGGCGGCGCTGTCGCCCGAGGCGCTTTTGCAGGACTATGCGGATTTGCCACAGATCGTGGATCGCTTGCTGGCTTGACCCAACGCACGCGGAGCGGCACAGTTCCCCTGTTAGAGGGGCGAGGTATTATGGAAATCTTCAAAGGCAGTTTCACACAACAGGAACCGATTCCCGAGGCTGGGATCGAGGCCGCCCTGGCCGTTTTGCAGCATGGTCGCTTGCATCGCTATAACACGGTCACAGATGAGATCAGTGAAACAGCTTTGCTGGAGCAGGAATTTGCCGCCGAGGTCGGGGCGAAATATTGCCTTGCCGTGGCTTCGGGGGGCTATGCGATGGCCACAGCATTGCGCGCCGTGGGCGTCAAACCGGGCGATCCGGTCTTGTCCAATGCCTTTACGCTCGCGCCGGTGCCGGGTGCGATTGCTGCCGTGGGCGCGTCGCCGATATTCGTAGGTGTCACCGAGGCGTTGACGATTGATCTGGACGATCTGGCGGCCAAAGCCTCGTCGGCCAAGGTTTTGCTCCTGAGCCACATGCGCGGTCATATCTGCGATATGGACCGGTTGATGGAGATCTGTGACCGGGCAGGCGTCACCGTGATCGAGGATTGCGCCCATACGATGGGGGCGGCGTGGAAAGGTGTTCCGTCCGGGCGTCAGGGGGCCGTGGGCTGTTATTCCTGCCAGACCTATAAGCACGTGAATTCTGGTGAGGGCGGATTTCTGGTCACTGACAATGCGGAAATCGCGGCGCGTGCGATTATGATGTCCGGGTCTTACATGCTTTACGAGCGCCACCTGGCAGCGCCGCCGAAAGAGGCTTTCGATACAATTCGCTATGAAACGCCTAACATTTCTGGCCGCATGGACAATCTGCGTGCGGCGATCCTGCGCCCGCAGGTGGCGGATTTGGCGACCCAATGCGCACGCTGGAACGAGCGCTATTTTGCGCTCGAGAACGGTTTGCGCGACACGCCTGGCCTGACCGTGATCGAAAGGCCAGAACAAGAAACCATTGTTGGCTCGTCTATCCAGTTTCTTTTGCTGGATTGGGACAGCGCGAAAATCCACGACGTTCTGGCGCGATGCGCCGGGCGCGGCGTAGAGCTGAAATGGTTCGGCGGTGCGGAGCCTGTCGGATTCACCAGCCGTTATGACAGCTGGCGTTATGCGGATACGCCCGCCATGCCCAAAACTGACCGATTGCTGGCCGGCATTGTCGACATCCGGGTGCCTTTGACCTTCTCTTTGGAGGACTGCGCCCTGATCGCGAGGATCATTCGCGCGGAAGTCAGCGCAGTTTATCAGCAACACTCCACCGCCGCTGAATAACGTCAGGGCGCAGCTTGCTACTATCGCCATCGCTGCGCTCCAAGCCGCCTTGACCGAAACAATCGCCTGTGGCATAAATGAACGGGCGTTCAATAAATCCCATGAGGAGTTCTGCGCGATGTTTATGGCAACGATGGCGTTCGATCTGGGTGAAGACGTAAACGCTTTGCGCGACATGGTGCACCGCTGGGCTCAGGATCGCGTCAAACCGATGGCGGCTGAGATCGACACATCAAACACCTTTCCACCGGAGCTTTGGTCAGAGATGGGCGAACTGGGTCTTTTGGGGATCACGGTGCCCGAGGAATTCGGCGGCGCAGGCATGTCCTATCTGGCCCATACGGTCGCCATCGAGGAAATTGCGCGTGCCAGTGCTTCGGTGTCCCTTTCTTACGGGGCACACTCCAACCTCTGCGTTAATCAGATCAAACTAAACGGTTCAGACGCGCAAAAGCAAAAATACCTGCCGGGTTTGATTTCCGGCGAACATGTGGGCGCACTGGCCATGTCTGAGGCGGGAGCCGGTTCCGACGTGGTGTCGATGAAACTGCGTGCCGAAAAGCGCAACGATCATTATCGTCTCAACGGGACCAAATACTGGATCACCAATGGCCCTAATGCAGACACGCTTGTGGTCTATGCAAAAACAGACCCGGATGCCGGATCAAAAGGGATCACCGCTTTTCTGATCGAAAAGGAAATGACCGGGTTTTCCACCAGTCCGCATTTTGACAAGCTGGGCATGCGCGGGTCCAACACTGCCGAACTGATCTTCGAAGACGTCGTGGTTCCTTTCGAGAATGTGCTTGGCGAAGAGGGTAAGGGCGTGCGCGTTTTGATGTCTGGACTGGACTATGAACGCGTGGTGCTGGCGGGTATTGGCACGGGCATCATGGCCGCCTGCCTTGATGCGATCATGCCCTACCTGTCTGATCGCAAGCAGTTTGGACAGCCCATCGGGAACTTCCAACTGATGCAGGGGAAGATCGCGGATATGTACACAGCTATGAATTCGGCCCGCGCCTATGTTTATGAAGTCGCGAAGGCTTGTGATCGGGGCGATGTGACTCGTCAGGATGCAGCGGCCTGTTGTCTTTATGCCTCTGAGGAGGCGATGAAGCAGGCGCATCAGGCGGTACAGGCAATGGGCGGGGCCGGATTCCTGAATGACAGCCCGGTGGCGCGATTGTTTCGGGATGCCAAACTGATGGAAATCGGCGCGGGCACCTCGGAAATCAGGCGTATGTTGGTGGGGCGCGAGTTGATGGGGGCGATGACGTGATCCGTATTCTGACCATATTTATGCTGATGATGCCGCTGCAACTGGCCGCACAAGGAATTGCATATTCCGATGCGCAAACTCAAACCTGTCTTGATACTTTGAGCGAGGGGGGCGCAATGACCGACTGTGTCGGCTTGTCCGCTGGTGCCTGCATGGAGGCCAATGACGCAGGCTACACGACGGCCGGTATGGGTGGGTGTTTGAGTGGCGAGTTGAAGCTCTGGGACACTTTGTTGAATTCAGAATATCAAATTGTTCTGAAGCAGGCCAAAGACACCGATGCCGAAATGAAGGACCTCGGCGCGACAGTGCCCAGCATTACGGATGCACTTGTGGCCATGCAACGTGCCTGGATCCCTTTTCGGGATGAAGCCTGCGCCTATGAGCACAGCCTGTGGGGTGGGGGCACCGGTGGTGGACCTGCTACCCTGCAATGCCTGTTGGAATTGACGGCGGCACAGGCGGAGCGTTTGTCACGACGGATGGGCGATTGATGCCGTCTTGGCTGTGGTGGGCACCGCTGGCTGTGCTGGTCATGGCTATGGGCATATGGGCGTTTCGGTGGGGTTGGATTGCGGCCGCGATAACGGAGACCGATGTGATCAATACCTACGCCTCGCGGTATCTGTCCGAGGCGGGTGCAAGCGCACGCCTCACGGATTGTGCCGCCACCCCTGGCGATCATGTCGGTGTTTGGATCACGGTGAATTGCGTGGATCCTTCAGGCGCACGATATGATTACGCCGTTGATAAGTTCGGTCGTCTTCTGGATGTGCAGGGATCTGGCAGCCAGCCTGCTGCTCCAGAAACATGAGGATTGTGTCAGTACTATTTGGGCTGCGAAGGAAATGAAATGAAGCTGACGTCACACGCCTTACCCTCTTCTGAAGGCTTCAGGTCAAACCGCGCTGCCCACCTGGACGCGTTGGGAGAGATAGCGCAGGCCGCTGAGGCCGCAGCGCTGGGCGGAGGAGAAAAATCACGTGCGCGCCACATCAGCCGGGGCAAGATGCTGCCGCGTGATCGGGTGGCGGGCCTGCTTGATCCCGGCAGCCCTTTTCTGGAGGTGGGCGCCACAGCGGCTCATGGACTCTATGACGGCGCTGCCCCTGCTGCTGGTGTCATCGCCGGCATCGGGCAGGTGCATGGCCAGGAGGTTATGGTCATTTGCAATGACGCAACGGTCAAGGGCGGCACTTATTATCCGATGACGGTAAAAAAGCACCTGCGCGCACAGGAGATTGCGCAGGAAAATCTTTTGCCGTGCATCTATCTGGTGGACAGCGGTGGTGCAAACCTGCCCAATCAGGATGAGGTCTTTCCGGACCGGGATCACTTTGGCCGGATTTTTTACAATCAAGCGCGGATGTCTGCGATGGGGATTGCGCAAATCGCTGTCGTCATGGGATCTTGCACGGCTGGCGGTGCCTATGTGCCCGCGATGTCGGATGTGACAATCATTGTGCGCGAACAAGGCACGATCTTTCTGGCTGGTCCGCCCTTGGTGAAGGCGGCAACGGGGGAAGTCGTGAGCGCCGAAGATCTGGGCGGTGGCGACGTGCACACGCGTCTGAGCGGCGTGGCTGATTATCTCGCGGAAGATGATACTCACGCGTTGGCGCTGGCGCGGCGCGCGGTTACATCGCTCAATCGTGCCAAACCGACCACTGTGCAATGGGAAACGCCCGAAGATCCTGCCTATGATCCGGAAGAAATTCTTGGCGTGGTGCCGGGTGATCTGCGCACACCCTACGATATTCGTGAGGTCATAGCCCGACTGGTGGACGGCTCACGCTTTGATGAATTCAAACCCCGCTTTGGCGAAACGCTGGTTACCGGTTTTGCGCACCTCAAGGGCTGTCCTATTGGTATCATCGCCAACAATGGCGTGTTGTTTTCCGAGGCGGCACAAAAAGGCGCGCATTTCGTTGAACTGTGCTCACAACGCCGCATCCCACTGGTATTTCTGCAGAATATCACTGGGTTCATGGTCGGGCGGAAATACGAAAACGAAGGCATTGCGCGCCACGGGGCCAAAATGGTCACGGCAGTCGCCTCCACCAACGTGCCCAAAATCACCATGTTGGTAGGTGGCTCTTTTGGCGCGGGCAATTACGGTATGGCCGGACGTGCCTATTCCCCGCGTTTCTTGTGGACATGGCCCAACAGCCGGATTTCGGTTATGGGAGGACCGCAGGCCGCAGGCGTTTTGGCCACCGTCAAACGCGACGCCATCGAGCGGGCAGGGGAAACTTGGTCACCTGAGGAGGAGGCCACATTCAAACAGCCCACCATTGATATGTTCGAGCGTCAAAGCCACCCGCTATATGCATCGGCTCGGCTCTGGGATGATGGGATCATCGACCCCCGCAAATCACGCGATGTCTTGAGCCTTTCGCTATCCGCCGCGTTGAATGCCCCCATCGAGGAGACCCGTTTTGGTGTGTTCCGGATGTAAAATCGCAGAATCACTATGCGTGCATCGAACTGTTCCAAAAGAGCCTTGCATGCAATGGGGTTTGATCCGCTGCGAGAGGGGCGGCTTGCGCCCATGAAAAACATCAAGTCGATCGCAGAGAGATTCACAGGGTCCGTTGCGGGTTTGAAACTCCCGACCCTGCCGACTTTGGGGCGCGAGGTCGCACTGCCAGTCTATGTCATTCATAACTCTGCAGACGCAGAAGATTATTTCTTCATTTTCGACTTTGAGGAATTTGTCGAACAATCCCGGCAAGGATGGTTTGTGCGCCCCAAATTGCTCCTCTGGGCGGGCAGGGCCGATTTCAACCGTCGCGCATTTGCGCGCGAGTTCCGCCAGAGTTTTGCACAGGAATTCGAATTGGCGCGACAGGAGCTGGCGACCCAGAAGGACGTCAAAAGAGGTTGGTTTGGCGGTTTGCCCGGCTTTTTTCGCGACATCGCGGCGCCGTCCATACCCGGTGTTTTGGCCAATCTGGTTTTACTGGTGGCCCTGTCTGCGGGGACTAAAGTGCTGGCGCAGATATTGCCGTCTGGCTGGATACGGCAAAAGACTGACGCTCAAAAACTCGAAGACGGTATTGAAGAGACCAAGGATAAAGTCGACGCGGCCTTGGGCCAGATCGAAATCACACTGCACATGGACCTTTATCGACATGCATGGCGGGGCCACCCTCCTGGTCGTTTGACGGGCGTGGACTATGATGCCTGGCCTTTGCCGAGCCACGTGCAACAGCATCTGATGGATGGGACATCCGGCTCATGGTGGTAATACATGTTTGACACAATTCTGATCGCGAACCGGGGCGAGATTGCCTGCCGGATCATGCAAACGGCCCGTACCTTGGGGGTGCGAACCGTGGCGGTCTACTCGGACGCAGACAGGGCTGCCAAGCATGTCGAAATGGCCGACAGGGCGGTGCATATCGGCGGATCTGCTCCCGCGGACAGTTATTTGCGCGGCGATGTGATCATTCAGGCGGCCTTGGACACGGGCGCGCAGGCGATTCACCCGGGATATGGATTTCTCAGCGAGAACCCTGATTTTGTTGAGGCTGTGGAGGCTGCAGGACTTGTATTCATTGGACCCTCCGCGCCAGCAATTCGGGCGATGGGTCTGAAGGACGCTGCAAAAGCATTGATGATCGAGGCCGGTGTTCCGGTGGTGCCGGGCTATCACGGCGCCCGTCAGGATGCAGCACTTTTGGCCGCAGAGGCGCATGAAATTGGGTATCCTGTTTTGATCAAAGCCGTTGCAGGAGGGGGCGGTAAGGGGATGCGCTTGGTTGAGGATGCCAAGGGTTTCGTCGCAGCGTTGGAGTCGGCGCGGTCTGAGGCACAAAACGCCTTTGGCAATAGCGATGTTCTGGTGGAAAAGTTTGTTTCCCACCCGCGCCACATTGAAATTCAGGTGTTTGGCGATGGCAACTCGGCGGTGCATCTGTTTGAGCGGGACTGCTCTTTGCAACGGCGTCATCAGAAAGTCATCGAGGAAGCCCCGGCCCCCGGTATGACTCCAGAAATGCGCGCTGCCATGGGTGCTGCGGCCGTGCGCGCGGCGGAGGCGATCGGCTATAGTGGGGCGGGAACCGTCGAATTCATCGTCGACGGATCCGGTGGGCTCAAGCCGGATGGCTTCTTTTTCATGGAAATGAACACGCGGTTGCAGGTGGAGCACCCTGTGACAGAGGCCATCACGGGCATCGACCTCGTGGAATGGCAACTCCGCGTTGCCGCAGGCGAAGGCCTCCCGACCGCGCAGGAGGACCTTTCAATAAACGGTCATGCATTTGAGGCGCGGCTCTATGCCGAAGACGTGCCCGCCGGGTTTTTACCGGCAACAGGGACGCTCAGCCATCTGCAATTTCCCACAGGCGTGCGGGCGGATAGCGGGGTGCGCGCACACGACGCCATCAGCCCGTTTTATGATCCGATGATTGCAAAGGTGATTGTGCATGGGCCTGACCGGGGCGTTGCCCTGTCGCGATTGCGCCACGGGTTGTCGGCATGTGAAGTGGCGGGAACCGTGACCAATCTGGCCTTCCTTGGCGCTTTGGCGAGCCATGCCGGGTTCGAGCGCGGTGAGGTCGATACCGGGTTGATCGGGCGCGAGACTGACACTTTGACGGAGCCGCCAAAAGCCCTGCCGCGTCACGTGGTGTCGGCAGCTATGTCGGCGTTACATCTCTTGGAGCCGCCCGCTGACGCTGGTTTTGCGCTTTGGCAGCCACTGCGCCATTCGGTCGAATTGATCTGGCAAGAGGAGCGCTTTGAGGCAACGGTCGAGGTATTGAACCCGCGCCATCAGGTCTGGGAGGTGTCCGGGGAGCGCATTGACGCGCGCCGAAACGCAAAAGGCTGGAACCTCAATAGCCATGCAATGCCTGCGGTTTTAGTGGATGGCCGCACCGTCACGGTATTTGACAATTACGGGCTAGAATTCGAGGTCGTTGATCCGCTGGATCGTGATGCTAACGCTGCTGGAGATGGAAACCTGATCGAGGCGCCAATGCCCGGTCTGGTCAAATCCATGGAGGCCGTCGTGGGGCAAAGCGTGACCAAAGGCGATCGCCTTGCTGTGTTGGAGGCGATGAAAATGGAGCATGCTTTGCTGGCGGCGCGTGATGGCACTGTGGCAGAAATCATGGCCCAGCCCGGCGATCAGGTTGAGGCGGGTGCGGCATTGATACAATTGGAACCCGAGGCGGAGACATGATCGTTCTGCATCACTGTCCTCAGACCCGGTCGATGCGCACGCTGTGGCTTTTGAACGAATTGGACGTACCGTTTCAACTGCGCAGTTATCCGTTTGATCGTACATTGCGCAGTCCCGAGTTTTTGAGCTTGTCGCCCGCCGGGCGTGTCCCGGCACTGGAAATCGACGGCGAACGGATGTTCGAAACGGGTGCCATTACTGAATATCTCTGCGAACGTTTCAGTCCGGATGGATTGGGACGTGCACCGGGCAGCCCAAACCGGATGTCTTGGCTCGTCTGGTTACATTTTTCCGAAACGCTCAGCCAGCATACCGCCGCGTTGACGCAACAGCATGTCGCCTTGCGCGAAGACCATATGCGCAGCCCCATTGTCATGAAACTCGAAGCAGCACGCCTAAAGAAATGTTACACGGCCATTGAGGCGCGCCTGAGCACGCCGGTGGAAAACCGAGACTACCTGTTGACGTCCGGGTTCTCCGCTGTGGATATTTCGGTGGGGCAGGCGGTCTACATGGCGCGGCACTTTGCAACACTGGATGATTTCCCGGCGACAACTGACTGGTATGCGCGCATCACGGAACGTGCCGGGTTTCAGGCCTCACTGCCGAAGGGTGATGGTATTTATGAACAAGACTTCTATGCGCCTTGGCCGCTAGAGTGATCTGAACAGCGATCAAAGGGAGGATGCGCAATGAGTCTGGGACCATGTGAAATTTTCGAAGTGGGTCCGCGTGACGGCTTGCAGAACGAGGCAGGCGACATCTCCGTGGCCCAAAAAGTCGGACTGATCGATACGCTCAGTCGCGCAGGGTTCCGCCGCATTGAAGCGGCCAGTTTTGTCTCACCTAAATGGGTGCCACAGATGGCCGGATCCGGCGATGTGCTGGCAGCGATCGCGCGTGCCAAAGGGGTGCGTTACGCGGCACTGACCCCGAACATGCGCGGTTTTGAGGATGCCAAGGCAGCAGGCGCAGATGAGGTTGCGGTTTTTGCCTCTGCGTCAGAAGGGTTTTCCAAGGCTAACGTCAACGCAAGTATCGCGGAAAGCATTGCGCGCTTTGAACCTATTCTCGAAGAGGCGCGTCATATAGATCTGCCGGTGCGGGGCTATGTGTCATGCGCCATCGAATGCCCCTATGATGGCGCCGTGGCACCCTCCGCTGTTGCCGAAGTCGCCGACAAGCTGTTTGGCATGGGATGCTATGAAATCAGCCTAGGCGACACAATCGGAGCCGGAACGCCGGATAGCATCGCACGCATGCTCTTGGCTGTGCGTGATGTTGTGCCTGTCGGGCGGCTTGCCGGTCATTATCATGACACCAATGGTCGGGCGATGGCCAATATTGATGCCTCTTTGAGCCTTGGTCTACGCGTGTTTGATGCCGCTGTTGGGGGCTTGGGTGGATGCGCTTTTGCGCCGGGGTCTGAGGGCAATGTCGCAACGGAAGCCGTGGCACAGCATCTGGCAGCCCTTGGGTATGACACAGGGTTGGATCTGGACGTCATAAATGAGGCCGCAGCCATGGCGCAGGCTTTGCGGAACACTTGACAGGAGCGGGGCGGTGGATTTCTTCAAAGGGACTGAACGGGTCATGGGCATGGATGACGTCGTTTGGCTGCGCCATGCGAACCCATGGTCGGGTTGGACGCGGATGCTGACCTGTTTGCCCTTGTTGGCTCTCGCGGTCTGGAGCCGTGTCTGGCTGGGCGTATGGGCTTTGGTTCCATTGGCGCTGTCGGTCTTTTGGATCTGGATCAACCCGCGTGCCTTTCCGCCGCCAGAATCACTGGACAATTGGATGAGCAAAGGGGTGATGGGTGAGCGCATTTTTCTCCATCACCGCTCTGAGGTCCTCGCACATCACAAAAGAGCAGCCATCGTTTTGAGCCTTCTCAGCCTTCCAGGTGCTGCGGTCATGGTCTGGGGGCTTTACGCGCTTTGGTGGGAAGGCGCGGTTTTCGGCGTCATTCTGACCGCCTTGCCAAAGATCTGGTTCGTAGATCGGATGGTCTGGATCTATCAGGACTGGGTCGATGACGGACGCAGCCCACCCGGCTTGGAGATGACCCATGTTTGAAACGATCACCATCAAAACAGACGGGCGTGGTGTGACGACCTTGATGTTGAACCGGCCGGACAAGCATAACGCGATGTCAGCGCTCATGCTGAGCGAACTTACTGAAGCTGCGGCCCAATTGGGTGCGGATGATACTGTGCGCGCGGTGATATTGACCGGCGCGGGCAAATCTTTCTGTGCGGGGGGAGATCTGGCATGGATGCAGGCGCAGCGCGATATGGATGGCCCAACGCGATCTGGTGAGGCGCGCAAACTTGCCACCATGTTGGGCGCGCTTGATGCCTTGCCCAAGCCCCTGATCGGAGCTGTTCAGGGCAATGCCTTTGGGGGTGGTGTTGGTCTGGCGTGCATATGCGATGTGGCGATTGGGGTCGAAACCGCCAAGTTTGGTTTTACGGAAACCCGATTAGGGATTATTCCCGCGACCATTGGCCCCTATGTGATTTCCCGAATGGGGGCAGGGCGCGCGCGACGGGTATTCATGTCCGCGCGGATTTTTGGGGCGGATGAGGCTGTTGATCTGGGTATTTTGGCCCGAACCGTTCCAGCAGACACTTTGTCAGAGGCGATAGAGGCGGAGGTCCTCCACTACCTGTCCTGTGCGCCGGGCGCCGTCGCGGCGGCCAAACAGTTGGCGCGCGATTTAGGCACCAGAATAGATGATACGGTGGTCAATCACACGATTGCAGCACTGGCGCAGAGGTGGGAAACACCCGAAGCCGCCGAAGGCATCCAGGCGTTTTTCGATAAACGCAAAGCAAGCTGGATGGATTGAACAACGCCTGAGACAGCTGCGAAATTTGTCGTGAGGTCGCTTGGGCGGGGCGGGAAGGGTGTTTTAATCCCGCGGGCGTGACTGGAAACGCCCATTTGAGCGTATTTCTCCGTTTTAGACTATTGTGGCGCGGGAGGAGTTCAGGCAAGGAGACCGTCATTCCTCCAAGGATCATGTCGCTTTCATGAAAATGCACGAAACGTTTATCAAACCAATGCACCCTGAGGGGCGGAAGTTTGTTGCCATTTTTGCAGCTGCGGCAGTCGTCCTGTACCTGATCTGGCCGGTGTTAGGCTACGCAGGTTTAGTGCTTACAATTTGGTGTTACTACTTCTTTCGTGATCCAAAACGTGCGACGCCGACCCGTGATGGTTTGATCGTGAGTCCGGCGGACGGGATCGTATCACTGATTGAAAAAGCCGTGCCGCCTGCCGAACTGGGGATGTCAGACGAGGCCCTGACCCGGGTGAGCGTTTTCATGAATGTGTTCAACTGCCATGTGAACCGTATGCCCATTGCCGGAAGACTGAAGGCAATTGCTTATCGACCCGGCAAGTTTCTGAATGCATCGCTTGACAAGGCCAGCGTCGACAATGAACGCAATAGCCTATGCATCGAAATGGCGGACGGACGTCAAATCGCGGTGGTGCAGATTGCTGGGCTGGTGGCGCGCCGTATTGTTTGCTTTGCCGCTGAGGGGGATCATCTGGACACGGGCACGCGTTTTGGTCTGATCCGATTTGGCTCGCGCCTTGATGTATATTTGCCTGATGGCGTTGAACCGCTGGTTGATTTGGGCCAGACGATGGTCGCAGGTGAGACCGTGATTGCGGATTTGGCATCAGAAGAGGCCGCGCGTTCAGTGCGGGTGCAATAAGACATGTCAGTACTTCCACCGGAAAAGGAAACCAAGGTCCGCGTCCTCAATCTGTTGCCGAATATGCTCACGATAGCGGCGATTTGCGCGGGTCTCACCGCCATCCGGTTCGGCTATGAGGGCAATTTCGACATGGCGGTGAAATTGATCCTGGCGGCCTGCGTTCTGGATTGCCTGGATGGACGCTTGGCACGCTTGATGAACAGCGCCACCCCGTTCGGAGCTGAATTGGATTCGCTTGCAGATTTTTTGAACTTCGGCGTGGCCCCTGTGCTCATTCTGCACAATTGGGCTTTGCAGGATTTCCGAAATGAAGGGTGGATTGCAGTTCTTTGCTACGCCATTTGCTGCGTCTTGCGATTGGCCCGCTTCAACGTCAGCAGCCGATCGGAAAAGGCGGTTCAGACAAGTGACTTTTTTGTTGGCGTCCCCTCCCCAGCGGGCGCAATTCTTGTTATGCTGCCGTTGATTTTTGCGCTCGCGTTCGAGGATTTTCCGACAACGCCTCCGGCGGCAGTGGTGATATACATTTGTCTCGTGGGTTTGTTGATGATCAGCCGAATTCCGACCTATTCGTTCAAGAATTTGGCTATTGATCGGCGCAATACCAAGTTTTTCATGCTTGGTGCAGGTGTTTTGATCGCGGCCTTGCTCATGTATCTTTGGGCGACGCTCGTGTTTTTGACGCTTGTCTATATCGCAAGCTTTCTGTGGGCGACCCAATCCGCGCGAAAGACCAGAAATACCTGAATGTTTCGCGGCCTCATCGTCAGGTGCGGCTCAAGGGCGTTTGTTTGAGCGTGTCAGACTTGATGTATCAGAAGCAGCTGGGAACTAGCGGCGCTCATTCTGGCAATACGGCTGCAGGTAGTTAGCAGGCCGAACGTGCCTCAATGTAGTTGGACCTTCTGGCTCGCCCGATCGTCTCAAGGCAGATTGGTCCCCTGATCAATACTTTCGGCAGCAATGGGTTGTTCCAAGAACGACGAGGCGCGAAAGCAGCTCGTCTTTTAGACAAGCGCCACTGCCAGAATGAGCTTGTTTGTAACCCTTGCGGTTTGGTCCTCTTTACTCGAGGGCGAAGACCCAAGGCCTGTCATCGCAAGGTTTGTCGCAAGCACCTCAACGGACGCACGGGGAACGTTACTGGCAGAGAACGCACTCTAAATGCTTAAGCGGTCGCTAGCATCTATTCCCAGTCAACGGGTCTACGCGCCTTACCATTACCCGGTCAAAACAAGGGACAAGATGATAATCAACAATTTTGACCATTTTTGGAACTTCATTTGTAAGTCCATCTATCGTCTTTTTGGGACTGGCGATGCCCTTAACAAACTTGATCGCAAAACAAAAAAAAACATTTCAGACATGAGAGAGCCAGTGCTTCGCCGGTTACTGGCGAAAGATAATGACGGTGAAAAGGTCGGGGTGCTGGCGCACGCGGGCCTCACAGTTCTGAAACCTCAGGACGACAATTGCGATTCTAATCCTCATTAAAAGAAACGACCTGGCCCGCCAGGCAACCAATATGCGATTTCGCTTCACTGTGTCGAATTTAGAGGCAGACGGCTGCACGGCTCTGCAAGCGATCAGAAGATGGCTGCCGCGTGCGGTCCACCTGCAATAGGGAGAAATAGTCTGTGCAGATTTTGTCCAAAGCCCAATGATGCCAGAGAATTCCGCCCGCAGGGTCTTAATTGCCATGCGGGCATCCGTCGTCGGTTAGTGCGGTTTTCTGCCTCTTGATCACGCCGCACTCAACGTTTTGGTGCCGTATATCCGTGAGTTTCAAATCCCTTTCAGAACGCCGTCAAAACGCGGAAACGATGCGCGCAGGTTTCAGGGCGGTACGGCACGCACAGGAAATTTTGCTGGTCAGCAACGTGTTGAAACATTGTAAACAGCAGCATCTGATGCGCTAAAATCTGCTAACCGCGCTAGATCCAATGAGTTCGTGCGAAACTGGCGCCGACATGTCCGAGGGTCCAAAGTTTACGTCTTGGACAAACCGATCCAAGTCCTCAAGCGATGAATGTGGCGGAACCACCACGGTACCACCTGTCAAGGGATACTGGTCAACAAGCACGAACAAGTATTACTTACCAAACCAGGGCCAAGTATTGCCGCACTTTCTTTTCTGGGCGCCTTGGCATCCGGGTAACAAACAAAAGCTCCGCCACCGGAAAGTGGCGAAGCAATTGGCTTAGGTTGCTTTCAGACGGCAGCTTTAGTTCGGCAATAGTACCTTGTCGATCACATGGATGACTCCGTTGGTTGCCAGAATGTCTGCTGTCGTGACATTGGCGTCATTGACCTTGACTGCTGGTCCGAGCTTGCTTCCGGTTCCGTCCACGCGCACCGTTTGCCCTTGCACAGTGGCCACATTGGTGACGGAACCCAAAACATCACCGGATTGCACGGAACCCGGCAGCACATGATACGTCAAAATGCTGACCAATTGGTCTTTGTTTTCCGGCAGGAGCAGGCTTTCAACGGTGCCCGCAGGCAAAGCGGCAAATGCTGCGTCGGTCGGCGCGAAAACGGTGAATGGTCCAGGACTGCGCAATGTGTCCTCTAATCCAGCGGCCTGAACGGCGGCCACGAGGGTGTTGAAGTTGCCGTTGGATGCGGCGATATCGACGATGTCGCTGCCCTTCTGGGCGGGCGCGCAGGCTGTCAAAGCGGCGAGTGCAGTAGCGGCGAGTGTCGCTTTGAGTGCAAAACGTCTGTTCATTTTATGTCCTTTTCCCTGGATCAGATTGGTCCTGCGTCATTTATTTACAGCAGGTACAATTACTAATACGCCTCTTTTAACGTTTTAGATCACAAAGGCGTATGGATCCGCCGTTTTAGGCGAACTCCTGCACAAAAACCGCGATAGCGTGCCATAATGCGCCGATTTTGCAAGGTGCGATGATCTGCCACGCCGGGTTTGGCAACACGCTGGGGTTGGTTTGAAACTGGCTTACTTGCGCCCCTCGGTGCTGTTCCGCGTCTCAAAATCAGGCCCCTAAGTTTAAGCCTTGGGTGAGAAAATTTCTGCTGTGCCCGGTTCTTCCCACAAAATCTGCAACCGGACTGCCATAAGTGTCATCAAACACTGTGATGACAACGCTTTAACGCCATTTGTCGACGTGCCGCGCTTTAGGGGATGATTGATGAAGTCCGTTTCGCTCTGGAAACTACCGACCAGACGGAGTGATTGCTTAATCAGCGATCGTTTGAGCTTAACCACATCCGACAGTAACGGACATCATACAATGGTAAATTCGCATCACATAAAATCCGAGCAATTTTGCGGCATTTTCCGAGTGTTGGCTGCCTAAAACACATGCGCAACCGTTGACCCTGCCCATGCACAGGCGTACACATCTACCAGCCCTGTTCGCCGCGGGGCCGCGCGACCGTTTGCGTGGGCAAGCAGACCTAAAGGAGCCACCCCTTGGACGATATGCTGCGGGAATACCTTCCCATTCTTGTTTTTCTGGCTGTGGCCATTGGCTTAGGGCTTGTTTTGATCCTCGCGGCCGTCATTTTGGCCGTGCGCAATCCTGACCCTGAAAAGGTCTCCGCCTATGAGTGCGGGTTCAATGCTTTTGACGATGCGCGGATGAAATTCGACGTGCGGTTTTACCTGGTGTCGATCCTCTTCATCATCTTTGACCTTGAGATCGCCTTCCTGTTCCCATGGGCCGTCGCCTTTCAGGATATTTCCATGGTCGGCTTCTGGTCAATGATGGTGTTTCTGGCCGTGCTGACCATCGGGTTTGCCTATGAGTGGAAAAAAGGAGCGCTGGAATGGCAGTAGCCGCTGCAGGAGCCGCAATCGCAGGTGCCGATCGTGAGGTTGCAACGCAGGATCTCAACCGTGAATTGCAAGATAAGGGGTTCCTGCTGACCTCGACCGAGGACATCATCAACTGGGCGCGCACGGGTTCGCTGCACTGGATGACATTCGGATTGGCCTGTTGCGCCGTTGAGATGATGCACACGGCGATGCCGCGCTATGACATGGAGCGTTTTGGAACAGCACCACGGGCCAGCCCGCGCCAGTCTGATTTGATGATCGTGGCCGGTACGCTGACCAACAAAATGGCACCCGCACTCCGCAAGGTTTATGATCAGATGCCGGAGCCGCGTTATGTCATTTCGATGGGATCCTGCGCCAACGGTGGGGGCTACTATCATTACTCTTATTCGGTGGTGCGTGGCTGTGATCGCATCGTTCCGGTAGACGTCTATGTGCCGGGCTGCCCGCCGACGGCTGAGGCTCTGCTTTATGGCATCATGCAGCTTCAACGCAAAATCCGCCGCACCGGCACAATCGTCCGATGATTGGGCGTTTTCAGAAAACCGTTCGCTGAGGAGACGTCGCAATGTCTGAAGCCCTGACCGAACTTGGCGGCTACATCGAGGCCAAACGCGCGGATTGCGTGCTGGCATGGGATGTAACCCATGGTGAGCTGAACCTCGATGTAACGCCTTCAAATATCGCTGGACTGGTGGAGTTCCTGAAAACCGACCCGACCTGCCGCTTTTCGTCCCTCGTGGACATTACCGCTGTGGATTATGCGGGTCGCGCCAAGCGGTTCGACATCGTCTATCACTTCTTGTCAATGTATCAAAACCACCGCATTCGCCTGCGCGTCGGCGTTCGCGAAGATCAGATGGTACCGTCGATCAACGCTGTGCATCCGTCCGCCAATTGGTTTGAGCGCGAAGTCTTTGACATGTTCGGTATCCTGTTTTCCGGCCACCCGGACCTGCGCCGCATCCTCACCGATTATGGCTTTCGCGGCCATCCGCTGCGCAAGGATTTCCCAACCACGGGCTATACCGAAGTGCGCTATGACGAGGCACAAAAACGCGTGGTGTATGAACCCGTGAGCCTCGTGCAAGAATATCGCCAGTTCGATTTTATGTCCCCTTGGGAAGGCGCGGAATACATCCTGCCGGGTGACGAGAAAAAAGACGAGAAGGCGGAGGCCAAGTAATGGGTGGCATCTGGTGGCTGATCCTATCCGCGGCAACGGCAATCCCGATGATCAAGCTGCTGCCATTCTTTGGCATCAATAAATACTGGGCGGCGGCCTGTCTGATCCCGCTGGGCACGATTGCTCTGCTATGGTGGATGGGCCTAAAGCTGCAAGAATTGGAGAAGCGCTGATGGGATGGATCTACTCCGATTTGTGGGCTTGTCACGATGGGCTTAGCTCTAGGATTGTCCCACACGAAGTGCTTGCCTGCATCGAAAAGTTCCATAATGAATTGTGGGAAATCGCGGTGCCAACGACGTCGCTAGGACTGGCACTGTTTTTCTCGGTCGCTTTTTTGATGCGATATACATTGGCTTGGGTTTTTAGAAGACGCACGCCATCCATGAGGATTGCCGAGGTGTACAGACTATGATGGACGGCTCCAAAGGTTTTGAAGACGCCCTGACCGGCGAACAGAAGATCCGTAACTTCAACATCAACTTCGGGCCACAGCATCCGGCAGCGCATGGCGTGCTGCGGCTCGTGCTGGAGTTGGATGGTGAGATCGTAGAGCGTTGCGATCCGCATATCGGCTTGCTGCACCGTGGTACCGAAAAGCTGATGGAGAGCCGGACCTACCTGCAGAACCTGCCGTACTTTGACCGGCTCGATTATGTGGCTCCAATGAATCAGGAACACGCCTGGTGTCTGGCCATTGAAAAGCTGACGGGCGTCGAGGTGCCGCGCCGCGCCAGCCTCATCCGCGTCTTGTTCTGCGAAATCGGCCGGGTGCTGAACCATATCCTCAACATCACCACCCAAGCCATGGATGTCGGCGCGCTGACCCCGCCGCTCTGGGGCTTTGAGGAACGCGAAAAGCTGATGGTGTTTTATGAACGCGCCTGCGGCGCGCGTTTGCACGCAGCCTATTTCCGCCCCGGTGGCGTTCATCAGGACCTGCCCGACGGGTTGCTGGATGATATGGAGGTCTGGGCCAATGAATTCCCGCGCGTGATTGCGGACATCGATGGGCTGCTGACCGAAAACCGCATCTTTAAACAGCGCAACGCCGATATTGGCGTGGTGACCGAAGAGGACATACTGGAATACGGGTTCTCCGGCGTCATGGTGCGTGGCTCCGGCCTTGCTTGGGATTTGCGCCGCGCGCAACCCTATGAATGTTATGATGAATTCGAATTCCAGATTCCAGTGGGCAAGAACGGCGATTGTTATGATCGCTATCTGGTCCGCATGGAAGAGATGCGCCAGTCGCTCCTGATCATCCATCAGGCGATTGAGAAATTGCGCGCGCCGGAGGGTCAGGGTGATATTCTGGCGCGGGGCAAGATCACGCCACCTTCGCGTTCAGATATGAAAACCTCGATGGAGAGCCTGATCCACCACTTCAAACTCTACACCGAAGGGTTTCACGTGCCCGCGGGCGAAGTCTACTGCGCCGTCGAAGCCCCGAAGGGCGAATTCGGCGTCTATCTAGTGGCGGATGGCACCAACAAACCCTATCGCGCCAAAATTCGCGCGCCCGGCTTTCTGCACCTGCAAGCCATGGACTACATGTCACGCGGTCACCAACTGGCGGATGTTGCCGCGATCATCGGCACCATGGATGTGGTGTTTGGGGAGATTGACCGGTGAGTGATCTGTTGCACTGCGATGTGCTTGGTTCTGTCGGAGCGGCGTTCGTTTGTGAGCACTGCGTTCGCGATATCATTAAATTCAACGGGTATACCTAATGCTTCGACGTCTTCACCCTGACCAACCTGATAGCTTTGCCTTTACGTCCGACAATCAGGCCTGGGCCGACGGACAGATCACAAAGTATCCCGAAGGGCGTCAAGCCTCTGCAATCATTCCGCTACTTTGGCGCGCACAGGAGCAAGAGGGCTGGCTGAGCCGTCCTGCCATTGAACATGTCGCCGGGATGCTCGGCTTGAGCTATATCCGCGCACTTGAAGTGGCGACGTTTTATTTCATGTTCCAGCTGCAACCAGTTGGGGCCATTGCACATATTCAAGTATGCGGCACGACTTCCTGCATGATCTGCGGCGCGGAAGATCTGGTGGCCGTGTGTCAGGAGAAGATCGCCTCAGAACCGCATGCGCTCTCAGCGGATGGTAATTTTTCGTGGGAAGAGGTTGAGTGTCTGGGGTCATGTTCAAACGCCCCGATGGCGCAGATCGGCAAGGATTATTACGAGGACCTGACCGCCGCGCGCATGGGCGAGATCATTGATGAACTGGCGGCGGGGAAAGTGCCGGTGCCGGGGCCGCAAAACGGGCGCTACGCGGCGGAACCACTCAAAGGGCTGACGTCGCTGACGGAATACGACAGCGGCAAGACGCAATACAATGCCTCCGCGCAGCTGGCGGTGGATCTTGGCGATACGGTAAAACGCATTGACGGCACGGAAGTGCCCTTGATTACGCCATGGCAAGGCAAACCTGCCAACAAGAATGCACCCAAGAAAACCGCAGCGCCAAAAGCAGCCCCCAAACCAGCCGCATCTGAGGTGCGTCCTTCTGCATTGTCAGATGCTGCGCGCGCAGATGGTCCCGACGATTTGAAACGGATCAGCGGCGTGGGTCCGAAGCTTGAGCAGACCCTCAACAGCCTTGGCATCTGGCACTACGATCAGGTCGCAGGGTTGACGCCAGAAGATATTGCCTGGGTGGATGAGCGCCTGCGCTTCAAAGGCCGGATTGAACGGGATGATTGGGTGGGCCAAGCAAAAGCGCTTGAGCAGGCGAAAGATACATAAGTTGTTTAAAGCACGGAAAATTGGTTAACGTTGTTGCAGGACACGCGAACAACCGGAAAGTGAGACACAGATGTATAACGACAAAGGTACGATTGGAATGGCTCTTGGCAGTTGGCTGGTGGCAATGGCCGTCGGCGCGCTGGCAACGATTTTACTGTGGTTGCTTGGTGGTTGGGGTTTCATGCAAGGCGCCTTTGTTGGCGCGGTTGTCTTTGGCGTTGTCGGACTTTTGATAAGTTGGATCATGACCCGTCCGTTGCCTATGCCGGGTGAGATTGCGGCGAACATGGCCGATACGGATGCGCCTGTTGCTGTGAAACCAGCAGCGGCTTCCGCACCGGTTGCCACTGCGGCAACACCAACTGCCGAGCCTGTGAAGGCGGATGCCCCGAAGCCGGCCCCTAAAAAGGCAGCGCCGAAAAAAGCCGCGCCCAAAAAGGCGGAGCCAAAAGCTGCGGCGCCAGACGGGCGTCCTACAGGACTTTCAGACGCAGCGCGTGAGGGCGGCGCGGATGATTTGAAGCTGATCAGTGGCGTAGGCCCCAAGCTCGAAGAAACATTGAATGGCCTTGGCATCTGGCATTTCGATCAGGTTGCCGGGTTGAAAAAGAAAGATATCGCCTGGGTAGACGAACGCCTGCGCTTCAAAGGCCGGATCGAACGAGACGACTGGGTAGGGCAGGCAAAAACACTTGCCGGCGGTGGCGAAACCGAGTTTTCGAAGAAGAAACGTAAGAGCTGATAGAAGGGCGGGAAACCGCAATGAGTGCGCAAAATCAACAGAGCAAACCGCAGGACGCGGTGTTAGCTGCCAAAGGGCGGCTTGTCAGCATGGTTATTGTGGGCACGATGGTTTTGTGGCTCTTGGCCTTGTGGATCGGCCCGATGTTGGGCCTGCCCGGGCGTTATGCATTTCTTTTTGATTTTGCGGCACTTGCGGGGCTGTTTTGGGCCCTGATGGTGTCTTTACAAATACGGCGCGCGCGCAATGCTGCGCGCGATAGTGAGTAAAAGGGGAGCGTCATGCTTCAGGACAAGGATCGCATCTTTACCAACATCTACGGCATGCACGATCGCACGCTGAAGGGGGCGCAGGCGCGGGGCCATTGGGATGGCACGGCGGGGATCATCAAGAAGGGTCGCGACTGGATCGTGGATCAGATGAAAGCGTCTGGTTTACGGGGGCGCGGCGGTGCGGGCTTTCCGACCGGCCTGAAGTGGTCTTTCATGCCCAAGGAGAGCGATGGTCGCCCGGCTTACTTGGTCGTGAACGCGGATGAATCTGAGCCCGGCACCTGCAAAGATCGCGAGATCATGCGCCATGATCCCCACACATTGGTGGAGGGGTGTTTGATCGCGTCATTCGCGATGAATGCGCATGCTTGCTACATCTATATTCGTGGTGAATACATTCGCGAGAAAGAGGCGCTGCAGGCTGCCATTGATGAGGCCTATGACGCGGGGCTTATTGGTAAAAACGCCTGCGGATCGGGATGGGATTTCGATGTTTATCTGCACCACGGCGCAGGTGCATACATCTGTGGCGAAGAAACAGCGCTTCTGGAAAGCCTTGAGGGCAAAAAGGGCATGCCGCGCATGAAGCCGCCGTTCCCGGCAGGCGCGGGTCTTTATGGCTGCCCGACGACAGTCAATAATGTGGAATCGATTGCGGTGGTGCCGACGATCCTGCGGCGCGGGCCGGAATGGTTTGCAGGCTTTGGTCGTCCTAACAATGCAGGCACGAAATTGTTCGCGATTTCGGGGCATGTAAACAACCCTTGCGTGGTCGAAGAGGCGATGTCGATCACCTTTGAAGAGCTGATCGAAACCCATTGCGGCGGTATCCGGGGTGGGTGGGATAACCTCAAGGCCGTAATCCCCGGTGGATCGTCGGTGCCGATGATCCCGGGCGCGCAGATGAAAGACGCGATCATGGATTTCGACTACCTGCGCGAACAACGCTCCGGCCTCGGAACGGCGGCGGTGATTGTGATGGATCAATCCACTGACGTGATCAAGGCGATCTGGCGGCTCTCAAAGTTCTACAAACATGAAAGCTGCGGGCAATGCACGCCCTGTCGTGAAGGCACGGGCTGGATGATGCGCGTGATGGACCGACTGGTCACCGGCGAGGCCGAACCCGAAGAGATCGACATGCTGCTCGATGTGACCAAACAGGTCGAGGGTCACACGATCTGCGCGCTCGGCGATGCCGCGGCTTGGCCGATACAGGGGCTGATCCGGCATTTCCGCGATGAGATTGAGGATCGGATTAAACACAAGCGCACGGGGCGCGTAAGCGCTGTGGCGGCGGAGTAGCTGGATTGACTAATCTTGTTTACACGATGGCTACACCACGATTTTGCGTAGCATGCCAGAGATGGATAAAGCTGGATCGTGGGCGGGACGAGCACTGCTATGAAGATGATGGACGCACCAGAAAAACTTGCCAACAGGGGAGCTCTAAGACCCGTTGGCTTGGGTTTGTTTCGGTGTTGGTGCTTGTGGCGATTGCCTATGTGTTTCTGTAGCCATATTTAGTGGGGTATCGGATGATCGAATTGATAGACTTTTCAGCTCTACGAAGTAACAGCACAGAAAGCTGGTACGGGATGACCAACCTATTCCGGTTAGGTAGAAACCAGGGACCTTTGCTCTCAGTAGCTTGTGTTCTTCTGAGAGAAGAATCACTTTGAAAAACGAAACGGTAGGTTGTTTACGGATGGGAAGAGTAAGATATGTCTGATGTATACCACCTCGCTGAACTCAACGTCGGACGCCTCGCCGCCCCCACTGATGACCCGCGCGTCGCGGAGTTCATGGAGAATCTCGACCGCATCAACGGCCTCGGCAAGCGGATGCCGGGGTTCGTATGGATGATGGAAGGCTCCGGCGAGCCGGGGACGGGCAATACGGAGAACGCCATTGATGGTGATCCGCTTTATGTCTCGAACCTGACAGTCTGGGAAAGTGTCGAGACGCTGGAGAAATTCGTTTGGGGGACGATCCACAAGCAATTTTATGCGCGTCGCCAAGAATGGTTTGAAGTGCTCGGCGCGATGCATTTCGTGATGTGGTGGGTGCCGATCGGCCATAAACCAACGCTGGACGAAGCCTTGGCGCGGCTGGAGCATCTTAAAACGCACGGAGACAGCGATCACGCTTTTGGGTGGTCGTATTTGAATGAAGCAAGCCAGTGGCGCGACAACCGTTGCGCCCCGGTTGCGGCGGAGTAGGCAGGATGACATCGCGTTTTGGTATATTGGTTCTGGGGTTCATGCTGGCCGCGTGCAGCAATGAGGCGGAAAAGATCTCTTTTGACGGTCAATTTTACAAAACAGACATCGATGGTCTGGACGCCCGTCACGAGTTCCAAGTGACAGCGGCTCCTGTTTCTGCGTCCCTTCTTGGTGCCAAAGAAGCCGCGCGCTACGAAGCAACGGTATTTTGCGTCAATGAATACGGATCTTCCGCCATTGAATGGGTCGTGGGACCAGATGATCCTGATGAGGTGATGCCCATCACCAATGACACACTGACTCTGCAAGGAGCCTGCCCACAGTGACTTGCGACACTGTCCATAAAACTCTAAGCCCGGCAAGCTGGCCTGATATTGCATATCAACAGCAACCGGTTGACCTGATTTTACATGGTTGGAGCTTTTTGCTCCGCGTAGGAGTGTAAAAAATGAGTTTCAAGGTTATCGCAATTTGTCTTGCCGGGGTGATGTCCGCAACAGGTCTGAGTGCGGATATCGCACCGCTCAGAGAGGTGAAATCCATTGATGATGGGTTGTTTGTGATCGGTCTGGCAGATCAGATCCGCAAGAATTGTCCCAACATTTCACCGCGTGTGTTCAAAGCACTGGGCGCATTGCAGGACCTGAACAATCAGGCCATGGCCATGGGGTATACCAAGGCGGAAATTGACGCGCATGTGGAGTCGGATGTGGAAAAAGACCGCTTGCGGGCGCGGGCGCGACAGTACATGGCAGAGCAAGGTCTGGAACTGGACGAAGCCGGGTATTGCGCTTTGGGAAAATCAGAAATTGAGCGTAATAGTACCATTGGTGCATTGTTGCGACATGCGGAATGAGACGCTTTGGGCGTAATGAGAATGATACATGCGTCTGCGGGCGCAATGACACACAAAGGCAAATGATATGAGCGACTTACGCAAAGTCATTATTGATGGTCAGGAAATCGAAGTGGATGGCGCGATGACGCTGATCCAGGCTTGCGAAGAGGCGGGCATCGAAATCCCGCGCTTTTGTTACCACGAACGTCTGACCATCGCGGGTAATTGCCGCATGTGTCTGGTCGAAGTGGTCGGCGGCCCGCCAAAACCGGCAGCTTCCTGTGCCATGCAGGTCAAGGACCTGCGCCCCGGGCCGGAAGGTCAGCCACCGGTGGTGAAAACCAACTCGCCCATGGTCAAGAAGGCCCGCGAGGGGGTTATGGAATTCCTGCTGATAAATCATCCGCTGGATTGTCCGATTTGCGATCAGGGCGGTGAGTGTGATTTGCAGGATCAGGCAATGGCTTATGGCGTGGATTTCAGCCGTTACCGCGAACCCAAGCGCGCCACAGAAGACCTTGATCTGGGTCCGTTGGTCGAGACCCATATGACCCGTTGCATTTCTTGCACGCGCTGCGTGCGTTTTACCACCGAAGTCGCGGGCATTCACCAGATGGGCCAGACGGGTCGTGGCGAGGATGCCGAGATCACGTCCTATTTGGGTGAAACGTTGAATTCCAACCTCCAGGGCAACATCATTGATCTTTGCCCCGTGGGTGCTCTGGTTTCAAAGCCTTACGCCTTTACGGCGCGGCCTTGGGAACTGACCAAGACCGAAAGCATCGATGTCATGGATGCGCTTGGGTCCAACATTCGCGTGGATACCAAGGGGCGTGAAGTCATGCGGTTTCTGCCGCGCAACCATGACGGCGTGAACGAAGAATGGATTTCGGACAAGACGCGTTTTGTTTGGGATGGGTTGCGCCGGCAGCGTTTGGACAAACCCTACATCCGCGAGAATGGCAAGCTGCGACCAGCCACTTGGCCCGAGGCGTTGTCAGCGGCAGCGTCGGCAATGAATGGCAAGCGGGTCGGCGGGCTTGTGGGGGATCTGGCGCCAGTCGAGGCAGCCTTCGCGCTGAAGGAGCTGATCGAGGGTCAGGGCGGGATTGTGGAGTGCCGCACTGATGGCGCCAAGCTCCCCGCAGGCAACCGATCTGGCTATGTCGGAAACGCCGCGATCGAGGATATCGACGAGGCGCGTTACATCATGCTGATCGGCACAAACCCGGCCATTGAAGCGCCGGTGCTGAATGCGCGTATCCGCAAGGCTTGGACTCATGGCGCCAATATCGCACTGATCGGTGAGGCGGCGGACCTGACATACGAGCACGTGCACATGGGCACGGACCGCAAGGCGCTCGCGGATCTTCAGGCGCATGACTTCGGCGGCATTAAAGAAGTGCCCTCGCTTGTAATCATCGGACAAGGAGCTCTGATGGGGGCTGACGGTGAGGCTGTGCTTGCCGCCGCAATGGATGTAACTGCGAAGACCGAAGGCAAGCTTCTGGTTTTGCATACAGCCGCCTCGCGGGTGGGTGCGATGGATATCGGTGCAGTCAACGACGGTGGCATGGATGCCGTGACGCAGTCGGAAGTGATTTACAACCTCGGGGCGGATGAGATCGACATCCCTGCGGGGCCGACAGTGATATATCAGGGCAGCCATGGAGACCGTGGTGCACACAGGGCTGATATCATCTTACCCGGGGCGGCCTATACCGAAGAACCCGGCCTGTTTGTGAACACCGAAGGTCGGCCCCAATTGGCACTGCGCGCGGGCTTTGCGCCGGGGGAAGCCAAGGAAAACTGGGCGATCCTGCGTGCGCTTTCGGCTGAAATGGGAATGCAATTGCCCTATGACAGTATTGCGCAACTGCGACAGGCTTTGGTGAAATCTGTGCCGCATCTCGCCAAGATCGACGATGTGCCGGAAAATGAATGGCGGCCCATGGCGACAGGTCCGCTCGGCGCTGCGGATGTGTCATTTGCAATCAAGGATTTTTATCTGACTAACCCGATTGCCCGTGCCAGCCAGTTGATGGCTCAACTGTCGTCCAATGCGAAGGCGCGCCGGGAACAGGCGATTGCCGCCGAATGACGCAGAGCTCCATCATACCCCTTGCGCCAAACACCCCGCCTTACGGATGCAGCAATGTAAACCGCGCTGCATATTTTTTGGGACCGGCGAAAATCATGAAATGCAAAGCCAGGATTTTCACCAGAAGAAATCAAAGGCACCGTGCTGCATCAGTTTCGCCACCAGTTACGCGGAACATTCGACCGGAAATTACGGGGCAATTGCAAACAAAAGTGACCCAAGAGGGTGGCGTGTGGGCGACAGATGCTGTTTACACAAACTCGCCAACCCTGCCTGATGGGCCAGCGCCACATGGTATGAAAGCTGTTGTGGCCGCCCAATGGAAAACAGGAATACCGACGGTGTGAGGACCTATGGCTGATTTTTTTACCACTCCCGGCGGCATCGCCATTCTGATCCTGGCGCAGGTGCTTGCGGTTGTTGCCTTCGTCATGATCTCGCTGCTTTTTCTGGTGTACGGAGACCGGAAAATCTGGGCTGCGGTTCAGATGCGACGTGGCCCAAACGTGGTGGGGGCCTTTGGCTTGCTTCAGACGGTGGCCGATGCGCTGAAATATGTGGTCAAAGAGGTCGTGGTGCCGGCCGGCGCGGACAAAACGGTATTTATGCTCGCGCCCATGGCGTCTTTTGTGCTGGCACTGATCGCATGGGCCGTGATCCCGTTTAATGAAACATGGGTGCTCAGTGACATCAACGTGGCGATCCTCTTTGTTTTCGCGATCTCATCGCTTGAGGTTTATGGCGTGATCATGGGGGGCTGGGCGTCCAACTCCAAATATGCCTTCCTGGGGTCGTTGCGATCGGCCGCGCAAATGATTTCTTATGAGGTCTCACTGGGGTTGATCATTATTGGGGTGATCATCTCGACGGGGTCGATGAACTTTGGTGGTATTGTCGCAGCACAAGATGGGGCTTACGGGTTTTTCTCATGGTATTGGTTGCCACATTTCCCGATGGTTTTTCTGTTCTTTATCAGCTGTCTAGCCGAAACCAATCGTCCGCCTTTTGACCTTCCCGAAGCTGAATCAGAACTGGTCGCGGGGTATCAGGTTGAGTATTCGTCCACGCCCTTTCTGCTCTTCATGGCCGGCGAATACATCGCGATTTTCCTGATGTGCGCGCTGACCACGCTGCTGTTCTTTGGCGGCTGGCTGTCACCGATCCCGGGCCTGCCGGATGGCGCGCTCTGGATGGTGGCCAAGATGGCCTTCTTCTTCTTCCTTTTCGCGATGGTCAAGGCGATCACGCCGCGCTACCGCTATGACCAATTGATGCGCCTGGGCTGGAAGGTCTTCCTGCCATTCTCATTGGTCTGGGTGGTCTTTGTATCCTTTGCGGCAAAGTTTGACTGGTTCTGGGGCGCCTATGCCCGCTGGACCGTAGGAGGTTGATATGACACAGATCGACTACACACGCGCGGCCAAGTATTTTCTGCTGCAGGATTTCTGGGTCGGCATGAAGCTGGGTTTGAAATACTTCTTCGCGCCCAAGGCGACGCTGAATTATCCGCATGAAAAGGGGCCGCTCTCCCCGCGTTTTCGCGGTGAACACGCGCTGAGACGGTATCCTAACGGTGAAGAGCGCTGTATTGCCTGCAAGCTTTGCGAGGCAATCTGTCCCGCTCAGGCGATCACAATTGATGCCGAACCCCGTGATGATGGCAGCCGACGCACGACGCGTTACGACATTGACATGACCAAATGCATCTACTGTGGCTTCTGTCAGGAAGCCTGTCCGGTGGATGCGATTGTGGAGGGTCCAAATTTTGAATTCGCCACAGAGACGCGCGAAGAACTGTACTACGACAAGGACAAGCTCCTTGCGAATGGTGAACGTTGGGAAGCCGAAATCGCGCGTAACCTCGAACTGGATGCACCCTACCGATGAACGGGACTGACGCATACACGCGCGGCAAAGCAATGGCAGAAGCCACAAACCCGGGCATAGAGGATGCGCTGGCCGCACGGTATGATGCGATTTTGCCCGGATTTTCCACCACGATGATGGAAGTGGCTTTTGGCCATTATTACACGCGGGACGGTTTGGATGACAAAACACGGTACCTTGCAACAGTGGCTGCTTTAGCCGCGCTTGGCGGTCAAACCGCGCCACAGCTCAAAGTTCACATCAAGAATGCGCTGCGATCTGGGGCCAGCCAGCGCGAGGTTGCCGAAGTGATCAACCAGATGGCGCTCTATGGCGGGTTCCCGGCAATGATCAATGCATTGAACGCAGCTCTCGAAGTTTTCGAAGCGGAGGACGCACAATGAGCGACCCCAAGAATACATTCGAGGGGGCGAACCCTTTTGCCGCGATGATGTCTCAGGCGCAGGAAATGGCCAAGAGCTTTCCGGCGATGGAAGCGTTCACACCCAAAGGCTTTGAAAAGATGATGGGCACAATGCCCAAAGAGTTCATGGAAATGATGTTTGGCAATGCGCTGAACGAAGGGTCGCTGGATGCGCGCACGCGCATGTTGCTGACGCTTGCCGGGCTGACTATGCAGGGGGCGCAGAATGACGTTGGCTTTCGTCAGGCCGTGCGCCATGCACGCGAGGCTGGTGCGACTGAGCAACACATTATTGAGACGATCGGGCAAATGTCCATGTTTGCAGGTCTGCCCGCCATGACCCGCGCGCTGGAACTGACCCAGCAGGTATTGGATGAAGAGAAGGACGCAACATGACAGTTTTTGCCTTTTATCTATTCGCCATCAGCGTGATCGCGGGGGGGCTGTTCACGGTCATCAGCCGAAATCCCGTGCATTCGGTGCTGTGGTTGATCCTAGCGTTCTTGTCCGCTGCAGGTTTGTTTGTGTTGCTGGGTGCAGAGTTTGTGGCGATGCTGCTGATCATCGTCTATGTGGGCGCGGTCGCGGTGCTGTTTCTCTTTGTGGTGATGATGCTGGACGTGGATTTCGCCGAGCTCAAAGCGGAAATGGCGAAATACATGCCATTGGCGCTGCTGATTGGCCTCGTAATCCTGATGCAGTTCGTGATGGCCTTTGGGGCTTGGGAAAGCAACGCCGCCGCCGAAGGGCTGCGCGCGCAGGTTTTGCCAGTGGATCGGCACAACACCGAAGCCTTGGGCATGATCCTCTATGATCAATACTTCCTTCTGTTCCAACTGTCGGGCCTGATCCTGCTGGTTGCGATGATTGGTGCGATTGTGCTGACCCTGCGCCATCGCTCGGACGTGAAGCGCCAGGATGTGGTCGCCCAGATGATGCGCGACCCAGCCGTGGCGATGGAGTTGAAAGACGTGAAATCGGGGCAGGGGCTGTGAAACTAACCGCGCTCTTAACTGCGTTTGTGCTGATGCCGTTTCTGACGGTATCTGCAAATGCATGTTCAATGAGAGCGAATGCATGGGATGGTTTCGATTGGCCGATCCTTGATCGGAAAAACTGTAGTTTTGTGCGGGCAGGTCAGTCGCGTTATTTTGACCTTGCCGGTGCCTATGCCGTTGATCTTAAAGAAGGCAAGGTTGGCCAGCGGATATCGAACCAATCCTATTGTCGTCAGGCCGATGACTATGCACTCATTGCGGATTGCGTTGCCGGGCAGGCGGTTATGGTGAAATTGTCGCGGAGTTTTGTCTATCAATTGCCGCGCGGTTTCAGGGAACGGGAAGGGTATGTTTTCCAGGATACGCCCAATGCAAGATCTTTCCACTGGGTGCCAAATGGTGACGTTTCCACGGTCTCCGCAGCTGCTTCTACACGTGGATATGAAGTAACCCCGGCAAGCGACTTTCTTTCACAAATGAGATCCCGCAATCGTTTTGATGCGTTTTGCGGATGCAAACACTACTACCCAGACTCGGCAGGAGCCAAGCAATGATCGGACTTGAACATTACCTGACGGTGGCGGCGACGCTTTTTGTCATTGGCATCTTCGGGCTGTTTCTCAACCGCAAGAACATCATCATCCTGCTGATGAGCATCGAATTGATGCTGCTGGCTGTGAACATCAATCTGGTCGCCTTCTCCAGTTTCCTCGGCGATCTCGTCGGGCAGGTCTTCACGCTCTTTGTTCTGACTGTTGCTGCTGCGGAGGCGGCAATCGGTCTGGCCATTCTGGTCTGTTTTTTCCGCAACCGCGGCACCATTGCCGTGGAAGACGTCAACGTGATGAAAGGCTAGCATCATGGACACTGCACTGGCGTATATCTGGCTACTGCCCGTCGCGATTGGCATTTTTGGTGTATACCACTTCGCGATGCGTGACCTAGGGGCGCAAGTCCTGACCCCCCGATTGACGGCCGAGGAATAAGCTGACTATGGAAACCATCATCCTATTTGCCCCGCTGGTGGGCGCGTTGCTCTGCGGTTTCGGCTGGCGCATCTTTGGCGAAACGGCTGCCATGTGGATCGCAACGTCGCTACTGTTTGTCTCGGCAATCCTGAGCTGGGTCGTTTTCCTCAGCTTTGACGGCACGACGGAGCAAATCCAGATCCTGCGCTGGATCGAAAGCGGCACCCTCAGCACGGATTGGGCCATACGTCTGGACCGTCTGACCGCGATCATGCTGGTGGTGATCACCACGGTTTCCAGCCTCGTGCATCTTTATTCCTTTGGCTACATGGATAAGGACCCGCAGTGGAAAGAGGGCGAAACATATAAGCCCCGCTTCTTTGCCTACCTGTCTTTTTTCACCTTCGCGATGTTGATGTTGGTCACAGCTGACAACCTTGTTCAGATGTTCTTTGGCTGGGAAGGGGTTGGTGTCGCCTCCTATTTGTTGATCGGATTTTACTATCGCAAACCAAGCGCCAACGCCGCAGCGATCAAGGCTTTCGTGGTGAACCGTGTGGGTGATTTTGGCTTTGCCCTCGGTATTTTCGCGCTGTTCTTTCTTACCGATAGCATCAATTTTGACGATGTGTTTGCTGCCGCTCCTGAGCTTGCCGAAACACAACTGACGTTCCTTTGGGGAGAGTGGAACGCGGCGAATCTGATCGCGATGTTGCTGTTCATCGGTGCCATGGGTAAATCGGCGCAGCTGCTGTTGCACACATGGTTGCCTGACGCGATGGAAGGGCCGACGCCGGTGTCTGCGCTGATCCATGCCGCGACGATGGTAACAGCAGGTGTGTTCCTTGTGTGCCGCATGTCTCCGATTATGGAATTCGCGCCCGAAGCGATGGCATTTGTGACCGTGGTTGGTGCCACAACTGCGTTCTTTGCGGCCACCGTCGGGTTGGTTCAAACGGACATCAAACGCGTCATCGCCTATTCCACCTGTTCGCAGCTTGGTTACATGTTTGTTGCTGCTGGCGTGGGCATGTATTCCGCTGCGATGTTCCACCTCTTTACGCATGCATTCTTCAAGGCGATGCTGTTCCTTGGCGCTGGTTCGGTCATCCACGCGATGCACCACGAACAGGACATGATGAATTACGGCGGACTGCGCAAAAAGATACCTTATACATTTGCGGCCATGATGATCGGCACGCTGGCCATTACCGGTTTGGGTATTCCTGTATGGATCATGACGCTGGGTGAAATCCCGATCGGATTTGCCGGGTTCCAGTCCAAAGACGCCATTGTTGAAAGTGCCTACGCGGCCGGTACGATGTACGGCTTTTGGGCGCTGGTGATCGCAGCACTGTTCACCAGTTTCTATTCGTGGCGGCTGATGTTCCTGACGTTTTATGGAACACCGCGTGGCGACAAACACACCCATGATCACGCCCATGAAAGCCCGATGACAATGATTGTGCCTTTGGGTGTTCTGGCGCTGGGGGCAATTTTTGCGGGTATGGTTTGGTACGGATCGTTCTTTGGTCATACCGACAAAGTTGCCAAGTTCTACGGTATTCCCTACGCCGAAGCGGGCGCGCATGGCGAGGGCCACACTGATGAAACCCACGCCGAACATATGGCCGATGGCACTGCAGAAGAGCATCACGGTGATGACGCCGAAGGGGCCCACGGTGACGCAAAAGAAGGCGAACACCACTATGCCTTCACAGGTCAACCCGGAGAGGGTGGCATATACATGGCCCCCGACAATACCTTGCTCGATGATGCACATAAGGTGCCCTATTGGGTGAAAACTTCGCCCTTTGCGGCAATGCTGTTGGGCTTCCTGACCGCCTATTGGTTCTATATCAAAAACCCGTCCCTACCCGGTCGATTGGCCGCAAACCAACGCCCTCTGTATCTGTTCCTCAAGAACAAATGGTATTTTGACGAACTCTACGATGTGATTTTTGTGGGTCCGGCCAAATGGATCGGTCGTCTGCTCTGGAAACGCGGTGATGGGGATGTGATTGACGGCGGCCTCAATGGGGTTGCGATGGGGATTATTCCCTTCTTCACACGCCTCGCGGGCCGCGCGCAGTCGGGCTATATCTTTACCTATGCCTTCGCGATGGTGATCGGGATTGCTGTGCTCGTCACCTGGATGACGATGGGCGGGGGAGCAAACTGATGGACAACCTCTTGTCGATTGTGACCTTCATTCCCGCAATGGCGGCGTTGATCCTTGCTGTATTCCTGCGCGGCGATGATGAAGCGGCCAACCGGAATGCCAAGTGGCTGGCCATGGCCGCCACCTCAATGACCTTCCTGATATCGCTCTTTATTCTCGCTGAATTTGATCCAAACGACACCGGCTTTCAGTTCGTAGAACAAGCGCCGTGGTTGTTAGGCCTGCAATATAAAATGGGCGTGGATGGCATTTCGGTGCTGTTCGTGATGCTGACAACCTTCATGATGCCGCTGGTTATCGCGGCCTCCTGGAATGTGAGCACGCGCGTCAAGGAATACATGATCGCTTTCCTGCTCTTGGAAACGCTGATGCTGGGCGTGTTCATGGCGCTCGATCTAGTATTGTTTTACCTGTTCTTCGAGGCCGGACTCATCCCGATGTTCCTGATCATCGGGATTTGGGGCGGGGCGAACCGGATTTATGCGAGCTTTAAATTCTTCCTTTATACCTTTCTCGGCTCAGTTCTGATGCTGGTTGCGATGGTGGGGATGTTTGCGGATGCAGGCACAACCGATATCGAGGTTCTGCTAAACCACCAGTTTGCATTTGAGAGCTTCTCGGTGGCGGGCGTAACAGTGGTTGGCGGCTTGCAATCGCTCATGTTCCTGGCGTTCTTTGCCAGTTTCGCGGTCAAGATGCCGATGTGGCCCGTACACACCTGGCTGCCGGACGCACACGTACAGGCCCCGACGGCTGGATCTGTGGTGCTAGCGGCGATCCTGTTGAAACTGGGCGGTTATGGCTTTATCCGCTTTTCGCTGCCGATGTTCCCTGTGGCCGCGGAAATATGGTCCCCGATGATCCTGTGGATGTCCGCGATTGCGATCGTTTACACGTCACTGGTCGCGCTTGTTCAGGAAGACATGAAAAAACTGATCGCCTATTCGTCGGTTGCTCATATGGGTTTTGTAACGATGGGTATTTTTGCCGCAAACCAACAAGGTGTGGACGGCGCGATTTTCCAAATGATCAGCCATGGCTTTATCTCGGGCGCGTTGTTCCTATGTGTTGGCGTGATCTATGACCGCATGCACACACGCGACATTGATGCCTACGGCGGTCTTGTGAACCGGATGCCGGCCTACGCACTGATCTTCATGCTGTTCACCATGGCGAATGTTGGCTTGCCGGGCACCTCTGGATTCGTCGGAGAATTCCTGACGTTGATGGCTGTTTTCCAAGTGAATACCTGGGTGGCGGCCGTTGCGACCACTGGTGTGATCTTTTCGGCAGCTTATGCCTTGTGGCTCTATCGTCGCGTGGTCATGGGCGATCTGATCAAGGAAAGCCTAAAGTCCATTAGTGACATGACGCCACGCGAGCGCTGGATTTTTGCGCCGTTGGTGGCAATGACGCTGTTGCTTGGTGTGTATCCAGCCCTTGTACTGGACATCACCGGTCCGGCTGTTGCGGCACTGGTCGGGAACTATGATACGGCACTGGCTGCGGCTGAGGCCGCCTCTCAGTTGGCTGCGAATTAAAGGACGGACGATATGGTATCCGCTGATTTGACACTTGTGCTGCCGGAAATCCTGCTGGCCGTCTACGCGATGGTTATGCTTCTGGTGGCCGTCTACACCTCCAAGGATGGGCTGGCCTCGACTTTGTTGTGGATGACGGCGGCAGTCATGGCAGCTTTGGGCGTTTGGATTGCGACAACAGGCGAGGGGTCCGCGACGGCCTTTAACGGCATGTTGATGCTGGACGGGTTCGCGCGTTTTGCTAAGGTGACAATCCTGCTCTCAGCGGCAGCAGTGCTCGTCATGTCCGAAGGTTACATGAAGTCGCGCGATTTGCTTCGGTTTGAATATCCCCTGCTCGTCGCGCTTAGTGCCGTGGGCATGATGGTCATGGTCTCCGCCAATGACCTTATGGCGCTGTACATGGGGTTGGAACTGCAATCTCTGGCGCTTTATGTGGTTGCTTCCCTGCGCCGCGACTCGGTGAAATCAACCGAAGCGGGGCTCAAATACTTCGTCCTCGGTGCACTATCCTCTGGCCTGCTGCTCTATGGCGCGTCACTGGTTTATGGATACGCTGGCACAACAATGTTCTCAGGCATCATCGAAACCGCGCAGCACGGCGAGGTTTCGCTTGGGCTGCTCTTCGGTCTGGTCTTCCTGATCTCCGGTATGGCCTTCAAGGTTTCCGCAGTGCCGTTTCACATGTGGACCCCGGACGTGTATGAAGGCTCGCCCACGCCAGTCACGGCATTTTTTGCTACGGCACCCAAAGTTGCTGCCATGGGTCTGTTTGCG
Source organism: Paracoccaceae bacterium (assembly GCA_033344815.1). Classification (NCBI taxonomy): domain Bacteria; kingdom Pseudomonadati; phylum Pseudomonadota; class Alphaproteobacteria; order Rhodobacterales; family Paracoccaceae; species Paracoccaceae bacterium. The sequence goes on along the minus strand of JAWPMR010000001.1, from coordinate 1,112,715 downwards.
CGCGTGCTGCATGACGCCTTTGGAAATGCAGTAGCGGATTGGAGCCAGATCGTTGCGCTTCTTTCGGTCCTGTCCATGTTCCTCGGTGCGGTCGCCGCGATTGGTCAAACAAACATCAAACGCCTGATGGCATTTTCGTCGATTGCGCATATGGGTTATGCCCTCATGGGGCTGGCGGCTGGAACCGTGCTCGGCGTACAGGCCATGCTGATCTACATGGCGATCTATGTGACAATGAACGTCGGTACCTTCGCTTTTATCCTGATGATGGAAAAAGATGGTCAACCGGTCACAGAAATCGGCGCGTTGAATAACTATGCCAAACGCGAACCGGGCAAGGCCCTGGCCATGCTGGTGCTGCTCTTCAGTCTTGCTGGCGTGCCACCGATGCTTGGGTTCTTTGGTAAATTCTATGTCCTGCGCGCCGCCTATGAGGCCAACCTCGCGTGGCTGGCAATCGCCGGAGTCATCGCCTCCGTGATTGGGGCCTATTACTACTTGCGCATTGTTTTTTATATGTATTTTGGTGACGAGACTCAGGAAGGGTTGGATTCGGGCGGCAATAACACAGTGCTCTGGGGCTTCCTCATGGCATCTGCCGCAATCATGGTGTTGGGTATCGCCAACATGTTTGGTGTAGAATCCGCCGCAGCAGCGGCCGCCGCCACTCTGGTCAACTAATCTCTGACGTTTCAGTGTGTGGCAGCGCGACCCTTCGGGGAGAGTTTTTGATGCCAAAAGAATTTATGTCTTCATGGCCGGATGGATACGGTCGTATCGTGCTGGAGAATGTAGATTCAACGTTGGACGAAGCTTCTCGGTTGGCGCTTGAGAGTTCAGGTGCGTTTTGGGTGCTGGCGCATCATCAAAACTCTGCGAGAGGCAGGCGCGGTCGGCCGTGGTCCATGACTGAAGGCAGTTTTGCCGCGACCCTCGTGCTGCGCCCTGATCAACCCCCTGGTGTTGCGGCACTGCGTTCCTTTGTGATGGCCGTGGCGCTCTTGCGCAGCTTTGCAGATGTCACTGGCGATCCAGAGATGTTTGCGCTGAAATGGCCGAATGATGTCTTGCTAAAGGGTGGGAAGGTCGCCGGGATCCTTCTGGAAAGCGCCGGTGACGGTGGAAAAATGGGCCCTCTTGCCATCGGCGTTGGCGTCAATCTGCGCACCGCGCCACCCGTTGAGGAGGTGGAAAGGCAAGCGTTTGCGCCCGTGTCTCTGCTGGACCTCACAGGTGTCACCATCACACCCGAGCCGTTCTTGAACGTGCTGGCCCACCATTATGCCTTGCTTGAAACTCAATTCAAAGATTTCGGTTTTGCGCCCATAAGAACCGCTTGGCTTGCGCATGCTGCTCGTCTGGGCCAACCAATTATCGCACGCACGGGGCGCGACGAAGTCACCGGAACCTTTGAAGATGTTGATGCGAGCGGTAACCTGATGCTGCGTACGTCTCATGGATTGCGGGCCATTGCGGCGGCGGATGTCTTTTTTACCCCATAGAGGAGGGTGACGATGCTTTTGGCAATTGATTGCGGGAATACCAATACGGTTTTTGCGATCTGGGATGGCGAACAGTTTCTGGCCTCTTGGCGCACCTCTACCGAATGGCAGCGCACGGCAGATCAGTATTACGTCTGGCTATCCACCCTCATGAATCTGCAGGGCATTGATGCGCAGATCACCGATATGATCATTTCCTCGACAGTGCCACGGGTGGTCTTCAATCTGCGTGTGTTGGGCGATCGGTATTTCAACACGCGGCCTTTGGTGGTCGGAAAGCCAGACTGTTTGTTGCCCGTGGATGTGCGCGTGGATCAGGGAGCACAGGTGGGACCGGACCGGCTGGTCAATACGGTTGCGGGGCATGATCTCTATGGTGGGGACCTGATCATGGTGGATTTCGGAACTGCGACGACTTTCGATGTGGTGGATCGCGATGGGGCCTATATTGGCGGCGTGATCGCGCCCGGCGTGAACCTGAGCCTTGAGGCGTTGCATCAGGCGGCCGCCGCCCTGCCGCATGTCGATATTACCAAACCGCAAGAGGTGGTTGGCACAAATACGGTGGCCTGTATGCAATCGGGTGTTTTTTGGGGTTATGTCGGGCTCGTCCGTGAGATATGTGCCCGGATTAAAGCAGAGCGTGATCGAGAGATGCGCGTGATATCAACGGGGGGGCTGGCCCCGCTATTCCAGCAATCTGAAAAGCTTTTTGATGCTTTTGAGGATGATTTGACAACACACGGCCTGACCGTGATTCATAAATTCAACAAGGATAACGCTTAATATTATGAGCAATGAACGACTGATCTATCTCGCGCTTGGGGGCGCGGGTGAAATAGGCATGAACGCCTATGTATACGGCTATGGCCGCCCCGGTAAGGAACGCCTGATCGTGGTGGACCTTGGCGTGGCTTTTCCGGATATGGATACGAGCCCCGGGGTCGATTTGATCTTTGCCGACATTTCGTGGCTGGTCGAACGTCGCGACCAGATCGAGGCAATTTTCATAACCCACGCTCACGAAGACCACGTGGGCGCTGTGGCCCATACCTATGAGCAACTCAAGGCCCCGATTTACGCGCGCCGTTTTACCGGCAATATCGCGCAGCGTAAAATGGAGGAACACGGTCACCCGGTTGACGCCGTCACGGTTGTTTCTGCATGGCCTGAAAAAATCGACGCCGGGCCGTTCACGGTGGGTTTTCTGCCCATGTCGCATTCGATTCCCGAAAGCTCAGCGATGATCATCGACAGCCCTGCGGGCCGGGTGATTCATTCCGGTGATTTTAAACTGGATGAAACACCTCTGGTGGGTGAACCCTTTGATCCAGACCTCTGGGCGGATGTGAGCAAGGATGGCGTGAAAGCGCTGATCTGTGACAGCACAAATGTGTTTTCACCCAACCCCGGCCATTCCGAGGCCACACTTGGTCCCGACATCACTAATCTGGTGCAGGGGGCCAAGGGCATGGTGGTCGCAACGACCTTTGCGTCAAACGTGGCACGGGTCAAAACGCTTGCCGAGGCGGGTGTGCGGGCAGGGCGTTCCATTGTTCTCATGGGACGCGCGATGAAACGGATGGTCGAAGCGGGTGTAGAAACCGGCGTTCTGACGGATTTCCCGTCAACCGTCCCGCCAGAAGACGCCAAATCGATACCACGCGAAAATCTGATGTTGCTGGTGACCGGCTCGCAGGGGGAACGGCGCGCGGCTTCGGCGCAATTGGCGCGCGGCAAGTATCAAGGCATGGAGATGAAAGAAGGCGATATGTTCCTTTTCTCCTCCAAAACCATCCCTGGCAACGAAAAAGGGGTGATCCGCATCATCAATGCGTTTTCGGAATTGGGCGTGGATGTAGTGGATGACAGTACGGGGCTTTATCATGTGTCGGGTCATGCGAACCGCCCTGATCTGGAGCGGTTGGCGTCGATCGTGAAACCGCAGGTGTTGATCCCCATGCACGGCGAACACCGGCATCTTCGCGAACACGTCAAACTCGCCAATGGCAATGGCATGACGGGCGTTCTGGCGGTGAATGGCATGATGGTGGACCTGTCGGGAAATCAGCCAACGATTGCAGAATACATCGAAACCGGGCGGACCTATATTGATGGTTCTGTGCAGGTCGGGGCAATGGACGGCGTCGTGCGTGACCGGATTCGGATGGCATTGAACGGTCATGTGGTGGTGACGGTTATTCTGGATGATGAAGATGAGCCGCTGGGGGAACCCTGGTGTGAACTCAAGGGCTTACCTGAAACCGGGACCAGCAAAGCGGCTTTGGTCGATGTGCTGGAAGCGGATCTAGGTCAGTGGTTGGGCCGAGCAGGAGCCAAGATTTTGCGGGATGATGACAAGCTGAACGAGGGTCTGAAACGCATTGTACGCCAGACAGCGCTGGAAGAAATCGGACGCAAACCGGAGGTGACCGTGGTGGTCAGTCGGCTTTCCTGAGAGATCGCCTGGCGGCATGCGTTTTCGTACAGAGCAACTGGCCGATCGTCCAAAACCGCATTTGCGCGCCGCCTAAAACTCTGATGTGAGGCCCTTTTCCGCCAGATATGCCAGAACCGGGTCGGTTGCGCGATTGTTTTCGGAGAACGATATCCCCAGTTTGCTGCCAGTTTGCCAGCGCACTGTACTGGCAACCTTGCCAATCTCATCAATTGTTACGCTATTGATACCGCCTTCCATCCAGTTGTTTCCAGCGGACAGTAAGCGTATCCCTGCGCCGCTTTGGGATATATCAATCACCGTGCCGCTGACATCGAAGCTTCTGCCGTGCAGTTTGCATTTTAGATTGCAAGCGTGGCGGTTGTGCCGCCGCCGTTCCATATGAGAACCGTTGTTATTTTTCACCGTGATTTTTATCCTTCAACCCTTACGAGAAAATTGGATAAAATTGTTAATACGGTATTAATTTCGAATTACTGACTAGTCGTGGCGGCGACTGGTGGCGTCGCAGTTTGAACATCCTCAAACGGCGCTGCGTTCCTTGAAGCTCAAGCCGATGAACTCTGGTGTATGATCTCCAAGACCCACAACTTTGTTTTCAGCACGATCATTCCCGGAAGAACGACCACGTCCACCGGATCGGCTACGACTGCTGCGCTTTGTGTCTTCCGATTTGGACTCATCCGTGGGCGTCGATGACTGGTTCGTTCGATCTTCTGCTGTCGCAGCTTCGTTTTCCGGTTGCGACTGCGGGGCGTCGTCTTTTTTTCTGCTGCGCGCGCGCGTACGCTTGGGTTTCTCGTCAGTTTGCGTCACGGGCTCCGGCTCGGCAGCGCTTACAGGCTGTGCCACGGGATTATCGATCCGCGGGATTTCACGCTGAACCAAACGCTCGATATCCGCCAGGTTCTTTTCGTCGCGCGGCACACATATCATGATTGCCTTGCCATCCCGACCGGCCCTTCCTGTTCGGCCAATCCTGTGCACGTAATCCTCGGCGTGACCAGGTACGTCGAAATTAAACACATGGCTGACAGAAGGCACATCAAGTCCACGCGCAGCCACATCCGAGGCAACCAGAAAGCGTAATGTGCCCTCACGAAAGCCATCCAATGTGCGTGTCCGTTGGCTTTGGTCCAAATCGCCGTGGATCGCAGCCGCGTCATAACCGTATTTTTTCAAGGACTTGGCGACAATATCAACGTCCACCTTGCGGTTGCAAAACACAATTGCGTTTGTGCATTTGTCGCCTTCGCCATCAATCAGTCCGCGCAGAACTTTACGTTTTTCGGTTGCTTCGCGGTCACGGCGGCTGCCTTTGAACATGACGACGCCTTGCGTGATGTTTTCCCCAGTTGTCGCCTGGCGCGCCACTTCGACGCGTTCCGGTGCCGACAGGAATGTGTTGGTGATACGCTCGATTTCGGGCGCCATTGTAGCCGAAAAGAACAACGTTTGTCGCGTGAACGGCGTCAGACCGAAAATGCGTTCGATATCAGGAATAAATCCCATATCGAGCATCCGGTCAGCCTCGTCCACCACCATCACTTTCACATCCGACAAGATCAGCTTGCCGCGCTCAAAATGGTCCAGCAAACGACCCGGCGTTGCGATCAGGACGTCAACGCCTTTGTCAATCAGCGTGTCTTGTTCTTTGAACGAAACGCCTCCAATCAACAGCGCCTTTGTAAGCTTCAAATGCTTGGAATAGGTGTCAAAATTTTCCGCCACCTGTGCCGCCAGTTCGCGCGTCGGGCAAAGCACAAGGCTGCGGGGCATGCGCGCGCGGGCACGTCCACGCGCAAGCAGAGTAATCATTGGCAACACAAAGCTGGCGGTTTTACCGGTTCCGGTCTGGGCAATCCCCAGGACGTCCTTGCCCTCCAGAGCAGGCGGTATAGCACCTGCCTGGATCGGTGTAGGGTTTTCGTAGCCCGCTTCCGTAATGGCTTTGAGTACTTTTGGATTCAGACTAAGGTCAGAAAATTTTGTCATATGTGTCCGTGGTTGGCGGACACATTTTTGGCCCGCAGCAGCATTCATGTCGGCCCCCATGGCCCAAATGGCGATCTTGTCGCGACATGATGCGCGTATCTAACAACAAGTACTCCCAGCGTCAAACAGATGCGCTATCTATTTAGGAAATCAGGGTAAATGCGACGCATAATTCCCGTCCAGATCGCAATGCCGCGCCAAAACGAGTAGCACCATTCGAAATTCCAACTGTTGTCATGAGAGGTGTAGCAGAGGTCGGCGCTAAACCATCATTTCTTTTGTAGCTGTTAGCGTGACATCCGGATAATCGCGCGCCACACGATCAATATCCCATTGCAAACGCGTCAGATAGACAATGTCGCCGTCATGATCATGGGCAATATGCTGTTTGTTGCTTTCTGTAAATTTTTCAACGGCTTGTTTGTCGCCGCTCACCCACCGCGCCGAGGTGAATTGCGAGGAATCAAAACGCACAGGCAAGCCATATTCCAGTTCAATACGGCTGGCGAGGACCTCAAACTGCAACTGCCCCACAACCCCGACGACAAATCCCGAACCAATCGATGGCTTGAACACTTTGGCGGCCCCTTCTTCGGCAAATTGCATCAATGCTTTCTCAAGGTGTTTGGCTTTCAAGGGATCGCCTGCGCGCACGCCCTGCAAAAGCTCAGGCGCAAAGGAGGGGATTCCGGTCACCCGGATCGCCTCGCCTTCGGTAAGGGTATCGCCGATACGCAACTGTCCATGGTTCGGAATGCCAATAATATCCCCGGCCCAGGCCTCTTCTGCCAATTCACGATCAGAGGCTAAAAACATGACCGGGTTTGAGATGGCCATCGGCTTTTTTGTACGCACGTGGGTCAGCTTCATGCCCCGCAAGAAATGCCCGGACGCCAGACGCACAAAGGCAACGCGATCGCGGTGTTTGGGGTCCATATTGGCCTGGACCTTGAATACAAACCCCGCAACTTTCTTTTCTTCCGGAAGGATCTGGCGCGGTTGTGCGGACTGGATTTGCGGTTCCGGTCCATAAGAAGAAATCCCTTCCATCAGTTCCTTGACGCCAAAAGAGTTAATGGCAGACCCGAACCAGATAGGCGTCAGGGAGCCCTCGTGCATCGCCGCCATGTCCAGCGGTGGAAGCAATTCACGCGCCATTTCAACGTCTTCGCGCAGTTTCTCCAACAAGTTCGCCGGGACATGCTCAGCTAGCAACGGGTCATCCAGCCCATTGATCTCGATCGATTCAGCGACGCGGTTGCGATCTGCCCGGTCCATCAATTCCAGACGATCGCGCAACATATCATAACAGCCCATAAAATCGCGACCCACCCCGATGGGCCAGCTCGCAGGCGTCACATCAATCGCGAGGTTTTCCTGAATTTCGTCGATGATCTCAAAGACATCTCGGCTCTCGCGGTCCATCTTGTTACAGAACGTCAAAATAGGCAGGTCCCGCATCCGACACACTTCAAACAGTTTCTGCGTCTGGCTCTCGACACCCTTGGCCCCATCAATGACCATGACGGCGGCATCCACGGCGGTCAGCGTGCGATAGGTGTCTTCGGAAAAATCAGAGTGACCCGGCGTGTCCACGAGATTGAAGCGGAATTCTTTGAAATCAAATGACATTGCCGAGGCCGAAACAGAAATTCCGCGATCTTTTTCCATCGCCATAAAGTCGGATCGCGTGCGGCGCGCTTCGCCCTTGGCGCGTACTTGACCCGCCATTTGAATAGCGCCGCCAAAAAGCAAAAATTTCTCTGTCAGAGTGGTTTTGCCAGCGTCCGGATGGCTGATAATCGCAAAGGTTCTGCGGCGCGCAATTTCAGGGGGCAGTTCAGGGCGGTTTTGGGGTGTGTCCAACATGAGCGAGCGTATAGCGGGGCACCAGCGGGGCGGCAAGCTCCGAGCACGGCTGGACATCCTGCAAGGTGGGCTTTGCAGCTCCCTCACCTTTCAAGCGAGGCCCAAAAATAAAAATCTGTCGCGATTCTGATACAGCAGACCTGAGATAGCAGCCGTTCGGCGATCCTTTCATTGGTGGCGCGAGTTCGGATAGGACCGCCTGGGACGAAAATCGTGCTGTTCGCGTAGGACCATACCATATGCGGCGGGTTTGCTTGACGCACGGATAATCACAAGTTGCCGATGACTCTTGGCGGGTTCTTCCGTGTTTCGCTGGCCTGCAAGGCATTTGTGGTGTTAGGCATAGGGCCGAACGCAAGAGGGAGCATCACATGGATTTGGGAATCAGCGGTAAGCGCGCAATTGTTTGTGCGTCATCCAAAGGGTTGGGTTTGGGGTGCGCGCAGGCGCTCGCCGCAGCAGGGTGCGATCTGGTCATGAACGCACGCGGTTCAGACGCGCTTAAGGCCTCGGCCGAAGCGATCCGCAGCGCCCATGGCGTTAGCGTCACAACTATTGCCGCTGATGTAACAAGCCAGCAAGGGCGTGATGCCGTGCTAGAGGCGGCGGGTAACGCCGATATTCTGGTCAACAACGCGGGCGGACCGCCTCCGGGGATGTGGCAGGATTGGGATCGCGCGGATTTCATCAAGGCTCTGGACGCAAATATGCTCACACCCATTGCGATGATCAAAGCACTGGTGCCGGGCATGATGGACCGCGGTTGGGGGCGGGTGGTCAATATCACGTCACAATCGGTCAAAGCGCCGATCCCGCAATTGGGACTCAGCAACGCCGCGCGCACCGGGTTGACCGGTTATGTTGCCGGTACCAGTCGTCAGGTCGCGGGCAAGGGTGTGACGATCAATAACCTCCTGCCGGGCATTCATGCCACGGATCGCGCGGAAGCGCTTGATGGTCCGGTGGCAAAACGTGATGGCATTTCAATTGAAGATGCCCGCGCACGACGCGCGGCGACCATCCCGGCTGGCCGATATGGCACGTCGCAGGAATTTGGTGCGACCTGTGCGTTCTTATGCTCGCAACACGCAGGTTTCATCATTGGGCAAAATATTTTGTGTGACGGTGGCGCCACCAACGCGACAATCTAATTCATGGCTGAAACGGTCCTATTGAAAGACCAGTTGTTCAACCAAACCACGGTTGCTCAGCTGGCCCAGGAATATGCCTCTGCCGTACCGGGTTTCGATGCGGCGCGTTTTCAGCGCGAGGCCCTCGCCGGTTTCGCTGAACGGGAACTGATGGCGCGGATGGAGTGGCTCGCAGATTGCATCGCGACCCAGCTGCCGGGTGACTTTCCGTCAATGGCTGAAGCGCTGGAGGCGGCCATGCCCGCCCCGCTGGATCCGGCGCTCAGGGACGATGATTTTGGACAGTTTATCCATGCCGTTCCCGGTATATTGGCGGTGCGCCGTGGATTGGAGATGCATCGTGCGCGTTCAATGGACTTGCTCTATCGCGCGACACAGCGATTTTCGATGGAGTTTTACATCCGTCCTTTCATCAACCGATGGCCGGAAGAAACCCTCATCACATTGGCGACTTGGGCTGAGGATGAGAACTATCATGTACGCCGACTTGTGAGCGAGGGCACGCGCCCGAAACTGCCTTGGGCCAAGGCCGTGACGCTCAGCGCCAATCAAACCGTGCCTCTGTTGGACAAGTTGCATGCTGATCCGACACGCTATGTCACAAGGTCCATTGCCAATCATCTGAATGATCTTTCAAAAACGGATCCTGAACTGGTTTTGGAGAGGTTGAGCCAGTGGAAGAAACGCGGACATCAAACGTCGGGGGAACTTGCGTGGATGACACGCCATGCTTTGCGCACGTTGATCAAACAGGGGCACACAGGCGCCATGACCGCTTTGGGATACGACGCCAAAGCGCCGGTTTCGGTCCAGTTGGACATCGAGACTCCCAGCGTGAGAATGGGCGACGCCTTGGTTTTCAGTTGTGAAATTGATGCCCCATCCGACCTGCCAGTTCTTGTAGACTATCGCATCACATTCGCGCGCCCCGAAGGAAAACAAGGACAGAAAGTGTTCAAGCTCAAACAGGGTTCGGTCAGCCCGGGTAAATCCATGGTGCTGCGCAAGACCCATAAGCTCAAAGGGGATGCGACGACATTCAGGCTCTATCCCGGAACGCACCAGATCATTGTGCAAGTCAATGGCGTGGACCGCGCCGCCGGCGTGTTTGAGCTGACCTGAATTCAGAGCGGCAACGCGGCGCGCACTGCGCACGCTCGATCACTTTCATGACAAATCACTCAGGCGGACTGGCGTGCGTCGAATGGTTCGGCTAGCCGGGGGACGGAACAACAAGAAAGTCCCGGCATGCATGTCACTGTTTTAATTGTCCTCTTTGCTGTCGTTATTGCCGCCAGTATGCTGGCTGCGCCGCGTCGCGTCACGGTTGAGGGATTCTTTGGTGGCAGATCGGCGCGCGGCTCTGCACCCGGTCTCTGGATGCTCGTTCTCAGCCAGGTGACCACGTGGATTTTCGCACGCTCCCTGATGAACGCGGCCATATTGGGGTATTACTACGGGATCGCGGGCACACTCGCTTATACTGCTTACTATGGATCATTTCTGACAGGGGGGCTGATTGTCGCGCATTTGCGCCGGACGGGCGCGCGATCAGTTCAGGACTGGCTGGGTGCGCATTTCGGGCGGGTCGGGCAGGGCGGCTATAACCTGGTGATTGGCTTGCGGCTTCTATCAGAGGTGTTTGCCAACCTGCTTGTGATCGGCCTGATCTTTGATGCGCTGGCGGGCGGGAATGGCACAATCGCGATCCTGATCGTATCCGTTCTGGGATTAGCCTATTCTGCATGGGGCGGGCTGAATGCAGCCCTGCGCACAGATGTTGTTCAGATGGCGCTTTTTCTCGCGGCGCTGGCGCTGGCTTTTGTCGCGCTTGTCGTGTCGCCACAATTCTCCTTTGCGGCGGTTATGACGGCGCCGGGCGTGTCTGGTCCCTACAACGGCTGGATTCTCTTGGTCGTTGCGGGCCTTCAGGTCTTTTCCTATCCGGCACATGATCCGGTGATGATGGATCGCGGATTTCTGGCCGACCCGGACATCACAAAGCGTTCCTTTATCCATGCGTTCTGGATTTCCACTCTTTGCATTCTCGCATTTGGTTTCTTTGGCATTCAGGCCAGCCTGATCGGCGCGCCTTATGAGGCTCAATTGATCGGTACGTGGTCAGATATGTTCCCACCGTGGGTGTTTACGCTTCTGATCCTTTCTTTGCTGGTCTCCGCACTGAGCACACTTGATTCTGCGCTGGCCTCCTCTGCGCGGCTCGCAGTAGAAGAAATGGGCCTCGTTGCGCGCAGCCTCAGCGGTGGGCGTCTGGTAATGTGTGCCGTGATGGGGCTGGGGGCGGCTCTGACCCTCTGGGGGAATGCGACGCTGTTTGATGCTGTTGCCGTCAGCGGCACGGCCTCCATGTTTCTGTCGCCGATCCTGCTGATCGGGCTCATGGGCGGGCGCACCATTGCCTTGTGGTCCTATCTGGTGGCCTATGCCGCTGCGATGCTGGGGGCTATTGCCTATTTTGCGCGCAGCTGGCCAACCGTCGCCGCATTGCTTCCGGATGGTCATAAATATGAACAGTTGCTGGTAATCTGCATCGTGGTTCTGGGCGTCGGATTCGCAGCAGTGCTTGCGGGTAGCCGGAAGGGCTGATAGCCCGTTATCTGATGAATTCTATCGGATTTGGATAGCTGCGTGACACCTTCCCCGCCACGGCTGGAAATCAGGAACCTGAGACGCGCCTTCAACGGTCGCGCGGTTGTTGATGACGTGAGTTTCGCGATCGAGCCAGGGCAGGTGACCTGCCTGCTCGGGCCGTCCGGATGTGGAAAGTCCACCACGTTGCGCATGATTGCCGGTGTTGAGATGCAGGACAGTGGTGAAATTCATGTAGATGGCCAGTTGGTCTGCGATACGATTTTTCGCCTGCCGCCTGAACGGCGCGAGATTGGACTGATGTTTCAGGATTTTGCGCTGTTTCCGCACCTCAGCGTCGCGGAAAACGTGGCCTTTGGATTGAAATCCTTCAGCAAATCTGAAAAGCGCGCTCGGGTCGAGGAATTGCTGACCCGGGTGGACCTGATGCGCTTTATCGACGGGTATCCGCATCAGCTTTCAGGGGGGGAACAGCAGCGTGTGGCTCTGGCCCGAGCGCTGGCGCCAAAGCCCAAGATCATGTTGATGGACGAGCCATTCTCGGGCCTCGATAACCGGCTGCGGGATGGCATACGCGATGAAACGTTGAACATTCTCAAAGAAGAAGACACGGCCGTTTTACTCGTAACGCATGAGCCTGAAGAAGCCATGCGCATGGCTGATGAAATCGCGCTCATGCGGGATGGCCGGATCGTACAACGCGGCGCGCCCTACAATGTCTATACCCGTCCTGTGGACCGCGCCGCGGTGGCGTTTTTCTCGGATTCCAATGTGTTGCAGGCAGAGGTCAGCGGGGCTTTGGCGGAAACGCCGTTCGGGCGGTTCCTGGCACCCGGTGTACCGGATGGAACGCAGGTGCATATTGTGTTTCGCCCCCAACACGTGCGGATTGATTTTGACCGAAACGGGCAGGGGCCCAAGCCAACGGCAAGTGATGGAACAGCCGCGCGGGCAGTCGTGCAGCGCGCGCGTTTCATGGGGAGCGAAAGCCTTGTGGAGTTTCAGATGGACTACAACGGATCCATGCTGCGCGCGACCGTGCCAAATGTATTCCTGCCAAAGCCGGGCACGGTGATGTGGCTCACGATCCGGCGTGACCGGTGTTTTGTTTTTGACGCCTGAGGGGCGGAAAGGAAGAAGCGATGAAACGGTTACTGGTGGAATTTGGCATGGGAACGTCCCTGCGGCGCGGGGATTACACACAAGCCGCCGTGCGCGGGGTGCGTGATGCGCTTTGGCACAATTCAATCAACCTTGCCGAACTGTTCGGGTTTGAGAAAACCGATATGCAGATCATCGTCGATATTGGCGTGCAACAACCGGATGCGGTTGACGTGGCCGAGGTGCGCAAGGTTTTTCCCTACGGCAACACCGAAGTGCGGGTCTATCACGGGGGGCTCGACGTCGCGCGCCCTGAAGGACAGGGTCATCCGACGATCATGGCCAATGTCGCCCTGACGGTCGGGTTCAACATGGAGCGCGCAGATGACTGAGCAACGGTTGATCATCGAAATGGGCATGGGCAATGATCTGCATGGTCAGGATTACACCAAGGCGGCCAAACGGGCGATTGAGGATGCGTTTCGTCATTCGTCATTGCCACTCTTTGGCGCTGTAGATCTGGGCCATGATCAGATGCGGGTGCAGGTCACAGTGGGGGTCCAGGATCCTGATTCTGTTGATGCGGATGCATTGGTGGCGACGCTGCCGCGCGGCCGGGCGAGCGTGCGTGTGGTCAAGGGGGGGCTCGACGTGCCGACGGACGGCGAAGGTCCGATTGTCATCGCACAAGCCAGCGTCGAAGCGTTTTTACCCGCTCAAACCGGCTGGAAACTTACATCTTGAACGAGCGCATTTCCGCCGGATTGAATATTCTACGACTTGAAGCGTTATCAACCTACCCGTACTTAAATAATGGTCGGTATCGGGCCGACCGGCTTTATGAGGAATAGACGAATGAAAAAAACAGGTATTATCGCGGTGCTCGCCGCCATGGGTCTTTTGCAGGCCTGCGCAACATCCCCTGAGCAACAGAGGCAGGTTGGTTGCGTGGGTGCCGGTGTCGCCGGTGCGTTGGCTGGTGCAGCGCTTGGTAATCAGCTTGGCGGTGGATCCGGGAATGACATCCTTACCGCTGGTGGTGCTGTCGCTGGTGGCGTTGCTGCCAATAATGCAGCAGGCTGCTGATCACCAACTAAGATGTAGGGGACTCTCTGCAGCAAACAGACAAAGTGTTGTTTTGGCCCGAACCTCGGCAACGCTTTGTTTTAGGAACAAGCAGTCACGGACCGATGGTGTTTGACTTGGCGGAGCTGTGTCGTTTGGGAGCTTTTAACGGGCTCAGGACGGATTTTGCGCGGTCCCTATGGCACATAGTCACTGAGTGATTTGCCGGGTTCATCAACGAATAACTCCGGGAGTGCCTCCGCGGTGTCGATCAGATCGACGCGAAACACGCGGAAAGCGTCGCGCAATTCGCACCACCCCGTCAGCGTCCAGATACGCCCCCAATACTCCATGTGCAGCGGTCGGATGGTGCGTGTCGTCACCTCTGCATGTTTTGAGGTGTAGGTCAGTCGAAGTTTCTGCTTGGCCCGGATGGCCGCACGCAAGGTCGACATATGTGAAAAACCACGCGCGGCGTCCGCGAAGGGATACACCGCAAATTTCCAGGCATCCGCCTCCGCGATTGTCTGCACCGGCAGAACTGCATCGACCTTCTCTGCGAGGCTGAGAGCTGCTGATTTGAGTTCCGCGTCTGCGGCTTCTGCCACAATCGCCATACCCAAGTTGAGGGCTTCCAACTCCTCAACGGTCAACGTCAGTGGGGGCAGGGTGATCGCCGATGTGATCATGTAACCAACACCGCGTTCACCCTCCACGGGCACGCCCGAGGCCGTCAGCGTGTCCATATCGCGATAAATTGTGCGGGTTGACACCTCAAGCCGTTCGGCAATGTCCTGCGCGCGGTGTAACTTGCCATCGCGCAGGATCTGTATGATGTCGAAAAGGCGGTCAGTGCGGCGCATGTGCTGACACTGCCACCGGCGGGCGGGCTAGTCCATCTGCATCAGAACCGTTGCGTATCGCAGCTCGACGGTCTTCTCGGCCATCATTGCAAAAAAGAACATGAATTCGGGCCGTTGCATTGCCTGAGCTTCGGTGGCTTTGGCCGCCTCCAGTGATGTCCAGAGAATATAATCCGTCCAAACACCGTTTTCATCCCGTGACAGGCTGCGCGACACGACCGCGCCCGTACTGCCCAAAAAGGGTTCCGTGGCCTGCGCGGCCTTCACAACGTCTTGCGTGGTGACCCCGTCCTTGAGTCGATAGGTTACAATTTCCGCGATTTGGGCGGTATCAGATCCGGCCCGACCCGTATCTGCAGCTGCAAATGCGATGAGAGTGGTGAAAAGGGGAAGTATGCGCATGAACGAGTCCTTTCATTGTCTTGCGTTGAGAATGGACATGACAGGTCACAACTGACATAAACCTGTCAGTTGATTTCATTCGCCCGGGATTTTTCTGATGTGTGGCCGGTCAACAGAGGTCGAAAAGGGTTTTGACACTTCCCGCGCGCTCAGGATTTTCGTAGTCCTAACGATGACAAAAATGCGCCCTCCTTGTGGGGCGCCAACGATTTGGGAGACTTCAAATGTTGAATAATATCGGCCTTCCGGGCCTCTTGCTTATCGCAGTTGTGGTGCTTGTTCTCTTTGGGCGTGGTAAAATTTCCAGCCTGATGGGCGAAGTGGGCAAAGGCATTACCTCGTTCAAAAAGGGTGTCAGCGAAGGCCAGGACGAAATTGCCAAAGCCTCTGAGGAAGCCAAGGACGTGACGCCCGAGACTGAAAAAGACAAGGTCTAAACCATGTTCGATATTGGCATGACGGAGATGCTGGTGATCGGCATCGTCGCGCTTATCGTTGTCGGGCCCAAGGATTTGCCAGTACTTTTCCGTAAAGCGGGGGAGGCTGTGGGCAAAGCCAAGGGTATGGCGCGCGAATTCAGCCGTGCCATGAACGATGCAGCTGACGAGTCCGGCATGAAAGATGTGGCCAAAGGGTTGAAAACGGCGACTAATCCAATCAACTCCGCGATGGATGGTGTCAAAAGTGCTGCCGCCGATCTGGGTAAGTTTGACCCAGAGAGCGAAACCGGCAAGCTTGCCGCGGAGCGAGCAGAACAGACCAAGAAAATTCAGGCGGCCACGGCGCGCGCGGCGGCTGATCGTAAAATGAAGGAAGCGCAGGACGCACAGGCCGCTGCTGAGAAGCTGGAAGAGGCGCGCGATGCAGCCCCAACGCCCCCGACAAAGAGTGACACATGAGCTCATCTGACGACATTGACGAGAGCGCAGCACCCCTGATCGAGCATTTGGCGGAACTGCGTACGCGGCTGATCCGATCCGTGATTGCGTTTTTGATTGGCATCATTCTGGCCTTTGTGGTGGCCGAACCGATCCTGCAGTATCTGTTGGGACCAATTGAGGCCACGCTCAGGGATTTGGGTGATCCGTCTCCGACCTTGCAATATACATCGCCCCAGGAATACCTCTTTACGCTCTTTAGAATCTCGATGGTTTTCGGCTTTGCGCTGGCCTTTCCGGTGATCGGATTTCAGATGTGGCGTTTTGTGGCGCCGGGCCTCTACAAAGCCGAAAAAGGCGCTTTCCTACCGTTCTTGCTGGCCTCTCCGGTAATGTTCTTTTTGGGCGCGAGTTTTGCGCATTTGGTGGTCACACCGCTCGCGATGCAATTTTTTCTGGGCTTCGCGGATGTATCATCGATTTTCGCGAATCTCTTGTCGGGCGCAGTATCCAGCCTGCCGGCGGATGCCGCTGTTGTGCCGGAAACCCAGGACGGCGTGCGCATTACCTTTTTCGGCAAGGTCAACGAGTCACTGGATATCACGTTGAAATTCATCATGGCCTTTGGTCTTTGTTTTCAGCTGCCCGTTCTGCTGACGCTGATGGGTAAAGCCGGTTTGGTGAGCGGCGAAGGGCTCGCCAATGTCCGTAAGTATGCAATGGTTGGCATCCTTGTGCTGGCAGCCTTGGTGACGCCGCCAGACGTGATCACGCAAGGCATCCTTTTTGTGGTGGTCTACGGGCTCTATGAGGTGTCGATCTTTCTCGTGCGCCGCGTGGAAACCAAGCGCGAAGACAAGCTGCGCGCCGAGGGCTACTATGACGACGAGGACGATCTAACGTGATCGACGACCCGATGGACCGAATAGCGGCTGCTCTGGAACGTATGGCTCCCGCGCCGCAAGCCGCCCCCGACTTCTCAATCGCTTCTGCGTTTGTTTGGCATGTGGAGCCTGACCGGTTGGAGCCCGTGACACAGGTTGCACGTGTGGATCTTTCATTGCTTATTGGGGTGGATCGTTCCCGGGATACGCTTTTGGCGAATACCGAACAATTTGCTCGTGGGTTGCCTGCCAACAACGCACTGCTCTGGGGTGCGCGTGGCATGGGAAAGTCAAGTCTTGTCAAATCAATACATGGATCAGTTCATGTTAAACATGAAGGATTGCGGATCATCGAGTTGCAGCGTGAGGATCTACCCTCCGTCGGCCGGCTTTTGAATCTGCTGCGCGGGGAGCCCTACCGTTTTATCCTGTTCTGTGACGATCTGAGCTTTGGGCATGACGATGCGCATTACAAAAGCCTGAAGGCTGTTCTGGATGGTGGCATAGAGGGGCGCCCTGAAAACGTCGTACTGTATGCAACGTCCAACAGGCGACACCTGATGCCCCGCGATATGATCGAAAACGAGCGCGGCAGCGCAATTAACCCCTCCGAGGCGGTCGAAGAAAAAGTGTCCCTGTCGGATCGTTTTGGACTATGGCTCGGTTTCCACCCCTGCGATCAGGATCAGTATCTGGAAATGATCCGAGGATACTGCACCGCTTATGGCGTGGAAATCAGCGACGAAAACATGCGCGCGGAGGCCATTGAGTGGCAGGCAACGCGGGGATCAAGATCTGGACGCGTCGCTTGGCAGTATTTCATGGATCTTGCAGGGCGCAACGGTGTGACCCTGCCGGGCTAATCATGCGTGTGACGCGTCCATGAAAGCGCCCGAAACTACCGGAGAAACGGCATGGGATCCACGCTGTCGAACCCTTTTCGCACTTCGAAATGAACATAGGCTTCATCGCCTTCGCGCAGCTCGGCAATGCTCTGACCACGCGTGACTTTTGTTCCTTTTTTTACTGAAACATCCGTTACATTGGCATAGACAGTCAGTAATTCAGGGTCATGGCGGATCACAACGATTGGAATACCTTCGGCACTCTTGGTGATTGCCGCAACGGTTCCCGCATCCGCCGCTTTGACGGGATCTCCGGGCTTCGCTTTGATGTTGATCCCTTCGTTCTTGCCTTTTGCATACTCGCGGATGATGGACCCTGAGACCGGGAAAACCATAGCGGTTTCAGCGGAAGCCTGTGTTTTTTCACCGACATCAACTTTTGGAAGTTCCTCTGCCGTCACCGTTTTTTCTGGCTCAGGTAACGGTTTGGTCGCGCTCGGCGGGGTCGGTGTGGGTGTGCCCGCACCGGGTTGTGTAACTGCGGCTGTCCCTGCTGCGGCATCTGCTGCTGGTGCAGGCGCGTTTTGTTCTGCAACCGGGATCAACAGATATTGGCCTTCGCGAATGGCAAAATCGGAGCCCAGTCCGTTCCATTCGGCGAGCGATTTGACTGGTACACGATACAGGCGCGCTATCGTATAGGCGGTCTCGCCACGCTCCACCTTGTGTCGCGTGGGTTCTGCGCCGGTTTGTGGTTGCGGCGTAGTTGCGGCAGGCGGCAAGGCCGCGGTGCGCACGCCCTGCTGTTCCGGGGCCCGGTTGATGGCATCACCCGCCAGCGTGCCAATATCCACGGCTCCAGGCTGAATGGGCCCCGAACCAATAGCGCCTGTCGCGGGTGAGGGTTCAGCGACCCGATTGGGCAGCGCGATTACTTCTCCACTACGCAAGGCGACATCTGCGTCTATTCCGTTGAAACGCGCCAATTCAGGCGCATCAACACCAAGACGTTGTGCTACCGTGTTGATCGTATCGCCACGCTCGGCGACCGCCACTTGATAGTTCGGATAAGAAATGACGCCGCGATCATCCGGGCTGGGTCGATCGGCAGTTGCCACTTGATTGGCCGCCCCAGCGGTACTGAAATCGCCAAGGCCGCCGCGCAGATCAAAGTCCAGCGGTTGGCCGCAGCCTGCAAGCACCACAAGGGCTGTGGCAGTCATCAATGAAAGGCGCACGCGCTTGCGTGGAATGGCTCGGGTCATCTGCTAGTCCTCAATCGATCATCGACACGCATTGGTTTGTCCAACACTTTATGAGACCTTTATAGCAGCTTATCCGTCCTTTCCCAAGCCTTCCAGCAATGGAACAAAGCGAACTTGGCGCAACTCTTCATATTCAACGCCTTGCGCGGTTTTTCGTGCGACAATCAGGTGCTGAACGGCATCCGACTGCCCGACAGGCACGACCATAATCCCGTCTGTCTTAAGTTGTTCCATCAAAGTACCGGGGGGATCTTCGGCAGCCGCCGTGACGATGATGCGATCAAAAGGGGCCTGATCAGGCAGACCAAAGCTACCATCACCTGTGATGGCGGTGATGTTTGACAGATCCATCTGATCAAAAATGTCGCGAGCTTCACGCACCAGACGGGTGTGACGATCAATCGTGTAGACGCGACGCGCAAGCTTGCTGAGGATGGCCGCCTGGTAACCCGAACCCGTCCCGATTTCGAGCACCTTATCGCGAGGGCTGATATGCAAAGCCTGCGTCATCAGACCAACGACAGAAGGCTGGCTGATCGTTTGTCCGCAAGCAATGGGCAGCGGCATGTCCTCATACGCGCGTTCGGAAAAAATCCCGCGTATGAACGGGCCTCGGTCGATGCTTTCCATGGCGGACAGCACGCGTTTATCGGTCACACCTTTGGAGCGGAGCGCATATAGAAATTGCATTTTGCGTTCCGCCTCAGCGCTCATGAGGCGATGCCAGATAGATCGTTCATCATATCATGAGCCGTGAGGTCTGCACGCATCGGGGTCACTGAAACATACCCTTCAAGATTATCCGCAGCATCCGAACCCGGAGCCGTTGCGATTTGTTGATTACCGCCCTTTATCCACAAGAACCGACGCCCGGAAGGGGACATATGGGGCTCGGTCGAAAACCCCGTGCCGCTGCGCATACCTTGTGTAGACAGGCGGATACCCTTGACATCCGCACCGGGCAGGGGTGGGAAATTTACGTTGTAAAACAAGCGATACCCACCATTTTCTTCCGGGGTGTGCGCCAGAATTCGGCGGACAACATCGGCACCATGCTGTGCTGCGGCCTCGAAAGGGTTTTCCGTCTGAGCGTTTTTGGGGCCGTAATATTGCGACAAGGCGATTGCGGGCAAACCTTGCAATGCAGCCTCCATTGCGCCGCCGATTGTGCCGGAATAGAGCGTGTTTTCCGCTGAGTTATTTCCACGATTCACGCCGGATAAAACCAGATCGGGCGGCGCATCTTTCATCACTTCGTGCAACCCTGCGAGCACGCAATCGGCTGGCGACCCTTCGGCTGCAAAACGGCGCGGGCTGAATTCGCTGATCATCATGGGGTGAGTGTAGCTGATGCAATGCCCAACGCCTGATTGTTCAAAAGCAGGGGCGACGGTCCAAACCTCACCTGTTTCGCCTGCTAAATCGGTGGCAATCGCGTGGAGCACCTTTAGGCCCGGTGCGTTGATACCGTCGTCATTTGTGATGAGAATGCGCATGGATAAGCCCCTTTGCGCATTGATAAGCGAGCCCCGCGCAAGCGACAAGAGCGCGCGCTGCCAGAAGGGAAATTTATGACGGAGCGTGTGGCGTCAGAGTTGCGCCAGAATTTCAGCGGCCGCTACAGCAGGATCAGTCAACGCTTGGCGATCCTCACCGGGGTAAAACCGCGCGCGCGTGGCCGTCGGCATTGCGGGAGGCGTTAAAATTAAAACCTTTGGACCGAGTTTTTCTGTTTCGGCTTGCCAGCTTATTGCCAGTGCGATTTGGGCAGCCTTGGTGCTGCCATAGCTGCCAAAGAACTTCTTTCCGGCCTGCGGATCATCAAAGAACACCGCCTGACCGGTTTGTCCCAGAAGGGGCGCAACGTAGGCAATCAATGTGGCCGTCGCCGTGACATTACCGGTTATGGATTTCGCCAGGTCTTTGGCGTCAACATGATCCGTTGGTGCCAGCGGTGCGGCATGCACGGCCGTGTGACACCATAAATCCAACGTTTTCCACCGCTCGAAAATGCCACGGCAAAGCGTTGCCATTGCATCCGCGTTTGTCACATCCATCGGCGCTAGCGTCGTCGAGCCGCCCTTTGCTTGAATTCGGTCATCCAGTTCTTCAAGCGCGCCGGTGGTTTTTGCCACAGCGATGATGTGGTGGGTTGGCGCCAAAGCTTCTGCGAGAGCGGCACCCAGACCGCGTGACGCGCCAGTGATCAATGCTGTTTTTGTCATGTCGCAGGTGATGGGCGCGATTGGCGCCCGCGTCAAGCAGTCTTGCGATGATACCTTAGCGTCAGAGCAGCGCAGTGTTCGATTGCGTCCATTGGCAACGGCTTATGCAGATCCAAATGCAAAGCACGTTTGCCATCGTACTCGAAGTCTTTGGGGTAAATCGTTTTCACTGTCTCAAGCAGATTGGTCTGGCAGTTCACAAAGAGGCTTAGATGATCTGGTCTTGCTTGGGTCCAGTTGCAGCGCAGCGTCGTTCCAACCCGCGGTTGTTCCGGCAGCCAAGAAGGTTGCCCCCATTTCAGCGTTTCAATCAAGCGCCCCACGTCATCACGTTTTGCCACGATGAACACAGTTTCACGAATTTGGTGAAACCGATCAGTCGCCAGCTTTGGCCAAGCCGCAAGCGTCGCGGTGATATTCGTTGGCAAAGGGTTCATTTTGTTACATTGCCCTTTGATCGTGACGGGAATTGTCAACAGATTGCTATTCGGCTGCTTTCATTTCAAACCCGCTTTCGATCTGGTCGGCAGGCTCAACGGGATATTCGCCAGAGAAACAGGCGTCACAGTATTGCGGCTGGGCCGCGTTGCGACCGTCTGCCTCGCCAACGGCGCGGTAAAGACCGTCTAGCGAGATAAATTTCAGGCTGTCCACCTGTAAATGATCACGCATCTCGTCTTCGGACATGGTCGCGGCCAGTAGCTTTTCGCGTTGCGGCGTGTCGACGCCATAAAAACAAGGCCAGGCTGTAGGCGGTGAGGCGATACGGAAATGAACCTCGGCGGCCCCTGCGTCTAAGATCATTTCTTTTATCTTGCGCGATGTCGTGCCGCGCACCACGGAATCGTCAACGAGAATGACGCGCTTCCCTTTGATCAATGCCCGATTCACGTTCAATTTCAGGCGCACGCCCATGTTGCGGATTTGTTCGGTCGGCTCAATGAACGTCCGGCCCATGTACTGGTTGCGAATAATTCCCATCGCATAGGGTATTCCGGACTCCAAAGAAAAACCAATCGCCGCAGGTGTTCCTGAATCGGGAACAGGGCAAACGAGATCGGCATTAACAGGAGCCTCTTTTGCCAATTCGCGGCCAATGGCCTCGCGGGTCTCATAGACAGACCGGCCCCCCAGGATACTGTCAGGTCTGCTAAAGTATACATGTTCGAAAATGCAAAACCTTGGTTTTTGCGGACGAAAGGGGAAATGAGATTCCACTCCCTTTTCGGTGATGACAACCATCTCACCGGGTTCGATCTCGCGCATAAATTCAGCGCCAATGATGTCAAGTGCACAGGTTTCTGAACTCAGCGCCCAACCATCCCCGACGCGGCCCAGAACCAAAGGTCGCACACCAAGAGGGTCGCGCACGCCAATCAGCTTGGTACGCGTCATCGCCACCACGGAAAACGCGCCCTCAACGCGGCGCAGCGCGTCTTCCATACGTTCCGGGATCGTCCGCTGCAGGCTGCGGGCCATCAGATGGATGATACACTCACTGTCAGATGAGGATTGAAAAATCGAACCGCGCTCAATCAATTCCCGCCGCAATGCATTCGCGTTGGTGATATTGCCATTATGTGCGATCGCCGCGCCGCCCATGGCGAATTCACCAAAGAAAGGTTGTACGTCCCTGATCGCCGTCGGTCCTTTTGAACCGGTCGTTGAGTATCGCACGTGCCCGATGGCCAGGGGTCCGGGCAAAGTCTCCATGATCTTTTGCGATGTGAAATTGTCGCGTACATACCCAAATCGTCTGGCAGACTGGAAACCCTGGTCAGGGTCATGCGAGACAATGCCACCCGCCTCTTGCCCGCGATGTTGCAGGGCGTGCAAACCAAGAGCGACAAAATTGGCGGCATCTACCACGCCCACGACGCCAAATATGCCGCATTCTTCTTTTAGTTTGTCTTCATCCTCGCCATCACGCAGATAAGATGAATCAAAAGGATGTGCGGCGGGCATGACTTTGGACAACGGGGCAGCTCCGAATCCGGTTTGGGACAACAGATCTTATGTAGGACGTCATGCCTTGAGTGTCACGAAACTATCATGGTGTGACTGACGAATGTCGCCTGTCGGCAACGGTATCGACACGTTTGACGAGAAGTCATCCTGTTTTGCGGGCACGCTTGGGGATATCCATGTCTCTTGAGCGATTGGCGTCGATCTGACCGGGCAGGGTAAAACTGATGGTGCAGCCTTTGCGATCGCTTCTGTCTTGCGACCTGATAGTGCCCCCGCGTGCCGTCAGCAACCGACGGATCCCCAGCAAGCCATATCCTTTGTCGGCACGAAACGGTCCGGTGTCCAAAAGGGCACGACCTGCGCCCTCAAACCCTTGCCCATTGTCCTGAACCTGGATGCTCAGGGTGTCAAAACTGGATTGTTGCACATCAACGATTATTGACAGGTTTGATTTCTGACCATGCTTCAACGCATTGTCAAAGAGGTTGCGCAGCACGATCTGCATCGCGGTTTTATCGCTGAAGAGCCAGATTTTTGGTGCAACGATACTGTGCATGGAAAGGGGGTCAAGCACGTCAATCAGTGTTTGACAGAGCTGTTCGAAATCGAACCATTTCACTTCTGCAGAAGCGTTTATGTCCTGGGTGTGTGTAAGGATTTCCCTGAGCAAACCCCCTGATTTTTCTGCGACTTCTTCAAGCAGATCAATCAGTTCAAGCTTTCCATCGCCGCGATCTTCAAAATCTTCTCGCAGCATGTCCGCTAGTATGGAGATGTTGCGCATAGGCGTGCGCAGATCATGAGCCGCGAGCGCCACGAACTGTTCCGCCTCGCCGCTTAACGACGCAAGCCTGGTTCTCAGATTACGCGCCTCGTGTTCGGCCGTTGTGTCCTTGATTGTTCCGATCAGGCGCAGAATTGATCCATCGCAGTCATGTTGGGCCTTCAGTGTCGTGCAACGCCGTTTTGATGCGCCTGACGTGGTGTCATTGATGTCATAGACAACACTTTCACCGGTGCGGAGCGCGACCAAGTGGCGTTGGTACTCAATTTCCGCCACCGATCCAGCGTAGACGTCACGCGCGGTTCGGCCGAGCACGGAGTCACGATTCAGACCACTTTCTAATTCTGCAGTCGTATTCCAGATCACATAACGGGGTACGCCTGTTTGATCCGGTTCCAGGACAAATACAGAGGCTGCAATATCGTCAAAACATTCGGTTTGTATATCGGTCACGCGCGCCTCTGGGCTCTTCGTTTGAGCGGAGGCTAGGTCTGCTGGCCTTAAAACCGAGTTAAAACCATGCGGTTTTTTTTAGAGATGCAGGGGGAGATTTCAGGCGCCGCAGTTTCCGACAAGTGTTTCATATTGCTGCGTAATCCAGCCCAATGCTTGCTCTGGTTCGGAGTTCTGGATTTGAGAGGAAATCTGCGAAAAGACAATCGCCGAGCGGCTTTCGTCTACGATGGTATATTTTTCGCCAGTGACCACCGTTTCATAAACGAAAAAGGCAATGGCGATCAACAGCACACCTCGTGCAACGCCAAACACGAAACCAAATCCCTGATCAATGCCGCCCAATGCCGAGCGTTGTACAACGGAGGCAAACAATGGCGTGAACAAGGACACCACAATCAAGGCTACGGCAAAGACGATTGCAAAAGCCCCGATGATGGACAATTCGCAGCTATCGGCCAAAAATTCGCCCACAACCGGAATTTCGCGCACAAGCGGTTCGACCTGAGGGGCGAACAGAAATCCCAGAACAGCTGCGGCAATCCAGCCAACGATGGCCATAACTTCGCGCACCAGACCACGCCCATAGGCGAGTAGCGCCGAGACAATCAGGACCAGCGCCACGACGCCATCAATGATGGTAAAACCTTCCATAGTCTCAATTGCCTTTCGTATCGCGCTTATCCTGCGCCAAATATTTCACCCACAAACGCCGTCAGATCCCCCATTGTGTTCAGGGAAATCCCACCCAATCCCACAGGTTTGCCGCCGCTGGGCGCGATTGCGCTGGTGAAACCAAGTTTTTGCGCCTCTTTCAACCTGTTTTCGGTCTGTGATGCCGGACGCAATGCCCCAGACAGGCTAATTTCACCGAAAACAACTGTGTCGGCGGGCAGGGCGACGTCTTCTCTCGCACTCAAAAGCGCGGCGGCCACGGCAAGATCCGCTGCAGGTTCGGACACTTTCATGCCTCCCGCGACGTTCAAATAAACATCAAGGCCCGCAAAGGGGATGCCACAACGTGCTTCCAGCACGGCAAGTATCATCGCCAGCCGTCCGCCATCCCAGCCCACCACCGTGCGACGGGCTTGCGAGTGGGGGGACGGAGCTACCAGTGCCTGAAATTCGACCAAGACCGGGCGCGTTCCTTCAACGCCGGCAAAGACCACAGAACCGGGGGAGGGCTCTCCCCGCTCAGACAGAAACAGCGCAGACGGGTTTGCAACTTCAGCAAGCCCCTTGCCGGTCATTTCAAAAACGCCGATCTCATCGGCTGGGCCAAAGCGGTTTTTTACCGCGCGCAAGATGCGGAATTGATGCCCACGCTCGCCCTCAAAATAAAGCACAGTGTCAACCATATGTTCGACCACGCGCGGTCCGGCGATCTGCCCGTCTTTGGTGACATGGCCCACCAGGATGACGGACACTCCCTTGCGTTTGGCAAAGCTGGTCAACTCATGAGCCGCCGCGCGCACCTGACTGACGGACCCAGGTGCGCTTTCTACATTGTCCGCCCACATGGTCTGGATGGAATCGATGATCGCCAGTCGTGGTTTCTCTGACTCCAGCGTTGTCAGAATATCGCGCAAATTGGTTTCGGCGGCGAGTTTGACCGGTGCATTCGCCTGATCAAGGCGCTGCGCGCGCATCCGGACCTGTGCAGAAGCTTCTTCGCCGGAAACATAGATGGTCTTCAATCCCGAGCGCGCGAATTGCGCGGCGGCCTGCAACAGAAGTGTGGATTTGCCAATGCCGGGATCACCGCCCACCAATATCGCAGACGCCGGGACCAGACCACCGCCCAAGACCCGGTCCAACTCTGCAATTCCGGATTGGGTCCGCGGAGGCGGGGCCTCCTGTGTGGCCAGATCGGTCAGAACAATGGAGGATCCACGCTTTCCGCCCAGCGATTTGGCCGGGCCCTTGGAAATCCCAGCGTCCTGCGAAATTGTGTTCCACTCGCCACAAGCCTCACAGCGTCCGGCCCACTTTGTTGTGACATTGCCACAGGACGCGCAGGAGTAGGAGGGGGATTTTGCCATGACACTTGATGCCCCAGCGGGCATATGAGGTCAAAGGGTAAATGCCCTACTCTGCGGCGAGTCTTGGCAGTCTTATGACGCCCTCTGTTTGGCTCTTGCCGGATGCGCTGGTCGCGTCTTCAATCTTGATTTCAGGCAGGATTTCTTCGAGATCCTCGATTAAACGATCCAGTTGGGACTTGGCAACAGCTTCATCAAGCTCAAGCCGATTGCTCCATTGCCGGATGTCGGCGTGTAGCGCTTTCGCATGATCCAACCGCTCCTGAAATTTTTCGACTTCCTGCTGACGTTGCACCAGAAACCCGTGAGCGCGGTCGACACGGTCGTCGGAAAAACTCTCCGCGAGGTCCTGACTGATCCGGCTCATCTGCGCAGCGACTTCGAGAATATCCGGTTCGAGGCTGCCGAGGTCGGGATGATCGCGTAAATGAACAATCCGTTCTTTGACAGCATCAAATTCGGATGGTGCATGGAACAGGCCTTTACGGTCTTCCGCATGCGCGATGGCATAGGCGCGGGCGACATCTTCCATGCGTATTGAAAAGCTGTGATGCGCACTTTCGAGACGCAAAACGCGCTGGTTTGTCGGGAGAAAAAAGCACATGCACAGCAACAACACAGTGATTGTGACCTGGGCATAGACGCCGCCGTTTTCAACCATCACGCCATTGATCGCGAGTGGCACTTCAACCCACGGCAGCACGCCAAAAGCCGCCAGCCCCGAAAACAAAACAGCGATCATCGCAGCGCCCGCAACAAGCGCCAAAGAAAAGCTTTGGAAAACCGAGCGCGTCATCGACAGCGCAGGACGAAATTGTTCCATGGAAAAACACTCCCTGAAAAATCATTAACGTCGGCAAACAATCGCCGAACTTAATGGAAACGTAACACAATAATTTTGAAAATTCGAATAAAACCCAAGAATTGGTGAACGTTTCAACCGATCCGGGCATATTGTTCGCGCAGGTTTTACAATCTCTCAATTGAGGCGGGATTGTTTACGGGTTTCTTAGCGAACGGCCTCAATTGGCCCCTCTGCCTTGCCCTGAATGAACTGATCGAGATAGGGATTCCCGCTGTCATCCATCTGGCTGACAGGGCCGGTCCACTGGATAACGCCCTCGTGCAGCATGGCGATGTTGTCGGCAATGGCGCGAACAGACGTCATGTCATGAGTGATGGTCATTGCCGTTGCACCCATCTCCACCACGATCTCGCGGATCAATTCGTTGATGACTCCGGACATGATTGGGTCGAGCCCGGTTGTGGGTTCGTCAAAGAAAATGATTTCAGGTTCAGCGGCAATGGCGCGGGCAAGGCCGACGCGTTTTTGCATGCCGCCCGATAACTCAGCGGGAAACTGGTCTGCGACATCTGCCTTCAGCCCGACGCGGCGCAGTTTTTCAATCGCAATTGCGCGTGCCTCATCATGTGGGCGTTTCAGCGATCCCCGCAGCAGGCGAAACGCCACATTCTGCCAGACCGGCAGGCTGTCAAACAATGCACCACCCTGAAACAGCATGCCAAAGCGGGCCAGAAAGGCATCGCGGTCCCCGCTGTCGGCGTTTTGACCATCTACTGATATTGTGCCGCTGTCCTGTTTGATCAGGCCGAGGATGCATTTGAGTGCAATTGACTTTCCCGTGCCGGATCCGCCGATGATGACCATCGACGTGCCGGTTCCAATCTCAAGATCAAGACCGCGCAACACGTGGTTCGTTCCAAAGGATTTTTTGATGTTTTCCATTTTGATCATAGCGAGAAGAACACCCCGGTGAGCACGAAGTTCGCGGCCAGAATGAGCACGGCTGCCGCCTCAACGGCAGTTTTTGTTGCACGCCCCACGCCCATCGCGCCGCGTCCGGAATTCATCCCGTGATAGCAACCCATAAGGGCTGCGGCGAACCCAAATACTGCGCCTTTGGTCAAAGAAGAGATGATATCGACCGGCTCAAGGAAATTGACCGTGTTGCGAATATAGCCGGACGGGTTGAAGCCCAACGTACCGGTGGCAACGGCGTATCCGCCAAAAATCCCAATGATGTCGCCTATGCCAACCAGCACCGGCACAACCAAAACGGCGGCCAGCACGCGCGGCACTGTGAGGTACTTCATCGGATGGGTTGAGAGCGTAACCAAAGCATCGATCTGTTCGGTCACTTTCATCGTGGCAATTTCGGCCGCAATAGAGGAGGTGACCCGCGCTGCGATCATCAACCCGACCAAAACCGGCCCGAGTTCACGCACCATGCCCACGGCGACGATCTGAGGCACCACGGCCTCTGCGTTGAACCGCGACCCACCGGCATAGATCTGCAACGCCAACGCACCACCGGTGAATACGGCCGTTAGCCCAACAACGGGCAACGACAACCAACCGATGTTGAGCAACGCAGAGAGGAATTCGCGATGATAAAAGGGCGGGCGCAGCATATGACTGATGGCCTCAAGACCGAACAGAGCGATGCGGCCAATAGCGGCCAATACGCCCAAGACGGTGCGGCCAATGAGAGCGAGCGGATTTATCACATATAGACGCGTTTGTAGCGCGCTCCCAGCGAGGTCAGGATTTCATATCCTATGGTATCGGCAAATCCGGCAACCGTGTCCACCGATTGATGCGGGCCGATCAACTCCAGATGCTCGGGCTCGTGCGCGAGACCGGTTACATCAACGCCAATCAAGTCCATCGAAATGCGCCCGACCACGGGAACGGTGGAACTGTTTGCATGAAAATGCGCCTGCGGCCCCATCGCACGGATGATGCCATCTGCGTAACCGGCTGAAATGGTGGCGATCCGCGACGGGCCGCGCGCAACCCAGGTATTTGAATACCCAACGGTTTCACCCACCGCGACATCGCGGATTTGGATTACGGGGACAGTGAGAGCAACAACCGGACGCGCATCAATATAGGGCAACCCGCCGTAGAGGCCGATGCCGGGGCGCACCAGATCAAAATGGAACTCAGGACCCAGCAGCGTGCCGCCCGTTGCCGCCAGCGAAAGCGGCACATTGGTCCCTTGCGTCATCTCTTTGAAGGTCTGCAGTTGTTGGTTGTTCATCGCGTGATCAGGCGTGTCTGCACAGGCCAAATGTGACATGATCAGGGTTGGTCGTTGCGCCAAAGCAAGATCACGCACGGCGGCCCATTCCGCTGCCTCCATGCCCAAGCGGTTCATGCCGGTGTCCAACTGAATCCCAAAAGGATGACCGGGCAGGGACTCGAAATGGCGCGACATCTGATCAATGGAATTGAGCATCGGCGTTAGGTTCGCATCCCGGATGGACTTTGTATCGCCTGCCATATGCCCGGCAAAAACGCTTATCTCGGGACCCTTGCCCAGAATTTGGCGCAGAGCGACCCCTTCTTCAGCAATGGCCACAAAGAAAGATCGTGCGCCCGCCTTGCCCAGAGCTTTGGCAACCGGCGCAATCCCGAGCCCGTAGGCATCCGCCTTCACAACTGCGGCGGCCTTGCCTTGTGCGGTTGCATTCAGGCTGCGCCAATTCTCGCGCAGGGCCTTCAGATCAATGGTCAGGGTTGCAGAAGCCATGGATCGGGTTTTGACAGGGCTGTGCGGAGCGTCAAGCGGAAAATGGCGCTTTTGCAACGGCGCCACCCTGTTCACGGGATGTCGAAATAGGCTCTGTTTTGCTCCCACATTTTCTCACCCACCAAGCAGTCATAGGGTGTTGGAGGTTGATATTGTACGGGCACGACGCGGACAGGTATCTCGGCAATCTCCAACACCAGCTTGCGTTTGACAGCTGCGCCAAATTGGTCCCATGACAATACCGAAATGACAAAGGCGCCGGGCCCGCCGATCACACAGTTTCGATAGTAGATATCGAGATCGGGAATGCCCCAGATCTCGCTGAGCGCATCTTGCGTCATCAAAGGCAGGCCATTGATGATGAAACCCTGCGACAAAGCAGCATCCCGGGCGCTTTCAACTGGACGTCCCTGATTGTTCGGACCGTCACCAGATACATCAATAACACGACGTAAGCCTATGAAACCGTTTTCTTGGAAGTCGTCCTGCGCATAGAGGAGCGCGCCGGAAATTGACGTACGCCTGAGGCCCTCATCAAACCGCGCCGTGATCTGGCGCGCAATCTTTTGCGCATCCGAGTCAGTCTGTATCAGGGTCCAGGGCACGATCACGCGCTGCGCATATTCGCCTGCCCATTCCACATAGGTAATTGCAATACGTCCCAAAAGACCATTTTGAATGGCGGTCATGACCTGTTCGCTGGTCAGTGCCTCAGCGTACCCACGCCGTTGGATTTCCAGTTCGGCGGGTGACATGGACCGCGATACATCCACCGCCAGAAACAGCTCAACATCGACCTCGATGTCCTGGGCGGTGGCTGGTGGTACGGCGATCAAGAAAGTGCAAAAGACAAGGAGCAAACGCATGCGCACATTGCGCCAGAAAAACGCACGCCTGTCCAATCACAAATCAGATCAGAATTCGCGATCAGTCCCCTGTTGCCACGGTTGCACGAGGTTGCCAAACCGCGTGAAGCGCCCCTCGAAGCTCAACTCGACCGTGCCGATAGGGCCATGACGCTGCTTGCCAATGACCACCTCGGCGCGCCCATGCAGACGCTCCATTTCCTCTTGCCATTTTGCCATCGCCTCCAGATCGTGGTCGCCTGGTTTTTCACGTTCTTTGTAATATTCTTCGCGGAACACAAACATCACCACATCTGCATCCTGCTCAATCGAGCCGGATTCGCGCAAATCACTGAGTTGGGGGCGTTTATCTTCACGGTTCTCGACCTGACGCGACAGCTGCGACAGCGCAATGACCGGAATGTCCAGCTCCTTGGCGATGGCCTTGAGGCCCATGGTGATCTCGGAAATCTCATTCACCCGGTTTTCGGATTTGCCTGTCCCGCGCACCAATTGCAGGTAGTCCACGATCAGCACATCCAAGCCATAGGTCCGTTTCAGTCGGCGCGCGCGCGCCGCCAATTGGCTGATCGGCAGGGCGGGAGTGTCGTCAATGTATAGCGGGCAAGCCTCAAGGGCCTTGGCGGCGTCGACGAAACGGCGGAATTCGACCTCGGTCATATCACCACGACGGATTTGCTCGGAGGGCACTTCCGCGGCTTCTGAGAGGATGCGAGCGGCCAACTGTTCAGCGCTCATTTCAAGAGAGTAGAACCCGACAACACCACCGTCCACCGCGCCTTCTGTACCATCATGCAACTGGCCGCGTTTATAGGCTTTGGCGACGTTGAACGCGATATTGGTCGCCAACGAGGTTTTACCCATGGAAGGACGCCCAGCAAGTATCAGCAAATCCGAACGGTGAAGACCGCCCAGTTTCTTGTCCATGTCAATCAGCCCGGTGGAAACCCCGGCAAGGCCCCCCTCACGTTGGTAGGCTGCATTTGCGACATTAACTGCGTCGGTTACTGCTTTGAGAAAACTTTGAAAACCGCTTTCTGCCTGACCTTGTTCGGCCAGCTTGTAAAGCGCTTGTTCCGCCTCCACGATCTGCTCGCGCGGCTCAGAGGCCACATCAACAGTCGCGGCCTTATCCGAGATTTCCCGCCCGAGTTGGATCAGATCGCGCCGGACTGCCAGATCATAAATCATCTGCGCGTAATCGCGCACCGCAAAGGCCGAAATCGCAGCACCTGCGAGGCGCGCGAGGTAGGCGGGACCGCCGAGTTCCGTCAAGCCTTCGTCATCTTCCATGAATGCCTTGAGCGTGACGGGAGAGGCGAGGTTGTTCTTGGCAATACGAGCTGCGGAGATGTCGAAAATGCGCGCATGTACTGGATCGTAAAAGTGCTTGGCCCCAATGATCGAGGCGACACGATCGTAGATGTCATTGTTGGTCAGGATCGCGCCCAAAAGCTGCTGCTCCGCCTCGATGGAATGAGGCATGGAGTCGGGCGATTGCACATCGACGCCGGTCGGATTGAAGGCCGCTATTTCGTTCATGACTGTCCCTGTTTGCCCCGATAGCGCGCTCGATGGCGCGCCTGCTGTCTGCTGCACTTGTCTTACAGAAGTTTGCGCGCGAACCCTATCTTCATATCTTGGTGGAGAAGGCTGGGATAAAGCTGTGCATAAAACCTCACCGGCGGAATTTACACCTGATAGTGTAGCAGAGACGAAATCTCACGCAACATATGCTTTGGGTCGCGCGAATCTATGTCAGTTTTGTGACGTCGCTGGGGGTAACTTTATTTTGCGTTACCCAACTGCCACTTACGCGGATCATTCAAAAATCGTTCGACCTCACCGAGCGTTTGGGCGTCAAAGGATGCGTGGTTTTTGGCTTCGGCCAAGACATCCCACCATGTGCAGAGGCTGTGAAGTTGCACGCCGTGATCACGCAGTTTTGTTTCGGTTTCCGGGAAGATGCCGTAATAGAAAATCACTGCCGTGTGGCTGCAGGTCGCACCAGTTTCACGGATGGCATCCACGAACGAGAGTTTCGATCCGCCGTCGGTTGTCAGATCTTCAACCAGGAGCACGCGTTCCCCCTCAAGCATGTCCCCCTCAATACGCGCGTCACGTCCATAGCCTTTGGGCTTTTTGCGCACATAGGTCATCGGCAACCCCATGCGTTCCGCCACCAGAGCGGCAAAAGGGATACCCGCAGTCTCGCCGCCCGCGATATTGTCAAAGGCCTCAAAGCCGGCGTTGCGCATGACGGTCGCAGTCAGAAAGTCCATTAACGTGCTGCGGATGCGGGGATAACTGATGAGTTTGCGGCAATCAATATAGGTCGGGCTGGCCAGACCGGAGGCGAAGATAAACGGTTCCGCCGAATTGAAATGCACGGCCTTGATCTCCAGCAACATCCGGGCGGTCAGGCGCGCGATTTCGGATGGATCAGGGTAGGTAGAGGGGATCATTGTGCAGTCCTTTTAAGTGCGGTGTCGGGGGGCGTTGGGCGATCTAGTCGGATTATCGCACCGCCCATTCAAGATCAAAACCAGGGTCAAAAACAGTTACAGGCCCTTCGGCGCTTTCCACATGTGTTGGATAGCTGGCGCCGGTTTTTTCAAGTGTTACTGTGTCCTGATTGACGGGCAGCCCGTAAAACGCGGGGCCATTGAGAGACGTAAACTGTTCTAATTTTTCCAACGCGTCATCTTGTTCAAACACCTGCGCCAGTATTGACAGGGTGTTGGGCGCCGTGAAGCATCCCGCGCATCCGCACGGCAGCAGTTTGTTTGCATCCGTATGAGGCGCGGAGTCAGTCCCTAAAAAGAAACGCGCCTCGCCCGATGTGGCCGCGGCGCGCAGCGCCAATCGATGCTCCTCGCGCTTGGCTACGGGCAGACAATAATAGTGTGGTTTGATCCCACCGGCCAGAATGTGGTTTCGGTTGATCACAAGATGATGCGTTGTGATTGTTGCCGCCAGCGTGTCATCCTGTGCGCGTGCATACGCCACGGCATCTGACGTTGTGATATGTTCCATCACCACGCGCAATCCCGGTGTTGCGCGACGAATCGGGTCCAGAACCCGGTCGATGAACACGGCCTCACGATCAAAAATGTCGATCTCCGCGTCAGTGACTTCGCCGTGAACGCAGAGCGGCAATCCGATCTCCGCCATCTTTTCCAACACTGGTCGCACGGTGTCGAAATCCGAAACGCCGCTTGCTGAATTGGTCGTCGCACCAGCCGGATACAGTTTCACCGCATGGACCAATCCGGAAGCATGTGCCGCGGCGACATCTGCGGGATCGGTGTTTTCGGTCAGGTATAATGTCATCAGCGGTTTGAAATCCGTCCCTGGAGGGCAGGCCGCTAAAATCCGTGTTTCATAGTCTTTTGCCTGTGCGTGGGTGACAACGGGCGGCACAAGGTTGGGCATAATGATCGCGCGCGCAAAATGTGCGGTCGTTGAGGGCAAAACGGCTTGCATCATAGCGCCATCACGCAGGTGCAAATGCCAGTCGTCGGGGCGGCGAATTGTCAGGGTCTGGGTCATGCAATTGCGCTAGCACACCCGCATCCGCTACGCCAGAGACGGCGCGTAGAGCATTGGAATTTTGGCTTGGAAAATGGACTAAGAAAGGGGCTTTTTCGGATTGTTCATTTGCCCGCATAGGTGTGGGTCAGTTCCGCAATCGTAAGATTGTCGTTTGCGCGCTGTTTCAGACATCCAGTGATTCAGGCGATGAAACTGTGTCTGATGCATGACTTATGTACGATCTGTGCTTGACGCCCCGGTGCTGGAATGCAGGCTACGACCCATCAGAAGGAGACATCATGTCAGCACCAGACTCTATAGATGCCGTCCAGCAAATGCTGTCGAAACAAGGTTACGTCTGTGACAGATCATTGGGCACGGTGGTCTTTCTGGCCTTGCGCTTGGGGCGACCCTTGTTTCTGGAAGGTGAAGCAGGTGTTGGCAAAACCGAAATCGCCAAAGCCTTGTCGGCGGGCCTTGGGCGTCGCCTGATCCGGCTGCAATGTTATGAGGGCTTGGACGCTTCCAGCGCGGTCTATGAGTGGAACTTCCCGGCGCAGATGGTGGCCATTCGCACCGCCGAGGCGACGGGCAATACCTCGCGCAAAGACCTGCAAACCGAACTGTTCAGCGACGATTTTTTGATCGAACGCCCCTTGTTGGACGCTATGCGCCCGGATGAAAACGGCGCGCCGGTGCTGTTGATTGACGAATTGGACCGCACGGATGAACCGTTTGAAGCCTTTTTACTGGAGGCGCTCAGCGATTTTCAGGTGACGATCCCTGAACTGGGCACGATCAAGGCTCCTGAACCGCCGATTGTGATCCTGACCTCAAATCGGACCCGCGAAGTGCATGATGCGCTTAAACGCAGGTGTTTGTATCATTGGGTGGACTATCCGGATTTCGATCGCGAAATGGAAATTCTGCAAGCGCAGGCCCCGGAAGCCGCCGCCGCACTCAGCCGCGAAGTGGTTGCTTTTGTGCAGCAATTGCGCACCGAGGATTTGTTCAAGAAACCCGGCGTGGCCGAAACCATTGATTGGGCCAAATGCCTGTTGGCATTGGACGCGATCAACCTCAGCCCGGAAGTGATCGCCGATACGCTGGGTGCCATTCTGAAGTATCAGGACGACATTCAAAAGCTGCAAGGCTCTGAGGCCAAACGTATTCTGGATCAGGTCAAGGCCTCGCTGGAGATGGTCTGACTTTATGGCAACGGCACCGGTAATTCATATTGGCGGCTGGCCCGGAGCAGGTAAGCGGACGATCGGAAGGATTGTCGCTGATCACTTGGGCGGGCGTCTGATCGACAACCACATCATGCTTGACGCTGCCTGCGCAATTTATGAGCGGGGGACGTCCGGGTGGTCTGTGCTGCGCGAAGAGGTGCGGGAGGTCGTTTTGGACCATGCAAAGGATCTCCCTGCGGACGTTGCCATCGTCTTGACGGATGCGCTGGCAGATGAACCCGCCGCGCGGCCTCTTTATCAGCCGGCAGTTGATCTTGCACGCGCGCGAAAGGCCTCCCTTTATTCTTGTATTCTCGACCTTGACGGGGAGGAGAACCGACGCCGGTTGATCGATCCGTCTAGGGCGGGTGGGACCAAACTGATGGACGCGGATACTTTACGGACCATTCGCGAATGCGACAGACTTTTTGTTCCCGAAGGCGCATTTACGCTCGACGTCACAGCGATGTCTCCTCATGAAGCAGCGATGGCGGTTGTAAGTGGCGTTGAATTACTCTGATGCCTGAATACGCCCCTCTCGATTTGCCCGAAAACCCGAAACTTGCGGGCAATATCACCCATTTCGCGCGGGCATTGCGGCGCGCTGGGATTCCGATTGGA
Source organism: Paracoccaceae bacterium (assembly GCA_033344815.1). Taxonomy (NCBI): domain Bacteria; kingdom Pseudomonadati; phylum Pseudomonadota; class Alphaproteobacteria; order Rhodobacterales; family Paracoccaceae; species Paracoccaceae bacterium. The sequence continues at coordinate 1,076,545 of JAWPMR010000001.1, read as the reverse complement.
TCGGGCCGCGTTATTGAGGCCATTCGCGCTGTGGAAGCAGCAGGGTTTACCGAAAAGCGAGACTTTTATTGGACGTTGCATGCGTGTTTCGTAAACAAACCAGAGCACCGATTGGTGTTTGCGCAGATCTTCCGCCTTTACTGGCGAGATCCGCGATACCTTGAACACATGATGTCTTATATGATCCCGGCGGTGCGCGGGGTGCAGGAGGATCGTAAGGCGCAATCGGCAGAGAAGCGCGCCGCTGAGGCACTGCTGGATGGGGCCGAGGCACCCGATTTCGACCCCGAAAAAGGCGGCGAGGATGAGACCACAGAGGTCGAGATCGACGCGAGTCTGACTATGTCTTCACAGGAACGCCTGCGTAGTCTGGATTTTGAGCAAATGAGCAATGCTGAGATGGCGGAGGCAAAACGGATGTTGGCCAAGCTCAATCTGCCAGTGCCGCCGATCCGGTCACGGCGCGCCAAACCAAGCCTGACGGGCGGACGCGTAGACCCTGCACGTTCCTTGAGGGCCGCCACGCGTCAGGGGGGCGAAATGCACAAGATTGCCTTTAAGGAACCGCGCCCGCGCTGGCCCAATCTGGTGGTGCTCTGCGATATATCTGGCTCGATGAGCCAATACAGCCGCGTCGTTTTGCATTTTCTGCACGCCGTGGCGAACGCCAAAGGCGCAGGTTGGGCGAAGGTGCATGCCTTTACCTTCGGCACGCGGCTGACAAACATTACGCGCCATTTGAAACAGCGCGATGTGGATGCAGCACTGGCCGCCGCGGGGGCCGAAGCGCAGGACTGGGAAGGTGGTACGCGGATTGGCCAATGTCTGGAAAGTTTTAATCGCGACTGGTCGCGACGCGTGATGGGGCAGGGGGCGGTGGTCTTGCTGATTACCGATGGTCTGGATCGCGATGATCCGGAGGCGCTGGAGCGACAGATCGAACGCTTGCACCTGTCATCGCGCCGTCTGATCTGGCTCAATCCGTTGCTGCGGTGGGAGGGTTTCGCTCCCAAGGCACAAGGTATTCGCGCCATGTTGCCGCATGTGGACAGCTTTCGGGCGGGGCATTCGATTGCCTCTCTTGAGGATCTTGCGATTTCTCTGTCCCGCCCGGATGATATGGGCGAGAAAGACAGGTTGATGCGGTTGATCAGTGAATAGGGCTTAGGCCACTGCAGCCGCAAATGATCCACGATAAAGCGTTGAAAGCGCATCTAGGGTCTCGCTGGCACTTCCCAGCTTTACGACGTCGCCGCCAAATTTTCCCGATTCGATCAACGTCAGACCGGCCGCTGACGCAGTCGACATCAATTTCTTTGCTTGATCGGAACTGCAAGCGATCAGATAGCGTCCCTGATCTTCGCCAAAAAGTGTCGCCGGATCATCTGCTGTCAGCTGGATGCCAACGCCTGTTTTTTCGGCCATTTCAAACCCTGCAAGGGCCAAACCGCCATCTGACAAATCTGTGCAAGCCGCGATATGAGATCGATTGGCACGGATGAAATCGCCATGCGCGGCCTCTTGCACGAGATCGACAGCGGGCGCGTCACCCTCAAAGCGGCCAAATACCTCAGCCAAAAGAGCAGATTGCCCTAAATGCCCTTGTGTTTCTCCCAATACCAGCGCGATGTATCCTTCGCGCACATCGCATCCGATGATGTCGTCTGTGTGCGCGAGCAATCCAACGGCACCGATTGTTGGTGTCGGCAGGATCGCCGCTCCGTCGGTCTCATTGTAAAGCGACACGTTGCCCGACACGATCGGCATATCAAGCGCTTCTACGGCGGCACCAATGCCTTGGATCGCACCGACGAATTGTCCCATGATCCGGGGCTTTTCAGGGTTTCCGAAGTTCATATTGTCTGTTGTGGCCAATGGCTTGGCGCCGACGGCGGAAAGGTTACGGTACGCTTCGGCCACGGCCTGTTTGCCACCCTCAATCGGGTTTGCTTTGACATAGCGCGGGGTCACATCAGAGGTAAACGCCAGCGCCTTGTCGGTGCCATGCACCCGGATGATCCCCGCGCCGAGCCCGGGAACGCGCACCGTATCTGCCATGACCATCGTGTCATATTGTGTGAACACCCAAGCCTTGGAGGCATAATTCGGGCTGCTGATCAGCGCCTTCAAGCCCTCAATTGGATCCACATTTAGTTTTTCTGTGAAAGGCGCGGGGGCTGGCGTCGGCTCCCACGGGCGGTCATATTCGGGCGCGGTGCCAGCCAGCGTTTTGAGCGGCAGGTCAGCTTTGACCTCGCCATTGTGCAAGATCAAAAACCGATCTTCCGCGATGGTTTCGCCGACAATGGCGAAATCGAGGTCCCATTTGTCAAAGACCGCCTTGGCTTGTGCTTCAAGCTCGGGGCGTAGGACCATCAACATGCGTTCCTGGGACTCAGAGAGCATCATTTCATAGGCTGTCATGGCTTCTTCGCGCACCGGAACACGTTCCAATTCGAGCCTTACGCCGAGATTGCCCTTGTCGCCCATTTCCACAGCCGAGCAAGTCAGGCCAGCGGCCCCCATGTCCTGAATAGAGATGACGGCGCCGGTTTGCATCAACTCCAGCGTGGCTTCCATCAGGCGCTTTTCGGTGAAGGGATCACCTACCTGAACGGTGGGGCGTTTTTCTTCGATGGTGTCGTCAAATTCTGCTGAGGCCATGGTCGCGCCGCCGACGCCATCGCGCCCGGTTTTTGCACCCAGATAGACCACCGGCATGCCCACACCGGAGGCGGCGGAATAAAATATCTTGTCCGTGTCCGCGAGGCCCGCCGCAAAAGCATTCACCAGACAGTTGCCATTATAGGCCGGATCGAACCGCACTTCGCCGCCAACGGTTGGCACGCCAAAGCAATTGCCGTAGCCGCCAATGCCTTCGACCACGCCGTTGACCAATTGACGCGTCTTGGGATGAGAAGGCTCACCAAAACTCAAGCTGTTCATCGCCGCGACAGGCCGCGCGCCCATAGTGAACACATCGCGCAGGATGCCGCCCATGCCGGTTGCCGCACCCTGATAAGGCTCGATGTAGGAGGGGTGATTGTGGCTTTCCATCTTGAAGACGACCGCTTGCCCGTCGCCGATGTCGACGATCCCTGCGTTTTCGCCGGGGCCGCAGATGACTTGCGGACCGGTGGTGGGCAGGGTGCGCAACCATTTCTTGGAGGACTTGTAGGAACAGTGCTCGTTCCACATGGCCGAAAAAATCCCCAATTCCGTGAAACTCGGGGTCCGGCCAACGATTTCTAGGATGCGCTGGTACTCATCGGGGCTAAGCCCGTGACTGGCAATCAGGTCAGGCGTGATGGCAGGCTCTTGCATGGGCTGTGTCTTTCTCGTGTCGGTATGCGGTGTCTTTAGGACAAGGGCTGGCGCGGGGAAAGGGGAGATTGGATTGACGTTGTCGATATACGCCACGGTTTTAGCCTTATATCTGAACCGGAATTTGCTGTCAGGGCGTTGCCCGTCTTCATTGCCAGCGATCTAAACTAACAGGTATACCATCGCCGCGAATACGGAGTATCTGCGTCACTATCCGTTATGAATTCAGATAATCGCCTAGAATGGCAACGAACGCCCCGACATGATCAACCATGATCGCGCGGTCTTTCCACATGAGCCCTACAAGAAACCAAAGCACGATTGCGATGATGAAGGCGAAAACATTCCATGGGACAATGTTCAGTCCTGTCAGAGCGTACCCTACCAATTGAATGGCGGTTGCAATCCATTTGACGACATCAACCGTTTTCACTTGGCAGATCTACATTTGCATGATGCTTTCATGCCTCAGGGTATTGAAGGCAACTGGCAAGGCGGATGATTGCCGTTTGTTTTCGCTTTTTTGACAGCGCCAAAAAAAAGGCCGAGCACAAAGCTCGGCCAAGTCCAACAGGGAGGTGTGAAGGCAGGTGCAAGCACCGGTACCTTCAAGAGATGAAATAGGGGGCAGGTTGCACACGATCAAGGCTGATTTAGGACGAACATCGTCATGCCGGATATGCGTCAGATGCATGGCTGAGCGCGACGTCAGGAGTTTTGCTTATCTCTCAACTGTTTGCGGTAACTTATGATCTCTTCCTGCACGAAGTCCTTGAAAGCAGAAACCCGCTGAGAATGTCGCAACTCCTCTGGATAGGCCAGAAAGACTGGTACGTCGGCCGATTCAAGATCCGGCAAGACCTGAACCAGATCTGGGAAATCCTCAGTGACATAGTCCGGCAGCACGCCGATTCCGAGATTGTTCAGAACGCCCTGCAAGACGCCGTAGTAGTTGTTGACCGTCAGCGTAGAGCGAATCTGATGCGTCATCAGATGTTGGACAAGGTTCAAACCAGCGCCAACCTGATCGCTGTCGGTGTTTTGGCAAATCAGCCGATGTTCCGAGATGTCTTCGATTTGCCTTGGCGTGCCATATTCATCCAGATAATCCGGCGTCGCATAGAGACACATTCGGATCATCATCAGTTTCTTGCGGATGAGATCTGCCTGACTTGGCTCTTTCATACGAATGGCCACATCCGCTTCGCGCATCGGCAAGTCGAGAACGCGCTCTTCCAGCATCAGGTCAATCTTGAGATCAGGATATTGCTCGTAGAGTTTCGGCAAACGAGGGGATAGCCATAATGTGCCAAACCCTGTGGTGGTTGTAACCTTCAATTCACCAAAAACTTCATCTTCGCTGTCACGTATGCGCGCGGAAGCGGTATCCAGCCGCCGTGACATGGCGCTGGTCGCATCAAACAGCAACTCACCCTGCTCCGTCAGTATTAACCCGCGCGCGTGTCGATGAAACAGAGTGGTATTAAGCGATTCTTCGAGACCTCTGACCTGCCTGCTGACCGCAGATTGGGATAGGTTCAGCTTGTCGCCCGCATGGGTCAGCGACCCCGCATCCGCCACAGCGTGAAAAATCCTCAACTTATCCCAGTCCATACCGCTACCCATATCAATCGTTACGCCCCGTGTTAGCGATATCCGCCTTTGAAATACAGTGTTCCATCTTACAAAACCTGCGAAACACGAAAAATTGGGTATACAGGTCAGCTTATGTGACCTATTATCAACTTCGAAACGTGCAACACTGGTTCAGCGCTGGGGAGGCGTCCGATGAGCACTCAGAAAATTTCACTGAACGACCGCTATGATTTGACAAGACAGAACGTTTTGCTCAACGGAACGCAAGCGCTTGTACGGCTGATGTTGATGCAAAAAGCCCTGGATCGGGCACATGGGCTGAATACGGCCGGTCTGGTCACAGGGTACCGCGGATCGCCGCTTGGTGCTGTGGATATGCAGATGGCACGCGCTGAAAAACAATTGACGGAGCATGATGTCGTATTTCAACCAGGCCTGAACGAGGACCTCGCAGCGACAGCTCTGTGGGGCAGTCAACAGGCGGAATTGCGAGGTGAGGGCAAATTCGATGGTGTGTTCGGGCTTTGGTACGGCAAGGGACCGGGCGTAGATCGATCCGGCGATGTGATGCGCCATGCCAATATGGCTGGGACCTCGCCAAATGGCGGTGTGTTAATGGCTATGGGCGATGATCACACGGGCGAAAGCTCCACCGTTTTGCATCAATCGGAATGGGCCATGGTGGATGCCTATATGCCCGTGGTGAGCCCGGCGGGCGTGCAGGAAATTCTCGATTATGGGCTTTATGGGTTTGCGTTGAGCCGTTTTTCCGGCCTTTGGGTGGGTCTCAAGACCATGAAGGATACGGTCGAGGTCACATCTGTTGTGAACGCCGATCTCGCGCGGGCGCAATTTGTACTGCCTGCCCTTGAAATGCCCGAAGGCGGAATGAACATCCGTTTGATTGACACGCCGCATGCTCAGGAAGCGCGGATGATCGATCATAAAAAGCTCGCAGCCGAAGTTTTCAGCCACGCCAATAAGATGGACAAACGCGTCTGGGGCAAAGCGGGCGCGAAAATCGGCTTTGTTGCGGCCGGTAAAAATTGGCTGGATCTCGAACACGCGTTGAGTCTGTTGAACTTTGACGCTGAAGAGGCCGAACGGCTCGGGATCACCACTTATAAGGTCGGGCAAACCTTCCCGCTGGACATGCGCGGGTTTCACGATTGGGCTGAAGGTCTCGATCTGATTGTGGTGGTCGAAGAAAAGCGCAAGCTGCTCGAAGTGCAGATAAAGGAAGCCATTTTCGATGATCGTCGCGGGCGGCGGGTATTTGGCTGGCACAAGGGGGGTGGCGCGGGGTCGATGCATGGGGAAGAATTGTTTCCCACGCGCGGCGCCTTGGATCCGATCATGATTGCCGAAAAACTGGGCGGCATTCTCTTGGAAGAAGGACGCGATACCGAGCGGTTGCGTGCCGGCCTCGCCTTGTTGGATGAAGCGCGCCGGAGCGATAACGCAGAAGAGATCGCGCAAAGGCTGCCATATTTCTGTTCAGGATGTCCGCATAACTCGTCGACCAAGCTTCCCGAAGGGTCCCGCGCTTACGCGGGCATCGGTTGCCACTATATGGTGCAATGGATGGACCGCGAAACGACGGGTTTCACCCATATGGGCGGGGAAGGCGCGAATTGGATTGGCGAAGCACCCTTCTCCAAGCGACCCCATGTCTTTCAGAACATCGGTGATGGCACGTACAACCACTCTGGTGTGCAGGCCATCCGCGCCGCTTTGACCGCCAAGACCAACATCACGTATAAGATTCTATACAACGATGCGGTCGCGATGACGGGTGGCCAAAATAATGACGGCGATCTGGATGCGCCGCGCATTGTCAAAGAACTGCAAGCCATGGGCGTGCCACACATCGCTGTTGTCTATGATGAAAAAGAGGACGTTGATCTGGCCAATTTTGCAGGGGTGGAAACGCACGAAAGAGCGAATTTGCAAACTGTGCAAAAGCGGTTTGCAAATATAGAAGGCGTTTCTGCAATTGTTTATATACAGACCTGCGCCGCTGAAAAACGTCGCCGCCGCAAGCGCGGTCTTTTCTCGGATCCGGACAAGCGGGTCTTTATCAATACAGACGTCTGTGAGGGATGTGGCGATTGCGGGGTGCAATCAAACTGCGTGTCCATCGTCCCAAAAGAAACCGAACTGGGTAGAAAGCGCGCGATCGACCAATCTTCGTGCAACAAGGACTTTAGCTGTGTCAAAGGGTTTTGCCCCTCTTTTGTAACTCTGGAAGGCGCAAAAGTTCGCAAATCCCCAACCACTGACCTGGACATCCCGGACTTGCCCGATCCGGAGTTGCCTAAAATTGATGGCACGTGGAATGTTGTCATTACTGGCGTCGGTGGCACCGGCGTGGTGACCATCGGAGCTGTTATGGCGCAGGCGGCGCACATAGATGGCAAGGGTGCCGGGATGATGGAAATGGCCGGTCTCGCCCAAAAGGGCGGCGCTGTGCACATCCATTGCCGGATCGCGGAAAAACCCCAAGATATCAGCGCAATACGAGTTGCAACGGGTGAAACGGACGCGTTGATCGGAGGGGATCTGGTGGTTTCCGCCGGGGCGAAAACGCTTGGGTTGACGCGCACCGGTCGTACCGGAGCGGTTGTTAATAGCCACGAAATTATCACGGGTGACTTCACGCGCGACACCGAGTTTCAACTGCCAAGCGAACGTTTGTCCCTCGCTCTGGAGGCGCGCCTGAAAGACCGTGTGGACCTCTTTGATGCTTCTGAATTGGCAAAAGCGACCCTCGGAGATTCAATTTTCTCCAACATGATGATCTTCGGCGCGGCGTGGCAGCGCGGTTTGGTCCCACTGTCGCGCGCCGCAATTTCTCAGGCAATTGAGCTGAATGGTGCAGCCGTTGACCGCAACCAACGCGCCTTTGAAATTGGTCGGTGGTCGGTTCTTTTTCCCGAGGACGTGCAGACTATTTTGCAGCCCAATGTTATCAATTTGCCCAAAACGCACGAAGGTCAGATCGCCTTCCGCGCCGATCAATTGAGCGCATATCAAGGCAAAAGGCTTGCAAAACGATATCGGAAGTTCGTGGATAGCGTCGCCGACCAAGAGATCAGGCGGGAAGTCGCGAAATCCTACCATAAGCTTTTGTCTTATAAGGATGAATACGAGGTGGCACGCTTACTTTTGTCAAGCCGCAAAAAGGCACAGGCCGAATTTGATGGCGATTTCAAAATGACCTTTAATCTTGCACCCCCGATGCTGTCGAAAAAAGGTGTGGATGGCCGGCCGATCAAACGTGAATTTGGCCCTTGGTTGGAAAAACCGCTGCGTGTTCTTGCCAAAATGAAATGGCTGCGCGGCACGCCTTTTGATCCCTTTGGATATACGGGTGAAAGGCGCATGGAACGTGCGTTGATAAAACAATACGAACGGGACATGACAGAAGTATTGCCCTTGCTGGATGAAGGAACGCGCGCCGCGATCACTGCTTTGGCCGCCTTGCCGCAGCAAATCAAAGGTTTCGGTCCTGTCAAACAAGCCAATGAGGCGAAAGCTGCAAAATCGCGCGAAGCGTTACTTGCGGTGATCCGTTCAGGGGGCACAACAACGATGCAAGCGGCAGAATAGTCCGTCACGCGGTTGTCATATTGAGGATGCATAAGACGGCCCCCGACACCAGCGACTGCGCGCAGTATCGGGCGCCACCCTGAGGGAATGATGCGATCAAAGACGGCACGTGACATAAGTTATTCTTTTTCGGCGCAGACCAAGGGCGGCCGCGCCTTGATACGTGTGATGGAAAACAGCACGGGTCGATTGCAGTTGATAAAGCGTGCGCATGGCTATGAGGATGAGATCGCTGCGGGGCGCGACTTTTTTGACGTGATGGCAGAAAGATACGGCCTGTCGCTCGAAGTGGTTGCGGGATCTATGGATAATATCCTGCGCGATGGGCCGCTGATTTTGATTGCAAACCACCCCTATGGCATTCTTGACGGTCTGATGATGGGGCAAATTCTGGCACGGGCCCGCGGTGATTATCGAATTCTGGCCAATGCGGTGTTCAGCCAGTCAAAGGACCTTAATCGTCACGTCTTGCCGATCAGTTTTGCAAGCACCAAGGACGCCTTGGCGCTGAACCTTGCGACTCGGAAAACCGCATTGGCTTACCTGAGGAACAATGGTGCAATCGGGGTTTTTCCAGGCGGAACGGTCAGCACAGCCGCGAAACCGTTCTCGCGCCCCATGGATCCGGGGTGGCGGAACTTTACCGCGCGGATGATCGCCAAATCAAGAGCAACGGTCGTGCCGCTTTATTTTGAGGGTCACACCAGTCGGTTGTTTCAGATTGCAAGTCATATGCACGCAACCCTGCGTATGGGTTTGCTGATCAATGAGTTCGGCAAACGCGTTGATATACCGGTCAGAATTTCAATTGGCGCTCCGATTCATCGTGAGGTGCTCGACCCTTTGGCGACAGACAGCAAAGCGATGATGGATTTCCTGCGAAAAGCCACGTATGAGCTTTCTATGGATCCGGAACAGCAATTTGATCTGGGCTACGAATTCGAAAAGCGGCACCGGATTTGATCAGGCGCCCAAAGGGCACTGAAGACGATGGCAATTGGGATATTTGATAGTGGTTTAGGAGGGCTGACCGTCCTCGATGCTGTGCAAAAACGCCTTCCGGATCAGGCATTTGTCTATCTTGCCGACAGCGCGCATGCGCCTTATGGTGTGCGAACGGCTGAGGATATCTTTGATCTGACCTGTGCCGCCGTGGCGCGTTTGTTTGAAGCCGGATGCAGTTTGGTCATTCTGGCGTGCAATACAGCATCGGCGGCTGCCTTGCGGCGCATGCAGGAATCATGGGTGCCGCAGGACAGACGTGTTCTTGGTGTTTTTGTGCCATTGATCGAAGCCATGACGGAGCGGCAATGGGGTGATAATTCTCCCCCGCGCGAAGTTGACGTGAAGCATGTCGCGTTGTTTGCAACGCCGGCAACGGTCGCCAGCCGGGCGTTTCAGCGGGAACTGGCGTTTCGCGCTATTGGCGTAGATGTCGAAGCTCAGGCCTGTGGCGGTGTCGTGGATGCGATTGAGGACGGTGACATGATCCTGGCCGAAGCCCTCGTGCGCAGTCACGTGGACGCATTGCAACGTAAAATGCCCAATCCCGATGCGGCGATATTGGGGTGTACGCATTATCCGCTTATGCAGGAATATTTCCAGAGCGCCCTCGGAGAGGATGTGCGGGTGTTCAGCCAAGCCAGTCTGGTGGCGGACAGCCTTGCGGACTATCTTGCGCGCCATCCTGATATGATAGGTAAGGGCGAGGCGGCGTTTCTGACAACCGGTGACCCGCGCCGCGTCAGCGACCGGGCAACTCAGTTTTTGCGACGACGGATTACATTTCAATCTGCCTGACGCATATCACCCTATCCAAGACGGAATTCACATGACTTATTCAATCGCTATTCTCGGGGCCTCCGGCTATACCGGGGCGGAGCTGATCCGGCTGATAGCCGATCACCCAAACATGAAAATTACGGCTCTAGGAGCCCATTCAAAAGCCGGGCAGACCATTGCTCAGGTTTTCCCACATCTGCGCCACCTGGACTTGCCGGATCTTTTGCAAATTGATGATATTGACTTTGCAAATGTCGATTTGTGCTTTTGCGCCTTGCCGCATAAAACTAGCCAGCAGGTTATTTCTGCGTTGCCTTCCGATCTCAAGGTCGTAGATCTGAGTGCGGATTTCCGGCTGCGTGACCCGGATGAGTACCGGAAGTGGTATGGGAATGATCATGCCGCTGTCGCGCTGCAAAAAGAAGCGGTCTATGGGCTGACCGAGTTCTATCGCGACGAGATCAAGGATGCCCGCCTGGTGGCAGGCACCGGGTGTAACGCCGCAACCGGGCAATTCATTCTGAGGCCCTTGATCACAGCGGGCTGCATTGATCTGGACGATATCATTCTTGATCTGAAATGCGCTGTGTCCGGAGCGGGCCGTAGCCTCAAGGAAAACCTGCTGCATGCAGAACTTTCCGAAGGCTACCACGCCTATGCCGTTGGCGGAAAGCATCGCCATCTTGGAGAGTTTGATCAGGAATTCAGCGTGCTTGCCGGGCGGCCGGTTCATGTGCAGTTCACACCACACCTCGTTCCGGCCAATCGGGGTATTCTTGCAACAGCCTATGTGAAGGCAAACCCTTCCGAGACCCATGATATTCTGGCGTCAGCCTATTCCAGTGAGCCGTTCATCCATGTTCTGCCTTTTGGGGAAACGCCAAGCACGCGACACATAAGAGGTTCGAATTTTTGCCACATCGGCGTTGCAAGTGATCGCATTCCCGGGCGGACGATCATCATCGGCGCGTTGGATAACCTCACGAAAGGATCCAGCGGCCAAGCGTTGCAAAACGCCAATCTCATGCTAAATATCAAGGAGACGGAGGGGCTCATGATGGCGCCTCTTTTTCCATGAGGGTGCTATGAAAAGCCTTAAAAAGCAACGTCGTATTCAGATTATCGCAGTAGCTGCTGTCGCGTTGGCGCTTTCTACTGCGCTAATCGGATATGCCATGCGAGACGGGATCAATTTTTTTCGGGCACCGAGTCAAATTATTGCTGAGCCCCCAGGTCCTGCCGAAGTTTTTCGCATTGGTGGTCTGGTAGAAGAGGGCTCTATCGTCCGCGGCCAGGGAAAAACCATAAAGTTCAGTGTGACCGATGGTGGCGCGGTGATCCCCGTGACCTATACCGGGGTGCTGCCGGACCTGTTTGAAGAGAATCAAGGGATGGTGGGTACAGGAAGCTACATTGACGGTGTTTTTGAAGCTTCTGAAATACTTGCGAAACATGATGAGACCTACATGCCCAAAGAGGTCGTGGACGCTTTGAAGGAACAAGGTGTTTACAAGGGTACCGAAGGGTAGCACCGCACGCTGCTGTCAATTTGAATTAACTTCTTTATGTCCATCTTTGTTGCCGCGACAGGCAAGCAAAGGGGACATGCATGCAAACGGTCAGACAAATCGCGTCCGAGATTGTGGCGCGCGAGGGCGGTTTCGTAAACGACCCGGATGATCCGGGCGGTGCAACTAAATTTGGCGTTACGATCCATACTATGCGCATGTTGGGCATTGATCTTGATCGGGACGGGGCCGTGACCGTTTCGGATGTGCGTGCGCTCGGAAAAGAGCAAGCCATCGAAATATTTGAAAAGCATTACTTCGAAAAGCCATTGATCGCTTTGTTGCCACCGGCCTTACATGCGACAGTTTTTGACATGTACGTGAATGCGGGCAGCAACGCGATCAAGCTTCTGCAACGGCTGCTTTGTGACATGGGACATCGTGTTGCGGTCGACGGTGCGCTTGGCCCGCAGAGCATCGCGGCAACGCAGGCGGCCTATGAGCAGGCGTCCCATTATCTTTCCGATGCTTACGGGATTGCCCGGCGCAATTATTACTTCCGTATTGCGGATCGTCGCGCGGCAAGTCGCAAATACGCACGGACCCGCAAGGGCGGCAAAGGCGGATGGATCAAACGCGCCGAGGAATTCATCGCAACACAATACCACCTGACAGAGCAGCAGTTTCAGCAAAGGGTCTCGGCATGGGTTTGATTACAGGCATTTTGAGCGCCATTTTTGGCAATGGCCGCAATGTGATTACAGAAACGGCGGGGGTGTTTCGCGAGAACGCGGAAGAGGGCGCATCCCGTTCACAGGAATTGCGTCTGGAGGCGATGAAGCAGTTCGCCCAAGAGTTTGAATCCTCCAAAAACGGTTGGTTTGACCGGATGATGGATGGCGTAAACCGTCTGCCGCGCCCTGCCTTGGCGCTCGGAACACTGGGGCTTTTTGTTGCAGCGATGGTTGATCCCATTTGGTTCTCGGCGCGCATGCAAGGCATTGCACTGGTGCCAGAGCCGCTTTGGTGGCTGTTGGGGGTGGTCGTCTCCTTTTACTTTGGCGCGCGCCATCAGATCAAAAGCCAGCAATTTCAGCGCTCCATCGCTCAAACCATGGCAATTGCGCCGCGCGTGATCGAAAACATCACTGCCCTGAACAGCCTGAAACCAACGACGCCGGGACTTGCGGATACGGGGCACGATGCACGCCTGTCCGCCCTTTCTGTGCTGCCAGATGGCAATCCAGCGCTGGCAGATTGGCAAGCCAAAAAACGGCAAACCGCGACAAAGTGATCACCTGAAAAGCGCGATTGTCATTGGACGTTTTCAAGCGGTACCTTATACTTCGCTCATGATTACTGAATTTGGACATTTCGCGTTGATCCTGGCCTTCATCGTCGCCATCGTTCAGACGGTTGTTCCGCTGATCGGGGCGCACAAACGTTGGCCTGCGTGGATGGCGGTGGCAGAACCTGCCGCCACAGCGCAGTTCTGGCTCACGGCTTTTTCGTTCGGGGCGCTGATGTATGCGTTCATTGTCTCTGATTTCAGCCTCCGGCTTGTGACGCTAAACAGTCATTCCGCAAAGCCGATGCTTTACAAAATCAGCGGTACATGGGGCAATCACGAAGGCTCCATGTTGCTTTGGGTGCTCATCGTGACTCTGTTCGGGGCCATGGCGGCGTGGTTTGGTGGAAATTTGCCGCCCACTTTAAGGGCGCGGGTGCTTGCGGTTCAATCGGCCATTGCTGTGGCCTTTTTCGCCTTCATTCTGTTCACATCAAACCCGTTTTTGCGTCTCGCTGTGCCGCCCTTTGACGGTCAGGATTTGAATCCGTTACTTCAGGACCCGGGCTTGGCATTCCATCCACCCTTCCTGTATTTGGGATACGTCGGCCTGAGCATGACATTCAGTTTCGCCGTTGGGGCGCTGCTGGAGGGGCGCGTGGACGCGGCATGGGGCCGCTGGGTGCGACCCTGGACCTTGGCGGCCTGGGTATTTTTGACCATTGGGATCGCGCTGGGCTCCTGGTGGGCTTATTATGAGCTCGGGTGGGGCGGGTTCTGGTTCTGGGACCCGGTGGAGAACGCTTCTTTCATGCCATGGCTCTTGGCTGCCGCCCTGTTACATTCCGCGATTGTTGTGGAAAAACGCGAGGCGCTCAAAAGCTGGACCATCCTGCTCGCCATCCTTGCGTTTGGCTTCTCACTGATTGGCACATTCATTGTGCGCTCCGGCCTTTTGACGTCGGTGCATGCGTTCGCAAATGATCCTGAGCGTGGCGTCTTCATCTTGATGATCTTGGCGTTTTTCATGGGCGGTGCTCTGTTGCTTTTTGCGATACGGGCCAGCACGATGGAAGCGAAAGGTGTCTTCAGCGTCGTTAGCCGCGAAAGCGCCTTGGTGGCCAACAATCTACTTTTGGCGGTATCTTGCTTTGTGGTGTTCGTCGGCACGATGTGGCCGTTGATTGCGGAGATGTTCTTTGATCGCAAACTCAGCGTCGGGCCCCCATTTTTCAACATGGCGTTTTCACCCTTCATGCTGATGCTTGGGCTGATTTTGCCCATCGGATCGGCGATGCCTTGGAAGCGGGCGCGGATGATGCGGGCACTGCGTCCCCTGCGCTATCTCTTTCTATTGGCCGTGGCCATTGGCGGTTTGGTCTTTGCAATGCAATCCGGGCGCACGCTGTTGGGGCCCATCGGCATGTTTCTGGCGGCTTGGGTCATCATGGGTACTGTCGTTGATCTGGCACAACGCACGGGTCGCGGACCTGGACGTTGGGCGCGGTTGACCCGCCTGCCACGTGCTGACTGGGGTAAAGCGATCGCGCATGCAGGTCTCGGCGTCACGATCATGGGCGTTTCTGGCCTGATGGCCTGGCAGCAGGAAGACATCCAGGTGGCGCAGTTCGGCGAACCCTTTGAAGTCGGTGGCTACACGCTGACTTTAAACGATGTGGTCCGCAGCGAGGGGCCTAATTACCTGTCGACCACAGGCTACATTACTCTGTCTCAAGGCGGAGACGTGATTGCACAACTGGAACCGGAAAAACGCATCTATCCGGTGGCCCAGATGCCCACAACAGAAGCGGCAATTGATTATGACCTTGCACGCGACGTCTATGTGGTGATCGGGGACGAACAGGTGGGCGGGGGCTGGGCTGTGCGCACATATATTAAACCTCTGACCAACTGGATCTGGATCGGCTGTGCGCTGATGTCTCTGGGCGGACTGTTCAGCCTTTCAGACCGACGCTTCCGGGTTGCCGCAGGCGCGCGCAACAAAGTCAAAGCGGTGCCCGCGGAATGATCCGCCTTATTCTCATCTTGAGTTTTCTGGCGAGCCCCCTCTGGGCACTTGATCCGTCCGAGATGCTGGAGGACCCCGCCCTTGAGGCGCGCGCACGAGCTTTGGATCATGAATTGCGCTGCGTGGTCTGCCAATCAGAGTCGGTTGCCTCCTCCAATGCCAACTGGGCTGAGGACGCCCGCCGCACCGTGCGCGAGTTGATCGCGGAGGGCTCAACAGATGATCAGGTGATGGATTTCTTTGTGGCGCGCTACGGTGAATTTGTTCTGATGTCGCCCCGCGCCAGTGGGTCAAACTGGTTGCTCTGGGCCGCAGGGCCGTTGATGTTGCTGATCGGGTTGGGTCTTGGAATTGGCTACATCCGCGGTCGGGCAAAGATCTCTGCGCCTCAAGAGGTGGTCTTGTCAGAGGCAGAATCAGCGCGTTTACGAGAAATCATGAAAGAGTGACGTCTCGTTGCTCTTTTTGTGTACCAATGAGTTTGTTAGGACAGGGCGAGCCTGAGAAAGAGGAAGCCACATGGACTATCAAACCCTGATTTGCGAAACAACTGATGGCGTGGCGACGATCACCCTCAACCGGGCGGAAAAGATGAACGCTCTCAGTACGCAGATGCGTGCGGAAATTGCCTATGCGGTTTCCGAAGCTGGCAAAACCGCGCGCGTGGTTGTGCTGACCGGGGCAGGGCGCGCATTTTGCTCGGGACAGGATCTGGGTGATCGGGTGAGCGCGGCTAATCTGGATCTGGAACGCACCCTGCGTGATGAATACGCACCGATGTTGCGCGCCATTACGGATTGCCCGGTGCCGACCATTGCGGCGGTGAATGGTCCTGCAGCAGGGGCCGGGGCGAACCTCGCGCTGGCGGCCGATGTGGTGATTGCGGCGGAAAGCGCCTATTTTCTGCAGGCTTTTGCGCGTATTGGCCTTATCCCCGACGCGGGAGGAACCTATGTTCTGCCCCGAACGATGGGTACCGCCAAAGCAATGGGAGCGGCACTTTTTGCTGATAAAATAACGGCGCGGCAGGCGGATGACTGGGGTTTGATCTGGGAAGCTGTTCCGGACAGTGGTTTCGAGGCACACTGGCGCGCGCGCGCCGACCATCTCGCCCAGGGTCCGACCGCCGCCTATGCGGCCATCAAAAAAGTTATCCGAGGCAGTTGGGATAATTCTCTGGATGAGCAACTGACATTTGAAGCCAAACAGCAAGGCCAATGTGGTAAATCCCGCGACTTCAAGGAGGGCGTTCTGGCCTTTACTGAAAAACGCCAGGCACGTTTTGAGGGGCGCTAAGACTACGCAGGACTGGCGACCAACCTTTCTGCCGACAAAACGTTCTGTGTGATGAATCTGGAACAACCCGCGCACCCAACCACGTTGACCGCTACATAATTGGCCATTGTGGTCTGCAAATTTCGAGACATATCAGAGCGTGTGATGACGGGTGGGGTTTGGGCTCTGTCATGGATAACTGTGATGGTGTCTTCGACCGCATCATCAACGGGAAAAAGGGCCTCTTCAGGCCCCTAATCCATGACGCCATGACAGGCAAATCTCGCGCCAAACACAGGAGGTGAACCTTCGTGCAAAGTGCATCATATCCCATTTGCCTGCACCACGGCGCCAACCGAGAAAGCCAGATCTGGTACAGGCCCTGTTCAGGTGTTTCGCGCCAGATTTCAAATGGGTGCTCGCGGTCAGTGCGATACACGGGAGCCTGTGTGCATTTCTTTGGCATTTCATGACCGTAAAAAGGCACCGCGGCAAGGGGACAAGGAAACCGCGCTATTGAAGGCATGCGCGACACTGTGACCAGCGGATAAGATTTTTCGCCCGTTGAACCGAGACCAGTTCAAGGCGAGCCTCTTTGTAAAAAATACGCCAGCACCACCGCGGGTCAGACACGGCAAATGCGATTCGCTGCAAATCGGTGTCTTCCCGGACCGAGAGCGGCGCACCACTGAGGCGCGCGCGCCATTTGGAGATCAGCGGTTTTCAATATCCACGTAGTCACGCGCGGTGCTGCCGAGATAAAGCTGACGGGGGCGACCGATTTTATTCTGTGGATCAGCGATCATTTCTTTCCACTGGGAAATCCACCCGACAGTCCGGCTCAGCGCAAAGATGGGCGTGAACATGGAGGTCGGGAATCCCATCGCTTCAAGGATGATGCCGGAATAGAAATCCACATTCGGGAACAGCTTTTTGTCGGCAAAATAGGGATCGGCAAGGGCTGCGGCTTCGAGTTCCTTTGCGACTTGCAAAATGGGGTTATCCTCAACGCCCAACAGATCCAGGACTTCATCGGCGGATTGCTTCATCACTTTCGCGCGCGGGTCAAAGTTCTTGTAGACCCGGTGGCCAAAACCCATCAGGCGGAAAGGATCATTCTTGTCCTTGGCCCGTGCGATGAATTCAGGAATGCGGTCTGGCGTACCGATCTCGTTCAGCATCTCAAGACAGGCCTGATTTGCCCCCCCATGCGCGGGCCCCCAAAGGCACGCCACGCCCGCTGCGATACAGGCAAAGGGGTTGGCACCGGAGGATGAGGCCAAGCGCACAGTCGATGTGGATGCGTTCTGCTCATGGTCTGCGTGCAGGGTGAAAATGCGGTCCATGGCGCGGCTGAGGATCGGGTTGACCTCGTAGTCCTCGGCCGGCACCGCAAAACACATGCGCAGGAAATTGGAGGCATAATCCAGATCGTTGCGCGGATAGACGAAAGGCTGACCAATCGAGTATTTGTAGGCCCAGGCCGCGATGGTGGGCATCTTGGCAATCAGGCGGTGGCTTGCGATCTCTCGCTGATGCGGGTCGGTGATATCTGTGCTGTCGTGGTAGAAGGCCGACATTGCCCCGACGACACCCACCACGATCGCCATCGGATGCGCGTCGCGGCGGAACCCGCGGAAGAAGTTCTGCATCTGCTCGTGAAGCATCGTGTGGTGCGTGATGTGATGTTCAAATTCCTCAAGTTGCGCGCCGGAGGGCAACTCGCCGTAAAGCAGCAGATAACACACCTCAAGGTAGTGCGAATTGCTGGCCAGCTGGTCGATCGGATAACCCCGGTGCAGCAATTCGCCCTTGTCACCGTCAATGAAGGTGATGGTGCTGTCACAGCTGGCCGTGGAGGTGAAGCCCGGATCATAAGTGAACACGCCTGCTTGGGCATATAGTTTACGGATATCCACCACATCCGGTCCCGCCGTCGGGGAGAAAATCGGCAGATCAAAGTCCTTGCCGTCAATGCTCAGCTTTGCGGATTTTGTGCTTTCAGCCATGAGTGGTCCTTCCTGTTATTTCTGCGGGCGCACCCGGTATTCAGCCCGTGATGCATTGCGCATCCAGCCAACAATTTGCGCAAGCTTATTGTCCTGCGTCCTGTGCTGCCTCTGTCAAACGTGCGAGGGTTTCATCCCTGCCCAGAACCAGCATCATATCGAAAACCGAAGGTGTCACGGCCCGCCCTGCCAGCGCAGAACGCAGCGGCCCGGCGAGTTTGCCGAACTTGGTCTCTTTGCTCTGTGCAAAACGGTTCAGGATACCCTCCAGATTTTCTCTGTCCCAGCTATCAGTTTGCAACTGCGGCGTCAATTCTCTCAGCATACCACGGGATACCGTATCCAGGTTTTTTGCGGCTTTCTCATCTTGTTGTATCGGACGAGAGGTCAGCGCAAACTGTGCTTTATCAAGGAGTTCGGGAAATGTTTTTGCCCGCTCTTTGATAAAGGGCAGGGCGCGTAACAGCATGTCGGATTGTTCCTGCCCCAAGGC
Organism: Paracoccaceae bacterium; assembly: GCA_033344815.1. Lineage (NCBI taxonomy): Bacteria > Pseudomonadati > Pseudomonadota > Alphaproteobacteria > Rhodobacterales > Paracoccaceae > Paracoccaceae bacterium. The sequence goes on along the minus strand of JAWPMR010000001.1, from coordinate 1,057,629 downwards.
TGGCAGCCCTGAAGCTTCCAGATATAGCGCTATTTCATGCTGCAGCGCGGCATCATCCGCATGGGCGATATGGCGTCCGGACAGGTTTTCCAGTTTCTTGAAATCAAAACGTGCCGGGCTTTTCCCGATACCGGACAAATCGAACCACTCCAATGCCTGTGCATCCGTAAAGTATTCGTTGTCCCCGTGGCTCCATCCCAGACGGGCCAGATAGTTGCGCATGCCCGCCGCCGGATACCCCATGGTCTGATATTCCTGCGCGCCCAGAGCGCCGTGTCGTTTCGACAGTTTTTTCCCGTCAGGCCCGTGGATCAGCGGGATATGGGCCCAGACCGGAACGTCCCAGCCCATGGCCTCATAGATCATCATCTGGCGCGCCGCATTGTTGAGGTGGTCATCCCCGCGGATCACATGGGTCACGCCCATATCATGGTCATCTACAACAACAGCCAACATATAAACGGGCGTGCCATCGGAGCGTAACAGAACCATGTCATCAAGTTGGTCGTTGCGGATGGTTACATTGCCCTGAACCTGATCCTGTATCACGGTTTGTCCGGTTTGCGGCGCTTTGATGCGGATCACAAATGGGGCGTCGGGATGGGTATCAGGGTCGGCAGTTCGCCAAGGCGAGCGGAAGAGGGTGCTTTGCCCCGCAGCGCGGGCTGCTTCACGAAACGCTGCGATCTCATCCTGGGTTGCATAACATTTGTACGCTTTGCCCGCCGCCAGCAATTCATGCGCCACTGCCGCGTGGCGCTCAGCATTTTCAAACTGGCTGACGCTCTCGCCGTCGTGATCCAGTCCGAGCCACGCCATCCCCTGCAAAATCGCGTCGGTGGCCTCCGGGGTCGAGCGCGCCCGATCTGTGTCTTCAATCCGCAGCAGAAATTTGCCATTGCGTCCACGCGCATAGAGCCAGTTGAACAACGCCGTGCGCGCGCCGCCGATATGCAGATACCCGGTGGGCGAAGGGGCGAAACGAGTGACGACGGGCGCTGACATGCTTGCATTTACCTTTCAGTAACCATGAGGGGCGTAAATCTAGAACGTCTGTCTATCCAGTGCAGTGAACGGGGGCAAGGAGGTGCTGCGTGATACAAATCCGGGCCATCCTGCTTGACCAGCGCGGCGCGCTTTTCGAGTGGATCCCCATTTGTCTTGCGATCGGCATTGGCTGGTACTTCCTGTTGCGTTTTGAACCCTCAGCTGTGTTCCTGGCAGGTGTTGGCATTCTGGCTGTCACGCTTTTGATCCTGACACGTTGGCTTGGCGAGGCGCTAAGCCCCGTTTTGATAGCAATAGTGTTGATCGCCACCGGATTTGTGCTGGCGGCCTACCGCGCGCATGATGTGGCGAGCCCTGTTATGAGTTGGCGGTATTACGGCCCGGTTGAGGGGCGCATCGTCAACATTGATCGCAGTGGTTCGGATGCGCTGCGCCTGACCCTCGATCAAGTGGTGCTGGAACGCACGGCACCTGAACGTACGCCCGAACGGGTGCGCATTTCTCTGCACGGTGATCAAAGTCTGAGCATCAAACCAACTCCGGGATTGCGTGTGTTCACAACGGCGCATGTCTCACCTCCGGGCGGGCCAGTGGAGCCAGGGGGCTTTGATTTCCAACGCCACGCCTGGTTTGGTCAACTAGGTGGCGTCGGCTATTCCCGCGTGCCCCTTTTGGCGATTTCCCTGCCAGAAAAAGGCCGGTTCGACCTGTTGATTTTTCGCGTCCGGATGGCGGTTGCATCGCGCATGCTGGAAATCCTCCCCGGTGACGTTGGCGGCGTGGCAGTCGCGGTTACAACGGGGTCGCGCAGCGCGATCAGTCGGGAAACGCTTGATGACCTGCGCGCCAGCAACCTCGCGCATCTGTTGGCGATATCCGGATTACACATGGGTCTTCTGACCGGTTTTGTATTTGCCTTATTGCGGATTTCGATTGCATTGATCCCGCCCCTGGCCTTGCGTGTTCCTGCGCGCAAAATGGCAGCGGCGGGTTCTTTGATCGTGGCTTGTTGCTACCTCGCCCTGTCGGGCGGCAATGTGGCGACTGAACGTGCCTTCATCATGGTTGCAGTGGCCCTTACTGCCATCATGCTGAACCGCCGTGCTATCAGCCTGCGCGCCGTCGCAATTGCGGCGACAATCGTTCTGTTTCTGAGGCCCGAAGCGCTGCTGGGCCCAGGTTTTCAAATGTCTTTTGCCGCCACAACGGCATTGGTTACGGTCTTCGGCTACATGCGCGATCACCAGATTTCAATGGGGCCCAATTGGGCAAAACCCGTGGTCGCCGTCCTGATTTCATCGGGTGTTGCAGGCATCGCAACCGCCCCCATTGGTGCTGCGCATTTCAATGCGCTGTCGCACTATGGTTTGCTGGCCAATCTGACCTCCGTGCCGATGATGGGAACCGTTGTCATTCCGGCGGCGGTTTTGGCCGCTTTGCTTGCGCCTTTCGGGCTCGACTGGATCGGCCTCTGGATCATGGGGCTGGGGTTGCGCTGGATCCTCGAGGTTAGCACGTTTGTGGCCGGTTTGGACGGCGCGCGCTCTTTTGTACATGGACCGGGGGTTGCGGTTTTACCGATGATCGCATTGGGGTTTTTGTGGCTGTGCCTGTGGCAAGGGCGCACGCGGTTGATGGGCGTGATACCGGTTTTGGCGGCGTTCTGGCTCTGGGTGACTTCGGATCGCCCCATCGGATTGATTGCCGAAAATGGCACGCTGGTTGGCATCATGACTGGGGAGGGACGCGCCCTGAGCAAAGCGAAAGGGGCAGGATTTGTTGCGCAGAACTGGCTGGAAAACGATGGCGAGATGACCGATCAATTCACGGCATCCGAGCGGTGGCCAGACACGCGCATCGCGGCGTTGCCCGGGGGCATTAGCGTCATGCATCTGGCCGGTAAAAAAGCGGTAGCGGGGTTTGAGGGGTGCTCAGAAGGCCAGATCATTGTCGCAAACCTGAACCTACCCAAAACAGCATCGGGATGCATGCTGTTTGACCCGGCGCGCCTGAAGAACATGGGGGCTGTCGCCATCACCACTGGAAAAAACGGAATCCGTCTGACATCTGTCCGCGATGTAACGGGTGACCGGCTCTGGACGCCGTGGCACGCACGCGGTTTTCCGCGTCAATAAGTGCGGATAAGTCCCACCAGCTTACCTTGTACCTTGACCTGATCGTCCTTGAAGATGCGGGTTTCATAAGCTGGGTTTGCGGCCTCCAGCGCGATGCTCTGACCCTTGCGCATATAGCGTTTCAGCGTGGCCTCATGATCTTCGACGAGGGCCACGACGATGTCGCCGTTGTCGGCTACGCTGGTTTCCTTGATCACCACCACGTCGCCGTCATTGATACCGGCTTCGATCATGGAATCTCCGCGCACTTCCAGGGCGTAATGTTCTCCTGATCCCGACAACATCTGACTTGGCACCGCGACGTTGTGGGATTGTTGATTAATCGCCTCAATCGGAACACCCGCGGCAATCCGCCCCATCAACGGCAGTTCGATAGCAAAGGCGCTGGTGACAGATTGTGCACCCGCAGGTTTTGGCGCATCCGGTTTGTCGCCTTCAATGATGCGCGGGTTGAACCCGCTTGTGGGGTTACCGCCAAGGCTTTCAGGCAGCTTCACGATTTCTATGGCCCGAGCCCGGTGGGCGAGACGACGGATAAATCCACGCTCTTCCAAGGCTGTGATCAGCCGATGAATTCCCGATTTGGAGCGCAGATCGAGCGCTTCCTTCATTTCATCAAAGCTGGGCGGTACACCATCACGCTGCATGCGCTTTTGAATGAACTCCAGCAAATCCAACTGCTTCTTGGTGAGCATCTTTTGGTCCCTCCGACGCCTGAATTTGCGTTTGTTCTAGTGATGTTCCCGTTTTGTGTCAACGCTTTCTAAAGGATTTCACAAAGGCAGGTATGACACGCTCTCACCGGTTTCGCGGGCCGGATCATGAGGCGCGCGCACCAAAAGCGCGTTGGAATCGGCGAGAACTGTCAAAAGCGAGCTGTCCTGTCGGTCAAAAGCGCGTAACCCATCAGGCGTTACCTTGGCACGCATGTAATGCTCTCGCGGCCCGTTCTTGGGCAAGGTTGCGGCGAGTTGCGTTACCATTCTTGGGGCTGCACCAGCGGGGAGGCCCAACATTGCGCGCACTACAGGGGCCACAAAAATGAGGCCGCACACCAAGGCCGAGACTGGATTTCCCGGCAAGCCAATCATTGGCACATCGTTCAAACGACCCGCCATCAGCGGCTTACCCGGACGCATGGCAACCTTGTAAAAGGATTGTTTCATGCCGAGGTCGGCGGCCACGGGTGCGACCAGATCATGGTCTCCAACCGATGCGCCGCCAATGGTCACAATCAGGTCGGCAGAAGCGGCGAGTGCAAACGCCGTCTTGAGCGATGCGACAGTATCGCGCGCGATCGGGATCATGCGGGTCTCAGCGCCAAGGGCTTCCAGCTGCGCGGCCAGCCCGAAAGAATTGGAGGCGATGATCTGATCTGGTCCCGGGGTCTCGCCGGGCATGACCAATTCATCTCCGGTCGCCATGATGGCGACGATGGGACGACGCGTGACAGGCACCTCAGCAATATTCATGGCGGCCAGCAACGCCACATCCGGGGCCCCCAACCGGCGCGGGGCCTCAATCTTGTCGCCCACCTTAAAATCACCACCCGCCGGTCGAACGTTGTCCTTTGTGTCCATGTCACGGTTCAAGGTGATCACATCGCCGCGCCGCGTGACATCTTCCTGAATCACAACGAAATCAGCCTCTTGCGGCATCGGAGCGCCGGTGAATATCCGCGTGCATTGGCCGGGGCCCAACTTGCCCTGATAGCTGTGACCCGCGGCGGCCTCTCCGACGACTTTGAGCATTGCGTCCGGTTCAGCCTCTGAGCGGCGCATCGCGTAACCATCCATGGAGGCCGCATGAAAGGGGGGCTGCGTGCGGGCCGCCACCCCGTCGCGCGCAAGGATCCGACCTGACGCGCGGCGCAGCGGCACAGTTTCGATGTCGAGAGGCTTCACGAGCTCGAACAAGTGATCCAGCGCCTGCGCGACCGTGATCATTGCGCCTCAAACCGACCGGATTTACCGCCATCTTTAAGAACAACACGCAGTTCATTGATTTGCATGGTTTTATCGACAGCCTTGGACATGTCAAAGACCGTCAAAGCGGCGACTGAGGCTGCCGTCAGCGCTTCCATTTCGACACCGGTCTGGCCCGTGGTTTTGACGGTTGCCTCGATGTGAAACCCCGGTAAGTCCCTATCTGCGGTGAACGCGACTCCGATCTTCGTGATCGGCAAAGGATGGCACAGCGGAATCAAGTCAGATGTACGTTTTGCCGCCATGATGCCGGCCAGACGCGCGACCCCCAGAACGTCACCCTTTTTTGCGCGACCTTTTGTAATGATATCAAACGTTTCAGGCTTCATCCTGATGTGGCATTGCGCAACGGCGATCCGATCCGTTACCGGCTTGTCGCCCACATCGACCATATGGGCGTCGCCCTTGCTGTCAAAATGCGTCAGCTTCCCGGTCATCTTACATGCCTCCGGCGGTCATCGGATTTGCGAGTAAGTCTCGCGTCGCCTGTTCGACGTTTTGCTGACGCATCAGGCTTTCCCCGATCAGGAAAATGCGTGCGCCATATCGCGCCATATCGGCAAGATCTTCCGCTGTGCTCAGACCGGATTCAGCAACAATCAACCGATCCGCAGGCACGTCACGTGACAGCCTGCGCGTGGTATCAAGCGACGTCTCGAAGGTCTTTAAATTGCGATTGTTGATCCCGATCATGCGGCTCTTGAGATGGCTTGCGCGTTGCAATTCAATGCCGTCATGCACTTCGATCAAGGCATCCATGCCCCATTCCGTTGCCGCCTCTTCCAGATCGCTGGCCTGATCATCGCTCACCGATGCCATAATGATCAAGATGCAATCCGCCCCCATGGCGCGTGCCTCGGCTACCTGATAGGTGTCGTACATGAAATCCTTGCGCAATACCGGCAAATCGCAGGCCGCACGGGCGGCAACGAGGTAGTTCTTTGCGCCTTGGAAACTGGGCGTATCTGTCAAGACGGACAGGCAGGTCGCCCCTCCATCTGCATAGGCTTTGGCCAGGGACTCCGGGTCAAAATCGGGCCGGATCAGACCCTTGGACGGGCTTGCTTTTTTAATTTCAGCGATGAGCCCGTAGCCTTCCAACGTGGCATGGTGAACAGCATCTGCAAACGGTCTTACCGGCGGTGCCTCGCGTGCCTCTGCCTCAATTTCCACCAGAGGTTTTGCAATTTTATCTGCGGCAACTTCGTCCAGCTTGTAGGCTTTGATTTTTTCAAGAATGGTTTCGGTCATGGGATCTCCGGCGCGTTCGCCCAGTTTATGGCCTGCGCGCCGCGCGCCTGCAACCACACATTGACCCGGCTGAACGGTCTGGATCCAAAAAAACCGCGCCGGGCAGAGAGCGGGGAGGGATGCGACGTTTCGATCTTGAGATTTTGCTCTGCATCTACGTCTCGGGCTGTCTTATGGGCGTCGGCTCCCCAAAGCAGGTAGGCGCGCGGGTGGTCTGCCAATCGGTTCAGGATTTGGCCTGTCAGGATTTGCCACCCCAGTTTTTCATGTCCCTTGGCTTCGCCAGCCGGGACAGTCAGGATGGTGTTGAGCAGCAAGACACCTTGATCTGCCCAAAATTCCAGATTGGCACTCACAGGGGCTGCACCCAGATCACTTTGCATTTCCTTGAAAATATTTCCCAGCGATCTGGGCAGCGGTCGCACATCCGCCTCGGCAGAAAATGCCAACCCATGCGCGTGTCCCGGTGTCGGATAGGGGTCCTGACCTAGAATAACGACCTTGACGTCACAAGGTTGCGCGCGTTCCAAGGCACGAAACACCTTGCCAGGCGGAGGCAATACCTGACGTGTTTCTGTGGCTAACTGCGCTTCTATGTTGGGCCATTGGGTCGCAAAAAACGGCAGATCTGCCCAAGCGCCGAGAGATCGCAGACTGTATTCGCTCACGCTGCTTGGGTGATTTCTGCGACAGCAGCGATCTTGTCACGCGCGGCACCGCTGTCGATGGCTGCGGCGGCGCGCTCGACGCCTTCCCTCAGGGTGGAAACCGCATCCGCCACCAAAAGTGCAGCTGCCGCATTCAACAAAACCGCATCGCGATAAGCCGAAAGCTCACCATCCAACAATGCATTGAAGTCACGTGCATTTTCCTCTGGCGTCCCGCCGATGATGTCCTCGAAAGGGTGCACTGGCAAACCGGCATCTTCCGGGTGGATTTCGATATTGGAAATCGATCCATCCAGATCCAGCGCACTGACCCAGGAAACGCCCGTGATGGTCAGTTCATCCGTGCCATCAGAGCCATGCACCAGCCAGGCTTTCTCGGATCCCAATGCCGCGAGTGTTTCGGCCATAGGCTGGATCAGGTCACGCGAAAACGCACCTGTGAGCTGTCGTTTGACCCCCGCAGGGTTTGTCAAAGGCCCCAAGATATTGAAAATCGTGCGGGTTCCCAGTTCTGCCCGCGTCGGCATCACATGGGCAATCGCCGGGTGATGCATCGGTGCCATCATGAAGCCGATCCCGGCCTCAGCCAGAGCCCTTTCCACGGTTTCCGGGCCAACCATGACATTCAATCCCATCTGTGTCAGCGCATCTGCTGCGCCGGATTTTGAACTCAGGTTGCGATTGCCGTGTTTGGCCACGACCACGCCTGCGCCTGCGACGACAAAGGCTGTGGCGGTGGAGATGTTCAGGGTGCCCTTGCCGTCACCGCCTGTGCCCACGATGTCCATCGCCCCTTCGGGCGCACGCACGGCATGGCATTTCGCGCGCATGACAGCCGCGGCGGCGGCATATTCGTCGACCGTTTCCCCACGCGTGCGCAACGCCATCAGCAAGCCACCGATCTGGCTGGGCGTGGCTTCGCCCTCAAAGAGGATTGCGAATGCCATTTCCGCTTGTTCTTTGGTCAAAGGGCCGGTTGCGGCCGCCCCGATCAGCGGTTTCAGCGCGTCACTCATGCCGCAACCTTCATTTCGTTCAGAAAGTTTTGCAAAAGCGCATGGCCGTGCTCTGACCGGATTGATTCCGGATGGAATTGTACGCCGTGGATGGGGAGTTCCCGGTGCTGAAGTCCCATGATCGTTCCGTCCGCCAGATCGGCGGTGATCTCAAGGCTGTCGGGCAATGTGGCGCGATCCACCGTCAGCGAATGATAGCGCGTAGCGGCGAAGGGGGTTGGCAGCCCGGCAAACAGCCCCTTACCACTATGGTCGATATGCCCCATTTTGCCGTGCACGATGTCTTTTGCCTGAACGACCTTGCCGCCGAACGTCTGTCCAATGGTCTGATGTCCCAGACAAACCCCCATCAAGGGCGTGCGGGTTTCCGCCGCTGCTTGCGTAATCGCAAGGCAAATTCCTGCCTGATCCGGATCGCAAGGTCCGGGGGACAGCAAAATGCCAGCAGGGTTCATGGCCATGGCTTGTTGCACATCCAGCGCGTCATTACGATGAACGACGACTTCCGCCCCGAGACTGCCCAGATAGTGCAACAGGTTGTAGGTAAAACTGTCGTAATTGTCGATCAGCAGCAGCATGTCCATTACTTCGAATTCGGGGCTGGAGCAGGAAGGCTCTAGCACGGTATATGTGTTGCATACATGTTCAGGCTTGCAAGGCTGCGTCAAGGGGCGCAAACACGTGCAAAAGGTCAGGGCATGACCGGGATAGACAGTCCTGAAACGCGCAACGTCAAAGCGGATCAGGGGCGGAATGAGGTGAGGGCATCGTGGCACGTGGTTTTCTGAAAGGAGCTGTTTGGGGCAGCGCGGTCAGTATTTGTGTATTGGGCGTCGTATCCACATTTGCAGATCGTTCGCAGACGGCGGATGTCACGCTGGCAGCACCTGAAGCCGCTATTGTTCCGCAGGAGCAAGAGGCGACGGCTGCAGTAGATGAGGCTGTGCCGTCAACCGATCAGACAGAACCCTTATCGGAGCCCGATATTGCGTCACAGGATCAGGAAACAACGCCCGATGCTGAAAAGCCTGTCCCTGTGACGGGCCAACCGATACCGGCACCACAACCCGATACTCTGGCGGCTGTTCCTGAGGCTGTGATGGCGCCCGCTGCGCAGCCCGAAACGGGTGCGGCGTCTGATTTGGCTGATCCTGATGTGGAAACTGCAACGCCCGACATTGATACAACGACAGGTGAGACGCCAGTTGTTCCAGCGGAACGAACGACAGGTCTGCAAGCCCCGAGCGTGGAGCCTTCCGTGACGGTTTCAACCGATCCCGCGCAGCCTGCCACGCCATCTGCCAACTCCGAAATTGCCTTGAGCGTCGACCCGGTACAACCGGTGCCCCCAAGCGGGGATGAAAGCGCGTTTGGCGATGTCAGCGAGGCCGAAGCGCCGGAATCAGCGCCCGGTGTTTCCACATCGATCTCTCAAGACCCGGATCAACCCAAAGCGCCCGCCGTGCCGTCCGAAACGCAGGCGTTTGAGACACCGGGCCCTGAGGCTGAAACAGCGCAGGCGCAACAATCGCAACCCTCAATGTCACCTGTCACGTCACCCGACTCCCCGGTTTCAGAAGAGATCACCGTCTCGCCCGTCATTGGAACAGCGCCTGTGCCGCAGATCGGTTCGGGGCCTTTTGATGCGGAGCCTGCACCGCAACCACAATCAGACCCGTTGCCAGAGGATCAGATGCTGGCGCTCAAGGGATCCGAAGGCACGGTTGGGAACCTCGCGCCAGAAGTCGAAGTGAACAGATTGCCAACGCTCGCGGGAGATGCCGATGGCGACGCAACGGGCGAGATATCGGAGGCGGGTCAGACAAATGAAGGTGCTGCGCGCGCCCTGCGCCCGGTTGAGAAGTTTGCAGCCGCGTTTGACAATACAGGCGACAAACCGGTGATGGCGATTGTTCTTATGGATGAAGGGGTGAATTTGTCGCGCGATACCATAGGATTACCTGCATTGCGCAGCTTTCCTTATCCGATCAGTTTCGCGGTGGACACGAACCTGCCCGACGCGCAGGACCGCATGGCTGCATATCGTGCCGAAGGTTTCGAGGTGCTGGCTCTGATTGATTTACCCAGCGGTGCGACGGCGCGCGATGCCGAAGTCACGCTCGCCGCAGCTCTTGAGATGGTCCCCGAAGCGGTGGGCGTCTTGGAGGGCGTTGGCGAAGGCCTGCAAGGCACGCGCGATGCGGCGGAACAGGTGACCGAGATATTGGCGCAGACCGGACATGGCTTTGTAACGCAGAACCAGGGCTTGAATACTGTGCAGAAGCTGGCCGCGAAATCAGGGGTTCCCTCAGCGGTTGTCTTTCGCGACTTTGACAGCGCTGAACAAACGCCCACGGTCATTCGACGGTTTCTCGATCAGGCTGCATTCAAAGCAGGGCGCGAGGGCGGCGTGATCATGCTGGGCCGTCTGCGTGAAGACACGATTTCTGCGCTCTTGATCTGGGGTTTGCAAGACCGGGCCAAAACCGTGGCGCTGGTGCCTGTCTCTGCGGCTTTGCAAAGCCAATAGCGCAATTTGCAAATACATCCCCGACAAGCGGTCAGATGATCTCGTCTTCGTCAAAAAGCGGATCAGTTTCCAACTGAGTTGCCAGATCTTCGACGGTGTCTTCCGAGACACGCGGGTTCAGGGCGGCCAGATGGAAAACCGCATCCCCCTCATTGACCACAGGCAGAATGGCGCGGCCGATCAAAATTCCCGGTGAGGGGGCCAGCAAGTCCGTTTCCTTGCCACCAAATGGATCGGATACTGTTGCCAGCACATCTCCCGTTTCCACCGTTTCGCCTTCTGCACGGAATGTGCGCAGCAATCCACCGGCGGGTGCGCGCAGCCACGTGGAGGATTTGCAGTAATAGGGTTCAACCTTGGCTCTGGCGACGCCCTTGGCTGCCACCATGCCGAGGCCGCGCATGACCCGAAGGATGCCCATGACGCCTGCGCGCACTGCCATTTCATCAAAGCGAAGACCTTCGCCCGCTTCATAAAGCAGGACTGGCGTGCCGCGCTCAGCCGCCTCAGCACGCAGCGATCCCTCGCGTAGCGGCGACGTCAAAACCACCGGTGCGCCAAAAGCCGCAGCCATTTTCTGCGTGGCCTCATCACGAGGAGACACCCGGATCTGCGGCAGGTTGGTGCGGTGGATGGCCGCGGAATGCAAATCAATCCCAACATCGCAGCGCAGTACCACCTCGTTGAGAAAAATATGGGCCAAACGGGAGCCCAGCGAGCCCGAGGGATGGCCGGGAAAACAACGATTGAGATCGCGTCGGTCCGGCAGGTATCGAGAACGGTTCAAAAACCCGAATGAGTTCACCACAGGCACAACCAGCAGAGTCCCGCGCAACGAGCGAAGCTGGGGAGCGCGCAACAGACGCCTGACGATCTCCACACCGATCACCTCGTCGCCATGCACCGCCGCCGATACAAAGAGCGTTGGCCCAATACGTTTGCCATGATGCACCTGCACCGACAGGTTGACCGGCGTATGATCCGGCATTGTTGAAACCGGCAAGTGCACGGTCTCGCTGCTGCCCCGCGCGATCCTTTTTCCGGCAATCTCAAAGGGCGCATTGGGCATGGATCAGGTGTTGCCCTCGCCTGAGAACCGCGCGGCATCGGCTGCTGCGCGCCTTATCGCGTTGGATTTATGCACGGTTTCCTGAAACTCGGCCTCCGGGTCGCTGTCATAGACGACGCCCCCCCCGGCCTGAATGTAAAGCTTTTGATCCTGCACCACGGCGGTGCGCAGCGCGATGCACATATCCATATCGCCGCCCGCGCTGAAATAGCCAACGCCGCCCCCGTAGACACCGCGTTTTTCAGGTTCCAACTCGTCGATGATCTCCATCGCACGCACCTTGGGCGCGCCGGATACTGTGCCCGCAGGCATACCAGCGAAAAACGCGTCCAGCGCGTCCTTGTCGTCGTGCAATTCGCCCACCACGTTGGATACGATGTGCATCACATGGCTATAGCGCTCGACGATGAATTCTTCGGTGGGGCGAACGGTGCCAATCTTGGCAACACGACCCACATCATTGCGGCCCAGATCCAAAAGCATCAAGTGTTCGGCGAGCTCTTTTTGATCGGCCAGCAGATCGGCTTCCAAGGCGTTGTCTTCTTCAGGCGTGGCGCCGCGCGGGCGCGTTCCGGCGATTGGTCGAATGGTGACCTCTTTGCCAAAGACACGCACCAGAATTTCGGGGCTGGCACCGATCACCTGAAAGCCGCCGAAGTTGAAATAAAACATGAAGGGCGAAGGATTTGTACGCCGCAGGCTGCGATAGAGCGCAAAGGGATCCTGCTTGAAATCCTGCGTCCAGCGCTGTGCAGGCACCACCTGAAAGATATCACCGGCGCGGATATAATCGCGCGCTTTTTCGACGGCTGATTTATACCCGTCATGGGTGAAATTACTAATCGGATCGCCGGGCGTGTCCGCCTCACCAAGGTCACGGGTCGCAACGGGCATGGCGCGTTCGAGATCTCGGACTGCATCCATGACGCGTTCGGCGGCCTGCGCATAGGCCGCGCGGGCGGATTGCCCATCTGAGACCCAAGCGGGAGAGACGACGGTCACCTCGCCCTTCACACCGTCCAACACAGCCACCACGGAAGGGCGCATCATCACAGCATCCGGCAAGCCCAGCGGGTCCGGGTTAATGTCTGGCAGATGTTCCACCAGCCGCACCATGTCATAGCCAAGATAGCCGAAAAGCCCCGCTGCCGCCTGTGGCAAGTCATCGGGCAGATCAATTTTGCTTTCGCTCAGAAGCGTGCGCAGCCCATCCAGCGGATTGCCGTCCTGCGGGGTAAACGCTTCCGCGTCATAGCGCGCAGCGCGGTTGATTTCGCTCTGCGTCCCGTGACACCGCCAGATCAGATCTGGTTTCATACCGATGATCGAATAGCGTCCGCGCACTTCGCCGCCCGTCACCGATTCCAGAACAAAGGCGTCTTTTTTTGCCCCGGTCAGCTTGAGCATCAAGGAAACAGGCGTGTCCAGATCCGCGGCCAGCCGCGTGTAGACAATTTGATTACGCCCTGCTGCGTAGGCGGTCTCAAAGGCCTTAAACTCTGGGATTAGTGCCATAGATCAGGGGAAATTCACATGGACCGCCTGCAAGGCCTGCGGATTGATTTGCGGGTTGGCACGCAGGGTCACATCATTTGAAAAGATTTCATAGACGTCCTGCGCAAGAGCCTGACCCGCCTGCTGTTCCAACTGCATGCGCAGGGTCGCGGTATCCTCGTTCTCTTCAGGTGCGGCAATTTCATCCAGACGTACGATCACAATGGCGGCGTCGTCCTGCATTACAGCGACATCTCCGACATCCATATCAAAAACATCCGACATGAAACCGGTCGGTGTGCCGCCTACAAAGCTACTGCGTAACAGGTTTTCTTCGCGCACGGCATCCAGGCCCAGTGTCGCAAACTCCGCACCTTCGCGCAGTTGCGGTAATTGCGTTTCAATTTGAGCCGTCAGGCTGGCCTCGATCTCGCCGGCTTGCCAATGGGTCAAGACGTCTGCACGTGCCTGTTCGAACGGGGCCGGGCGGGGCGGCAAAACCGCGTCCAGACGCAGGGCAAACAACCCGCCGTCTTCCACTTGCTCAATCTCCGGGAAGTCCTCTACCGTGACCGCGTTGGCTGCGCGCCGGAATGCTTCGTAAGCTGCAATGCCATCTGTGCTTTCAAGGGTCCAGTCAATGCTGCCCAAAATCATGTCGCTGTCCGTTGCCAATTCTTCGAGCGTGGCGCCGCCCGCCAGAAGATCGTCCAGATTTTCCGCCTGTGCCTCAACCAGCCGGCGCGCGCGATCTGCCGCGAGCTCTGGACGCAGGATGGATTGCGCGTCTTCAAATGGTACAAACTGAGCAGGAAGAACCGCATTTACGCGATAAAGGGCAGGTCCCAAAGAGCTCGGAAGCGGACCCACAATTGCGCCAACTTCCGCCGCAAACACCTCAGCACCGGCGTCGGCGAGTTCTGCCTCAGTCACATCCCCCAGATCAATATCCGCAAGCGTCAGGCCGCGCGCCTCTACCAGACCTTCGAAACTGTTTCCGACCTCAAGAGCGGCCTTGGCATCATTCGCGCCTGTCTCATCCAGATAGGCGAGACGTTCCACAAGCCGACGTTCGGGCTGGTCAAATTCAGCGCTGCGCTGATCATAAGCTTCGCGCAGTTCAGCCTCGGCGATCTCGACCTCGTCAATCAACGAATCCGGGCTCAGGATCGCATAGGTGATCTGCTTGGTCTCAGGCAGCATGAAAGCGTCGATATTCGCGTCATAATGCGTACGCAAGGTGACATCGTCGGCAACTGGAATGGGGGTCGCCAAATCCGCCTCTCCCAGACGGGTCCATGTGAAACTGCGCTGCTCCCCGACGAAGTTCACCAGTGTTTCCACATAGGCATCAGGCATGACGACACCGTTCAGGATCGCTCCCTGGATCAAGGTGCGGGACACTTCTTCGCGCAGCTGTGTTTCGAACTGCGCCTCGGTCACGCCGTTTTGTTCCAACGCAAAGCGATATCCGTCGCGATCAAAGGTCCCGTCCACGCCGCGAAAAGCGGATATTTCAAGAATCCGGTCGCGCAGGGTCGCATCTCCGATCGACAGGCCCATCTGGGCGGCTTCATGATCCAGCGCGCGCGTTGCGATCACCCGTTGAAGCACCGCGCGGTCGAGCCCGATTTGTTGTGCCTGCGCAAAGGGCAAAGGTTGGCCTGTCTGTTGCTGGACCGCCTGCATTTCCTGTTGCAACTGGCGCGCATAGCTGTCCACCGACACAGGCATGTCGCCAACGGTCCCGATGGTACGGATGTTGCCCGACAGGCTGGTGGCGCCAAACCCTCCCAGACCCAGGATCAACAGACCCATCAGAATCCAGACGGCGGTTTTCGAAATGCTTGAGGAGCCTTTGGCCATGTTCACCCTTTGCGCGCGGCGCATTTGTCACGATTTGACGCTCTGTCTAAGCGTCCGGGGGCCGGGGGGCAAGGGGTCTCAGCCGCGCGGGCGCATTGTGTTCAACCGGTCAAACAGCACGCCAATACCGTCTTTATCAAGGTTGGCAAAAGCAATGCGCAACTGTCGCGCACCATCCGCATCGGCGTCAGGGCAAAACATCGTGCCGGGCAGGCACAGGATGCTTTGATCTCGTACGAGTTTTGGGGCCAGTTGGGCGGAACTTATCTCAAAGGGATGCGCCATATAGGCGAAATAGGCTCCGGATCCGAGAAGGGTCCAACCTTGGGTTTCCAATTTGTGAAACCCAGACTCAATCGCTTTGCGACGTGCCAGAATTTCGTCGCGTTCTCCGGCCAGCCATTGAGCAAGGTTTTGCATCCCCCAGAGGGCGGCGTGCTGGCCGATCTGGCCGGGGCAAATGGCGACAGTATCGAGAAATTTCTCAACCTCTGACAAGCGTGCGGGCGAGGTGACGATGGCACCGACCCGATGCCCGGTCAGTCGGTATGCTTTGGAAAAGGAATAGAGGTGGATCAGTGTGTCGTCCCAATCCGGATCTTCAAATAGTCCATGTGGTGCACCCATCTGACTGTGAAAATCGCGATAGGTTTCATCAAGGATCAGTGCGATGCCGTTGCGGCGCGCCAGTTCGAGGAACGCCTGCAGAAGCTCTCCGGGGTATTCAACACCTGCCGGATTATTGGGTGACACCAGCGCAATGGCGCGGGTGCGTGGCGTGATCAGGCCCTGTGCGACTTCCGGATCGGGCATAAGGGCGGCATCGGTTTTCAGCGGAACAGCGTTAACACCAGACATATCGAGCCACATTTTATGGTTGAAATACCACGGCGTTGGCAGAATGATTTCGTCGCCCTCAGCACAAAGCGTCGCAACGGCCGCAGCAAAAGCCTGATTGCACCCGGAGGTAATCGCTACTTGGGCGGTATCGACATCGCCGCCATAGATCCGGCTGGTTTGCCGCGCGAGTTCGGTGCGCAAATCAGGCAAGCCCAGCACCGGCCCGTATAGATGCGCATCATCACGGCTCAGCGCCACATCTGCCATAACCTGTCTCAGAGAGTCGGGCGGAGGGTCAACAGGGGCGGCCTGACTGACGTTTATCAGCGGTCGATCGGTGGGAAAATCAATCCCGTCCAACCAGCGTCGTGCCTCCATGACTGGCGGCGCAAAAGTTGCGGCGGTTCTCGAAATCGTCATCATGTCGCTCCAGTCTGGCGGCATCCCGTTCAACGGGTGCGGATGTCTTTTGCGGATCGGGTTCTTTTGGCCTCAAATACTCTCGACGGAGGCATTCAGTTTTTGCGCGGTTCAATCAGTGCCGCGATAAGGCTCAACATATTGCAACGCCATATCCCATGGGAAAAAGATCCATGTGTCCTGACTGACCTCGGTGATAAATGTATCTACCTGCGGGCGGCCCGAAGGCTTGGCATAGACCGTGGCAAAATGGGCCTTGGGGTACATCGCGCGCACGACTTCAAGTGTCTTGCCGCTGTCCACCAGATCATCGATGATCAGGATGCCAGTGCCATCTCCCATAAGCGTCTTGTCCGGCGCTTTCAGCATCTTGGCTTCGGATTGTTTTTGATGGTCATAGGACTTTATCGAAATCGTATCGACCGTGCGAATGTCCAATTCGCGCGCGGCAATCATGGCTGGGGCCATACCGCCGCGTGTGATTGCCACCACTGCGCGCCATGCGCCACCGTCCGGACCTTGCCCATCCAGACGCCAGGCCAAGGCACGACTATCGCGATGGATCTGGTCCCAACTGATGTGAAAGCCCTTCTCATGGGGCAGACGGCTTGAATCTTTGCTCATTTCTTTACCTTTCAGTCAGCAGGCGCAATCCCAAAGCCCCCAGCAGTGTTGCGGTTATGCGGTCCAGAATGGGTTTGGCGCTCATATATCCGCGCCGTGCTGGAGTACTGGACAACAGGGCTGCGAAAAGCCCGTAGAACAGAACTTCCAAAGCAAAATGGTTTGTGACGATCAGAGATATTTCCGCCATCGTCAGCCCGGTCGGAAAAACCACAACGATCACAGCGGCGGCGAAGAGCATGGATTTGGGATTGCCCGCATTGATCAGGAGCCCCGCCAAAAACGCGCGCCGTGCAGGCCGATCAGAGGCCCCGACCGGATCGCGCGCGTGACGCCAAGTCTGTACCGCTAGCCAGATCAGATAAAGAGCACCAACCGTTTTCAGAAGTGTGTATGTCCAGGGAAATACTCGAAAAAGCGCATCCAGCCCCAAGAGCGCTGACAGCGACCAGAGAGATGCAGCCGTGGCCAGACCAAGGCCCGCTGCAAGCCCCGCGACCCGCCCGGCGCTGACCGATGTCCTGATACAATAGAGCATCGCCGGACCCGGACTTGCCAATGCGGCGAGCAATACGAGGTTAAAGGCAAAAAGGCTTTCAAGACTCAATGGTTCAACCCTTGCTCATGTCTGGCGCATCTACAGCCTTCATGCCGACCACGTGGTATCCTGCATCCACATGCAGGTTTTCCCCGGTCGTCCCGGAGCCCAGATCAGACAGCAGGAACAAAGCCGCCTTGCCGACATCCTCGGTGGTCACATTGCGGCGCAGGGGAGAATTATACTCGTTCCACTTCATGATATAACGGAAGTCACCAATGCCTGACGCGGCCAATGTTTTGATCGGACCGGCAGAAATCGCGTTCACGCGGATGCCGTCCTTGCCCAGATCTTCGGCCAGATATTGCACCGACGCTTCCAGTGCGGCCTTGGCCACGCCCATCACATTATAATGGGGCATGACTTTCTCCGCGCCGTAATAGGTGAGCGTCAGGCATGATCCGCCTTGAGGCATCATCTTTTCGGCGCGCTGCACTACGGCCGTGAAGGAATAAACCGAAATGTCCATCGACAGGGCAAAATTGCCGCGGCTGGTGTCCACATATCGCCCGCGCAGTTCGTTTTTGTCCGAAAACCCGATGGCATGCACCACAAAATCCAGCCTGTCCCAGTGATCCTTGAGGCTGTCAAACAGGGCATCCAGCGAGGCTTCGTCGCCCACATCGCAGGGCAGAACAATGTCGCTGCCCAATTGCGCAGCCAGGGGGCCGACGCGTTTTTTCAAAGCATCGCCTTGATATGAAAAAGCAAGCTCAGCCCCTGCGTCCGCGCAGGTTTTGGCAATCCCCCAGGCAATTGATTTGTCATTGGCAAGGCCCATGATGAGGCCGCGTTTGCCTGCCAGAAGATCATTTCCCATGTAGGTCCCTCGGATTGCTTTTGGTGTTTTGCATCTGTCAGACCTTTAGGCGATTGCGCAAGTCCCATCAAGACTGGTTGGTGGTTGACCCACGCAGGACTTGACCTTTTGAAGACTTCCGCCAATTGGTGAACCCAATTAAAGTGAGGACCCAATGGACAAACGAGACGGTAAATTCGCCGGTGAGAATCCGTTCCAGATTGCGCAAAGCTGGTTGGCTGAGGCCGAGAAAACAGAACCAAACGATCCCAACGCGATTGCCCTCAGCACGGTTGATGCAGAGGGTCTGCCCAACGTCCGGATGGTTTTGCTGAAAGGGATCGAAGCGGACGCATTTGTATTTTACACCAATTACGAAAGCGCCAAGGCACGTGAACTTGACGGGGCTGGAAAAGCCGCATTTGTGATGCATTGGAAGAGCCTGCGACGTCAGGTGCGGGTGCGCGGCCTGGTGAGCCGGGAAGATGGTGACGCCGCTGATGCCTATTTCGCTTCGCGTTCTTTGAAAAGCCGCCTGGGCGCCTGGGCGTCAAAGCAATCGCGGCCACTGTCCAGCAGAAACGCTCTGCTTGCAGAAGTGGCCAAGGTGACGGCGACCCATGGGACGAACCCCAAACGTCCACCTTTTTGGGGTGGATTCCGGATCAAACCGCTGGAAATCGAGTTTTGGGCGGATGGTGATTTTCGCCTTCACGATCGGTTTCGATGGCAGCGTGGTGCGCTTGCAGATCCATGGGAGATTTCCAGATTGAACCCCTGATTGGTGCTTTTCGTCCACAAAAGAAGTGAAATCAGTGTTTGTGTGCGCACACTATTATGTGCAAAGGTCGTCTTGTATTGAAATGTAAGGTATTTGACGTGCAATCTTCAACCCCGGCGGGAATATCCCCTCTTATCACTGACCTGTGAAGCTTGTGCTTGGGCGTTTTGCTCTGTACCGGACGACGGCGACTGAATTTTTTGTGTAAACTTGGAAGAATAACGTTAATTCATCTGATAGTATGTTAGAAAATGTTACGACGACTGAAAGATTACTTGTGAGTGAGACCGAAGAAATATCTCCCCGCGTGTCAGGGCTGGTTAAGTGGTTCGACCCGGTAAAAGGATTTGGCTTTGTCGTATCTGATGCTGGCGGGCCGGATATTTTACTGCACGTCAACGTGCTGCGCAATTTCGGGCAGAGTTCGGTTGCAGACGGCGCACGGGTTGAGCTCGAAGTTCAGAAAACTGACAGAGGTGTGCAGGCAACCCATGTTGTTGCGCTGTCTCCGCCGGAGGCTGGTGAGACCGTTGGCCTGTCGGATATCGCGGCCCTTGATCCAGAAACAGTCGCCGCAGCACCATTGGAACCTGCACGGGTGAAATGGTTCGACAAGGGCAAAGGGTTCGGGTTCGCCAATGTATTTGGGCGGCGCGATGACATATTCCTGCATATGGAGGTCTTGCGCCGATCAGGTCTTTCCGATCTTGCACCGGGGGAAGCTTTGGCGTTGCGCGTGATCCAAGGAAAACGCGGTCACATGGCCGCCGAAGTCTTTGCATGGGAAGCTGCATTGGACGCATCTGACATATGATGCGGTGGGCGGCTTTGATCCTGTGTGTTCTGGGTCAAGGCGTGTCGGCGCAAGAGTGTCGTGACGACACGGTCTATCTGAGAGGCGACTGGGGGCAGGCGCGCTTTGCGGTTGAGATCGCAGATGATACGGAAGAACGCGCGCAGGGTCTGATGCACCGTGAAAGCATGCCCAGCAGTTCCGGCATGCTTTTTGTATATGAGCGTCCACAGTTCCTGTCTTTCTGGATGCGCAATACGCTCATTCCGCTCGATTTGCTTTTTATTGACGCCGCAGGGCGCGTGC
Source organism: Paracoccaceae bacterium (assembly GCA_033344815.1). Classification (NCBI taxonomy): domain Bacteria; kingdom Pseudomonadati; phylum Pseudomonadota; class Alphaproteobacteria; order Rhodobacterales; family Paracoccaceae; species Paracoccaceae bacterium. The sequence continues at coordinate 1,037,446 of JAWPMR010000001.1, read as the reverse complement.
AGAAAATTCATCACTCAGCGCAGCCTCTGGATGAAACACCGATTCTCGGAGGCGAGGATTTGACGCATGTGCTGGAAATTAACGGCGGTCTTGCGAAAGCGATGGGAATTACACCTGGTACAACGCTGCGCCACCCAACATTTTCAAATCTTGCGGCGGAATGGCCTTGTTAGGGGTTTTCAAATCCCCACGCCCCGTCTAAAGAGTGCTTCGTCGGAGCGTGGCGCAGCCTGGTAGCGCACCTGTTTTGGGTACAGGGGGTCGGAGGTTCGAATCCTCTCGCTCCGACCACTTTCAACCATATGGAATATCTGAGAACTCTGCACCAATGGGCAACGGAGTGTTCAGAGGCTGCGGTTGGGGCGTCTGGCAGAGCGTCGAAACAAGCTTTTTAGGTCGAAATCCAATTGGCTTTTGAGCAAATCGGTTGAGCCATGCGTGGCTGCAGGAGGCATTGGTGGCTTCATCACGGGTGTTGTTTGAAATGCCGATGTGGGGTTGCGTGTTCCAGCCGACAAAGTTCAGCGATCGATTGAGCGTTTTGCGACTAGGGCTCGTTGTGTGGGGTGCATTGCAGCTACAGTTCAGCCAGCGGGGACGATCTTGGCTGGATCCAAGGCTGAGCCCAAACAGTGTGTCCTCGCTCGGGATGTATTCGGATCGACAGCCCTATGAGGTGGTTCGTTTTCGGTTGGCCTATCCACGGTTTCTTCGGGCGGGAAAGTTTTACCAACGCCTTTGTCGGCCTGAAGGGTCAGGTTCAACCCGACAGGGGTCGGTTTCGTTTCGCACTGATCGCCCCGTGCTTTTCGGCGGGTAAATAGTACGAAAAGCGATGAATGTCCTGCCTTTGCCACGCGGTAAAAGAAGAAGCGCATCATCGCGACCCGCTAACGGTTCCGCCGGGATCAGAAAACTCAATCACGCCCGGCGATAAAAAGCCGTTTCTAGGCCGCGCGCGGATGCCTCGACGAGTGCGATGCGCACATCGGTGTCGAAACTCCAAAGTCGCTTGACGCTGGCTGCGGCGCCCCTGATGGTCCCGTCTCTGTCCAGTGGTCTTGCGTAATCTCCGCTGCACTAATCTTTCAGGCGGGAATCATAGTGTCGTGGCACCACGAATATGGCGCGATGAGGCTAAGCCGCCAAACACAACATGCGGTGCTAGTTTGGCGAGAACGCACATTTACTCGCTACATATGGGGAGGACGGTCGGGCGCGTTTTGGAACATCTGACACAAAATTGTAACAAGCCGTGATTAAGGTTAATTCTTTGCGAAGTTCAAAGATCTTTTTTGTGGTGAAGGGCCCCCAGGCGCAGTCGCCTGTGGACAAAGTCAAGCAGTGCTTCAAATGCATGCGCTAAATCTGCTGTTATTATGGCTTATTTCTATTTGCCTTTGCTGCGGACAAAACACCTGCACATGTGGATATTAACCTGGTGTTAATATGTTGAATCGCTGGCGAGGCCGCGCTGCTTAAAAACCGCAATCCGTCAAGTTGGTAATCCACAAAAAAAGTATAAAAATTCGTTGACCCATGAGGGGTAGATACGTCAAGTTGTGCAGACCGACGATGCAGCCACAACATGTAGTGGTTAAACACACAGGGGTGCATCGGCGGGTTAAGGGCAGACAGACGATAAAGATCATCGCTGTAAGACAAGCCAACGGCACCCATATGCGGAGCCGGACACCAAGGCTTTGTGTTTTTGACCTGAGGTATGAGTGAGACGTCCTGCAATGACAGGGTCGGCTCTTGGATGAAGACGCTGAAGATGAGGCAGCTAAAATGAAAATTGAACGTAAATTCACCAAAACCGACCAAGACGCTTATGCCGAACTGGATTTCGTGACGACCGTATCCGAAATTCGCAATCCGGATGGTACGGTTGTTTTCCGTCTCGATGATGTGGAAGTTCCGAATTCATGGAGCCAGGTTGCAAGCGATGTGATCGCGCAGAAGTATTTCCGCAAGGCGGGCGTGCCGTCGGCGACCAAGAAAGTAAAAGAAAAGGGCGTTCCTGAGTTTCTGTGGCGCTCGGTGCCCGCTGAGGGCGCAGAGATGGGCGGAGAGACCTCCTCCAAGCAGGTGTTTGATCGTCTGGCCGGTGCCTGGGCGTATTGGGGCTGGAAGGGAGGCTATTTCACGTCCGAGACCGATGCCCGCGCCTATTTCGATGAAATGCGCCACATGCTCGCCAGCCAGCGCGCCGCGCCCAATTCGCCACAATGGTTCAACACAGGTTTGCATTGGGCGTACGGCATCGACGGTCCGGCCCAAGGCCACCACTATGTCGATTACAAGACTGGCAAGCTGACCAAATCAAAATCCTCATATGAACACCCACAGCCCCATGCCTGCTTTATCCAGTCAGTCTCGGACGACCTCGTAAACGACGGCGGCATCATGGACCTATGGGTGCGCGAAGCGCGGCTGTTTAAGTACGGCTCCGGAACGGGAACTAACTTCTCCTCCCTGCGCGGCGCCGGGGAAAGCCTGTCGGGCGGAGGTAAATCCTCTGGCCTGATGGGCTTCCTCAAAATCGGAGACCGCGCGGCGGGCGCGATCAAATCGGGCGGCACGACGCGCCGGGCGGCCAAGATGGTCATCGTCGACGCGGATCATCCCGACATCGAGGACTTCATCAACTGGAAGGTCATCGAAGAGCAAAAAGTCGCGAGCATTGTCGCGGGCTCCAAAATGCACGAACAGAAGCTGAATCTGCTGTTCGCGGCTATCAGAGAATGGGACGGCGCCGTCGATGACGCCTATGACCCTGCCAAAAACGATGCGCTAAAACAGGCGATCCGCGAGGCGAAAAAGGTTTCGATCCCAGAGACATACGTCAAACGGGTGCTGGATTATGCCAAGCAGGGCCACACGTCGATTGAATTCCCGACCTATGATACGGATTGGGACTCCGAGGCCTATAACTCGGTCTCCGGGCAAAACTCCAACAATTCGATCCGCGTGACCAACGCCTTCCTGACAGCTGTTGAAAAAGACGCCGACTGGGAATTGATCAACCGCGTCAACGGCGAGGTTACCAAGACCGTCAAGGCGCGTGAATTGTGGGAGCAAATTGGTCACGCTGCCTGGGCCTGCGCTGATCCGGGCATCCAGTACCATGACACGGTCAATGACTGGCACACGTGCCCAGAGGATGGCGCAATCCGCGGCTCCAACCCGTGTTCAGAATACATGTTTCTGGATGACACGGCCTGTAACCTTGCGTCGATGAACCTGCTGACCTTCTTGCAGGACGGTGAATTTCAAGTTGAGGATTACATGCATGCGGCCCGTCTGTGGACCGTAACACTGGAAATCTCGGTGATGATGGCGCAGTTCCCCTCCAAGGAAATTGCGCAGCGGTCTTACGAATTCCGCACCTTGGGACTTGGATATGCCAACATCGGCGGCTTGCTGATGAACATGGGGCATTCCTATGACAGCACCGAAGGCCGCGCTCTTTGTGGTGCGCTGACGGCGATCATGACCGGTGTCTCCTATGCAACCTCTGCCGAAATGGCTGGCGAGCTGGGCCCATTCCCCGGGTATGAAAAGAACAGCGCGCACATGTTGCGGGTCATGCGGAACCACCGCAGTGCGGCGAATGGCAAAGTGGGTGGCTACGAAGAGTTGTCCGTCAATCCCGTGCCACTGGACTACATCAGCTGCCCCGATCAACGGTTGATCGAGATCGCTCGGGGGACTTGGGATCAGGCGTTGGAACTGGGTGAAAAGCACGGTTACCGCAACGCGCAGGTTTCCGTTATCGCGCCCACCGGGACCATCGGTCTGGTGATGGATTGCGACACCACGGGTATCGAGCCGGACTTCGCGCTGGTGAAATTCAAGAAACTTGCCGGCGGTGGTTACTTCAAGATCATCAACCAATCCGTGCCTGCAGCACTTGAAAAACTGGGCTATGGTTCCGCACAGATCGAAGAAATCGTCTCCTATGCGGTCGGTCATGGCACCATCGGAAATGCACCGGGGATCAACCACACGTCGCTTGCGGGTCACGGGTTTGGCGCGAATGAACTGGCCAAGGTGGATGGCGCACTTGCCTCTGCCTTCGACATCCGGTTTGTGTTCAACCAATGGACGCTGGGTGAAGAGTTCTGCACGCAAGTGCTTGGCATCCCGTCTGAAAAACTGAACGATCCGACCTTTGATCTGCTGCGCCACCTTGGGTTCTCCAAGAAAGACATTGACGCGGCAAATGATCATGTCTGCGGCACCATGACGCTGGAGGGGGCTCCCTTCCTCAAGGATGAACATCTGAGCATCTTTGACTGCGCCAACCCTTGTGGCAAAAAAGGTAAGAGGTTCTTGTCTGTGAACAGCCACATCTACATGATGGCTGCTGCACAATCGTTTATCTCCGGCGCGATCTCCAAAACGATCAACATGCCAAACGACGCGACCATCGAGGATTGCCAAAAAGCTTATGAACTCAGCTGGTCGCTGGGTGTCAAAGCGAATGCGCTTTATCGCGACGGCTCGAAGCTCTCGCAGCCTTTGGCCGCGGCCCTGGTTGAGGACGATGAGGAAGCCCAAGAGACGCTCGAAAGCGGCAACGCTCACGAAAAGGCAACCGTTCTGGCTGAAAAAATTGTTGAGAAGATCATCGTCAAGGAGATCGTGAAATCTCATCGTGAAAAGATGCCACAGCGCCGCAAGGGGTACACGCAAAAGGCCATTGTCGGCGGTCACAAAGTGTACCTGCGCACCGGCGAATACGAGGACGGCAAGATCGGTGAGATTTTCATCGATATGCACAAAGAAGGCGCTGGTTTCCGGGCGATGATGAACAACTTCGCCATCGCAGTGTCGGTTGGTCTGCAATACGGCGTGCCCTTGGAGGAGTTCGTGGATGCCTTTACATTCACCAAATTCGAGCCTGCGGGCATGGTGCAAGGCAATGAGACCATCAAGAACGCAACTTCGATCCTCGACTATGTGTTCCGGGAGCTGGCGGTATCTTACTTGGATCGCACGGATCTGGCGCATGTTGCCCCTGCGGGTCACACCTTTGATGATTTGGGCCGGGGTGAAGAGGACGGTGTCAGCAATGTGTCCGAGCTCTCTGAAACCGCTGCGGCTAAGTCTTTGGAAGTGCTTAAGCAAATCAGTTCAACGGGATATCTGCGCAATCGGATGCCTCAGGAGTTGGTTGTGTTGCAGGGCGGCGCCCAGGGCTTTGGCGATGGCGAAACGGCCTATGACGGTCTTGCTCCAGCGGCTGACGGCAGTATCGCTGTTGCGATGGCCACAACAACGGCTGTTGCAAGCGGATCGGTTAGCATGGACGCCCGCACAAAGGCAAAGATGCAAGGCTATGAGGGCGAAGCCTGCGGCGAATGCGGCAACTACACGCTGGTGCGCAACGGGACTTGCATGAAGTGCAACACCTGCGGCGGAACAAGTGGCTGCAGCTGAGGAGGGCGCTGACATGATTGAACGGTCTATCAATTCTCTTTCACCGCCGATCTATATCAGTTCGACCGGTCAAAAGTTCGACTTTGCGGAGTATGAGATTGATGCGGACCCTGCTGGAGAGAATGACATCTATCTGTTCTGCACAGAAGGCATTTTCGGGTTCAATCCGGTTTTTATAAGCAATGCGAAAGACTTGCAGGGGGATGACGTTCTCGAAGGCCCCAAGAGGAAAGGTGCCACCAAACTTCTTGTTCACTCGCAACCAAAACGTCCGGTTGTGGGCCTGAAGGATGCGGAGGCGCTATTGATCAACGAGCTTCGACCTCAGTTGAACGTGCAAAAGAAAGCGAGGACTGGCGGATCAGAGAAACCGGACGCGCCAACCCATAGCAAAGGACACGCGTCTTAAGGGATGCGCAGGGGTGTCGATCGACCAAGACCGATCGGCATCCCGACGAATACGGAAGTGAGCAGATAACTACGCCACTTTCAACAAGCAGCGGGGCCGGGTTCCGCAGAAAACGAAGACGTTTTCCACTTTGTCCGGCCCGTCGGAAATCCTTTGGATTTCCAACGTAATTGGGGACGGGCAGGGTGGGACCTTGGCCTCTCTGATATCCGGGGCGGGTGCGCTCGCCCCCGACGACGTTCAGGCCGCAGGCAAAAAAATACCGAGCGGTTAACAAATTGAGCTTGAACGGCGAAACTAAGTGGGGTCCTTCGGGGCCCCTTTTTTCGTAGCGTTATCCGATTTTGCCAGCGCCTGATCGGAGGCACCGTTGCTGCGCGCGTTTGGCAAAGGTGGCCTAAAGCCCACCCTACGTGGCGTGCTTGCCGCCGTAGGGTGGGCTTTAGGCCACCATCATCCCTTCAGAAGAGTTCCGAGATCGGCGTTTTTTGCTTTATACCCATTTCTTTGCGCAGTTTTGCACGTGCTCTTGCCAGCCGAGACATCACGGTGCCCAAAGGCAGGCCCGTATTTTTCGCGAGGGCTGATGGGCTGGTTTCACCCGCTGCAATCATCTGGATCAGCAGAGCCTGATTTTGCGGGAGCCGCCCGACCGCCGCTGCAATTTCGGCGCAGGCCATGCGCGCGGGCGCTTCGGGCAAAACAGACATGCTGTCTTCCTCCAAGGGGTCGGTTGGTTTGTCTGAACGCCACCTCTGGCGCGCGAGGTTGCGCAGGACAGTCATGGCATAACGCTCCAGATCATCGACCTCGGTGCCTTTCAACAAGGCAGACCAGAGACTGAGCGTTGCTTCCTGTGCCAGATCGTCAGCATCACTCTGGCTGTCACTCAATCGCCGGGCACGTTTCGCCAGACGGGGCAGCAGGGCATTCAGGTCGTCGGGAATATCACGCAGTTGGTGCATATCGAGCTCCTGTTTTGATGGAACTCTCCAAACATGGCATGTCTTTAAAGTTGTACCAGACGGGGGGTTTTTGCCGATGGCACCTTTGCGCCCTTTTTCGGCAACGCCTCGCCACTGCGCGTGCGCCGGATCGGCGGGGAATGGCGCGATTGGGCATAAGCGTCCTGCGGCAGGGACGGAACCCGCCTTTCCTGCATCTGTCTTAATGAAGCGCACAACAGCGTTTCAGAACACTTACGTTCAAACTTAAATGGGAGACCCCACATGACACTGTTCAACAAACCAACCATCGCTCTGATCGCTCTTCTGTCGGCATCCGCCGCAGTGGCAGCCTTGAGTGCCGATGCGAATGGGGACGGCGTTTTGACCATCGACGAGGTGCAGGCCGTTTATCCTGACGTCACAGCCGAAGCATTCACCACAATGGATCTGAATGCAGACGGCGCACTTGACGAAGCAGAGGTGCAGTCCGCACAGGAAGCCGGATTGATGCCAGCCTAAACAGGCCAAAGACCTGAAGCCGTCTGACTGTTGCAGATCAGCAGGCGATTGAGGTTACAGGTGCCCGGTTCCTCCCCCAGGAACCGGGCATATTTTTTGTCGCACCATTAACCCGGCAAGTGAATGTTGAATCGTTGTCGAATGTCAGCATCCAGCATTGGATCAAAGCGTGCGGTCGCGCGCTGTGCGAGGATCTCGTCTTTACGCGCTGTGGCTTTTTCGATGAGATCGGGCTTGCCCAACTCGTTCCATTCCTTAGGTGATGTGCGATCGCCAAAGCTCGGATAAACGTGATCCTGCTCCATGCGTCCAAGCGTTTGTTCGGTGCCCAGATAGTGACCCGGCCCACCGATACAGACTTCCCGGATTTGATCCAGTGCCAGCGTATCATCGGTGATCTCGATCCCGCGGACACAGCGCATTGCCTGTCCGATCAGGTCATTCCCCAAAATCAGCGACTCATGACAAAAACCCAACAGCGAGGCGTGCATCCCGGCGGCTTCATAAACCATGTTCAACCCGGACAAACCGGCCATGACGTTGGAACACATTTGTTCCCAGCCCGCCTGCATGTCCGGCAGTTTGGAATCTGATATCCCAGCGGCAGCGCCTCCTGGCAAATCATAGTATTTGTGCATCTGAGAGCATCCGGCCGTCAGCAAGGCCTGTTCGCCAGACCCCCCGGTCATCGCCCCGGTGCGCAAATCCAGGCCAAATGGCCAGGTCCCAAAAACCGCCGGATGCCCCGGTTTGACCGCGTTCACATAGACCAGTCCGGCAAGACACTCCGACACCGCTTGAACGATTGCGCCGGCAACAGTCGAGGGAGCCGTCGCACCTGCCATGCCCGCCGACAGGAGCAACACAGGCATGCCCGCCTTGATGCATTCCTCCATCACCTGACAGGACTCAGTGGCGAATTTCATCGGTGGGACAACAAAGCAATTGGTATTGCTGACAAAAGGGCGTTCGCGCCATTTGTCCTCGCCGCCCGCGATCATATGCAGCAATTCAATGCCGTGTTTGACGTATTGGGGTTGCGTGAAAGAGGTGCCAATATGTTTCGTTGTCCCAGCGCAACAGGCATAGATGGAGTTCACGTCCATTTCCAGATTATCGGTGATATCGCGGCACACCATCGGACGCTGTAGAAAGTGGATATTGTCGAGCGTGTTCGCGATGCGCGCTGCATCATGCAAATCCTGAACGCCGCATTCGCGGTAATTCCGGCCATCGGCTTCCACAAGGTGTACCGCAGCACCGGCCGTTCCATAGTGCACCCGGTGACCAGACAATTCCAGATCGTGCTGTGGATCGCGTGCCATCAAAGTGACGGTGCGGTTTGCGCGCGCAATGGTATCCTCAATCAGGGCGCGGGGAAATCGAATGCGCCCGTCATCGCCCAAAACTGCACCGGCCTCGGTCAAATAGGCAATACCAGAGGGCGGCGCATCCGCCAGACCAATCTGTTCCAAAGCATCCAATGCCGTGGCGTGAATACGGTCCATTTGTGCGGGCGTCAGCGGGGTATAGGTCCCGCCATTCATGCCCGGTCGGATCGGGCGCAGGTGTGATGCAAGAGGGGCCGCGCGCGCTGCTCTGCGTGCCGCGCGTCCACCGCTGCGTGTTTGTGTTTTTTGAGTCATCGGATCATCCTGAGAGAAGAGTTGCTGGAAATTGTCTATTCCAGCACAGGGCGTCCACGGGCCGCGCGACCGCGCTCGGCACCAATCGTGCGTACCACCAGTTTGATTTTACTCAGGTCATCCTGCATCTTCGGCGGCCTTCTCCCTGCGTCAACCTGCGGCCAAATCTTTGCATCGGTCAAGCTTGTTTGCGACCTCATGTCGTTATTGAGAGTCCGCGTGGTTTCCGCCTCAAAGCGGAGCCTTGCCGTTTTTCCATGCTTGGCTGCGCAGCTTCTGGCCGGTTTTGCCGGGATCACATTTCATTGAGCAAACGTGCATTGAACCCGTGTCGCGCGTGACCAATTTGAACGGCAGGAACGCGAAAAAAGCGTCCAAAACTCAGATCGAGGATACGAGAATGAAGATTATCTTGAGTGCAGCAGCCGCCTTGGCCGTCACGGCGGCGGTGACAGTGCCCGCCTTTGCGGGCGCGTTGGATGAACCCGTACTTGCGCCCGCGCCGGCGGCCCCGCCACCCGCGCCGGTTTATAGCGGCGGCAACTGGACCGGTTTCTACGCAGGTGCCCAGATCGGTAATCTGGATGCGGATGGCGAAAGCGGCCTCGCGGGCGTCGGCGGTGATGACACGACCTTTGGTTTGCATGCCGGGTATAACTACGACTTCGGGTCCTGGGTTGTCGGCGGCGAGGTCGATTATGATGATGCCAGCGTCGACCTTGAATCGGCGGGTGCGCCGATTGGTCAATCCATCGATTCCGTCTGGCGTGCCAAGCTGCGCGGCGGATATGACTTTGGTCGCACGTTGTTTTACGGCACGGTTGGCCTTGCAGATGTTGACACCTCCGTAGGCGGAGATACCGGCGATTTCTACGGCGTCGGCGTGTCGTACAAAGCCACAGAACAGGTCATCATCAGCGGTGAATACCTCAAACACAGTTTCAGCGATCTTGGGGGCACATCCGGCCTTGATGCGGATGCTGATACCTTCACCATCCGCGCGTCATGGCAGTTCTGATAGCCTGACCGTTTCTGAAAAGGTCCGGCGGCGCAATCCGCCGGGCCTTTTTTACGCGGCCGCGCGTGTTTCGGCATGCGCGCAGAGCATTTCCAGAGCGTTCCCGAAAGCCTCATCCTCAATCGTCATTGCGACACGGATATGTCCCGCCGCGCAGGCGCCAAAGCTCTCACCGGGCATTACCGCAATATTGTGTGCTTCCAACAAGTCATAAGCAAAAGCCTCGCCCGTCATGCCCGTCGCGCGGATATCGAGCATCAGATACATCGCCCCCTGCGCCGGGACGAGCGCGACAGTGTTCTGGCGCGCCAAAACCTCGGTTGCGATGGCGCGTCTGCGTTGAAACGGGCGCGCAATGTCGGCTTCAAATTCAGCACCCTGATCCAAGGCAAACCGGCTTGCGTCCTGAATGAAGCCCGGCACCCCATAGGTGGTATGCGTGGCCAATGTGATCAGGTTCGCGATCGCGGCTTTTGGGCCGATGATCCATCCGCACCGCGATCCGGTCATCGCGTGTGATTTGGACATGGACCCGACCACGAGCGTGCGCTCGGCCATACCTGGCAGGGCGCGGGGCGACAGGTGACGTCCTTCCCAGACTTGCGTGTCATAGACCTCGTCAGAAATGAGCCACAGATCATCCTCCTGACAGACATCTGCAATCGCCTGCAACGTCGCATCGGAATAGACCACGCCAGTGGGGTTGTTGGGGGAGTTGATCAGCAGGGAGCGCGCCGTTTTAGAATGCGCCCTGATCGCGTCAGCGCGGGGCTGAAACGCGTCTTCTGCGCGGGTTTCGATCACCTGTGGAACAGCGCCCGCACCGCGTAACGTGCCGGGGTAGGTTGCGTAATAGGGATCAACGTAAAGTGCGGTATCGCCGGGATCACAAGCTGCCATATGCGCGGCAAAAAGGGCAGCTTGGCCGCCGGGCGTGATCAGGACGTTGTCCGCCGTCGTTGGGATGCCCGTGCGCGCCTCGACCCGCGCAGCAACCGTTTCACGCAGTGCTTTTGTGCCCGGAACGGCGGCATAACCCGTGTGCCCGTTTATAGCGGCCTTATGCATGTCCTGCAAAATGGGGTCTGCGGTGCGAATGTCATGCTCACCAATGGTCAGTTCGATGACATTGATGCCATCAGCGATCATCTCGCGGGCTTTCAGAAACACGTCCCATCCGTCAGAGCCGCCCCCCGTCAGCCCGGTAATGCGCTGAGATAATTGCATGGTCTGTCCTTTCCTGCCTTGGTCGCAGGGGCGCAGAGGGCGTTTGATTCGTCAATCACCCTTGACCACAGACGCAGGGGCGGGTTAGGCATGGCGCATGACCAAAACCACGCTCATTTGCTGTATTATTTGCTAATCGCACCCAGCGGGCGTTTTTAGGTCGTTTCCATACCTCCACAAGATTGCTAAGCCCGCGTCACCCCGCGCAAGGACGACTGTCATGACGACACTCAAGCTCTACAACACCAAAACCCGGACCAAAGAGGATTTCGTGCCGATCGATCCTCAAAATGTGCGGATGTATGTCTGCGGCCCTACGGTCTATGACCGTGCCCATCTTGGCAATGCGCGTCCGGTGATTGTGTTTGATGTGCTCTTTAGGTTGCTGCGTCATGTCTACGGGGATGCGCATGTGACCTACGTGCGGAATTTCACGGATGTGGAGGACAAGATCAACGCGCGTGCCGCAGAAACCGGTCGTGCCATCAACGATATCACGGATGAGACAATCGAGTGGTTTCTTGAAGATATGGCCGCGGTGGGCGCGATGGAGCCAAACGAAATGCCCCGCGCAACGCAGTATATCACTGAGATGATTGCTATGATAAAAACGCTCATTGAAAAGGGTTATGCGTATTCAAAGCCGATTAGTTATGGCCACAATTCGCGCGCCGTCTACTTCAAAGCATCCAAGGCACCCGAACACTCATTCTTCAATGTCGAAGCTGACAAAAAATATGGGGAGTTATCAGGCCGAACTATCGATGACATGATCGCTGGTCTGAGATCAGAAGTCGGCGAAGGAAAAGAAAATCCCATGGACTTTGTTTTGTGGAAGCCTTCAAACGTTGATGAACCGGGCTGGGAAAGCCCCTGGGGTTATGGCAGGCCAGGGTGGCACATTGAGTGTTCCGCTATGGCAAAAGCGCTACTCGGGGACACATTTGATATTCATGGCGGCGGATTGGATCTGCAATTTCCGCACCATGAAAACGAGATCGCGCAAAGCTGCTGTGCCAATGACACCGAGGCGATGGCCAATGTCTGGATGCACAACGAGATGTTGCAAGTCGAGGGCAAGAAGATGTCCAAGTCTTTGGGCAATTTCTTCACTGTGCGGCAGGTTCTTGATGGCTTATCGAATCTCCATGATACAATCGATGCGACTATGTCTATTCAAATGAATGGTGACGAAATACGTGCTGCGTTTTTATTGTCTCACTACCGTTCAGTCATGGATTTTGGCGTGCAAAGACGACGCGAAGCGCAAGCTATAGTGAGAGAGTTCGCCCAAGGCTTGGGCAGGGACGGATCAGAAACGCTTCAGACCTTAAAGGGGAATTGTCCGATACCGGGTGTAATGAATGCCCTAAAAGATGATCTGGACACTCCAAAGGCCATCAGATCAATTCGCGAACACCTCAAGAACCTTCCTGCCGCTCCGGAAGAAAGAGTTGCTGCTCTAGATCAGATATATGCAAGCCAGCTTATTCTTGGTTTCGATCTTCAGGGCTCGGCTACTGCGGGAGATACAGCGCGCAACACCGATGAACGCCGTGGCGTTGTTTCCAGTGCATTTGCTACCGTCGACGGCATCGAACTGATTGTGGAGCTGTTGGACCGAGCCAGAGCCGAGAAGAACTTCGGCGAAGCAGATCGTCTCAGGGAAGGGCTGACCGAAGCGGGAGTTGTTGTGAAAAATACTTCGGAAGGTACGAAATGGGAAAGGCAGGCAAATTTCGACCCCGCTAAACTCGAGGCCCTTAAATGACCGGCAGATGGTGGCCTAAAGCCCACCCTACCTCATGCGCCGTAAGGTATGCTTTCAGGCCATCGCTGCTGGAAGTGCGGCCATGAAGGAACGCATATATCTCTATGACACCACCCTGCGTGATGGACAGCAGACGCAGGGCGTACAGTTCTCCACCGAAGAGAAACGGGCCATTGCGGAGGCGTTGGACACATTGGGTGTCGATTACATCGAAGGCGGCTGGCCGGGTGCCAATCCCACTGACAGCGCGTTTTTCGACGACGCGCCCAAGATCCGCGCCACCATGACGGCCTTTGGCATGACCAAGCGCGCGGGGATGTCCGCGGAAAACGATGATGTTCTGGCCGCCGTGATGAACGCGGCGACCCCGGCCGTTTGCCTTGTCGGCAAGACGCATGATTTTCATGTAAGTGCTGCTCTTGGTATCTCGCTGGAAGAAAACACCGACAACATCGCGCGCTCCATTGCGCATCTCAAAAGCGCTGGGCGTGAACCGCTTTTTGATGCGGAGCACTTTTTTGACGGCTATCGCGCCAATCCGGATTACGCGCTGAAAGCCGTGCATGCGGCCTGTGATGCCGGCGCGCGCTGGATCGTTTTATGTGACACAAACGGTGGTACATTGCCCGACGAAGTGGCCGACATCACGGCGCAAGTCATCGCTTCAGGCATTCCGGGTGATCGCTTGGGCATCCACACCCACAACGATACCGAAAACGCTGTGGCCTGTACGCTCGCGGCCGTTGATGCGGGCGCGCGCCAGATCCAAGGCACGCTGAACGGTCTGGGTGAGCGCTGTGGCAACGCCAACCTGACCTCGCTCATTCCGATCCTTTTGCTCAAAGAACCCTATGCGAGCCGCTATGAGATCGGCGTGACACGGGAAGCGCTCAAAGATCTGACACGCACCAGCCGCATGTTGGATGAAATCCTGAACCGCGTTCCGTTTCGCCAGGCCGCCTTTGTTGGGTCCTCCGCCTTTGCTCATAAGGCGGGTCTTCATGCTTCCGCGATCCTCAAGGATCCAACAACCTATGAACATATCCTGCCGGGGGATGTCGGTAATGCGCGGATCATCCCGATGTCCAATCAGGCGGGACAATCCAACCTGCGCGAACGCTTAAACGGGGCCGGGATCAGCGTGGCCAAGGGCGACCCGGCGCTGGGCCTGATCCTTGATCAGATCAAGGCGCGTGAGGCGGAGGGCTATTCCTATGACACGGCACAGGCGAGTTTCGAATTGCTGGCGCGTGACATATTGGGACAGATGCCCACGTTTTTTGAGGTCAAGCGTTACCGTGTGACCATAGAAAGACGCAAAAACAAATATGACAAGATGATCAGCCTGTCCGAAGCTGTGGTTGTGGTGAAGGTGGACGGCGTCAAGAAACTCTCCGTCAGTGAGTCGATGGATGAAACCGGGTCGGATCGGGGTCCGGTCAACGCTTTGGCCAAGGCGCTCGCCAAGGATCTGGGTCGCTATCAGCAGATCATCGACGACCTGCGTCTGGTGGATTTCAAGGTGCGCATCACGCAGGGCGGTACAGAGGCTGTAACGCGCGTGATCATTGACTCAGAGGACGGGCAGGGGCGGCGTTGGTCCACCGTGGGCGTGTCTGCGAACATAGTTGATGCCTCCTTTGAGGCATTGCTGGACGCGATCCGTTGGAAACTGCTGCGCGACAGAAAGGTGGCAGAATGAGCGAAGCTTACTGGGATGCGTTTTTTCAACTACACCGCGATTTGCCCCGCGAAGGGCCGGGAGAGGTGGCGGATGTTGAATGGGCTGCTGGCATTGCCAAGCTGAAGCCGGACGCGCGCATCTGTGATGCCGCTTGCGGACCGGGCGCGGATATTGCGGCCTTGCGCGCAGTGGCGCCAGAGGGGCACATCACGGCCATGGACAAGGTGAGCGCGTTTGTCGATCAGGCGCGCACACGGTACGACGATGATCCAAATGTTACGCTCGCGGTCGCCGATATGTCAGAGATCACCGGGCCTTATGACATGATCTGGTGCGCGGGTGCGATGTACTTTCTGGGTATCACCCAAGGGTTGCAGGAATGGCGCTCAGCCCTTGCGCAGGGCGGTGTGGTTGCCTTTTCTGAGGTTTGCTGGTTCAGCGATGCGCGTCCCGAGGCCGCTGTGAAGCTTTGGGCTGACTACCCTGCCATGACGGATATTCAGGGCGTCGCAAAAAACGTGCGGGCGGCAGGTTTCGAAACACTGGCCACGCGAAAACTCTCCGATGCTGCGTGGGAAGACTACTTTGGACCGCTGGATACGCGCATTGCTCAATTACGTCCCGGTGCCACGGGCGCGATGGTGCAGGTTCTTGAGGAAGCAGAGAATGAGGCCGCGTGCTGGCGCGCGCATCGCGACAGTTTCGGCTATTTGCTGAGCGTGGTGCGCCCGAATGCGTTTTGACGCGGACCTGACCGCCTGCGCGGCCTTGGTCGAAAAGGGTGATCCCGACCGCTTTGCCGCCGCAATGGCCAGCCCTGTGGCTGCACGCCGGGTTTTGTTTCCGCTCTATGCGTTCAACGTCGAAGTGTCCCGCGCGCCTTGGGTGACGCAGGAACCCATGATCGCGGAAATGCGCCTGCAATGGTGGCGCGATGCCTTGGAGGAAATTGGCACAGGTGCTGTGGTGCGCCGTCATGAGGTCGTCACGCCATTGGCGTCGATCATTGATGCAGAGGGGGCCAAAGTGTTGGATCGGCTGGTCGCGGCGCGGCGCTGGGACATTTACAAAGATGCCTTTGAGGACGCAGGCCATTTCGAGAGCTATCTGAATGAAACTGCCGCTGGTTTGATGTGGGTGGCAGCGCGGGCTTTGGGCGTGACCGACACAGGGGGTGAGGGCGCTATTCGTAAACTCGGGCGCGCCACGGGTCTGGCGCGATTTTTGCAGGCGGTGCCTGCACTTGAGGCACAGGGACGTATTCCGCTTGTGGATGGGCGCGCAGAGGCGATCAGCCTATTGGCGCAAACCATGCAGGCAGATTGCCCGTCAGCGCGTGAAGTCAAAAGCATTTTGACCAAGACGGCACGGCCAGCCATGACAGAAGCCTTTCTGACAAACCCGGTGTTGAGCCAGATTGCGAAAGAGCCGCAGCGCGTGGCAGATGACGCCATCGCCGTACACCCTTTGAGGCGTTCCTATCTGCTGTGGAAGTGGTCCTGACCTCACGCGGTCTGTGCTTTGGGGCGCAACATCAGCCAGATTAGCGCAGCCCCTGCGAGTACCAAGAATGGCACCATGGCGATGTTCACAGCGGCCCATCCTTCTTGCGGTGTGCCTCCTGAGCAATTCATCAAACCGCCCGAGGAGAGGGAGGCAAGCGTGACTCCACCAAAGACCAAAAGGTCATTCAACCCTTGCATCCGTCCACGCTCTTCTGGTCTATGCGCCCCCGCGAGCATCGTCGTTGCTCCGATGAAACCGAAATTCCACCCCAAGCCCAATAGGATCAGGGCGATAAAGAAGTGACTTAATTCCACGCCCGATAGAGCGACCATGCCCGCAGCTCCGAGGATCAGGATGCCCAGCCCCATGATCTTTTCCACGCCAAAACGCACAATTAGATGACCAGTAAAAAAGGACGGCGCAAACATCGCCAAAACGTGGCCCGTGACCACATGCGCTGCATTGGGTTCAGTAAAACCACATCCTACGACCGCCAGCGGAGTCGCAGTCATCACAAGATTCATCAACGCATAAGACACCATGGCGCAGATCACCGCCACGGCGATGCGTGGTGTTTTTAAAAGTTCCATCAAGGATCGGCCATGTGGGCTGTCCTCGGTGCGCTTTGGGGGTTTGGGAATGTCTAAAAAGGCAAACAGGAACATGCCCATGACATTCAGCGCCATAGCGGCCATATAGATCGGAAAGAACCTCATCACCGTCGCATCGGCGTTGTTGCCCGTCATATAAGCCACGATCTGCGGCCCGATGATGGCAGATAAGAGTCCTCCTGCCATGACATAGGAAATCGCCTTTGGCCGGAACGCCTCAGAGGCCGTATCCGCCGCAGCAAAGCGGAAAAAACCCTGCGAGGACATATAGATGCCGGTCAAATAACTGCCTACCAGAAAGACCCAGAAATTCGATAGGGTCAGCGCATAGGCACAAATCGCAGCCCCGATCAGACCTCCCAGAGCGCCAACAATGAAACCTGCGCGACGCCCAAAGCGCTGCATCAGGGCTGACAGCCACGGCGCGGTGGTCATGGACCCAAACACGATCATCGAGATCGGCAGAGTGGCCAGACAGGCATTCACCGCCATTTGTTGACCCGCCAACCCGCCGATCACAAAAATCATCGTGATCTGACTGCCCAGAAAGGCCTGCGCCATGACCAGAACGGCCACATTACGCTTTGCGCGGGTATCATCTACGTGTTGCATGGGACTTGCGTATTCCTCTTGGCAGGTCTGAGCAAGCCCTCTTGCGCCGCGCGTGATCTGGCATAAGGTCTGCGCATGAACGGCGGTGTGACAACTCTGGTGATGGCGGGCGCGCGGGAGGCGCAAGGGATCATCACAGGTTTGCTGGGGCGAGGGCGATCTGTGATCGCAAGTTTGCCCGAGCCGGAGCGGATGTTTGATGCTCTGCCGGTGCCAACCCGTTTGGGAGTATTTCCGAACACCGACGCGCTGGAGAGCTGGCTTCTCGCAGAAAATGTAAGCTGCGTGATTGATGCCAGCCATGCTTTTGATGCGGAGGTCTCCGATCAGGCTGCGCAAGTCTGCCTGTCGTGCAACATACGCTATGTGCGGGTGCTGCGCACAGCATGGCTCCCCACCCAGCAGGACAGTTGGACCAACTACCCATCCATCGCGCAGGCCGCAATTGACCTGCCCCGAAACGCCCGCGCCTTCAGCAATACAGGACGGGCGTCTCTGCCGGAGTTTGCTGATTTCAAAGGTGAGGCTTTGTTCTTGCGCCAGACGCAAAAATCCTCCCGTCCGCCACCGTTCCATTTTGTAAAATTCGTCGTTGGAACACCGCCTTTTTCTCAGCAAGCTGAGGAAAATCTGTTGCGGGAATTGAAGGTATCCAGATTGATATGCAGAAACGTGGGTGGGATCGCGAGCAAGTCAAAGCTTCTGGCCGCGCGGCGTTTGGGCATCCGCGTGTCAATGATTGAACGCCCCGACACGCCTGAAGGCATGCCTCTGGTCACCAGCGTTGCCGAAGCCATGGCCTGGGAAGCCAACCCGTGAGTCCTGGGCGCATTATTGAAACTGACGAGGATGTGTCGGAAGGAGCCACTTGGCTTGCGCAGCGTGATCCTGTCCTGGCTGCCGCCTATCAGGCGACAGGACCGTTGCCCCTGCGCCGTAAACCTGATGGTTTTTCAGAGCTGTTCAGCGCGATTGTCAGCCAACAGGTGTCCACCGCCTCGGCGCGCGCGCTTTGGGAGAAATTGGGAAATGCCGGTGTCCTTGATGCACAGTCCGTGCAGGATCACAGCGAAGCGGCGTTACGTGATCTGGGTCTGAGCCGTCAAAAGGCGCGATATGCGCATGCGCTGGCGGAGGCGCGAATAGATTATGGTGCCCTGCGCACTGCATCTGATGGCGACGTGATAAAGACCCTCACCGCGGTTACAGGCATCGGTGTGTGGACTGCAGAGATTTATGCCATGTTCTCCCTGGGACGGGCGGATGTGTTCGCGCCCGGAGATCTTGCGCTGCAAGAGGCCGCCCGAATTCTATATGATCTGCCAGAGCGGCCCAAGGAACGCGCGCTGCGGCAGATGGCAGAGGCTTGGTCGCCCTGGCGGTCGGTTGCGGCGCGGCTGCTCTTTGCCTACTACAGACACGCAAAGCAAAGGGACGGGATTACATGACACGGGTATTGAATGCAGAACGCCGCGCGCCGACGTCGGGCGACACACGCTCTGTTGTGGTTTTCCTGCATGGCTACGGCGCCAATGGCGCGGATTTGTTGGGGTTGGCCGATCCGTTGGGAGAACATTTGCCCGATACGCTCTTTGTCGCGCCGGATGCGCCGGAGGATTGTGCCGGGGCCCCCATGGGATTTCAGTGGTTTCCGATCCCCTGGATTGATGGCTCGTCCGAGGAAGAATCCATGCGCGGCATGGCGCAATCCGTGGAAGATCTGAACGCCTTTCTGGACGCGCTGATGGTAGATGAAGACGTGCTGCCTGAACAGGTTGTGCTCTTTGGGTTTTCCCAAGGCACGATGATGGCCCTGCACGTGGCACCGCGTCGTGAAGACGAGATCGCCGGGGTCGTCGGCTTTTCGGGCCGTTTGCTCAGCCCGGAGACGCTAGGCGATGATGTCGTGGTGCGCCCGCCCATTCTTTTGGTCCACGGTGATGCAGATGATGTTGTGCCGCCACAGTCCTTGCCACAAGCCGCCGAAGCCTTGCAGGAGGCCGGGTGGAAAGACGTCTATGCTCATATCATGAAAGGTACGGGTCACGGAATTGCACCGGATGGCCTGTCTGTGGCGCTGGCCTTCATGCGCGACAAGCTCAGCCTCTAAATCCAGGCCACATCATTTATAAATCTGCGCCTGCGTCCAGTTGCGGCGCATGACACCGGTGCCTGTCACTCGGGCGCAGATTTTTGGGGTGTCTTTTGCAAAAAAGCTAATTTCATAGTCCATATGGATCATGAAACGCACCCAGAGGGTCAGTTACGCTCCAAAGACGATTAATTTGGAGAAAAATATGATTTTTAAAACAATGAAGGGCGCATTGAGCGCTGTTGCCACCATATCACTCGTGCTCGTCGGGAGTGCTGCGCTGGCGGATAAAAAACCACGTGGATCAAAACCTGCTGATCCGAACCAGATCATTCAAACCTATTTGGGAAATACTTGGAATTGGTCGCGCGGTGGCTCTTATTGGGGCGGTGGGGGCGCATTTCAGGCGGTCTGGACGAGTGAGAAAGACGGCAACAAATCCTATGCGGATGGTAAGTGGTATGTGACCTCAAAAGGCACCCTTTGCTATGAAGCCGTTTGGGAATGGGAAAACAAGGATGAGGCGGACAAGCTGGAGAAAATCTGCTGGCGGCATGTTGTCGACAAAGAAGGGCAGGTTTGGCAGCGCAATCACGAAAAAGAAGAATGGTACAAGCCCGGCCCCGAAAAAATAACGGCCGGCAACACGATCAAAGCTGACTACAAAAAGTACCGCAAAGCGGTCGGCGGATAGTAGTCAGCCTGCCTTTTTGATGATGGCAGACATGTCGCGTTGGCAAGGGCAAAGGCCTCCCATGCCCTGTTCAATCGCACAAACCCCGGTGCTTACCCTTTGCGGTACGCACCGGGGCTTTGGTCATGAACGCGCTGAAACTCTGTGTAAAAGTTCGAGCGCGTCAGAAAGCCTGATGCCTCGCCAATTGTGCCAACCGGATCTTTGGTTGCGCGCAGCAAGCGGGCAGCTTCAGCAACACGAAAACCGTTGATAAACTGTGACACATTGTTGCCGGTTTCACGATTGATCGCAGTGGACAATGCACGATCGGTGACACCAATCCGCCGGGCCAGCCGCGTCAGGGACAGGTCTGGGTCGGTGAACAGGCGGCTTTCATGCAGGAACCGCGTGGCCTGGCGCAAGATTGCCGTATCCTGATCCTCGGGCGCGCGCACCCCAAGCGGTATGTGTTTTGGAGCGCGTGCAACCCAGAATGCGGCGATGCAAAAACTCAGGATCAATATCGCGCTGCCGATGGAGAGGAGCCGCGAGACGTTCTCTCCTGCGTTTCTCGCAAAATCCACAGCGATCACGGTATCCATCACACACGTCACAGCAAGCAGCAGGACGCCAAGCAGCAACAAACGCCGCATCTTGGGGATATGCGCCACCGGGAGCTGGGACAGCAAATCGGGTCCCCCGCGCCAAAGCCGCATCAGGAAAACCGCATAAGTTGCGTAGCTGAGCCCAATCAGTAGATCAAGCGCGACGCGGGTTTGTGGAATACTGGCGATCACAATGTTTATCACCGCAGCACAGCTCAAATGCCCAAGCATGATCATCTGCATACGTTCCGCACGATCAGAAAGCGCGACATAGCCAAGATAAAGCAAAGGCCCGATCCAGAAAGGCAGCAGACGCTGCAGAGCCAGAACGCTTCCTATCTGATAGGCAAAGCGCAAAGAAACGAGAACGGTTTCCACTATCATCAGGACCGCCAGCGTTGCGAACAGTATTTTCGCACGGTGCGTCAGCCACGGGCGCGTGACAACCAATGCCATCATGAGTGCTGCACATCCGGTCAAAAGAAGCGGTAGGGGGACGGAAATCACTGTCTTTCCTGCTCTTTAGCGGCGCCGATCTGTCCTGAAACAGCTTTCAGGACAGCCCCTTCCTTGCCTGAAATTGCAAAGCGGCTCAAGTCAGGAGCATCACGACAACCAATGAAAGGATGCTTTTCATGAGACGCCAACTCTACACCCTGACCGCCAGTCTGAGCTTTGCTTTGATCACGCTGGTGCCGGGATTTGCCCAAGCGCAAGAGTTTCGCCCTGCCGTTGCCGAATTCAAGGCCGCACACACCAGGGTCGAACGCGCGCTGGCCGGACATTTTTGGTATCCAACGCTGGCCGAAGGCGAGGAAGGGTTGTTGCGCGGCAGTGCCGTGTGGCGAGATGTTTCTGGCCATTTGGATGCGCGTATCGCACCGGGCGTTTTCCCGGTGGTTCTGATCTCGCACGGCATGTACGGCAATTCGCTCAATCAGGCATGGCTCGCCAAACGGCTGGCGGCTGAGGGCATCATCTCGGTGATGCCGAACCATCCCGGCACCACCAGCTTTGGACGTGACCCGGAACAGGCCCGTCAGCTTTGGCTGCGTGCGACGGATCTGAGCGTCAGTTTTGACGGACTTTTGACCGATCCCCGTGTGGCGGATCATATGGACCCCACTCGGGTTGCTGCAATCGGTCACTCATTGGGGGGGTATACCGTCATGGCGGCGGCAGGTGCACGTCACGATGTGGCCCATTTCAACGATAGCTGCTCGGCTGCTATGGAACGTCCTGATTGCCAGGCGCTGGACATGTGGAAAGTGGGGCACAGCCCGGATGATCTGGAGCTGTTGCAAAGCGACCGGTCCGATCCACGCATCCGCACTGTCATTCCTTTGGATTTGGGGGGAACCCAAACATTTGATCCTGCCAGTCTGGCGGCGATTGACATGCCGGTATTGGTACTTGGGTCGGGGCGGCAGGACATGCTGGAGCAGGACATTGAGTCGCGTGCTTTGGCAAGCGCGCTTCCTTCAGAGCGGGTCACCCATGAAGAAATGGAAGATGTCGGTCATTTCGACTTCATGGGTGTCTGTGTCGAGGGTGGATATGACATTCTGAAACGCGAAGAACCCGGCGATGAGATCGTTTGCGTTAAAGGTATGTCGGAACGCGAAGCGCAACAGGATCGCATTTTTGAACTGATCATGACCCATCTACAACGCACAGGCGTTATCGCGGAGTAGTGGCAACACTTGCCCGGCCTTTAAGGGTCGGGCGCATCAGTGGATAACTGTCACGTGCCCGTTACTTAAGCGGCCTAAGCAACCTGCGACATGTTGTGGTCAACGAGGGGCTTGCCAGATGCAAACCACGAGATATAGTCACCCTATCGGCGCGAAGAACACGCCGGACCGGACGCGGAACGGCAAAGGGTACGCTTAATGATGGATGGCAATTTCAGAACTGAATTTACCCGGAACCCGGCGAGCCTGCGGCACCGCCCCGCGTTGGTTCTGAATGCGGATTACAGGCCACTGAGTTATTATCCTCTGTCGCTTTGGCCCTGGCAGGACGCCATCAAAGCCGCGTGGTTGGACCGGGTGGATATCGTCGCTGAATATGACGACATTGTCCGCAGCCCGAGCACGGAAATCAGGATACCTTCCGTCGTCGTTCTGAAAGACTATGTAAAACCTCAAAAGCGCGTGGCCTTCACGCGCTTTAATTTGTTTCTGAGGGATGAATTCTGCTGCCAATATTGCGGCGCAAAAGGGGAACTTACCTTTGACCACGTGGTGCCGCGTGCCAGCGGTGGTGTGACCAGTTGGCAAAACGTCGTAGCCGCTTGTAGCCCGTGCAACCTCAAGAAGGGGTCGAAACCCTTGCACCGGACAGGCATGAACCTGCGCAAACCACCACGCCAACCCGGCGCGGAAGAACTGCGCAACATGGGTCGGAAATTTCCACCGGGCCACTTGCACGAAAGCTGGATGGATTTCTTGTATTGGGATGCTGAACTGCAGGCTTAACGGAATAGGTGGATATTGCGCCCTGTTATCGTCAGGCCATTTACGCGTGTCCATTCTTTCCAATCGCGGTGATTAAGGGATCTGGTCTCTTCGGTTGGTCCGGTGGCCGGGCCGCGCAAATCATGTGAGACAACTGTTCTGTTTGCTCAAAACGTCCCAGAACGCCCAAACCAATGCGCTCATCTTGCGCATCGGAATCCTGACAACGGCGGGCGAATTCAGCAAAATTGGCTGGCTTACACGCAGATATGTTTGCAATTCGACTTTGTCCCAAATTGGTTGCTATCAAACTATCACCGTGGTGTTTTAAGTCTTGGCCGCCGGGTCGTTGCAGGCCACCGTCTCGTGTGACCTGCAATCATAATCGCGAAACAGCTTGATCTTGACGAGTTGGGCCAAAGACTGTGTCATTTGGCATTTCCCGTCACAGCACCCCCAAAAAAGGTTGGCAAACCAATTGCCTTTTGAAGGTCCGTTCGGCGCTTCTATGCCAAGTTTGGCCGGAGATTTGAGGTCGTCTTCCCTGAGTTGGATGTCTTTCGCATCAGGATCTGCGGAAGACAGAGTAACAAAGTTTGAGACATCGTCGGATGTGTCAGACCCACAAAATTCGGCTTGGTCAAAGAGCGTTTGGTTACGCAGCATATGACTCAGTGCCCACGCTGAATTTGCGCATTAACTTTGCTGAAACCGAGGTCCATCGTCATTTCGCCCATGGGAAACCTGAGTTCCGCGGTGATTTTGTCACAATCGTTTTACGCCGAAACGGATGTTTTCGCAGCGTTGGTTTCATCGAAGCGCGCGCGGTCAATCTGGCCTTGTGTCCACCCTGCAGGATTATGTCTGATGGTCAAAAACTGCTCTATCGCTGTTTTGATCCCGGCAATAAAATTTGGTTGGATCCTTGGCGCTGGCTTGCGACACTTTTGACAAAATCGCAGGTACTTGCGTTTCTTTGGTATCATAAAAGTTGGACAGATTGCCCTTAGAAGCGCTGGTCTTGCCAAACGCGTCTGACCCAGGTGTGTCATGGGCGAGGTCCGTGGCTCCAAGGCCAATACTTTGTCACGTTGGATCGGTGGCGCGACGGTGGCCATTTGATCGGCGCTGCGTTGCGAGAGACGCGGATCCCCGACCGGTTGCCGATCTTGCGCATTTTGCTCAAGAGCGATTGGCTCAGGCTATGCCGGCAGAACGTTTGCATGGCTGCTTTGGGCTGGCCGAGTTGGTGTTGCAATCCGTCCGTGCAGCATTTGCGTTTTCAATAAATCTCCTTTGAGGGTCGGGCCGACAGCACATCGGGGTGATCCCAAGGAACAAATTGTTTATGTGGGCGCGCGTGGTTTCTGTGAATTCTCAGGCGGCCAGATTGACCCAGACTGGCACGTGATCGGAAGGTTTGTCGCGCCCGCGCACATCTTTGTCGATCGCGCAGTCGGTGAGCATATCCGCCGCTTGGGGGCATAAGAGAAAGTGGTCAATGCGAATACCGTTGTTCCGGTTCCAGGCACCGGCCTGATAATCCCAAAAGCTGTAATGTCCCGGGCCTTGTGTGCGGGCGCGAAACGCCTCGGTGAGGCCGAGATTGAGCAATTTGCGAAATGCCGCTCGGCTTTCGGATCGAAAAAGAGCATCCTCACGCCAGGTATCGGGCGTCGCGGCGTCTTCTGCCTGTGGGATAATGTTGTAATCCCCCGCCATCAAGAACGGTGTCTCCTCGGCCAACAGGCGTTCTGCGTGTGTCAAGAGCCGCGCCATCCAGTCGAGTTTGTACTCATATTTAGGTCCCGGTGCTGGATTGCCATTCGGTAGATAAAGCCCACAAACTCTGATGGGATGCGTATCGCCCATGACGGTCGCTTCGATCCAGCGCGCCTGTTCGTCACTGTCATCACCGGGCAGGCCACGGGTGACATCTTCAAGCGGGTGTTTTGACAGTATGGCAACACCATTGAAACCCTTCTGGCCGTGGGTTTCGACGTTGTAGCCACGCTCCTCAAAAATCTCGGTGGGGAAGGCGTCATCGACTGACTTGATTTCCTGCAACAGTGCGATGTCGGGCTGGGCCTCATCAAGCCATTGCGGCAAGGCATTGATGCGTGCTTTGATACCGTTGATATTGAATGTGGCGATTTTCATGTGAACGCTCCCATTGTCCGACCCCGCCAGCTATCGCCCAAGCTTTGGAGCAGAGCAAGAGACTTGGCCGTCAAATCCGGGCCATACCGACGCGCAGTTTGCACCTGATTCTCGTTAAAGGTTAACGCCCGCATCCCCCAAATGGTTAATATCCACAGATTTGGCGACTGTGGATAAAAAAAAATTAACGAAGTTTGCACAAGTGAGTTCTGTGAGACTTGGGGTCGGTATCTGAGATTTCTCCTGTGGATAACAAGTGGTTAACACATTCTTAACGCGAAATATTCTTGGAAATTCTAGATAAACGGGCAAGCGTTAAGGCGCGAAACTTCATTTGAAAGGGATAGACTATGAAGACGAACGCAATGATCGCAGTGCCAGCCGCTCACGAGTTTTCTGGCACCGAAAATGACCTTCACAGCGGTGCAGGAACAGAAATGTTCACTTCTGCCTCTGTTACATGCGGCGCAGGCACAGAAATGTTCACCTCCGCCTCAGTGGACGTCGAAGAAAACATTCTGGTAGGCGGCAAAACAGGTCTATTCACGACTTCCATGTAAAGGCCGCGACTTCGCTGACGCCAACCGGTTTAGGTGTTGGCGCCAGCCAAACATTTGCGGCAGATCCAGTGCTGAAAGGAAGAACCCCCAATGTCTAACGTAATCACTCTGGGTCTGCCGCACAGGCCAAATCTGGCAGAGCGCCAGGCTCTTTTGATCCGCAACTTTGCTTGCAACCGACGCAACAAAGAAGACGTGTTCTGGCTCAAGGAGAACGCCGAAGTCTTGAATGTTCTGGCGGCCACAGGAGCGCTGCTGGGCGAGGGTGCGCTTGAGCCCTATGTGCCCGTTTATGCCGGGCTGGAGGAAAGGCTGAAGTTTTTCCCGCAGTATTACAGATTCCTGATTTCGATCTGTCTCGACCTTGAGGATCTGGGTATTGGAACTGGTAAAGGGACGGCGCTGTGTCATTGGGCGGCACAGTCGGAGTTGGCAGAGGCAGAGCTTTCGGATTTGCAGCGCGCCGAGGCAATTCGTTTGATGCGCCGGCGTGGATTGGATTTAATGGATCCGGCGTTGAATGAACGGCTTCACCGCTTTATGAACCGGTCGGAAACCTTTGTTCTACCGAATAAAAAAGCGGCTTATGAATTAACGCACATTGTGTTTTACCTGTCCGACTACGGCCTTGTGGATCCCAGTCTGGACGAGGCTGCAATTGCCAGCCTCGAATTCGTCGGATTGCTTGCATATTTGGATCAGGATGTCGATTTGCTGGCTGAGGTCTGTGTTGCATTGCGCTTTGCAGGGCGTATTCCAAGCGCGATCTGGGAAGAGTGGATCGTTCAAGAAATGGGCGAATTTCAGTTGAAAGCGACGGGCGACGGACAAAGCGACGCCTATCATCCCTATTTGGTAACCTCTTGGTGGGCCGAACTTGCCGATCACCGCAGTTTCCCAGGCGCGCCTTGCGAAAACGGATTGCATATCGCGCGCCGCACAAACAGGCCGGGCCCATTGCGCATCATGTCGGAATACATGTTCAGTTTAGGGTCAGCGCGCAGCGGCGACTGGGAAAGAATGCGTGAAACGATGACGGATGTCGTCGGCGTGGATGGCGTTGACATCCTGAGCGGCGCCGAGCAATCCTCTGACAGGTTCGGTGAATTCTTTGAGGGGTTTTCCCGTGCTTAGGCGCTAAAGCGATTTTGAAACAATGCCTTAAGAATGGAACTTAAAGTTACATCGAAAAAGACGTGCCGCATCCACATGAGCTCGACGCATTCGGATTGTCGATCACGAAGCGAGCACCAATCAGTTCTTCCGTGAAATCAATTGTGGCACCGCCGAGAAACGGCAGGGACACCGCATCAACGACAACTTTTTGTCCGGATCCTTCCAAAACCAAATCATCCTCGCGCGGATCATCCAGCGCAATTTCGTAATGAAATCCGGAACATCCGCCGCCTTCCACAGCGATCCGCAAAGCTTTTCCCTCAATCGCGGCACCAATTTCAACGAGGCGGTCGAAGGCGCGGGGTGTGACAGTCGGAGGAAGTTGCATGTGCGTGCTCTCTCAAGCGGTTTCATTAAGGCTTCGCGTGCAATATAGAAACTCTCAGGACAGGCCACAAGGACCAGCCAAAAATGACGGCTCAATTTGCCTCAAATCCGAGCCACAGCCGGGGACGCCTTGTGCCGGAAGAGGAAAGTACGTTTCGATCCTGTTTTCAAAGGGATCGGGATAGAATAATTCACGCCAGCGCTTTCCGCCGGCTCAAGCACAAGACCCAGGTCTTCATCGAACATGAAGGCGACTATTATCGCACGCGCCTGACCCACTCGATTGAGGTCGCGCAGGTCGCGCGCACCATCGCCGGGGCCTTGCAGCTTAATCCTGAACTCACGGAAGCCGTGGCTTTGGCACATGATTTGGGTCACACGCCATTTGGTCATACCGGTGAAGATGCTCTGTCTTCCCTGATGCAACCCTACGGCGGGTTTGACCATAATGCGCAGGCAATTCGGATCGTGACAAATCTGGAGCGTCACTATGCTGATTTTGACGGGTTGAACCTGACCTGGGACACGCTTGAAGGACTGGCCAAGCACAACGGACCCGTTACTGGCAAGATCCCCTGGGCTCTGGAGGAATACAACGATCGATACGATCTTGAGCTGGAGACATATGCCAGTGCCGAAGCGCAGGTCGCCGCAATAGCCGATGATGTTGCCTACAATCACCATGATTTGCATGACGGTTTGCGCGCAGAGCTGTTTTCCACGGACGAACTGGCTGCCTTGCCAATCCTGAATGCCTGTTTTGAAGAGGTGGACGGGATCTATCCGGGGCTCAATTATTATCGCCGTCGCCACGAGGCCCTGCGCCGGTTTTTTGGCGTATTGGTGGAGGACGTCATCCACTTTGCAGAGACTCGACTGATGGAACTGCAACCGCAGTCGGTGGATGATATTCGCTCCGCAGGGCGCACAATGATCCGGTTCTCTGATGATGTTTTTGCCGATCTCAAAGTAATCAGGTCCTTTCTGTTTGACCGTATGTATCGCGCGCCGAGTGTGGTCGAAATGCGCGGACAGGTGACCCAGGTCGTCAATGAACTTTTCCCTTATTTCATGGCTCACCCGGATCAACTGCCCAAGCAATGGCGCAAGGACGTCGAAGCGGCCAAGGGCGAGACTGCTTTGGCCCGGATCGTATCAGATTACATTTCTGGCATGACGGATCGGTTTGCCCTGCAGGAACATGAACGCCTGATACCTTGAGCCACAAGGGATACATCCTCGGGTGCCCCGGCGGGTTATCGTGATGGTGTCATCTAGGGCGATTTGTCCAATGGACGGTAGGTCCAGCCAGGATGCTTCCATCTTGCGCGGTTGACCCGACCTTTGGGCGTGATAAACCGCGCTGAGCTTCTATAGGGACCCAACGATGAACCTCTTCGCTGATATCCGCGCCTTTGTATTGGACTGTTTGCAGGAGATGGTTGCAGCTGGCCAGTTGCCTGAGGGCCTTGCGTTTGACAATGTGACCGTCGAGCCGCCACGCGATCCTGCCCATGGCGATATGGCGACCAATGCGGCGATGGTTCTGGCCAAATCGGCAGGTCTCAAGCCGCGCGAAATTGCGGAAGCTTTGGCGACGCGGTTGCGCGCGGACGCGCGTATCACCACTGCCGAGTTGGCCGGTCCCGGTTTTTTGAACCTGCGGCTTGCGGCCTCTGTCTGGCAGGGCGTTGTCGCGTCTGCGCTGTCTGAAGGGACAGATTTTGGTCGTGCCGCTTTGGGGCAGGGCAAAAAGGTCAATGTTGAATATGTGTCGGCCAACCCAACCGGACCCTTGCATGTGGGCCATACGCGCGGTGCCGTTTTCGGCGATGCGCTGGCGTCCCTGCTGGATTTTGCCGGATATGATGTGACGCGGGAATATTACATCAACGATGGCGGTGCGCAGGTCGATGTGCTCGCACGCTCTGTCTATCTGCGCTACCTGGAAGCGCACGGACAAGAGGTCGCCTTTCCCGATGGCACCTACCCGGGCGACTATCTGATCGCAGTGGGGGAGTCGCTGAAGGAAAAGGTTGGCGATGCCTATCTGGACAAGGGCGAACAGTTCTGGCTCGAGGACGTGCGCAATTTTGCCACCGACGCGATGATGGATCTGATCCGGGCGGATCTCAAAGCGCTCGGCGTTGAGATGGATGTGTTTTACTCCGAAAAATCGCTTTATGGCACGGGCCGGATCGAGGCGGCCATTGAGGATCTGCGCGGCAAAGGCCTCATTTATGAGGGCGTGTTGGAACCTCCGAAGGGTAAGAAGCCCGAGGATTGGGAGCCACGCGAACAAACCCTTTTTGCCTCCACTGAACACGGTGACGATGTAGACCGGCCGGTGCAGAAATCGGATGGCAACTGGACCTATTTTGCGCCCGATATCGCCTATCACTACGATAAGGTGAACCGAGGCTATGACGCGTTGATTGACATCTTTGGTGCGGATCATGGCGGTTACGTCAAACGGATGAAAGCTGCGGTGTCTGCATTATCCGGCGGCGCGGTTACGCTGGATATAAAACTTACGCAATTGGTCAAACTGTTCAAGAACGGTGAGCCGTTCAAGATGTCCAAGCGGGCAGGGACCTTTGTGACCCTGCGCGACGTGGTTGATCAGGTTGGTCCGGACGTGACCCGGTTCGTGATGCTGACGCGTAAAAATGATGCGATGCTTGATTTTGATTTTGACAAGGTCATGGAGCAAAGCCGCGAAAATCCAGTATTTTACGTACAATATGCCCATGCGCGGGTGGCCTCGGTGATGCGCAGGGCGCGCGAGGCGGGTATGGCTGTGGATGCGGCTGCCTTGCAGGACGCGGATCTGAGCCTTTTGGATCATGCTGCCGAATTGGGGCTTGCGGCCAAGCTTGCCGAGTGGCCCCGCTTGGTTGAAACGGCTGCACGCAGCAATGAACCGCACAGGGTGGCGTTTTATCTTTACGAGCTGGCAGGCACGTTTCACGCGCTCTGGAACAAGGGGAATGATGTGACCTCATTGCGCTTTGTGCAGGATGACCCAAAAGTCACAACGGCGAAAATCGCGCTGGCGCGGGCTACGAGCGTTGTAATTGCAGCCGGTCTTGGTATTCTTGGTGTTACACCGGCTGAGGAAATGCGATAGCAAATCGCTGCCTTCGCCAGAGCAGACGGATCTAAGACAGACCATCGGGGCATGTATCCCGACGGCAGCGAGGCGAAAATGGCGGATATTCAATTCTCCCATGGAATGGGGGCCTACGGGCGCGAGTCCGAGGACGCGCAAGACGAGGCGTTGCCATCTGGCGCTCTGACGATGATAACGAATGTCGCTGGCGCCGTCGTATCGCTTGCACTGATCGCTGGTATAGGTGTTTGGGGCTATGAGCTGATGGCACGCGATGTGAGCGGTATTCCAATTGTTCAGGCTGCGGAGGGCGAGATGCGGGTACGTCCCGAGGTTCCGGGCGGCCAACTGGCGCGTCATCAGGGGCTTGCGGTGAACGCGGTCGCAGCAGAAGGTCAGGCCTCAGGCCCGGTTGATCAGGTCACTCTCGCGCCAAAAGACACTGATCTGTCACATGAAGACCAGCCCATTTCTGCCGCGAAGGTGGCGCCTGTTACGCAACCAAAACCGCTCGCGCCTGCATCTGATGTGATTACGCGCGCGACGCCGGGCGTGGTAGAAAATCTGCAGGACGGCGCGATTGACGCTGTTGTGGCCGAACTTACTGCTGGCACCAAACCTTTGGCTGAGGCGCAGGCGGACTCGAATGCTACGACCGATATCGCCGCCACGGACACAGTGCCCACCACCGAAAAGGCAACGCCTGCCTTGGCACAGCGTATCGTGCTGCGCCCGAAATTGCGGCCTGACAACATCGCAACCTTGCAAAAAGCGTCACTTACCGTGGAAACACCGGCCTCTGAAGTGGATGCATCGGCCATTCCTGCTGGTACCCGGCTGGCGCAACTCGGCGCTTTTGACAGCGCCGATGTGGCACGTGCAGAATGGGCCCGTCTGGAAACACGTTTTGGCGATTACCTGCAAGATAAATCCCGTGTGGTGCAACAAGCGCAATCGGGTGGACGTACATTCTATCGCCTGCGGGCTATGGGGTTTGTGGATATCGCCGATGCGCGTCGGTTCTGTTCCGCCTTCAAAGCAGAAGGGGTCGATTGCATCCCTGTTGCCGTGAAGTGACCCATTTTGGTGCAACAATCCTTGATGCGGACGGGCTGCGCCTGACACCAGATGAAAAGGCTTTTTTTCGCGACGCCAATCCATTTGGCTTCATTTTATTTGCCCGCAATATCGACACTCCCGATCAGGTGCGCGCGCTATGTGCCGAGATGCGCGACTGTGTCGGGCGCGAGGCCCTGATCACGATCGATCAGGAAGGCGGACGTGTTCAGCGATTGCGTGCCCCGCATTGGACGGAATGGCTGCCGCCGCTGGATTTTGTGGCCGCCAGCGGGGAGGCTGCTGCACATGCGATGTATCTGCGCTACCGCCTGATCGCGCAAGAGCTGAAAGAGATCGGCATCGACAGCAACTGCGCACCGATGGTCGATCTTGCCGGGAGCGAGACACATGAGTTTCTGCGCAATCGGTGCTATGGGACGGAGCCAAATGCAGTAGGCGTTTTGGGGCGCGCTGTGGCTAACGGGTTGTTGGATGGCGGCGTTTTACCAGTTGTGAAACACATTCCCGGCCATGGACGCGCAACGTTGGACAGCCATTTTGACCTGCCCCGTATTGAGGCGGATCATGCAACGCTGAGCACTCAGGATTTTGCGCCCTTCGCCGCGCTGAAAGACCTGCCGATGGGAATGACCGCGCATTTGGTTTATGATACGCTGGATGATCGCCCCGCCACACTGTCGCCCAAAGTGATGGCGGTGATCCGGGATGAGATCGGTTTTGACAACCTGATCATGACTGATGATATCAGCATGAAGGCGCTGCGGGGTTCACTGAGCGAAATCACCCATGACGCTTTGACTGCGGGTTGTGATGTGATCCTCTATTGCAACGGACCGCTGGAAGACCGACGTCGCGTTGCAGACGCCGCTGGAGAGATGACCAATGCAGCCCAGTTGCGCGCGGAACGTGCCTTGGCCATGCGTAAAACCCCCGTAGATATTGACATTGCGGCCGCACGCGCGCAGCTTGAGACGCTGTTGAACGGAGCGTAAAAATCGTTGTCGGGCATGACTGAAGACTCCTTTGAGGAAGACAAAATATCCGTTACGGATCGGCTTGCTGCCGAGGCGCTGATTGTCGATGTCGATGGTTTTGAAGGCCCCCTTGATTTGCTGCTGACGCTGAGCCGTACCCAGAAAGTTGACTTGCGCAAGATCTCTGTACTGGCGCTGGCAAAGCAATATCTGGCATTTGTTGAACGCGCCAAAGCTTTGCGGTTGGAACTGGCGGCAGACTATCTGGTGATGGCCGCCTGGCTGGCTTTTCTGAAATCCCGCTTGTTGCTGCCACCTGACCCGACAGAGGATGGCCCGACTGGCGAAGAACTGGCCGCGCATCTTGCGTTTCAACTGGAACGTCTGCAGGCCATGCGCGACGCAGCAGCGCGTCTGATGGGGCGGGATCGCCTGGGGCGTGACTTCTTTGCGCGCGGTCAGACCCACGAGGTCACGCGCACCCGCAAAGTGCAATACACCGCGACCTTGCTGGACCTGATGCAGGGATATGCTCGCATCCGAACCCGCGATGATTTTCGCCCGTTTGTCATGGATCGGGATGCTGTTTTCACCATGGAACAAGCGCTGGACCGGATGCGCGGGTTGATTGGATTTAGCGGTGACTGGACGGATATTTCAAGCTATTTGCCCGAGGGTTGGGAGCTTGATCCAGTGCGGCGACGCTCCGCAACAGCGTCGACTTTTGCGGCATCGCTGGAACTGGTCAAAGAGGGTCATCTGGAGATCCGACAATCAGAGACATTTGCGCCGCTTCAACTGCGCAAGAAGGATAAACCGCAGTGACCGATGATGCGCCCGCCAGTCAGATCGAGGAAAGCCTGTTTGAAGCGCCCCCCATGGGTGAACAGGAACGTATGATTGAGGCCATTTTATTCGCGACTGCCGAACCGATAACCCTGCGTGAACTAGCGACACGCATGCCGCACGGATCAGATCCGGCCGAAGCGATGGTGCATCTGCGCAAACGCTATGAGGGGCGGGGGGTAAACCTGTGCCGGATCGGGGATGCCTGGGCCCTGCGCACCGCCCCTGATCTGGGTTTTCTGATGCAGCGCGAAACGGTTGAGACGCGCAAACTGTCGCGCGCGGCCATCGAAACACTGGCCATCATTGCCTATCACCAACCGGTTACGCGGGCCGAAATCGAAGAAATTCGCGGCGTTTCTGTCAGTCGGGGCACCGTGGATCAATTGCTGGAAATGGAATGGATCCGGTTCGGGCGTCGCAAGATGACCCCGGGTCGCCCGGTGACGTTTGTTGTGACCGAAGGTTTCCTCGATCACTTTGGCCTTGAGAACGCGCGCGATTTACCTGGCCTGAAAGAGTTGCGCGCCGCCGGTTTGCTGGAGAACCGGCCACCGCCGGGCCTTGGGATGCCCGGGTCTGAAGAGGACAAGGAAGATGAAAGCACCGAAGGGCAAAGCGAGCTGTTTGAAGACGAATAAGCGGTTTTGTTCCCGGCGCGTGATCATCACGTTCTGGTGGTCTTGGTTGTTCTGTTCCCGGGCAGGGATCTGGTAATCCCAAAAGTTGCGAGCAGTACAATACCCACTATGTGTCAGACTGAAAGGATCACGCTGTTTCGATCCATGTATCTCAGATGGATTGAAAATGTTTGCTGAGCTTCAGGCCCTGACCCTGATAGTTTGATGCGATCCCTGCGCCATAAAGCTGTGTGGGCGTTTCGGTCATGCGTTCATAGACGAGGCGCCCGACCACCTGACCGTGTTCCAACACGAAGGGGGCCTCATGACAACGCACTTCGAGAACCCCACGTGATCCGGCGCCTCCAGCCGCATCATGACCAAATCCGGGGTCGAAAAAGCCCGCATAATGGACCCTAAATTCACCGACCATCGCCAGAAAAGGCGCCATTTCAGCGGCATATTCCGGCGGGATCGTGACGGCTTCACGGCTGACCAGAATGTAAAACGCACCGGGGTCCAGTATGATCTGGCCATTGGCGCTATGCACTTCTTCCCAATACTCGGCAGGCGGATAATGGTTGATAAGGTCCAGATCAATAACGCCGGTATGCGGTTTGGCGCGGTACCCCACAAGTGTCGTGTCGGGCAAACGCAGATCGACCGAGAAGCCCAAACCATCATCAATCACGGCGGTCCCATCCACGAGAGGTGTTTTTTGGTGCAAGGCATGGAGTTCGTCATCATCCAGAATTGCCTGACCATGGCCAAACCGGATCTGGTTCAACCGCATGCCCGGACGGACCAGAACCGAGAAAGAGCGCGGGCAAATCTCGGCATAAAGCGGGCCCCCATAACCCGGCGCGATGCGGTCGAACTCCGTGCCGCCATCAGTGATCGTGCGGGTCAGCAGGTCCAGTCGACCCGTGGAGCTTTTGGCATTGGCCACGGCCTGAACACCGTCCGGCAGCGCCAGCGATTCCATCAAAGGCACGACATAAACGCAGCCTTTTTCCAGAACCGCGCCCTCGGAAAGGTCCACACGGTGCATTTCGAATTCCGTCAGACGATCAGAGACCCGCTCGCCATGCCCCGCCAGGAAAGACGCGCGCACGCGATATGCAAGTGTTCCCAAACGCAGATCGAGACTGGCCGGTTGGATCTGGGCATCACTGATACGGCGCGTTGAAGCGATCTGGCCGTTGGCGATCATGCCTTTGATATATTGGTTGGGCAGCACGCCGCTCATGTTGTCTCTCCTGAATGTGCAAAGGCCCGCGCATGGGTTGCACGGGCACTTGGCATATGTCGGATGTTGGTCGGGCTAGCAGGACTCGAACCTGCGACCTTCCGTCCCCCAGACGGACGCGCTACCAGGCTGCGCCATAGCCCGACACACCGCGCTTCATACCCGATCTGGGAGCCGAGGCAAGCGCGAATTGTCATCCCTCAGTCTTTGCGGGCATCTTCGCCCGCGCTGACCATGCTCTCCCGCAAACGCATAAGTTCTGCAAGCAGGGGTTTGACCGCTTCGCGCTGTCCAGCGTCCAGGGTTTTCGATTTAGAGACGGCCGAGAGTGCCGACGGCTTTGCCTCAATATCAGCCTCCGCAGGGGGCATTAGAACCTCGACCACAGGGATCTTCGGCTTCGTCGTTTCTGCCTCAGGGGGTGATGGTGCCGCTGCGACGCTTTCTGGTTCAGGCGGTGTGGCCGGTTCAGTCGTATCTGCATCTGTCGCAGCGGGAGCTTCCGGCACACCTGTATCTTGCGGTACAGGCTCCGCGCCTACCGGGTCTTCGGAAGGGACAGTGTCGCGGGGGCGACGCACAAAGCTTGGCACCACCTCTGCATCCGACGCCTCATCGGGTTCAACTTCTTCTGGCGCGGCATCCGTGTCGGGTTCAGCCTCTACGATATCATCCGGCAAATCCGCCAGAGGCTGTGCGGCGGTTTCCGGCGTATCCAGAGCTTCTGTCTCTTCAGTTTCCGGCGCCGCGAGGTCTGAGGCTTCGGTCTCTGCCATCGGGATATCGTCTGGTCCCGCGCTGGTCGGTGCGTGGTCCTCAGCTTCGGTTTCACTCGTTTGCAACGGGGCTGAAGGGGCCACGGTTTCGGACTGTTCTTCGGCCAATGGAGCGGCCCTTTCTCCAGGATCCTCAACAATCGGGGCTTTTGATTCCTCTTCTGCTATTGAAAGTTCGGGCGCTGCATCGGCGGGCACTGCGGCGAGGTCCTCGGCTTCCGATCCCGCGCTGGCGAGCGGTTCAGCTTCTTCAGAAGGCGCCGGATCGGGTTCAGCCTGGGGCGCAGGGGCCAAGTCGAGTTCTGGCGCAATGTCGGGCTCTGGCTCAGGCGCGGCTTCTGTGGCCGGCTCCGGATTTGCCATCGCAGCCAAAGGTTCCGCTTCAGGCGCTTCTGCTTCGCTTGCCGGCGGCTGTATGTCCGGTTCCTCAACGGTTGGCTGTTCAATTTCCAATGGAGCCGGTTCATCCATTTCTACAGGGGCGGGTTCGTCTGTTTCCAAGGAAGCGGGCCCGTCTTCATCGACGGCTGCCGGTTCCGCTACCTCTGCCGACGTGGATAGATCTGCCGCTTCAGGAGCAGAATCGCCTTCGGAGATGTCGTCTGTTTGTGAAAAGGGTTCGGTTGGAAGGGGTGACGCGTCTGCCTCGGTTTTTTGCGCCGCGTTCCCCTCAATCACCGCCATTGTCAGATCATCAAGCGCTTGTGACTGATCGCCGACATGGCTGACGCCCTGCTCACGCAGGATCTTCTGCACGCCCTTGATGGTCAAACCATCTTCATGCAGCAGTTTTTTGATGCCTCCCAACAGCAACATATCCGCCGGTCTATAATAGCGACGGCCACCAGCACGTTTGACCGGTTTCACCTGGGTGAATTTACTCTCCCAGAACCGCAGGACATGTGCCTGGACGCCCAGCCAGTCAGCGACCTCCGAGATCGTGCGAAAAGCATCGGGAGACTTGGGCATCAGTTCAGGACTTGTTCCCGTCTGCCACGCGATCTTTCATCAGATGCGAGGGGCGGAACGTCAACACACGGCGCGGGTTGATGGGTACCTCTTCGCCCGTTTTGGGGTTGCGTCCAATGCGCGCTGACTTGTCGCGTACAGAGAAAGTGCCAAAAGAGGAGATCTTCACCTGCTCGCCGCTTACCAGTGCGTCCGATAGATGTTCCAACACAGATTCAACAAGTTGCGCACTTTCATTGCGGGACAATCCAACTTCACGGAAGACGGCCTCGCTCAGATCCATTCGTGTCAACGTCTTTTCGGCCATGGTATCCCCCTCTTGATTTCCGACGACAATAGGGGACAGGGATTTTCAGAGTCAATATCAATGGCTTGGCGGATGGTGTTTAGGCGTGATTATTACGCTACCAACGCAACACCACCGCGCCCCAGGCCAAACCGCCGCCGATTGCTTCGGTTACGATGAGGTCTCCGTCCTGAATTTGCCCGCGCGCATGGCCCACCGACAGGGCCAGGGGAATCGATGCGGCAGAGGTGTTGCCATGGTCCTGAACGGTCACCACGACCTTTTCCATCGGCAGTCCCAGCTTTTTTGCGGTGCCTTGGATGATCCGGATGTTGGCCTGGTGCGGGACGATCCAGTCCACGTCCTCTGCGCTTACTCCCGCGCGCTCAATCGCCTTGGTCGCGGTCGCGGCAAGTTTTTCGACGGCATGACGGAAAACCTGATTTCCCTGCATCCGTAAGTGGCCTGTTGTCCCGGTGGACACACCGCCATCGACATATAGCAAGTCCTTGTGGCGACCATCCGAGTTCAGATCCGTAGAGAGTATTCCGCGATCCTCTGGTGTGCCTGCACCCTCTTCGGCTTCAATGACAATAGCCCCGGCGCCATCACCAAACAGCACGCAAGTCCCGCGATCAGTCCAATCCATGATGCGGCTGAAGGTCTCGGCACCAATCACAATCACGCGCTGTGCCTGACCTGCAAGGATCAACGCATTGGCCGTGCTCAAAGCATAAACGAACCCTGCGCATACAGCTTGCACATCAAAGGCGAACCCACTGTTCATGCCAAGGTCCGCCTGAACCATCGTTGCGACCGAAGGGAAGGTCAGGTCTGGGGTCGAAGTTGCCACGACAATCGCATCGACGTCACCCGGCTCCAGATCTGCATTTTTCAAAGCCGCGCGCGCAGCGGCACTGGCCATTGAAGAGGTGGTTTCATTCTCAGCCGCGAAATGGCGTCTCTCGATGCCGGAGCGGGCCCTGATCCATTCGTCATTGGTGTCGAGCGTGGCCTCAAACTCGGAGTTGGGTACAACGCGCTCTGGCAGATAGTGACCGACACCTTTTACCACGGCTCGAAGGGTCATGTATCGTGCTCCTCTGCGGGCAGGGCAGCAACTCGGGCGGCCAGTTTATCTGTAAACTTGATATCTGCCAATTGCGCGGCAAGTTTGATGGCCGCTGAGATACCGGTTGCATCAGCGGCACCATGAGACTTCACGACTGTCCCATTGAGGCCCAAAAAGACACCCCCATTGACGCGGCGCGGGTCAATTTTCTTTTTCAGGCGGTTGAGGGATGTATAGGCAAGGACGGAGGCCAGACGTGACAGGGGCGAGTATTTAAACGCTTCGCGCAATCGATCCCCGATCAGGCTTGCCGTGCCTTCGCCGGTCTTGATTGCGACATTGCCGGTAAACCCATCGGTCACGATCACATCACAAACGTCGCCCGAAATATCGCCTCCCTCCACGAAACCCACAAATTCGAAACCAGCCGCGTCGCGCTGGTCACGAATCAGCTCGTAAGCTTCCTTGAGTTCCGTGCGGCCCTTGTGTTCTTCAGTACCAACATTCAACAA
Source organism: Paracoccaceae bacterium (assembly GCA_033344815.1). Classification (NCBI taxonomy): domain Bacteria; kingdom Pseudomonadati; phylum Pseudomonadota; class Alphaproteobacteria; order Rhodobacterales; family Paracoccaceae; species Paracoccaceae bacterium. Next base: position 998,497 of record JAWPMR010000001.1, on the reverse strand, counting down.
CCCAACCCGCGGACGGGGCAAATCCAGACCATTGCGCGCATAGGACATGCCCATCAGCGCATATCGCAGCAAGTCTTCAGCATCTGCTTTTACATCCGCCCCGACATCCAGCATCACGTTGAATCCCTGCGGGTTCGAAGAAGGGTATAGCACTGCAATGGCCGGTCTGTTGACACCGGGCAATTTGCGCAAGCGGATCATCGACAAGGCCATCAACGCACCGGTGTTGCCGCATGAAATTGCCACTGTAGCGGAACCTTCACGGACCGCCTCGATGGCGGACCACATCGAGGTATCCTTGCCATTGCGCACGATGTGGCTGGGTTTGTCATCCATAGTGACCACGCCGGCGGCGTCGCGGATCTCAGTGCGCCCCTGCAGAGCATGACGTCGATCCACCAACGCGATCAATTCCGTCTTTGGCCCGTGCAGAATGAACTTGATGTCAGGGTTTTTGCGCGCAGACGCGTCACAGCCCGCAACGATGGCTGCGGGGCCTTCATCTCCGCCCATAGCATCCACTGACAAAGTGATGCGTCTGGCCTGCGCGTCTGCCGGATCGGTCTGTGCCGTCATCTGCGACTGCTCCCCAAACCTTTGCCCCTTATTGTTTAAGGGACAGGTTTAGGCTGCGTCGTCTTCCAGATCAATCTCTTCTGTGAGCGCAACGACTTCTTTGTCGTCATAATGGCCACAGGCCGCGCAAACGTGATGAGGGCGCTTCAACTCGCCACAATTTGTGCACTCGTTGGGGTTTGCCGCAACCAGAGAATCATGCGCACGACGATTGTTGCGGCGCGATTTGGAGACTTTGTTCTGTTGAACAGCCATTGTCTTGGGCCTTTTGTCATTCGGGGCCAATCGCACAAACAGGCGCGCGGCCGAGTTTAAAATTCGTTCCCAGTGATCGGGTGTGACGTGCGTTTAGGCCCAAGCCCGCGTCTTGTCCAACCCTAATTGGATGAGCGGCGCAAAATACTCATAAAAAGCCGCAGCGCAAGGCATTTCTTGGAGGCCGTCAAGGGTCGCAGCTACGAGGTGTCATCCTCTGGATCTGACAGCTGTTTTCTGAAAGCGGCGAGCCCGGCAAAGGGACGTGCATCTTCATCACGCATCGGCGTCACGCCCGGTGCGGCATAAACCTTCTCGCCCAATTCAGCCTCCGCACTGCGCGGATAAAGCGGCAAAGCCAGAATCAGCGCCTCTGTCATCACCTGCTCCGGGTCAATCCACTGGCCCAAGGGTTCAGTACTGTCGTCTTCGGGCATTTCGACCTCGGGCGCGTCCTCCTCAAAAGGTGCACTGAGGTAAGTCCGCCGCACCGGGACATCTATGCGCGTCGTGACAGGTTCGAGCGTTACGCCGCAGGGCTGCACCACGGTTGCGCCCAATTTGGCCGACAGCAGCCAGTCGCTGGTTCCTTGCGCCGTCACTTCTCCGCCAAAAGAAAGTTTACGCAAGCCCAGCAAGTCGAGATCCTGCGCGAGGGCCTCGAGCACGTCACTCTCAGGGCGCAGCGCAAAAACCGTCGCGCGGTTCTGCTTTAGGTCTGATACCCGCAGGGCGTGTGGACTCGGGGCGGTTTGCTTGGACATATGATGCTTTCGTTTCTTGTACCATGGGCGCTGAATGGTGTAAGCGGGATAAAAGGCGACAAGGACAAGGGCAAGAGGTCACATCATATGGGTCTGGCGAAGGCAGTTAAACAGAGCGCGCCCAAATGTGCGCGTTGGGGCGTTGCGGCGCTTCTTTGTCTGACGCTTGTTGCTTGTAGCGGGCGTTATCGCGATCATGGATATGTACCACCTCCTGAGGATCTGGAACAGGTTGTAGTGGGCATTGATACCCGTGCAAGCGTCGAAGAAACACTGGGGTCGGCCTCTTCACAATCTGTCGTGGATGAAGGAAGCATTTACTTCGTCCGCAGCCGCGTGCGCACTTTTGCAATGCTCGCACCGGAAGTTGTCGAGCGCCAAGTCGTTGCCATCAGCTTTGACGGCGGCGGCATCGTCTCCAACGTGGAAACGTTTGGCCTTGAAAGGGGCCAAGTCGTACCTTTGGCCCGCCGTGTCACTGATTCCGGTGTGCAGGATAAATCGTTCCTGCGACAACTCATTGGAAATATCGGCAACTTTGGGCCTGATACGTCCGCTCTGAATAATTGATTCGTTACAGTCTGTTCAGACTCACGTGATACGCCCACCGGCAGTGAAATGAGTGAGGATGGAGGTCCACGTCGGCGTTACGTAGTGCGCCGCGCTGCAAATAAGGCAGAGATTCGAAGTGCGCAGGCGCTGCGAGCACGTTGTTTTGCATTGAACCGGAGCGTGGATGAAGACGCTTTTGATGCCCGCTGTACTCATATCACCATTCATGATCGTCGCAGCGGGGTGATGGTTTGCACGTTTCGCCTATTTGATCTTTGCCCTGCGGATATTGCTGCCAGCCATGCAGCTCAATATTACGATCTGTCCGCTTTGCAACACTTTGACGGGCGGATTTCGGAGATGGGTCGGTTTTGCATTGATCCGCGGTTCAAAGATCCGGATATTTTGCGCATCGCCTGGGCGGAATTGACCACGCATGTGGATGCAAACCACATAAAACTCTTGTTTGGATGCGCCTCTTTTGCTGGCATGGATGGGACAGCTTACCTTGATGCTTTTGCTTTACTCAAGGATCGGCACCTCGCACCCGCAAACCGGGCGCCCGAGGTGAAAGCGCCGGATGTTTTTCATTATGCCGAAAGGGTGCGTCGCAAACCCAATCAAGAAAAAGCCATGGCGGAAATGCCGCCACTGCTGCGCAGTTACCTCAAGATGGGTGCCTGGGTCAGTGATCACGCGGTCGTGGATCGTCATATGGAAACACTGCATGTGTTCACCGGACTGGAGATTGACGTTATCCCGGCGACACGCAGACGACTTCTGCGCGCATTGGCGTAGAGATTTTGCTGCGTGTCAGCATATAAATGCGATCTGACAGACAAGATGCGTTGACGCTCGCCGTGATGCAGCTTAGCTGCCCAGCATGGCGCGCATTCCTTTGTTACAGCTCAATGAGATTTCTCTGACATTCGGGGGCGACCCGATCTTCGATGACCTCAGCCTTGTGGTGCAGCCCGGGGATCGTTTGGCTTTGGTAGGCCGCAACGGCTCGGGCAAATCAACCTTGATGAAGGTCATGGCAGGGCTGGTCGAAGCAGACGCGGGCGGTGTTGTGCCGGGCCCCGGTGTTTCCGTGGGGTACATGGAGCAGGATCCTGATTTGACCGGGTTTGAAACGTTGGGCGAATTTGCTGCCCATGGGTTGGAGCCTTCCGAGATGTATCTTGTTGAGCGGGCAGGAGAGGGATTGAAGTTTGATCCCGCACGCCCAGTGAAAACCGCCAGCGGCGGCGAGCGACGACGTGCGGCCTTGGCGCGCCTGATGGCGGGCAGCCCTGATCTAATGCTGCTCGACGAACCGACCAACCATCTCGACATTGAGGCCATTGCCTGGCTGGAAAACGAGCTGAAACAAAGCCGTAAGGGTTACATCATCATCAGCCACGACAGGGCGTTCCTGCGTGCACTGACCCGCGCAACACTTTGGGTGGATCGCGGTGCCGTGCGACGTCAGGAAAAGGGGTTCGCTGATTTCGAAGCCTGGCGCGATCAGACCTGGGAAGAAGAAGACACCCAGCGCCACAAGCTCAACCGCAAGATCAAATCCGAAGCACGCTGGGCGGTGGAGGGCATTTCAGCGCGTCGCAAGCGCAATCAGGGCCGGGTGCGCGCCTTGCAGGAATTGCGCGCCGAACGCGGGGCTCAAATCAAACGGCAAGGCACGGCAGCCATGGCCTTGGATGCAGGGCCGAAATCCGGTCGTAAAGTCGTCGAAGTCAGCGGCATCACCAAGGCCTTCGGTGAAAAATCAATCCTCAAGCCGTTTTCGCTGACGGTGCAACGCGGGGATCGGATCGCTTTTGTCGGTCCCAACGGGGTGGGTAAAACCACACTGCTCAACATGTTGATCGGGCGCGAAGACCCGGACAGCGGCACCGTCAAATTGGGCACCAATTTGGAAATTGCTCTGTTTGATCAAGCCCGCGCGCGACTTGATCCCGAAATGAGCCTGTGGGACAGCCTCACCGGGGATCCCGACATGCGTGTGTCAGGCAAGGCCGATCAGGTCATGGTGCGCGGCATGCCAAAACATGTCGTGGGCTACCTCAAGGAGTTTCTGTTTGACGAGGCGCAGGCCCGCGCGCCGGTGCGTTCCCTGTCCGGTGGAGAAAAGGCGCGCTTGCTATTGGCCAAGATCATGGCGCGGCCCAGCAACCTTCTGGTGCTCGATGAACCGACCAACGATCTTGATGTGGAAACGCTTGATCTGATGCAGGAATTGTTGGGTACATATGACGGTACCGTCCTGCTGGTCAGTCACGACCGTGATTTTCTGGACCGTGTGGCGGCCACTACCATCGCGATGGAGGGCGATGGCAAGGCGACGGTCTATGCGGGCGGGTGGACGGATTACATTCGCCAGCGTGGCCAGGACGATTTTGCAGGCAGTGTGGTCACGGCCAAAACCTCGGCACCCTCCGAAAAACCGAAATCCAGCCCAAAGGCCGGGTTGAGTTTCACCGAAAAGCACCGATTGGAGGCTCTGCCCGCCGAGATTGCGCGATTAGAAGCAGAGATTGCCAAGCTCGAGGAGCTTTTGAGCGACCCAGCGCTTTTCACCGATCATCCAGTGAAGTTCCAAAAAGCGACAGATGCGCTGGTCGAAAGACATGAGAAGTTACAGAGCGCCGAGGAAGAATGGTTGCTGCTGGAGGAAAAAGCCAGCGCCTAAGCCAGACGGATGGCATCGCCCACGCGCAAAACACCGCCGGTGATGATTCTACAATTGAGCCCCGGAGCGATGTTCCAGCAGGTCACAGATCGTTTTCTTTGTGATCATGTCGATATAGCGACAGGGAGTGTTCAAACGACCGCCCTCCAACACGACATCGCCAACCAAAAAGCGTTTACCGACAAGGTGGTTCAGCGGCACGTCCCGTGTGGTGAGGTTGCGGCGATGTTCCTGTGGGCTCAGCGTGATGTCATGATCGCGCAACAACGCTTCCAGAGTTTCCTGTTCAATCAGAGTGACTTCGCGCACATCAGGTTGTGACGAATAGGTGCCTCGATCGATACCCTTGGCGTAACGATCGCCTTCAATTCCCACACCGGCGTGCAGATGCGCGCTGTCCTGCGCGATCATCGGCGCGCGGGCTTCGGGCGTGGTGTGTATGTCGAGCAATTTGCCTTGCCACATCAGAGCAGTTCCTTTTTCGCGGATGTTAACGCATGCGCAGGGCACCGTCGATGCGGATCACTTCGCCGTTCAGATATCCCGATTCGACAATGAAAGCGGCAAGACGACCATATTCAGCCGGATCGCCCAAACGTGGCGGGCAGGGCACATCAGCGGCCAGTTGCGCTTGAACATCTTCTCCCAAACCGGCGAGCATCGGGGTCATGAAAATGCCGGGTGCAATCGTCATCACGCGGATGCCTGTTTTGGCCAAATCCCGCGCCATGGGCAGGCATAATCCGACGACACCCCCCTTGGAGGCAGCATAGGCCGCTTGGCCCTTTTGACCATCAAATGCGGCGATGGAGGCTGTGTTGATGATGACCCCGCGCGCGCCGTCCGCTTCTGGTTCATTGGTTTGCATCGCGTCCGCCGCGAGGCGTGCGACATTGAATGAGCCGACAAGATTGATGTCGATGGTGCGCTGAAATGTGGCCAGCGGGTGCGGCCCGTCGCGCCCAATCGTTTTCATCGCGTCAGCTATGCCTGCGCAGTTCACGGCGGCCGTGATCCGGCCCATTTTTTCCAAGGCGAAGGCCACAGCAGATTGAACCGAGTGCTCATCGGTGACATCGGTTTCAAAATAATTGCCGCCGATTTCTTTGGCGATTTGAGCGGCGCGTTTGGCATCACGGTCAAGCAGCGTCACTTTCGCACCTTGCGCCGCAAAGTGGCGTGCTGTTGCTTCGCCCAATCCAGAGGCCCCACCCGTAATGAGTGCTGCAGTGGTTTCAAGGTGCATTGACGTCTCCACGATATGAACGATTGTTCATTTAATCATGCGGATTCACACCTGTCTAGGCACAGCCCATGAGCCGTTGATCCAAACGCGCGACAGGCCGCAACAACGTGCTGAAGGGAGGCCACCAAACCCAGGTCCCGCCAAGCGTCTGCGGCTGCGCCCCGGTGCCGAGTTTGAACCGGGCCAATCCCTGGCCTTCCTCGGTGTCAATCACGCCCAGTTCCAACTGCTCAACACCCTTTTTCTTGCACCAGCATATGGCGTTCCACAGCAAGGCCGTATGCGCTGATGCCACCCGCCCGGAGGCGCGCGCATGCCCGATGTGATAGCTGGCAGATGCCCCATGACGCAGGATCAAAATCGCGGCGACAGGCTCACGACCCCAAAAGGCAGTGAAGAGTTTGGATTGGCCTCGGTTTTCACGCCCAAAGGCAAGGGTCAGGGCAATGGGCCAACTGCGATAGCGTCGCCGCGTTTGCTGCAATGCATCGGCCTGCAACAACCAATGGTCCGGATCATCGGGCATGTTCTGGCGCGTCAGGCGCAGGTCTTGGCGCTGCGCGTGTTTCAGTCGGTTGCGCCATTTTTGATGAAGGCCCGACATCAGCTCATCCGTGTCCGGTCCCAAATCAAGGCACGCAACCGTATTGGGGCTGACCAAAGGTATCGCGCCGAATTTATGTAATGACATAGAGGTGTTGGGCGTCAAAATCACTGGTCCCTTGGTGCCGAGCGCTTTTGCAGTTTCCACAAGAAGTTCGGGCGACCCAGTGCGCGGGCGCGTGATCATATGGACCGGCAACGATCTGAATTTGCGGCGCAAAACCAGCGTTCCATCATCAACACGTCGTGTGAGTGTCCCAGCACTGGTCAATGCACGCTCAAAAGCATCGCTTTGTTGGAGGGGCAACGGGGCAGGCGGAAATGCAGCATCAAACATGGGGGCTATTAACCGGGCCTTTACCTAACTGCAGGTTAATCGTTACATGAAAAAAACTGTCCAAGGCGTAAGCGCCCCCGCACCTCGCATGACAAAAACTGCCGCATTTCTTATCGCAGCCGGAGTGTCTTTCCCGGTATTTGTGATCCTGACGCTTGTGGATTGGCTCTGGTTTTAACCGAGTTGCACCAAGGCGTGACGTTTTTTACCGGCACTCAGTTTGATCGGGTTTGAAAGAGCGCCAGCGTCAATCATCATACCCGCGTTGGTCAGGGGCTGGTCATCCAGTCGCGCGCCGTTTTCAGCAATCAGACGTTTGGCTTCCTTGCCGGACCCGGCAAGCCCGGATCTCACGATCAGTTGCACGATGGAAATGCCGTCACCCAGATCATTTGCGGACAAAGTCAATGTTGGCAGATCATCCCCTACACCACCCTTTTCAAAGACCTCACGGGCTGTGGATTCGGCTGCAGCTGCGGCGTCTGATCCGTGCAAAAGCGTGGTGATTTCATTTGCCAGTCGGACTTTGGCTTCATTGATCTCAGAGCCCTGCAATGTGCCCAGGCGATCACATTCATCCACTGGCAATTCGGTGTAGAGTTTCAGAAAGCGCCCCACATCCGCATCCGTGGTATTGCGCCAGAATTGCCAGAATTCATAGGGGCTCAGCATGTCGCCATTCAGCCAGATGGCACCGGCTTGCGATTTGCCCATTTTCTTTCCATCCGACGTGGTCAGAAGTGGCGACGTCAGACCATAAACCTCGCCATCAATCACACGCCTCGTGAGGTCGATCCCGTTGACGATATTGCCCCACTGATCCGACCCGCCCATTTGCAAAACGCAGCCGTACCGCCGGTGCAATTCCATGAAATCATAGGCCTGCAGGATCATGTAGTTGAATTCGAGAAAGGACAGCGATTGTTCACGATCCAAGCGCGATTTCACGCTCTCAAATGACAACATTCGGTTGATCGAGAAATGCCGCCCGATGTCGCGCAGAAAATCAAGGTAATTGAGATCATCCAGCCATTCGGCATTGTTAATCATCATCGCATCTGTCGCGCCATCACCATAGGTCAGATAGGCGCTGAACACCTTCTTGATGCCGGCGATATTGTCATCAATGGATTGCGCATCCAGCAGCGGGCGTTCATCCGCTCGGAAACTTGGATCACCTACTTTGGTTGTTCCACCGCCCATCAGTGTGATTGGTTTGTTGCCGGTTTTCTGCAACCAACGCAGCATCATGATCTGTATGAGGGAGCCCACATGCAGTGATTTCGCCGTCGCATCAAAGCCGATGTACCCAGGTTGCCCGCCTTTGAGCAGGACATCATCCAGCCCCTGATAATCCGTGCAATCGGCGAGAAACCCACGCTCCATCATCACGGCAACAAAATCTGATTTCGGGTGATAGGTCATCTTGCTTGCTCTCGGGTTGAATTGCGCCCACTCTATAGGCGGTGAGCAGGCAAAGGAAAAGGCTTTGAAAAACGCCATCGAAAAAACGCCGGTTCTCACGGCACTGGGCACTATGAGTGGCACCTCCCTGGATGGCGTGGACGCGGCGGTTGTGCGCACGGATGGCCACCGGATTGAAGGGTTTGGGCCCACTGCCTATCGCGGGTATTCTGACGAAGAGCAGAGGGTTCTGCGCGCGGCTCTCGGCCAATGGTCTGGGGAAGCAGTGGACGCTGCGACACGGGTGGTCGAACAGGCGCATCTGGCCTTACTCAAGCAGTTTGACAGCTTTGATTTGATCGGGTTTCACGGTCAAACACTGGCGCATGCACCGCGCGAAGCAGGCACGTTGCAAGTGGGCGACGGTGATTGGCTGTCGCGGTCCCTTGAGTGTCCTGTAGTATGGGATTTCCGCAGTGCAGATGTCGCATCAGGCGGAGAAGGTGCGCCACTGGCACCGTTTTTTCACTTTGCCTGCGCAAAATACATTAGTGCGACGCAACCGTTGGCATTTCTGAACCTCGGAGGGGTTGGCAATATCACCTATGTGGATCCCTCTTTTTCCCGGCCTGAAGAGCCGGGCGCGCTGCTTGCTTTTGATACTGGCCCGGCAAATGCGCCGTTGAACGACCTACTTCAAGCCCGTCTTGGTCTGTCCTATGATGAAGGCGGGAAAATTGCACGACAGGGCATAGCTGATCCATCTGTTTTGGAGCGCTTTGTTGCCAATGACTATTTTACCAGGCTGCCCCCGAAATCGCTCGACCGGAATGACTTTGCAAAAATGAATGACTATGTTGCAAAACTAAGCGACGCGGATGCAGCAGCAACTCTGACGGCGATGTGCGCGACGGGCGTGGCAGAGGGTCTCAAACATTGCCCGCACCCTCCGTCACGTATTCTGATCACAGGCGGTGGGCGACATAATCCCGTTCTGATGCAGATGCTTACGGAGTCATTGGCTTGTACAGTCGCCCCTGTTGAGGACGTCGTGTTGAATGGTGATATGCTGGAGGCGCAAGCTTTTGGATACCTTGCTGTGCGGGTTTTACGTGGCTTGCCGACGTCATGTCCAGGAACCACGGGAGCGCGGAAATGCATCGGGGGTGGCACTGTCAGTCACCCGCCTCCCAAGACAATCGCAGTTTAAACCGGACACGCGGTTATTGATTGCATGCACGTTTAAATGACTTCGATTCTATGCGCGTGGAATGTCGAAAGTCTCAGAAGCGAGCGTGAACCCAGAAAACTGGAAGCCCGGCGAGACAGTGCAGCTGACCAAGGTAAAAGCACCGGTGGTTTTTGCGGCCTGCCAATGGCCTTTCGGCACAATCAATTGAGGCGATCCGGTTGCAAGATCGGGACTCAGCATGTGGTCTGTGGCCGGTCCCTCATCCGTGGCACTAATGGACAAGATAAGGGGCGCACCCGCGTGAAAGAGCCAGATTTCAGTGGCATCAACGCGGTGCCAGTGGCTGGCTTCGCTCTCAGCCAACAGAAAATAGATGCACGTACCACTGGGGCGACCGGGATTGTCCGCCTGCCAGGTTTGACGGTAATGACCGCCCTCCGGATGGGGTAACAAACCCAGATGCGCGATGATCTCTTGTGCTGTCATAACAGCACGTTAGTCTGGTGACACATGCAGGCCAAGAGGCAAATTCATGAAGGTTATCGTTGTTGGCGCTGGGATCATCGGAACTCTGACGGCATATCGTCTGGTCCAAGCCGGGGCGCAGGTGACGATGATCGATGCGGGCCAGCCCACTGGCGCGGCGTCGGGGGCATCTTTCGGGTGGATCAACGCCAGTTTCTATGCGGATCGAGACCATTTTAACCTGCGCGTTGCTGGAATTGAGGCGCATAGGCGACTGGCGCGGGACTTAGACAGTGACGCGATCCAGTGGCCCGGTTGTTTGTGTTGGGAGCATGAGGGTGAGGCGCTTGATGATCAATACAAAGCGCTGAAAGACATGGGATATACGGTGTCCGAAGTATCAACAATAGCTTTTGCGCAGATGGAGCCTTTCGCCGTCGCGCCTTCACGCGCTCTGCATTTTTCAAGCGAGGGCGTGGTTGATCTTGTTGCGTTGGCATCTGACGCCCGGCGTGCGGCCCGGCGCTATGGTCTGCGGTCGATTTGCGGAGTTAACGTGACCGGATTGATCGAGAAACACGGTACCATCCGTGGTGTAGATACTACGGCGGGGACCATTTTGGCGGACCGGGTCGTCATTGCCGCAGGTGTGGCCACGCAATCGTTGCTGGCGGGCGTCGATGTTGCATTGCCAATGCTCAAACGACCGGGTGTGATGGTGCGTTCTGAACCGCTGCAACCGCTGTTGCGCCATGTGTTGGTTGGCCCTGGGCAAGAAGTACGACAAACTCAACAGGGGCATATCCTCGCGCCTGGAACGGCCAGTCACCAAAGTGATGATAGCGAAACGATTTCTGAGGAAATTGAGGGGCTTGCGGATCAAACAATGGCCCGGGTGCGTGACATAGTCGGGCGGGATATCGCTTGGGAAACCGCCACTTTGGCACACCGGCCCGTGCCTGAAGATGGGTTGCCGGTAATCGGCGCCTGCGGGCCTGCGGGTCTTTATGTGACGGTCATGCATTCGGGCGCGACGCTGGCCGCTTTGGTCGGAGAATTGGCTGCAGCCGAAGTCATGGACGTCCCGCTGAGCAATGTGCAATCGGCCCTTTTATCGCCCTATCGCGCGGGCAGATTCATAGCATAAGCTCGTAAAAAACCAGTTGATTTTCTGTATCTGGGGGCAACTCAGAGTAGGGGCCGCGCGATGTGAAACCAAGCTTTTCATATAGTTTTTGCGCGGCAGTGAAGTGAACAGACGTGTCCAGAAGCAATCGTTTGTAGCCGTCAGCCCGTGCCTGTGCGATCAGAGCCTTGGAGAGTTCAAACCCGGCGCCGTTGCCCCGTGTTTGGCGGCGGACAAATACACGTTTGACCTCCGCATCATTCGCGTTCAGCGGATGCGTCATGCCACAGCCAAATGGCGCGCCGCCCTGTTCCGCCACCATGATTATCCCGCGTGGACGCCTGTGTTTTTCCGGCAGTTCGTCCATTAGTGCCGCGTAGGGTTGCTCTGGATAAAAGGCTTCGACGATCTGTCGCATGTCCTCATTGAAGTTGAGCAAAAAATCGCGGTATTCCCAACAGAGCTTCTGTACGATTGGCAATTCGCGCGGCATCTCGGCCGCGCGTACAGTGAAATCGCTCATCAGCGTAGGATTGAGCGCCCGGCATATTCAGCCGTTTCGCCCAAGGCTTCTTCGATGCGGATCAACTGATTATATTTGGCCAGCCGGTCAGAGCGGGCCAGAGAACCAGTTTTGATCTGTCCGCAATTTGTGGCCACAGCGAGATCTGCGATGGTTGCATCCTCGGTTTCGCCGGAGCGGTGTGACATCACGTTGGTGAACCCGGCGCGGTGAGCCATATCGACTGCTTTAAGTGTTTCCGTCAAGCTACCAATTTGATTGACTTTTACCAGCATGGAATTCGCGGATTTACGCTCAATCCCCATCGCCAGACGCGCCGGATTCGTTACAAAGAGGTCGTCTCCCACAAGCTGGATCCGGTCGCCAAGTGCCTGGGTCAACGCGTTCCACCCGTCCCAATCATCTTCAGACATGCCGTCTTCAATTGAGATGATAGGGTAATCATCCACCAGTGCCTTGAGATAATCCACGTTTTCGGCTGAGCTCAGTGTTTTACCTTCACCGGCGAGGACATATTTGCCCTCCTTGTAATACTCAGTGGCCGCGCAATCCATCGCCAGATAGATATCACTTCCGGCCTTGTAACCAGCCTTTTCAATGGATTTCAAAATGAAATCAAGGGCATCTCGTGTCGAGTTGATGTTGGGCGCAAAGCCGCCCTCATCGCCGATCCCGGTGGACAGACCTGCCGCGGACAGTTCTTTTTTCAATGTATGGAACACTTCTGATCCCATCCGTACAGCCTCGCGGATGTTGTCCGCCGCCACCGGCATGATCATGAATTCTTGAATATCGATAGGGTTGTCGGCGTGTTCGCCCCCATTGATGATGTTCATCATCGGAACCGGCAGGACACGTGCAGATGTGCCGCCGATGTAGCGGTAAAGCGGTTGGGTGCAGTAATCTGCCGCTGCTTTGGCCGCCGCCATCGATACACCCAGGATGGCGTTAGCGCCCAACCGTGATTTGTTATCGGTTCCGTCCAGTTCGATCATGACGGAGTCAATTTCGACCTGTTCGGTTGCGTCAATGCCCACCAGAGCTTCGGCGATTTCACCGTTAACCGCCGCACAAGCTTCGAGCACGCCCTTGCCCATGTAGCGGGATTTGTCACCGTCGCGGCGTTCAACCGCCTCATACGCGCCGGTGGAGGCACCGGAAGGGACAGCTGCGCGCCCCATTGTGCCGTCCTCAAGAATCACGTCGACCTCGACCGTTGGGTTGCCCCGGCTGTCCAGAATTTCGCGGGCGTGGATGTCGATGATGGTGCTCATGTCAGGCTCCTTTGATCACAGTTAATCGCGTCATAGCGGGACAGGGGGCTTAAGGGAAGGCTCAGGTGCTGTTAGCGCGAACATTCCGTTCGCGCCACAGCGTATAAAGACCCGATCCGACAATGATGGTTGCGCCAAGAAGGGTCCAGGCGTCTGGGCGTTCGCCAAAAACGAAGACACCCACGATCAGCGCGAATACAATCCGTGAATAGCGGAAAGGCGTTACGAAACTGACCTCACCGATGCGCATGGCGGCCACAATGCCGTAATAGGCAAAGATGCCGATCAGCGTCGCGATGGCGAAATAGACCCAATTGGAGCGTGACAACGCCACCAAGGAGGATTCGTTGATCCACATGAACACGCCCGCGGCTGGGATCAGCACCAGAAAGGCGAGAAAACTTAACTGCAGGGTTGATGTTTCTTTCGGCACGCGTCGGGTGGCAAGGTCACGGATTCCAAGCCCGATCACACCTTGCAGTGCAAAAAGCGAAAGCCAGTCAAACGTTGCCATGCCGGGACGAATGATCAGCAGGACGCCAATGAACCCCACAAGAATGGCAGACCAACGCCGCCAACCAACCGATTCCTGCAAAAAGAGCGCCGCCCCCAGCGTGACAAACAGGGGCGTTGCCTGAAGGATGGCCGAAGCCGAGGACAGCGGCGTCAAAGCGATTGCAGTCACAAACCCCAATGTGCCGATCAATTCGCCAATTGCACGCAGGCCGATCGCCGGTGTCAACATTGCCCTTGTAAAAAGCGGTTGACCCTGTGCGATCAATATACCGGCCACCAACATGGCGCTGCCCAAACCCAGCATACCGACAATCTGGCCGACGGGCAGGTCAACTGCCATCAGTTTTATCAACATATCCTCCATCGCAAAGCCAAGCATAGCCAGCACCATGAAGGCCGCGCCGCGAAAGTTGTCCATGAAGGTTCCTTTGAAGCACCTTTGTGCGTTCTCGCTGGCGTCCCAGAATTGCCCGGCGAGGTCAAGGCTGTATCTTGTGATCGCCAGCGCGCGGCGATCGCAAAAGGATGCGTTGGGCGGCGTCAGCCCATCAACCGTTTGCTCCGTGAACATTATGATTCTTGGGACTCTGTGATGTCAAAATGGGTAAGGAACCCTTGTATGGGAGGTTTTTGGAACGACTGCGCCCAATTCAGGTGCGAAACCCATATCCGGAAATCGCACGGGCCCTGTGCGCCACAGGAGTGGGGATGGATCCATATACCGGTCTCGACGTTTTTCTGCTGTGTTGTCACCTCTGCAAGGTCACGCTGGTCCCGGTTTGGCAACTTCGCATTGGCCGGATTTTTTGAGCCTGCACAGATCAACGATAGATGGCATGCAACTCCGGTTTTTAAAAAAATACTTGGCGCTCTACGCGGAGCGCGGGTCTGTACGACGGGTTGAGCGTCAAGCCAATCAGCGTCAGGCAGGGTTTGCCAGTGTCTTCAGATGGTATCTTTATCGAATTTACCGAATTTACCGAATTTGCCGTTGCCCAAGCCCGGTCCTCGCCAAACCGGGCTCAAAAACATAAACGCTTTGGCATGTAGTTTTGCTGAAACGATGCGAGATCAACACGTCGGGTGCTGTAATACACCAGCCAGTAAGGGCCCGTCGTCACGCCGCATTTTGGCGACAATCGGTGGCACAATTTGCCGGTACTCAGGAAAAGGCGGCGCGCCAGATAATTTTCTGTTTCAGCGCTTTTTCAAAGGAACGCCGTAGAGTTCCAACCGGTGCCCGCGCAATTCATATCCGAGTTTTCGCGCGATCCGGTCCTGTAATTCTTCGATCTCGGCGTCCACAAATTCAATCACTTTGCCGGAATTCATGTCGATCAGGTGGTCATGATGATCGCGCTCGGCGTCCTCGTACCGTGCGCGGCCATCGCCAAATTCGAGCTTGTCGAGGATCCCCGCTTCTTCGAAAAGCTTCACTGTGCGATAGACGGTGGCAATCGAGATGCCCGCATCGATGGCAGAAGCACGTGCATAAAGCTCCTCGACATCCGGATGATCTGCGCTGTCTTCAAGCACCTGAGCAATCACGCGTCGCTGCCCGGTCATGCGCAGGCCCTTGGCCTCGCAGCGTTTGATGATGGATTTGCTCATGCATGCGCCCTTTGATCGTGGCCTGCAGGTGTAGCGGTATTTGTAACACGCTGCCAGATACGTTTTGAAGGATCAGTTGACTTTTGCGCAAGCAGGCCCCATTTGCAACTCAAGCGAAGCCTTCTGCCGCGTGAGCAGTTCTGAGTGCCCGGGTGAAACCCCGCAAGATGCGCTCCTATCTCAAGGCTCGTTGATGTTCCCAAAATCACGCGTGGGTCCAAGCGCAACGAACAGGTGTCGGCATTTGGCCGCGCGTGTGATCCGTTTTGCGTGTCCCAAGCGGTGCCCAGAGGTGGCATGGCAAATATGCAATGCGTGTCTCAAGTGACACGCTGGAAAGAAACGAATGAGCGATTTTGATATGATGGACCTGCCAGCCAAATTGGTGGCACGTCTGACTGAAATGGGTCTGAAGGAACCGACCCCGATCCAGAAGCAGGCGATCCCACACGCGCTGAATGGTCGGGATGTGATGGGGCTGGCCCAAACGGGTACCGGTAAGACGGCAGCCTTTGGCGTGCCGATTGTGGCGCAGATGATGGCCCTTGAGGGGCGTCCGGCGCCCAGGTCAGTGCGGGGGTTGGTGCTGGCGCCAACACGCGAGTTGGCCACGCAGATCAGCGTGAACTTGCGTGCCTTTGCCGAAACCACCCCGATCAAGGTGGCGATGGTTGTGGGCGGCCAATCCATCAACAACCAGATCAAACGCCTCGAGCGCGGTGTCGATCTGCTGGTCGCAACGCCGGGGCGCTTACTGGACCTGATGGACCGTCGGGCCGTGCGTCTCGATGAGGCGGTGTTTCTGGTGCTGGATGAGGCCGATCAGATGCTGGACATGGGTTTCATTCATGATTTGCGCAAGATCGCGAATGTGATCCCCAAGGAACGCCAGACCATGTTGTTTTCGGCCACCATGCCAAAGCAAATGAACGAATTGGCGCAAAGCTATTTGCGCAGCCCGATCCGGGTAGAGGTGTCGCCTCCGGGCAAGGCTGCCGATAAAGTCACGCAAGAAGTGCATTTTATCGCGAAATCCGAAAAAGCGGGCCTGTTGATCGAGATGCTGGACAAACACCGCGAAGAGCGTGCGCTGGTTTTTGGCCGCACCAAACACGGCTCGGAAAAGCTGATGAAAACACTGGTGAAGGCGGGGTATGCCGCTGGATCCATTCACGGGAATAAATCCCAAGGTCAACGTGACCGGGCGATTGCGGCCTTTAAATCCGGTGAAATCAAAGTTCTGGTGGCCACGGATGTGGCTGCGCGCGGTCTTGATATTCCAGATGTGAAACACGTCTATAACTTTGATCTGCCCAATGTGCCGGACAATTACGTGCACCGGATCGGGCGGACCGCGCGTGCGGGCAAAGACGGTGCCGCGATTGCATTTTGCGCCCCGGACGAGATGGGCGAATTGAAGGCAATCCAAAAAACCATGGGCGTCAGCATTCCCGTCGGGTCTGGCCGTCCTTGGGAAGGTGCTGATATTCCGGCGGGGACCAAGCCAAAAGGGCGGGGCCGTGGACGCGGTGGTCGCCCGCAGGGTGGTGGCAATGGCGGTGCAGGTCAGACACCACAGGGCAAAAAACCCGGTGGCGGGCGTAACCGTCGCCGTCGGAGTAAGTCTGGTGGCGGCGGACAACGCGCCGCGTGATCCGCAACTATTGATGAAATAGACCAGACCGGCGACCTCACTGCGGCCGCGGGTCTGGTCAAAATCAGGTGTAGAGAGAAGGCACGCCAAGCTGTTCGTGGATGCCATTCACCGCACGCGCCTCCAAGCCATAGGCCTGCGCCAGTTGATGCAGATATTGCGCCTCGGCCTGATCATCCAGGTTAATACCCATCACGGAAACTGCGTAAATCTGGCTTTCCATGCCGCGCGGCGTTTCCTTGACCAGCGCCTCAATATCGACGGGTTTCGCCATCTCGTTTTGCACAAAAGCGGCTTCTTCCGCGTCAACGTCATCCCCCAATTGACCCAGTAGTTTTTCGCGTTCCCCGTCATCAAGTTTGCCGTCCGACTTCGCAGCCTGAATCATCGCCCGCAGCATGAGAGCCGCCGCTGCTTCCTGATCGGCGCTGGGTTCAATTTCGGCTTGTGGCGTTGCATCAAAGGCCGAATTCAAGACATCGCCAAAGCTGGCATTGCTGGCCTGGGGCCGAGCTTGTGCCTGACCCGTCAGTGCGCCCAAGAGTCCCCCAGCGCCAGCGCCGCCAGCAAGACCTGACAGCATGCCTTGTAGTCCTCCGCCCTGCGCGCCGCCCAGGTTTTCAAGCAAACCACCCAGCCCGCCGGGCAAACCGCCTGCAGAACCTGCACCGGATGCACCGCCCAGAAGGCCACCGAGCATGCTCTGCAAATCGCCACCCGAGGCGCTTTGCCCACCACCTGTGCCTGCGGTGGCATTGCGCATCAGCCCGCCGAGACCGCCACCGCCGCCCCCCATCATGCTTTGCGCACCTTTCGCAACGGCCACCCCAATTGCGACCTTGGCCAGTGTTTTCATCAAACTCATTTTGGATTTTCCCCATCTCTTCAACCAATATTGGACAAGTGTGCCATCATTTGCCTGCGCTGAAAGGGGAATAATCGCGTCATGGCACCTTTTTGCTGGTTTTGGCTGCGAACTGGTTTGTTCTGGGCGATTGACATTCCTTTGCGCCGGTCGCCATCTGAGGCATGGAAAAGAAATCGCACATGGACGCGTTTGGCGCGGCGGCGTTGATCGCATTTGCCTTGCATCTGGCGTTTAATCAAGTGGTTATCAAGATCACCAATGGTGGGTTTGGACCGGTCTTTGCGGCTGGTTTACGATCTTTGGGCGGGGTGTTCGTGTTGCTGCTCTGGATGCATCTGCGCGGTGTGAGTTTTCGCGTGCCGTCTTCGGCAATTGCGCCGGGCGTTCTGAGCGGATCCCTCTTTGGCTTTGAATTCATGTGTCTTTTTTCTGCCTTGGATTTCACAACCGTAAGCCGCGCCTCTGTGATCTTCTACTCCATGCCGGTATGGCTTGCCATCGCGAGCCATTTTCTGAATCCGTCAGACCGTCTGAGTGGCCTGCGTAGCGTGGGTTTGCTGCTGGCCATGGGAGGAGTGGCAATCGCCTTGCTTGATCGGAGCGACACGACCGCCAGCCTGACCGGTGACATTCTGGCGCTGACGTCGGCGATGTGCTGGGCCGGAATCGCGCTTTGTGTGAAGGTCACGCCGCTCAGCACTGTGCCACCTGCGCAGCAGCTTTTGTTCCAGTTGATCGTATCCGCGCCAATTCTGTTGATTGCCTCGCTGTTTTTCGGCGACTTCATCCGGGACTTGCAACCCATCCACATCGCCGGTTTGCTGTTCCAGATCGTCGCGATTGCGAGTCTTGGATTCCTGGCGTGGTTCTGGCTTTTGTCGATCTATCCCGCGTCTTCGGTCGCATCCTTCAGCTTTTTATCGCCGGTCTTTGCGGTCATCTTGGGGTGGTTGCTGCTTGGCGAAAATGTTGGACCAAAGGTCTGGGCGGCTTTGGTGATGGTCGCCGTGGGAATTTACCTGATCAATCGGCGGCCCCAAAAGCCAGAACTTTAGGTGCCGCAGAATGTCGCCGGCACCCGTTGCGCTTTTGTCGGTGGCCGCATCAAATCGATGTCCTTCGTATTGTAGGGATCGGAAAACGCCTTCATCAAACGTTCAAAAGGCGCGTAGTCCCCTGCCACAGCAGCATTGATCATTTCCTCAACGCGGTGATTGCGTGGGATGATCCGTGGCGACGCTGCCTGCATGATTGCTTCGGGTTTTTTTTCGCTGGCCAACCGCGCGCGCCACTGTTCAGACCAGGTGTCGAAAGAGGACCGGTCCACGAACTGGTCGCGCGCGTCACCACGTGCAAGCGCATCAAAGGTATTGATGAAATCGGCCCCATCCTGCTGCATCAGGCTCAGCAACTTATCAATCAAGGTCGCGTCTTCGGGTGTCGGGGCGGCAAGACCCAATTTCGCGCCGAACAATCGTCGCCAGGACTCATCCACTAAATCCGGCGTGCCATGCACGATCTCGCTTGCCTCATCCAGAACAGATTTGGGATCGTCATACAGCTGCAAAAGTGACGTCGCCAGTTGTGCCATATTCCAGACGACAATCCGGGGCTGGTTTGAATAGGCATAGCGACCGGTTCGGTCGATAGAGCTGAACACGGTATCTGCATGGTAGTCGTCAATAAAAGCACATGGACCATAATCGATCGTTTCGCCGGAAATGGCGCAATTGTCCGTATTCATGACACCGTGGATAAAACCCACGGACATCCATGCGGCAATGAGTTCAGCCTGAGCGATGCAGACCTCGCGCAGCAGGTCCATTGGTCCTTCCGCTTGCGGATAATGCCTTGCGATCGCGTACTCTGTCAGGCGTTGAAGTTCCGCTTTCTGTCCGCGATGTGCAAAAACCTCAAACGTACCGACCCGCAAATGGCTTCTCGCAACTCTTGTGAGCACAGCACCAGGCAGAACCGTTTCGCGCACGATATTTTCACCTGTCAGGACAGCGGCAAGGGCGCGCGTCGTTGGAACGCCAAGTGCGTGCATCGCTTCAGAGACAACATATTCTCGCAGCACAGGACCAAGCCACGCACGCCCATCCCCCATCCTGGAATAGGGTGTCGGACCCGATCCCTTCAACTGGATGTCCCTGCGGACACCGTCCGAAGCGATGATTTCACCCAACAGGAGCGCGCGCCCGTCACCCAATTGCGGATTGAAACTGCCAAATTGATGACCGGCATAGAGTTGCGCAAGCGGTTCAGCGCCTTCCGGCACCTGATTGCCGGAAAATACTGCGGCACGCTCAGCTTCCTGCGCCTGCGGCAATCCAAGTAACTTGCCTAAAACATCGTTGTAGGCCAGCACTTTGGGTTCCCTTACGGGCTTAGGGTCGAGCCGCGTGTAAAAAGAGTCCGGCAGGCGCGCATAGCTGTTTTCAAATGGAGCGGTGAATGTCATTTGATGGATATAAGCACTTTTCTACCGGCCTTCCAGCGGTGTGACATTTGCAAATTTGATAATGTTATTTGCAAAGTTTTATTAACTTTGCAAATAACATTATCAAATTTGCAAACCTTCTACAGTTTGCGGGTCATCAGCATGTAATGCGGTCTCATAGCAAAACCGGCGCGTGTATAAAGCCTCTGTGTTTTTTCCGCTGTCCGATCAACTTCCAAATGGATCGCTTTCATGCCAGCGTCTGACAGTGCTCTTGGAAGGCTTTGCAGCGTTTCTGAGGCAATGCCTCGGTCGCGTACGCCCGGGCGTACATAGAGTTCATCGATGAAACCATCGAGGCCTCCGAACTCCAAAGACCAGCCGAAGGTTACTACAATATAACCGATTGGGGCCTTGGGTGGCCCGATCAGGTAAACCACGCCATGTGGCGACCCATCGAGCAGCGGCGCAATGCCTGCACGGCGCGGCTCCGACTCTAAATCGATGCCGGTTTCCTGATGAAATGCCGCGACGAGTGCGTCCAGTTTGTCCAGATGGTCCGGGGTCGCCAGCGTCAGGGCGGCGCTCATAGTCGTGCCAATCGGCGGGTAAGGAGATCAAAAAAACCGTCTGCATCAATGTCTCCGATGAACAGAGCATTTTTTGGGCGATCCGTAACACCCCACCAATCGGCGACAGTCATGCCCATGGTCAATTCCGAAGTGGTTTCAATTTCAACGTTAACCTGGCGACCGGAAAAAAGATCAGAATCAATGAGGTAGGCCATGACACAAGGATCATGTAACGGTGCACCCTCAGATCCGTATTTTGCCTTGTCAAAACGCTCAAAGAAATCTGTCATCTCTGCAACGGCGGTTCCAACCGGCGTGCGTAACTTCCGAAACGCCTCATTCCGCGGCTTTGTGACCAACGCTTTATGCGTGACATCCAGAGGCATCACAACAAGCGGAATTTTCGAATTAAACACGATTTCAGCAGCCTGTGGGTCGACGTAGATATTGAATTCCGCCGTCGGTGTGATGTTACCAACTTCGAAATAAGCGCCGCCCATCAACACGATTTCTTGAACCCGTTCCGCGATATCCGGCGCTTTTTGCAGCGCATGTGCGACATTGGTGAGTGGCCCCAAGGCACATAGCGTTACCGATTGACTGTTTGCCTGACGCAAGGTGTCGATAATAAAGTCAACAGCATGGCCTTCCTGGAGCGGCATTTCCGGGTCAGGCAGGACAGGTCCATTCAGACCGGTTGCCCCGTGAACATGCTCTGCTGTTACCAGTTTGCGACCCATAGGCTGAGCGTAGCCTGCAAAGACCGGCACGTCCGTGTGTCCCGCCAATTCGCAGATAATACGGGCATTTTTGGACGTCAGAGATAAGGGTACGTTACCTGCCACACAGGTAATCCCAAGAACATCGATGTCCTCCGGGCTGGCCAATGCGAGAAGAATGGCGACGGCGTCATCTTGGCCTGGATCCGTGTCGATGATGATTTTGCGGGGGGACATGCGAGCTCCAGATTCGAAAGAGCGCGACAGTCGCAAGGTCTTTATATTTTGTCCAGTCGGTCAAGATTATTTGTGCAAGGGAGCGCTCATCTGTTGACCTTACGACAAGCTTTGCAAATGGCTAACAGTCGAGTTGCAAATACTGTCCTCCGATGATGCTAAGGGTGCTGCCTCTACCAGCCGGATTTGCGTTCTCCGCGCGAAAACGTGAGATGTCGCACTGACGCACAACCAGTATACTTGTCTCTTTTGTCACTAAAGTGATCCGGAAAATCAGAGTTTTTGCGGTTTCCGGCGTGTTGAAGGATTTATCACGTCAGGTGCACATACCTTTTAAGGCGCGTCAAACCGGGGCGCCGTCGCTTTTTCTTCAGCGCACTTCCGGAAATACGTGATGGATGTGCGTAAATGCGGATCCCGAGCCGCAGACTACTGGCGTTCGGATTGTTTGACTGCTTCCCAGAGGGCATCCATTTCAGCCAGATCACTCTCGGCTGGCGTTTTTCCACGCGCCTTCAATCCTGCCTCCACAGATTCAAACCGACGGGTAAATTTGGCGTTGGCGGCGCGCAAGGCAGCCTCCGGGTCGAGGCCAAGATGGCGTCCCAGATTAGCCATGACAAACAGCAGGTCGCCATATTCTTCCTCGACCTCCGCTTGTGTCAATTGATCTTTGGCCTCAACTAGTTCGCCGGCTTCTTCGGTGATTTTGTCCAGCACCTGCGTTGTGGAAGGCCAGTCAAACCCGACGCGGGCCGCCCGTTTTTGCAGCTTCAGCGCGCGCAGCAGGGCGGGCAACCCAATGGCAACGCCGTCCAATGTCCCCTGTTGCGCCTTACCGGCCCGTTCGGAGGCTTTTATTGCCTCCCAGTCAGCGGTTTGCTGGTCAGCGCTCTTGTCACAGGATGCGTCCCCAAAGACATGCGGATGTCGCGTGACCATCTTGTCCGAAATCGCGCGTACAACACTGTCAAATGTAAAGTGTCCAGCTTCTTCGCCCATTGCCGCGTGATAGACCGTTTGCAACAGCAAATCACCCAATTCACCCTCAAGCTCGGCCCAATCTTCGCGGGCAATGGCATCCGCGACTTCATAAGCCTCTTCAATGGTGTAGGGGGCGATTGTATCGAAATCTTGTTCAATATCCCATGGACACCCTGTTTCGGGGTCCCGCAACCGCCGCATGATTTCAAGCAGGCGCTCAATACCCGCATTACGGTC
Organism: Paracoccaceae bacterium; assembly: GCA_033344815.1. Classification (NCBI taxonomy): domain Bacteria; kingdom Pseudomonadati; phylum Pseudomonadota; class Alphaproteobacteria; order Rhodobacterales; family Paracoccaceae; species Paracoccaceae bacterium. Next base: position 975,647 of record JAWPMR010000001.1, on the reverse strand, counting down.
GTGGATCAGGTCTTCAGCCATTGCAGGTCGCCCATCTGTCGTGTCACAAGCACATGACAAATTATGCGACGAGGAGTCCAGCCCATGCCCGTGGTTAACCGCATTGCCGATATGAGTGCTGAAATGACCGCTTGGCGGCAGCACTTGCACAGCATTCCCGAGCTTGGACTGGAATGTCATCAGACGTCTGCCTTTGTGGCAGAGCGTTTGCGAGAGTTTGGGGTTGACGAAGTGCACGATGGGATTGCCAAGACCGGGATTGTGGCGATCATCAATGGGCAAGGCGCGGGGCCAACCATCGGGCTGCGCGCGGATATGGATGCCCTGCCGATCACCGAGGAAACCGGTGTTGAATATGCCTCGACCCATACCGGCAAAATGCACGCTTGTGGCCATGATGGGCACACAACGATGTTGCTGGGGGCAGCGAAATACCTTTGCGAAACACGTAATTTCGCTGGTCGTGTGGCGCTGATTTTTCAACCCGCCGAAGAGTTTGGCGGCGGCGGTGAGGTGATGGTGCAGGAGGGCATCATGGACACGTTTGACATCGCGCAGGTCTATGCGATCCACAATGCGCCGGGCAAGGAATTCGGCAGTTTCAACACCACGCCCGGTCCCATCATGGCGGCGGCAGACACGTTTCATATTCATATCACCGGTGTTGGGGGCCATGCCGCGCGCCCGCACAGTTGTGTTGATCCGGTGATCGCGGCCTGTTCGATGGTGCAGGCATTGCAAAGCATTGTGAGCCGGAATCGGGACCCCAAGGATTCACTGGTGATTTCCACGACACAAATTCACACCGGTACGACGGATAATGTGATCCCCGAAACGGTTTACATCAACGGCACGGTGCGCACCTTTGACAAAGAGGTGCAGGCCATGGTTGTGCGCCGCATGGAGGAAATCGTGGCGGGGCAGGCAGCGTCCTTCGGGCTTGAGGCAAAGCTGGAATTTGAGTTCGGCTATCCGCCGACAGTCAATGACGCGACCAAAGCGGGCTTTGCAGTTGAGGTCGCCTCGGAAATAGCGGGCGCGGCGGCAATCAATGACAACATCACACCGGTCATGGGGGCGGAAGATTTTTCATACATGCTGGAAGCCCGCCCAGGTGCCTATCTGATGTTGGGACAGGGAGAGGGCGCGGGCGTTCATCACCCGAAGTATAATTTCAATGATGAGATCGCACCAATTGGTGCGTCGTTTTTCGCGCGGCTTGTGGAGCGGGCACAACCTGTTGCCGGGGCCTGAATCATGGCGCTGGAAGATGCAAAAACACAGATGGATCATGCGTTTACGCGCGATGACCTCAAGGGACCGAGTTTCGAGCTGACCTTTGGTGGGGCGACGTCCTTCCTGCGGCGCAAATATACCAAAGACCTCACCGGCGTCGATATCGCGGTGACAGGGGTTCCGTTTGACCAAGCAGTGACAAATCGGCCCGGCACACGACTTGGCCCACGCGCCATCCGCGAGGCCTCGGCATTGCAGGCTCCCGATGCGCCTTATGGGTGGCCGTTTGATGTGCTGAGCGAACGCGCGATTGTGGATTACGGTGATCTGGCTTTCGACTACGCCAATGTGCCGGCTTTCCCCGATGCGCTGACAACACATATCCGTGGCATTCTGGACGCGGGCGTGGCCAGTGTGGTGTTGGGTGGCGATCATTACATCAGCTTTCCGATCCTCAAGGCCTATGCCGAGAAATACGGGCCGATCAGCCTGTTGCAGTTTGATGCGCATACGGACACTTGGGTGGATGATGATTTCAGCCGGGTGGATCACGGCACCATGTTTTACAAGGCGGTCAAATCCGGCGTCGTTGACCCGGCGACCAGCGTGCAGGTCGGGATTCGCACCACCAACGCGGACACTTTGGGCGTGACGATCATTGACGCGCGCGAGGTGCATGAAAAAGGTACTGCTGCCGCCGTGGCCAAGATCAAATCGGTTTTGGGCAACCAGTCTTGTTATCTGAGTTTTGACATTGACGCGTTGGACCCGGCGTTTGCGCCCGGCACCGGCACCCCGGTTTGGGGGGGATTGACCTCGGCGCAGGCGGCGATGATGCTGCGTTATCTGGCTGGGATAAACATAAAAGGCGGTGATGTGGTCGAAGTGTCGCCTCCCTTTGACACCACCGGCGCGACGGCAATTGCCGGCGCCCATGTGGCAACAGAAATACTGAGCCTGTTAGGCTGGCGCATGCGGACAGAGGTTAAACCATGAGCACAAAAAACCAACCCATCAGCGGTAATGATCTTGCGCGCTTTTCTGGCACCGGCAGTTTCATGCGCCTGCCTTATGTAAATGATCTCAAAGGGTTGGATGTGGCCGTTCTGGGCATTCCGATTGATATTGGTACATCCTGGCGGTCCGGTACGCGGTTTGGCCCCAAAGAGGTGCGCGCGCAATCGGCGATGATCAGGCCCTATCACATGGGCACAGGTGCCGCGCCGTTTGACAGCCTGCAAGTGGCGGATATCGGTGACCTGGCGATCAATACCTTTTCACTGGCGGACAGTTTGAAGATCATTGAGGACAGCTATAAGTCGATCCTGAATTACGATGCGATGCCGATGGCGATTGGCGGTGATCATTCCATCACCCTGCCGATCTTGCGTGCGATGAACCGTCGCCACGGGCCGGTTGCTCTGGTTCATGTGGACGCGCATGCAGATGTAAACGACCAGATGTTCGGAGAGCGCGAAACCCATGGCACAGTGTTTCGCCGCGCCCATGAAGAAGGGCTAATTCTGCCGGAAAAAACCTATCAGATCGGGTTGCGCGGCACTGGTTATACGGCCCAGGATTTTACCGATGCGCAGAAATGGGGATTTCAGCAATTCCCGGCGCAGGAATTGTGGCATCGCACGCTCACCACACTGGGCGGTGAGGTGCGCCGGGACATCGGGCCGGAGACACCGGTCTATGTCAGCTTTGATATTGACAGTCTGGATCCGGCCTTTGCCCCCGGCACCGGCACGCCAGAGATTGGTGGATTGACGACGGCGCAGGCGATGGAGTTGATCCGGTCGCTCAAGGGGCTGAACATCATCGGTTGTGATCTGGTTGAAGTTTCCCCGCCCTATGATCTTAGTGGGAACACCGCCTTGGTGGCGGCGAACCTTCTGTTTGAGATGCTGTGCGTCCTTCCGGGCGTGGCGTATCGTTGACGGTGCGGCGCAGAGAGTATTTATGGCCAAAAGACGCAGGAAAGGCGTGAGAATGATCGGTACTCTTCTGGTCGTCCTGATTGTGGCCTTCATGAGCTACGTGCGGTTTTCACCGCTGCCTGCTGAGCGCTGGCACCAAAGCATTGCGGCCGCATCTGACACGGACTTCGCGGGGGGTGCGGTGCGCGTGTTGCCGGGCAATGCGGCGCTTTTTGCGCGCATGGATCAGGTGATGACCAGCTTCCCGCGCACGCGGATCTTGGCGGGGTCGCGGCAAGATGGGCATATCACCTATGTCACCCGCTCAGCAGTTTTCGGGTTTCCGGACATAACAACAATTGAGCTTCAGGGAGATGACATCAAGTTATATGCGCGGTTGCGGTTCGGGGCGTCAGATCTGGGCGTCAACCGCAAACGATTGGAGCGGCTGATCGCCGGTGCCAAGGGAGGATGAGAGGCATCCTTGTTCGACTTCGCGCCACATCGGAACGTTCAAAGACATCTGGCATTGCGCCATGAACATGCGTCCATCCACCTGCAGGCAAATGGTCTGACCGAGTTCGATGCGCGTGCCTGATTTGTCCGTGCAATAGCACTCCACGGTTTTGCCGCCCGGATAGGTTATATCGGCAAATCCCGGCCCTGCCAGACAGAGTAGAATGAGGGTCAATCGTTTCATCCTCAGAAGAATAGCACGCGTGTCGCCCTTGACCAATGGCTTTCAATATCGGACAGAGCACTATGATCCCACGCGAGCGATTAGAACAGATAACGGCCCGGTTTCAGTATCTTGAAGCGGCTATGGCGGCGGGCGATCCGGCGGCTGATATTGCGGCCTTGGCCAAAGAGTATTCTGATCTGCGCCCCGTGGTGGAACAGATTTCGGCCTACCAACAATTGCAAAGTGATCTGGAAGACGCAGAAGAAATGCTGTCCGATCCGGATATGGCAACACTTGCACAGGACGAAATTCCCCGCATCAAAGCGGCCTTGCCCGGCGCGGAAGCTGATTTGCAACTGGCTTTGCTGCCCAAAGATAAGGCGGATGCGAAACCCGCGATGCTCGAAATTCGTCCTGGTACAGGTGGGGACGAGGCGGCGCTGTTTGCCGGTGATTTGTTGCGGATGTATCAGCGTTATGCAGAGGCGCAGGGGTGGAAATTCGATATCATCGAGCTTCAGGAAACTGAACTGGGCGGGATCAAGGAGGTCGTTGCCCACATCAAGGGTCAGGATGTTTTTGCGCGCCTTAAATATGAAAGCGGCGTGCACCGGGTTCAACGCGTGCCCAGCACGGAAAGTGGCGGCCGAATTCACACATCAGCAGCTACCGTCGCGGTTCTGCCCGAGGCCGAAGATGTAGACATCCAGATCGATGCAAATGATTTGCGCATAGATACCATGCGGTCTTCGGGCGCGGGCGGGCAGCATGTGAACACCACAGACTCCGCTGTGCGGATTACCCATATTCCAACCGGTTTGGTGGTGACGAGTTCGGAAAAGTCACAGCATCGCAACCGCGAGATCGCGATGCAGGTGCTCAAGGCTCGGCTGTATGACGCCGAGCGCAATCGGGTGGACAGCGAACGATCCGCAGATCGCGCAGCACAGGTTGGATCGGGGGATCGCTCCGAACGTATCCGCACCTATAATTTCCCGCAGGGGCGCATGACGGATCACCGCATAAATCTTACGCTTTATCGGTTGGATGCGGTGATGCAAGGCGATCTGGACGAGATCGCGGATGCGCTCACGGCCGACGCACAAGCGCGGCAAATGGCGGAGATGGGACAGTGACAGCCGCAGAGGCCATGGTGGCAGCGATGGCCCGCTTGCGCGCAGCGGGCGTGCCGGATCCGGCGCGCGATGCGCGGGTGTTATTGGCCCATGCGGCATCGGTGGATGCAGCGCGGGTTACGCTGATTGCGCCAGAAGACATCGCGCCGGAAATTGCGGAACGCTATGATAATCTGATCGCCCTGCGCGCTGTGCGGGTCCCGGTATCTCAACTGATCGGCGCGCGCGAGTTCTATGGCCGCGCCTTTGACGTCAACCGCGATGTGCTGGACCCACGACCCGAGACAGAAGCTTTGATCGAGGTGGCGCTATCGGCGCCTTTTGAGCGGGTATTGGATCTTGGGACCGGGTCGGGCTGTATTCTTGTGACGCTTTTGGCCGAACGCACAGACGCGCAAGGCATCGGCGTCGACATCAGCGAAAACGCCTGTTTGCACGCCAGCGCCAATGCCGCGCGCCACGCTGTGGCGGACCGCGCACAGATCCTGCAGTCGGATTGGTTTGATGCGGTGGAGGGTCGGTTTGATCTGATTGTGTCGAACCCACCCTATCTGAGTCTGAGCGAAATGGACGAGGTCCAGCCGGAGTTGCGAGACCATGAGCCGCGTATCGCTCTTACTGATGAGCAGGATGGGCTGTCGGCTTACCGCGTCATCGCGGCACACGCTCAAGGATATTTGAATGCGCAGGGTCGCGTTCTGGTTGAGACGGGCTGGAAGCAAGGGCGCGAGGTCGCGCAGATTTTCGAGGCGCAAGGCTGGGGTGAGGTAGCGATTCTCCCGGATCTGGGGGGGCAGGACCGCGTTGTTTTCGCCTCCAAACCTGGTTAACAAAGCCTGAAAACACTGGAAAATTTCGCAAAAATAGTTAAAATATGGCATTAGCCCTTGCAGCAGCGCGCAGGCCGTGCTTATTCAAACATGTTGCAGCGGTGGAGGCTCCCGGAGCGGTCCCGCGCGGCGTTATGCCCAACATATAGACACCCCGGTTTTAAAAAAGCGCGAAGCGCACTCCGGTTACAGGATTCACAGCACGAAGGCTGAGCCAACCTCATGAAATCATCGAGATCCCGGTCCCGCTCGAAGAGCAACCGCAACCGGTCCCAAGGCAATCAAGGCGGCAACGTCGTCAACCGCGTGTTCGACAGTTCCGGACCCGAAGGCAAAGTGCGTGGGACCCCACAACAGATCATCGAAAAATACAATCAATTGGCGCGCGATGCGCAGTTGAGTAATGATCGGGTTGCCGCTGAGAACTTTCAGCAGCACGCGGAGCATTACACCCGCATGTTGGCCGAAGCGCAGCGCGAGATTGATGCGCGTCGCGAAGAGCAGGATCGCCAGAACCGGGAACGTCAGGCGGAACGTGACCGGGAACGGGCCGAGCGTCAGGAACGTGACGCCGCCCATGCCGCGGAACAGCAGGCGTCTCAACCCCAGCCACACGCGCAACCGCAGCCGCAAGTACAGCCGGATACAGTGGATGAGGACACAGAGAGCAATCTGGTGGAAACGCCTGAGAGCCAACCTGAAACCAAACCCAAGCCAAAACCCAAACGGACGCCGCGTCGCAAACCGCGTCCGAAACCAGCGGCCAGCGATGACGTGCAACCCGGCGGTGATGACGCCCCGGAAGCCGCGGAATAATCCTAAAACAGATTGCTCGCTTTGGGGTCGGGTGCGTTCAGGGTCGCGCAATTTCCCGGGCAAGGGCGCAAAAACCCTCCAGCGGAATTTGTTCGGCGCGGTCCGTTGGTTTTAACCCAGCACGGATGAGTCGATCTTCGATATCTGGTGCCACGCCCTTGAGCGCAGCGCGCAGCATCTTGCGTCTTTGGTTGAAGGCTGCTGCGACCACGCGGCTTAGAACAGCGGCATCTGCAGGATAACGCGGTTCGGTGAGCGCTGTCAGATGCACCACACTGCTGGATACCTTGGGCGGCGGCGTAAAGGCTTCCGGTGGCAGTTGCAGCACAATCCGGGCTTCGGATCGCCATTGCGCCAGAATCGCGAGGCGGCCATATGTCTTGCTGCCTGGCTGTGCGACAATGCGATCTGCCACTTCCCGCTGAAACATCAGGGTCAGGCTTTGCCAGAAGGGGGGCCATTTCTCCGGCGTCAACCAACGCACCAGAAGTTCCGTCCCGATGTTATAGGGCAGGTTGGCCGCAACCCGGATGGGCGGTGTCAGGTGGGCAAGCGGGTCGATTTGCAACGCATCCCCTTCCATGACGCTCAACCGGTCGGGATAGGCCTGCGTGATTTCGGCCAGCGCGGGCAGGCATCGTGCGTCCTTTTCAATCGCCAGCACATGGCGTGCCCCCTCAGAGAGGAGGCCGCGCGTCAAACCACCCGGGCCCGGCCCGATTTCCAGCACATCACACAGGCTCAGATCGCCCGCCTGCCGCGCAATCTTGGCTGTGAGGTTCAGGTCCAGCAAGAAGTTCTGTCCCATGGATTTGCGGGCTTGCAGGTCATGGGTGCGGATCACGTCCCGCAGCGGTGGAAGGCTGTCAATTGTGCTCATGCGTTAGATCGCATTTGCCATTTTCGCCGCCAGTTTCAGCGCCTCGATCATACTTGTTGGATTGGCAATGCCTTTGCCCGCGATATCAAATGCGGTGCCGTGATCAGGCGAGGTGCGCACAAACGGCAATCCCAGTGTGACATTGACGCCCTTGTCGAAATCCAGCGTCTTGATCGGGATCAGCGCCTGATCGTGATACATCGCGACGGCGGCGTCATATCCGGTGCGTGCCGCTGCATGAAACATCGTGTCGGCAGGCAGAGGGCCGCGCAGATCATGGCCCTCATCGCGCATCTGATCCAAAAGCCCGGCAATCCAGTCTAGTTCCTGCCGACCCATGGCGCCCCCTTCACCAGCATGCGGGTTCAAGCCTGCGACGGCGATGCGCGGGTTGGGAATGCCAAAGCGCCCCTGCAGGGCACTCTCTGTGATCTCGATCGTTTCCCGCAACAGTTCCGGTGTCAGCGCTTTTGGTACATCCTGCAGCGCGATATGGATGGTTGCAGGCACAACGCGAAGCTGCTCGGACGCCAGCATCATCACCGCGCGCCCACCTCCCGCGAGATCCGCCAGGTATTCAGTATGGCCGGGATAGGCAAAATCCGCTCCCTCGATCAGTGCTTTTTTGTGAATGGGAGCGGTGCAGAGGGCACAGGCCTCCCCGGATTGTACAAGCCCCACGCAGGCGGCGATCACCTCGATGACCCCTTGCGCATTCTGTGGATCGGGCGTTCCGGGCGTGGCCGGATTTGCAAAATCACGATGCAATACCGGCAAGGCCTCAGGCGTCATTGCGGCGGCCTCTGACAAGGCGCTGATGACCTCATAGCGGGTGCCTTCGGGCAGGTGGCGCGTATCGCCCATCCAGACAAGCGTCATGTCTGATTTCACAGCAGACCATGCGCGCGCCGCGATCTCCGGACCGATCCCTGCAGGTTCGCCGCAACTGATGATGACAGGCGCTTTTGGAGCGTTCACGGCGTGATGATGCGGGCGTCTGCGCGCAGTTGGTCCAAAAGGCTATCGGCATAAGCGTTAATGCGGTTCGCGCGCAACGCTGCCGCTGCGTCTTCGCGCGCGACGTCTTCATTCACCGCCGCCGTGCGACCACACATCATCAGAAACACCAGCGTCTGGCCGTTGTTCCGGGTCAAAGCGGTTGAAATCTCGCCGGGGTCGAGCTTGCTCAATTCGATTGCGATGTCTTGCGGAACCTCGGCGGGGGGAAGTGTTGTGCGCTCCAGGGTTTCCGCAGGCTCGCCCTGAGCCAAACCGTAAAGATCGTCGCATTGATCAACCTGCGCGCTCACCTTGCTTGCCGCTGCCAACCCTTCTGGCGTCCGTCCTCCGGGGATATAATAGATCGCATATTCGAGGGCCGCGAATTCCTGACTTGCGCCGCCTGTTTCCTCGATTTCGCGCAACTGGAACAGGGCAACCGCATCGGGGATATTCAACGGATCCGTGACGTCCCCCGGTGCCAGTGACAAGAGCAAAGGCCGCAAGACGGGCGGAAGATTGTTCAGGTTCTGCCACGGCAAGCGGCCACCGTCTTCGCGTGATGCGGTTGCGGAGAATTCGCGGGCGTAGTCGGAAAACTCTTCCTGTGACTGCGATTGCGCGATTTCGATGGCCAGTTGTTCCACATCCTCGCGACTTTCCGGCGGCGCGGGGATGATGATCTCGGACACCAGAACACGGATTCCAGTGGTTCCGACTGTGGAGCCGAGAGCCCGGTCAATCTCTTCTTCGGTAATTTCAACCCGCGCCCCGTAGCGCGCCGCAATCAGATCGCGCCATGCAATACCGACCTCGATAAAGCTGCGGAAACTGGCTTCCGCGACACCATTTTCACCAAGAGCAGTAAGAAACTCATCTTTTTCCATGTTGGCGCGCCCAGCAAATTCAACGATGGCGGTTTCGATGCCTTCTTCCGTCAATTCCAGCCCGGAGGCTGCAATAAACTCTGATTGAAGGCGTTCATTGATCAGCGCCTCAATAACCGCAGAACGGTTGGAACCCGGTGCGTTCAGCAGGCGCAAAAACGTGACCCGCTGGTCGACTTCAAATTCAGTTACAACATCGTCATTGACCAGAACGATGGGATCAAAAAGGTTCTGTGCCTGCAGAGGAGCCGCAATGCTCAATCCAAGCGCCACTGCCAAAACATGTCTCATACTGCTCACTGCGCTCATTTTCTTAATTCCCGCATGTTCTTGTGTATGTTTCAGTGCCTTTGCGCGCTGAAAACCCGCGTAGCCCGATGGATAAGCCCAAAGTCGTAGTGGGTGCAAGGCTTTGGGAAGTCGCAAAGTCGCGACTGACGGCAAAATCGACGGATACGCATTCATTGTTGTACCTGAGGCCCATTCCGATATTGGCGGCGCGATCCAACGGGATATCATAGCGCCAGTTGGCGGAGGTGGACCAATATTGATTGACACGATAGATGCCAGCCAATGCGATTTCGGCAATGTTGTCGGGACGGTCTTCCTCCTCATCCTGCGTCAGCCAAACGTAGCTGCCCGCCAGGCTGCCTCTGTTATGAATGTAACTCCCACGAATTTCAGCTTTTGAAAAATCGAATCCGGCATCAAAGAGAGTACGCGCCGTGATCGACCAATTGTTGCTGGATTTGATCTGGCCCGCCACCAAGTAATTCGATGTCGTTCCGGTCAGGCCGGATGTGACCGTAAAGGCGTCATCTGCTTCATCGCGCAAGACCTGCCCCAGCGTCAGTGAGGTTTCATATCCATTTGGATCAAAACGGGCCCAGTTCAGACCAATCGCCGTTGCACGGCCTCTTTCGCGCCGGTCAGGCTCTGGAAACCGCGACAGGGCAATCAGATTACCACCATCAAATTCGACCCGGGTGCTTTCTTCGTTGGGGATGTTGAGCCGGTCGCCGCCGGTCCAGGCAAATTGCACAATCGGTTCTAACAATTCGGTCACCCCTCCGGCGGAACTGCGCGACATTGGATAGCGAAAGGCAATTCTGCCATGAGGGCTCAACTGGGTCTGTGTTTGGGGAATTGAGCTGTCCTGCGTGATATTGAACAAATCTGCCGCCGCCCCCAGAACCAGTTCGGTGCGCAGCCCTTGCGAGAGTGTCCAGCTGCGCAACCAATCGACTTCCGTGCTGAAACGGCCGACATCGCGCCCCACGATATCCTCGTCGGAATAGCGGTAGTGACTGTGCCCATTCACATCCAGACGCACTTCGCCGCCCAATGCCGTGGGAAAATACCGTGCTTCATAGATACCGTCCGCAACAATGGTCGGCAGTTCTGCATTGACGTCAGCATCGCGCAGGGACTTGAACGCGATGACACTGCCGGAAATGAACTCGTCGCGGCGGGCGCGGCTTATCGTAATTGCACTGTCGAGCCTGTCTTTGCCTGAGAAATCATAATTGCTCAGGTAGGCGTTATCCGAGGTAAGTTCGACATCGAAGTCCAGTCGGAAATCATTCTTCAGCGCAAATTGCCCAATACCAAAAACATAAGCGCGCACTTCGCCGGGACGAATGTCGTCGCGGCTTACGGCACCATTGAATTCAATGCGTCCGTTTACAAAAGCCTGGCGATATCGAAGTTCAAGCGTGCGGGTATTCGCGGATATATAGGGCGTCACGGTAAGATCCCGATCGTCCCCAAGTTTGATGAAGTAGGGAAGTTTGATGCCTGTACCCAATTGGCTCGTTGTGCGCAGCGAGGGGATCAAGAATCCAGTAGCACGTTCCAGCGTCGGGTCGGGCAGACGCAATTGCGGCAGGTAAAGTATGGGAATGTCGAGAATGCGAAACTGCGCTCCATTGAAGTAAAGCTGGCGTTCCTCCTTGTCATGGATAACGCGTTTTGCACGGATCTGCCACAGCGGCGGGCGGCCGTCTTCACATACCTTACAAGAGCTTACAGTTGTTTTGTAGAGCTGGCTGTAGCGACTGTTAACACGTTGCAGCTGCACTGCGGCCAATTGCAACTGTTGATCCAGAACCAGCCTTGCGCTGGTTAACAAGCCAGTCTGTAACGTCGTATCAAGCTCCGCAGCCGAAGCGAGGACGGTTATGCCTTCGCCATCCTGAAGCGTGATCGGACCGGTGATCGTCAATGCGCCGGTGTCGCGGTCATAGCGTATTTCCTTTGCAGTGATCCGTGTCGGACCCTGAAACGCCTCGACATTTCCGCGTGCGATCAGCTCTCGGTCATTCGCGATAAACAACTCGTCTGCAATCAAAACCGCCGGTACAGGCTCTTCCTCTTGAGCCCACAACGTGAACGGGCAAAACAGCATCAAACAGACGGTAACAACACGCAACACGGTTTCAGCCATCCTCCGCATGGAGCAATAGGCCCAAAGCAAGAAGAACCGCTGCGATGGGCGGGGCCCATGCCGCCAAGTAAATCGGGATCTGGCCGTTTTCGCCCAGAATCTGTGCAAAGCTGCGGATGAAATACAAGCTAAACCCCAAAAGTACAGCCGACAGCACTGCAATACCCGTGCCGCCAAGCCGGGTATGGCGCATCGTGAAAGCGCTCGCAATCAAAACCATCGCCATCAGAAACAGCGGGCGTGCCAATTCCGACTGGAACCAAACCCGGTGCTTGCGTGACGAAAATCCAGCGCGGTCCAGTTGCGCGATAAATTCGGGCAATTTCCAGATAGAAATCGCGCTTGGTCGTGCAAAGCTTTCCCGAATACGGTCCAGTGTCAGGCTGGACGGAATGAAGAGTTCTTCGTGGATTTCTGCATTTGCTTCCGAATTCCAGCCTTCTTCCAGCCGCCAGAGCTTCACATCTCGCAAAACCCAACCGCCTTCCTGAAGCGCCGCGCTGCGCGATACAATACGGCGTACCGGACCCTGACCGGGTGCGTAAGTAATGATTGTAACGTCATAAAGTATGGACGCATTTGCATTGGACCGCCAAGCCCGAATGACCGACTGACCCTCGGCATCCCCCTGTCGAAGCCAGAGGCCTTGTCCGGAAATGGAAAGGGTTGATGCACCGCCGGTCCTGTAACTTTCTGCCAACTCGCTGTAGCGTTTCGAAGTGCCCGCAACGATCGGGTTAAGCATGGTCACTGCCAGTGCGCCAATGATGAGTGCCACGATCACAGGCGCATGCAGGGCGCGCAACCCTGAACGACCCGCTGCCCGGGTTGCCACAAGTTCAGACGAGCGCGCCAGACCGATGAACATTGCGATGGTGCTCAGGATCATGATCAAAGGCAGGATCTCGTTCACAGTGTGAGGCACATTCAAGAAAGTGAGGCCAATTATGCGGCCAAAACTGACGCCAAGATCGCCGAACACCCGGGTTTGGTCCACAAGATCGACCAGTGCTACGAGTGAAAATAGCACGACCGTCAATACGAGGAAATTGGTCGCAAATCGCCGCGCAAAGTAGAAATGCAGGATCATGCTGCGACCTCACCTGCAAGGGACACCTGAGGTCTGCGCCGTTTCGGGCGCGCCACATACCACAGCATAGCCAAAGCAAGCAGACTTCCGAAGAGGACCGGCACATAGAGTAGCGGCCACAGCCGGGGATCATCGCGGACGGGGTTCTGCAGGGTGGAGCGCGCACCGTTTATCAACAATAACAATCCGAAGGCGATCACCACTTCTCGCCAGACACCAAATCGCGAATACCCTCCTACCAACAGCGTCGTGAACCCGATCATGGCGGCCACAATACAAAACAGGGGCTCCGCAAAGCGTGCATGAAATTCCTCCGCCAAGTGTCCTGTGGGCTGTCCCGTTTGTTCTGACAATTCTGCCCAAGACACCATTAAATCCGGCGTGATCATGTTGCGCGCAACCAATCCATGTGACGCGTCATTTCGAACCAATGTACTGATATCGAAAGAAAAATCTGTAAAATGTGCTGTCGAGAGGCGATTTGTGATGCTGCTGAGACGCTGGACCATCCCATCCACCATGATCAATGTCGTCGTGTCGAGATTTCGTATCAGATAAGCCTCATCGGCAGTATAAATGACGCCTTCTTCTGGTTTGCGACCGTCCGATAGGAAAACGTCTTTCAAAACACCTTCCTCGGTGATCTCACCCGCATAAAACGTGACAGATTGAGAGGGATGCAAAAACGCGCCTTCGGTCAAAAGCCGTGATGTAGCGTTTTGCGAGATTTCCGCCTCCCGTTCGCCCAATTGCGCCAGCGCCAAAGGCAAAAGGACGTGCTGGAGCACCGACGCCATCAAGAACACCAGAAAGCCAAAGACAAATACAGGCCGGGCAAGACGATACGGGCTGGAGCCGGTCGCCTGCATGACAGTTAATTCGCTCTCGTTGTTCAGTCGATTTGTGACATAGACTGTCGCTGCAAATGCGGAGATCGGCAAAACAGTCGTAATAAGTTTGGGCAAACCAAGGGCGGTAAATTCTAGAAATACCAAAGCCGATTGCCCGTCGCTGATCAGGCGATCAAACAGGATGACCGCGCGGTTGATCCAGAAAACGGCGACCAGAACAAGTGAGAAAAAGCCGAACAGAACAAGCAATTGCGACAGGACATATCTGTCGATTCTGCTCACCCCGTTCCCCTTGTACTCATGCGCGTCATTGTTGAGGTCACGATAGACCAATCTGTGACGCTGTAAAACTGCTATCTGGTCATTGGCGGAGGAGCGCGCTAGGTCCTAAGGGACGTCAAATCTTGAAAGGCCACGCCCATGACACTGCTCACTGCCGTAACATTCACCCAAACTGATATTCAACGGCTTGCGGAGCATGAGGGCCGCGTGGGACTCGTTGTTGACACGGCGGGTAAACTTGATGTGGCGGGGCGCCGTGTTAACCGACTTTGCAAGGGTGCTTTGAAACGCGCAGTGGATGCACGGGTCGAAAAGGGCTTGAAAGAGGGCGATGGCCTGACCCTGGCCTATCCCGCGGGCATGGCGGCGGAGGCCGTGGATGTTTTGTTTCTGGGCCGATCCGTCTCGGAAACTGTTGCGCGCAATGCGGGTGGCAAACTGGGCAGTCAGCGTGGCAAGGCGAATCTGCTGCTGGCCGTGGGATCTTTGCGCCGCGCGCCGCATGTGGTTCAGGGTGCTGTGTTGCGTGACTATCAGTTCCGGGATCACAAAACATCGGATGATGCGCCCGAAGGAGCCATTGATGTGATGTGCAACGATCCAAGCGGCATGGAGGCCGCGGCGGCCCCCTTGTTGGCGGTGGCGGATGGCACCTTCATGACACGTGATCTGGTCAATGAACCCGCAAATATTCTGACCACGACAGAATTCGCCAATCGCCTGGCCGAAATGGAAGCCTTGGGGCTGAAGGTCGAAGTTCTTGAGGAAGATAAGCTCGAAGAGCTGGGGATGCGCACCTTGTTGGCCGTGGGACAAGGCTCTGCCAGTCCATCCAAAGTGGTCGTCATGCAGTGGCAGGGGGGTGAAGAGGGTGCCGCACCGCTGGCGCTGATCGGTAAGGGAGTGGTCTTTGACACCGGCGGTATCAGCCTGAAACCAGCCGGCGGCATGGAAGACATGACAATGGACATGGGCGGGGCCGGCACGGTTGCCGGTGCCATGCGTGCGCTGGCTCTGCGAAAGGCCAGCGCCAATGTGGTCGGCATTGTCGGGCTGGTAGAGAACATGCCTTCGGGTACGGCAATCCGTCCCGGTGACGTGGTGCATACAATGAAAGGGGATACGGTTGAGATCCTCAA
Source organism: Paracoccaceae bacterium (assembly GCA_033344815.1). Lineage (NCBI taxonomy): Bacteria > Pseudomonadati > Pseudomonadota > Alphaproteobacteria > Rhodobacterales > Paracoccaceae > Paracoccaceae bacterium. Next base: position 960,451 of record JAWPMR010000001.1, on the reverse strand, counting down.
TACCGATGCTGAGGGGCGTTTGGTTCTGTGTGATGTGATGTGGTATGCACAGGAACGGTTTGAACCGGCGGGCATGATCGATCTTGCAACCCTCACGGGGGCGATCATCATTGGTCTCGGACATGAAAATGCCGGCGTGTTTTCAAATGACGATACGCTCTGCAATGCCTTTCTGAAGGCCGCGGCAACCGAGGAGGAAGGCGCCTGGCGCATGCCCTTGGGTCAGGCCTATGATGACATGCTGAAGTCTCCGATTGCGGATATGAAAAACATTGGTGGGCGTCCGGCGGGCTCCATCACTGCAGCGCAGTATTTGTTGCGTTTTGTCAAGAAAGACGTGCCGTGGATCCATTTGGACATCGCGGGGGTTGCATCTTTGAAAACGCCAACGAAGCTTGCTCCCAAGGGGGCAACAGGCTGGGGCGTGCGGGCGCTGGACCGATTGGTCGCGGATATGTTCGAAAAGGGGTAAGCCTTGGGTGCCGCTCTCTTCTACCACCTGACACGTCGTCCGATGGAGGAAACGCTTGCGATGTTGCTGGGCAAAGCACGGCAAGCGGACATGCGCGTAGTCGTGCGGGGCTCTGACCTTGCCCGGCTGGCATGGTTGGATGAAAAGCTCTGGCTGGGCGCGGATGACGGGTTTTTGCCGCATGGTCTGGCAGGCGGTGAGCAGGATGCATTGCAACCGATCCTGCTCACGCTTGCACACGAAGCCCCCAATGAAGCGAGCTGTTTGATGACCGTAGATGGCGCGGCGCTGAGTGCCCGGGACGTTGATGAAATGGCGCGTGTTTGCGTGTTGTTTGACGGCAATGATCCGCAAGCGCTTGAGGTAGCACGGAGACAGTGGAAAGAGCTCAAGGAAGCCGGTGTGTCGGCGCAGTATTGGTCCGAAGAGTCCGGGCGTTGGGCAAAGAAGGCGGAAACCTGAGCAATGGTGGCCTGAAAGCCCACCCTACGGGCAGGTTTATCGGGTCAGGGTCAGTTGGCCGCCGGAGATTTCGATTTTGCCCCAGCGCTGCAGATATGTCATGCCCAGCAGGCTCTGGGACATTTCGCCGCCATTGACCACGGCAGTGACATGACGGTCCGTCGCGGGACCAAGCTGCACGGTGTCAAGCCGCACTGGCGCTGTGCGCACTTCGCCATTTGCCGTCATGGCGCGCCCGACGAAATTGAGATCCTCCGGGTGCAATCCGGCCGCTGTGGCATCCGCCTGGGTCAGAACGATTTCGGTCGCGCCAGTGTCCACAACAAATTGTATCTGCGCGCCATTGACTTCGGCCGCGAGGTAGTAATGGCCATCCGGGCTGCGCGGAACAATGATCTTACCCTGCTCTGCAAAGACGGCTTGCTGTGGACGCACGGTCTGGCTGATGTCGTCCCAAAGCCCGTAAGCGGCAATTGCACCCAGAAAAATAAAGCCCCAAAGCGCAGCCTGCTGCAGGGTTTTATTCATCGATTGGCGGTTTTGCGTGAAAAACCAAGCGCAAACCATCGCACCCAGGAGGATCAGGTAAATCAGGCTGCCGGTATCATAGCTGTCCAAGGTCAGGTCCTCTTGTCGTTTACACCAACATAAGATGTTTGGTCGTGGTTTTCAGCCCATACCCGGCCCAAAACCAAAGGCGCTGAGACCGTCGAGAACAAATTGCACTGACAGAGCGGCCAGCAGCATACCCAAAAGTCGAGTGACCACGGTGATCCCTGTTTTTCCCAAGGCGCGTTCAATCAATCCGCTGGCCATGAAAAATCCGATCACGATGAGCATGACGCCGGCTGTGGCACCCAGCACCATAAGCGTGCCTTCGATACCAGGGCGTTGCCCCATCAACAAGATCACGGATGCGATGGATCCGGGCCCGGCAATCAGTGGAATCGCAAGCGGGAACACAGACGGGTCGTCATGGTCTTCCTCTTCGTTTCGATCTTCGCGCCGTTTGGTACGCCGTTCAAACAGCATGTCCAGCGCGGTCAGGAACAAAAGGACCCCGCCTGCGACCCGGAAGGCGGCCATGGAGATGCCAATGAAAGACAGCAAGGCCTCGCCGAAAGCCGCGAAAGCCAGCAAGATCAGGACGGCCGTGCCGGTCGCGCGCAGGGCGATACGCCGCCGCAGCGCTTTTGTCATACCCTGTGTCAGGGCCACAAAAAGCGGGGCCAGCCCTATCGGATCAATCACCACAAACATGGTGACAAAGGCTGTGATCAAAAAGGCGGTGTCTAGGGCCATCTAAGGCACCACGGGATTGAGTGCTGTTGGTAAATAGAACTCACGCAGGTTCATGACGCCTGTGCCTTTTCCAGTTTTTCCAGCGCGCTCATCCAAAGCCCTTCGGCGCGATCCAATGCGGTCATGACTTCGGCGTATTTCCGGTTCCAGACCTCCAACTCACCGACGTTGCTGTCTTCATAGAGCGCGGGGTCCGCCAGCTTTTTCGCCAGCTTGTCGCGCATCCCGTTCAACTTCTCAACGCGAGCTTCGGATTTGCGGGTTTCTGATTTCAGGGCCAAAATGTCCTCGCGGCTGGCGCGTTTGGCTTTGGGCGCCTCAACCGGCTTTTTGCTGGATTTACCCATCGGCTTGGCCGGGGTGAGCAGCATTTTGCGGTAAGCTTCAAGATCATCTTCATAGGGCTTCACTGTGCCATCGGACACCAGCCAAAGCCGGTCCGCAACCATGGACAGCAGATGCATGTCATGGCTGACCAGGATCACAGCACCGGAATAGGCGGTCAGCGCTTCCACGAGCGCCTCGCGGGATTCGATATCCAAGTGGTTGGTGGGCTCATCGAGGATCAGCAGATGCGGTGCGTGCAATGTGGCCAGCAAGAGCGACAGCCGTGCCTTTTGCCCGCCGGAAAGACGCCCGACTTCGGTTTCAGCCTGGTCCGGACCGAGTCCAAAACCAGCCATCTGCGCACGCAGCTTGGAATGCAACACCCCGGGGCGCGCAGAGATCATATGTTGCAAGGGCGTTTCGTTGATGTGTAATTCTTCCACCTGATGCTGGGCGAAAAACCCGATCCGCAGCTTGTTGGACTGCACGGATTTGCCGTTCATCAGAACCAGCCGGTTCGACAGCAGTTTCGAGAGCGTCGATTTTCCCTGGCCGTTCTTGCCCAGAAGGGCAATGCGGTCGTCCTGATCAATGCGCAGATTCAAACGGCTGAGCACGGGCGTGTCGGTATACCCAACCGCACCCGCTTCAATGGAAATGATCGGCGGCGACAGTTCTTCGGGTTCAGGAAAGGTAAAGACGCGCTTGGCCACCTGTTCGGGGCTGGCGATCATGTCCATTTTCTCGATCATTTTCAGGCGGGATTGCGCCTGTTTCGCCTTGGATGCCTTGGCTTTGAAACGATCGACGAAAGCCTGCATGTGGTCTTTGCGCGCTTGTTGTTTCTTGGCCATTGCCGCTTGTACGGCACGTTGTTCGGCACGCTGACGGGCGAATTGATCATAGGGGCCCTGATAAAAGGTCAGCTTGCGCTCGTCGAGGTGCAGGATGGCGCCGACTGCGCGGTTCAACAGGCCCCGATCATGGCTGATGATGATTACCGTGTGCGGATAGCGCGCCAGATATGCCTCAAGCCACAGTGCGCCCTCAAGGTCCAGATAGTTGGTCGGCTCATCGAGCAACAACAGATCGGGTTGCGCAAACAGGACGGCGGCCAGTGCCACCCGCATCCGCCACCCACCCGAAAAGTCAGAGCAGGGCATCTGCTGTTCCGCATCGTCAAACCCCAGGCCTTTGAGGATCGTCGCAGCGCGCGCTTCGGCCGACCATGCGTCAATATCGGCTAGCCGGGTCTGGATTTCGGAAATGCGCGCGGCGTCCGTGGCTGTTTCTGACTCCTGCATCAGGGCCGCACGTTCCGTATCGGCCTCAAGCACGGTCTCGATCAGGGAAGTGGCCGAGGAGGGCACCTCCTGCGCAACGCCGCCGATCTTTGCGCGACTGGGCAGTGACAATGCGCCGCCGTCCAGTCCCAACTCACCGCGGATGATCCGAAACAGCGTGGTTTTACCCGCTCCGTTACGCCCCACAAGCCCGACTTTGTGACCGTCGGGAATGACGGCACTGGCCCCTTCGAAAAGCGGGCGGCCTTCAACGGAATAACTAATATCTGAAATGCGTAACATGGCCGCTGCACTGAACCACGCTCGCTGTCATGTCAATGCATTGGCGGTTTTGCTTTCGAAATTCTGCTCGTCGTTCAAGTTTGAATTTCTTTGTGCGGAAGGTTGCGGTGTGCGGCGTGTATATTGGCTGCGCCCATGAGATTGATCACTCGTTACCTGCCAGCGGCTCAAGCTGATGCGTCAGATATCGCGACACATCCGATGATGGCACCTTTGGCCGGATAAAGCACGCGGCGTGCTGTTCCGGAATACATCACTGGTTGCAAAGCAGATCGGGCGACAAGGCTTGCCAATTTGACGTCATCCACTTTCGCTTAACGCTATTGCACAAAGGTCTTTCACCTTGCAGGGGGCCATGTTAGATGCGCCGCAAATTAACTTTTGCAGGAGACCTTTCATGGCCCTTGAGCGTACATTTTCGATCATTAAACCTGATGCGACCCGCCGTAATCTGACAGGCAAGATCAATGCGAAATTCGAAGAGGCCGGACTGCGAATTGTCGCACAAAAGCGCATTCACATGACCAAGGCACAGGCCGGTGTTTTTTATGCCGTGCATGCGGAACGCCCTTTTTATGATGAACTCTGCGAATTCATGGCCTCCGAGCCGGTCGTCGTTCAGGTTTTGCAAGGCGAAGGCGCGATTGCGAAGAACCGCGAGGTTATGGGCGCAACAAACCCTGCAGACGCAGCACCCGGCACGATCCGTGCGGAATTCGCTGAAAGCGTTGGGGAAAACTCAGTCCACGGGTCCGATGCGCCTGAAACGGCGGCCGAAGAAATCGCGTATTTCTTTTCGGGTATGGAGTTGGTTGGCTAAATCACCATAAACAATTTACGGAATCGAAGAGGGTCAGCGGAGCGCTGGCCCTTTTTGTTTTGGCGGATCTATGGTGTGTGGCGGACGCCAATGCGATCCATCATCGCTTCGAAAGCATCTTGCTCTGCGTCAAACGAACTACCTTTTATGGTATCAAATTTCACGCGCAGCGCTTTTTTCTCTTCACCTTTGCAATCGTTCCAGGGACGGTTCTGCAAGGCCATCACCAGCACGTAATACCCAATGAAATGTGGTTTGCTGCCGTTTTTCAGCAAGCGCGCATATGCGGCATCAGCGCCGAGATCGCGTAGGTCTTCGGCGGAATGGATCCCGGCGGCCGTGCAGGCGCTTTCAAACGCGGGCCCGAGATTGCGGATGGAAGAAACAGGTGTGACCATGCTGGTGAGAATAGGCACTCAGCCGACAAATTGTCACTCGTCAAAACCGATCAAAGGCTGGCGTAATCGGTAATGGGCGGCGGTGGCGGCGTGTCTTTGCTGCTCTTGGGTTCCGTCACCGGGACGGGTTTTGCAGTATTCTGGGTCATCATCACGATCCTCTACACATGGAACATAGGGTAAACATTAACCCTTAAGATGATGTTTATTTATGTTGCGCAAACGGTGACTATGCGGCCAAAATAGGGCGATTGGCCTCAATCCTTGGTAATCCGGTAGTGTGTCTCCTGTCGATACGCGCCATCGCGCGGTAACATGACCGAAGGGAAATGCGGATGGTTCGGTGCGTCCGGCCACCCTTGCGGTTCAAGCGCAATTCCGGCAAATGGCTGTATCCTCTGGCCGGGTAGGGCAGTCGGCCCATCCGTAGGCAGCCCGCTCCCGTTATAAACCTGCAATCCGGGTTCGGTAGAGGCGATATGAAGGGTGATCCCATCGCTGCCCTTTAGAACGGCGACGTCTTGTGGAACATCAGATGGGATTGACGAAATGCACAGGTTGGCATCCAGTGCTTGGTCAACCGGCACTGGACAGGCGGCGCGAAAATCATATTTGGATCGGGCGACGGGCATGATCTGACCCGTGGGGATCATCTGTTCATTTACCGGCAAAAAGTCTGTCGCGTTCACCTGTAAAAAATGTCCCGAAATGTCTTGCGAACAGTCCAGCGTCCAATAGGGGTGATGTGCCACGTTCATTGGCGTGTCACAGTCGCTGAGCGCCGTGATCGTAAGGCTTAGTGTATCAAGTTCTGTAAGCGCATAGGTCGCGCTTATCTTGCGTGTACCCGGCAGCCCATTGGCACAATCGGGCAACTCCAGGGTCAGGGTGACACTTGCGAGTGTTTGATCTGAGACATCCCAGATCAACTCATTGAGACCACCATCACCGCTGTGCAAGCAATTCGGATGCTCATTTCTTGGCATCTGAAAGGTTTTCCCGCCAATCCTGATCTGGCCACCCGACACACGATTGGCCACCGGGCCGACAAGCGCGCCTGCATAAAACGCAGCGGACTCAAATGCCAATTGGTCGGCAAATCCTAAGACGAGGCTGCGCGGATGTCCTTTGAGCCAAAGCCCTGCAAGCGTCGCGCCTCTTGGCAGGATGTGAGCAGTAAGGGCAGAAGATTGCAAAACGATCATCGGCTTTGGGCTCCGGCAACTTTGTTTCTGGCCTTGTGCCAGCTAAAGCCCGGGCCGCCAAGACTGCGGCGCAGGCGTCAGGGGGAGGATATGCTCAAGGGGTGCGTTTGATATTCTGGTTCGAGGTACACCTGTGTTGCTTCTGCGTGCCCTGTTCCCGCATTGAAGATGAAGCGTTTCAGCAATTCAGTCTGAAATTCGAATTCCTTTGCGCGTTCGGCAAATCCCGATGGCAAATGGTCGCGCGTTTCAATCTGCGCAAATTCCATTTCGCGGCACATGTTTAAGAGCGGTAAACAAATATCTGACAGGACGTTGATCGCCAAACGCTCCGCGTGATTGGAATAAGGCTCCTGAAAACCGATGTCCTGCTGGAACGCATTGTTCGCGGCGCCCATGAAATTCAGAACCCGGAAAATGGCATTTCGCACACCATTTTTCAGTTCCATGACCAGAAGATGTGCGCCTGAAAGAACAAGCCCGGGCAGTTCCACAAGAAACTCAGGCATCGCCAGAACCTGTGCGCCTTCCGGCATGCTTGCCAGGCACTTGCGCAGTGCATGCGCGAGTTTTGCAACCAAAATCGCTTCAATATCGCTTCTGTTCTGAAACGAAACGCGATTTCGAAACCCGCGTCCCAAAACTTCACAGGATCGCAAACTTATCGTTTTATCTTCTGCCAATGCAAGGTTCAGGGTCAAAACACGTTCGCTCATATCTGACGTCAAAGGCATTGTGTTAGTTAAGTTGACCATATCATCCATCCACACCTGAAAATCTGTTCCTCTAAGGTGCCCTAAAACTCCCTGACAATGGTAAATGCAGCGTACGGTGCCTGTTGCGTGTCCGGGTGTTTACTTTTAAAGGCAGCCTATCTTTTAGTTGAATCTGCTGTAAATAGGCTCATAGATTGCAACGTAAGGTTGCCAGATACATACTGTAGTTGTGAAAAATGGTCACGAATAACCTGTGACTGAACTAGCTGAGGGAGTGGGCTTGTGGATGGTGCGGACACCGCAGAATTAACTATTATAGGCATTGGATCCTCCGCTGGCGGGCTGGAAGCAATACGCGAATTGGTCGCGACTTTGCCGACGGATCTGCAGGTCACCTACGTTGTCGTGCAGCACATGTCCCCGCACCACAAAAGCCTGATGACAGAACTGGTGGCGCGTCAAACCAGCCTTGTCGTGCGTGATGTTGTGGATGGATGTACGCCGGAACCAAATGTCATTTACGTAACGCCGCCCAAAACAGACGTAGTGTATGATGGGGGCCGGTTGTGCCTGGTCGATCCCAGTCACGAAGTCGCCTCGCCAAAGCCGTCTGTTGATCGATTTCTGTCAAGCCTTGCCGATGTTCATGGCGAGAAATCCATGGCGATTATCCTGTCGGGCACAGGTACGGACGGCGCATATGGTGTGCAGGCGATCCGCGAAGCCGGTGGCATCACGATTGCGCAGGATACCGAAAGCGCGAAGTATGACGGGATGCCCATGGCAGCACTGCAAACGGGTTGCGTGGATCTGGTATTGCGGCCTTTCGAAATCGGCACACATCTGAAAAAAATCTTAACATCACCGCGGGATTTTGATGCGTTTCGTCAAGAGGCGACCGAGACCAGCCCGGCCTCGGATCTATTGCAAATACTCTTGGCACGCACCCGCGTCGATTTTCGTGACTACAAGCAAACAACAATCAACCGCCGCATTGAGCGGCGCATGATTGCCTTGGGCATCGATAGCCACGAGGAATATACACAATTCTGTCGGGTCAATCCGAACGCTGTGGACGCGCTGTTCAAGGATCTGCTGATCTCGGTGACCCGTTTTTTCCGGGACAAGAGCGAGTTCCAATCTTTGAAGGAACTGTTGCCCGCGCTTCTGGAAAAGAAGCCGAACACACCTTTCCGCGTATGGATTGCCGGGTGTGCAACCGGTGAAGAAGCTTATTCAATCGCAATTCTACTGTGCGAAGCGCTGGGCGGGGCCAAAGTCCAGCTGAAAGACCATGTTCAGATATTCGCGACAGATATCGACAAGGATGCTCTGGAGGTTGCGCGCAAGGGTGTTTACGGGATGGCCGCCCTGAACGATATTCCAAGGGATCTTTCTGATCGCTACTTCATCCAGCAAAACGACGGTATCCGGGTCATTGATTCCCTGCGATCTGCAATTTTGTTTTCAGATCACAATGTCTGTCAGGACCCGCCGTTTCAAAAGGTGGATCTGCTTTGCTGCCGCAATCTGCTGATCTATTTTGGCAATGCCTTGCAACACAAGGTCATGTCGCGCTTTCACTATGCGCTCACCGACAGCGCCCTGATGTTCCTGGGCACGGCGGAAACGGTGGCAGGTTCGGACGAATTGTTCATTCAAGACAGCCAATCTGCGCATATATATCGGCGCAGATCCATTCGCCGCTCAGAGCACACCCCCTTTGCCAACCAGCGCAATATGCCACAACCACGTAGGGTTCCTGCGCCAAAAAAGGCGTCGCCTGCAGAGGATTCCACAGATCGGCAAATGTTTGAGGCACTGGCGCTGGCTTTGGGCAAAAACTCCGTGCTGGTTACGGATGAATACTCCATCGTTCGTGTATACGGGAACGTCAGCCCCTACGTGGAAATGAACGAATCCAGCAATCTCAAGATGCACATCGACCTGCTGCGCCGACCGTTTCGCGAGGAGGCGCGCAGTCTGGTGACATTGGCGCTCAAAAACGCCGAACACCGTTCTGGCGTGCGGCATTTGCTGGCAGATGACGATGATGCGGAAATTCGCCTTGATGTTTTTCCGATCATTGCCCGTGATCTGAACGAGCGTGCGGCCCTTGTTGTCTTCAGCGAAGTGAAAGTGGATCGCGCGCGCGGATTGGAGAGATCGCAGGAGGCGGGTGAAGAGACCTTCGAAAGTGACCGCATTCGACTGTTGGAAGACGAGGTTGCCACAACACGCGAGGCCCTGCAGCAAACAATCGAGGAATTGGAAACCTCCAACGAGGAATTGCAATCACTCAACGAAGAGCTGCAATCCACCAATGAGGAGTTGCAGGCCACAAATGAAGAGCTGGAGACCTCAAACGAAGAGTTGCAATCCACCAATGAGGAACTCATCACCGTTAACGAGGAGTTGCAGGTCACAGCGGCAGAACTGAGCGGTCGCACCGGTGAATTGATGTCTGTTCTGGAGACGGCGCCCTTGGCGATAATGGTGCTCGATACGGCATTGCAGATTTCACAGGCCACCAACGCGGCGTCTGAAATGTTCAGCCTGTCGCGTCCGGTTTCAAATCCGCATGTCAGCCAGTGCGTCTTGCCGGAGAACTGCCCGGCGCTGGCGCCCATATGCAATGAAACCCTGAAGCTGGGTGAACCCATATCACGCGAATTCACTTCCAAAGGCGGGCGTTACAAGCTGACGTGCTCACCTTTCTTTGACACGCGCGGACAAATGAAGGGATCAACCATGGTCGTTTCCGAGTTCCCCGGCCTTGCTCAGGAGCTTGATCTGATCCTGGATCACGCCGAAATCTTTATGCTGAACCGTGCGACCGATGGAACCATTTTGCGGATCAGCCAGAAGTCAGCCAGTGTTCTGGGAACGACCCGTCAGCAAGCAGAGGGGCAGAATTTCTTCAAACTGGCAAACAAAATGACGGCAGATGCGGTAAAGGAACGCGACAATATGCTGATGGACAGCAAGTCTGGCCGCATTCGTCACGTAAATGCGGTCGTCTCTCATGGCGATGCCCATAAACAATGGATGAGTACCGAGAACTTCATTTTTGCCGACCCGTCCATGAGCACATCATCGATCTATTCCGTGGGTACGGACATCACCGACGTTGTCACAGCCCGTGATAAGGCGGAAGACGCGCTGAGCCAGCTTACTTTATTGCAAGATTTGGCAAAAGTTGGGTATTGGGCCGTGGATCTGGATACCAACGCGGTGCATTGGTCCTCGGAAGTGTATCGCATCCATGGCGAAGATCCGAGTGGGCCTCTCCCGGATCTGGCGAAAGGGCTGGATTACTACCATCCCGATGACCGTGATATCGTGGAGCAAAAGGTTTCAAAAGTCGCTCAAAACGGTGGTGATTTCCATTTCCGTGGTCGGATCATCAATCGACAGGGGGAAACCGTTAAGATTGAAACCTTTGGGTTGGCGCGTGCCGATGGGGATGGTGACATCAAGCGTATTGTGGGCGTTTTCCGCGCTATGCCGGACTAGGTGCCCGCGCAAATTTGTTTCTGACCGATTGACGTAGTTGCCGGGCGCTCTGGGCTTTCGCCTTGACGCTCAGAGGCCGTGGGCGCAACTATGTGTCAAAACCAAGCGGGAGAACGAAAATGAACTTCAAGACAACTGCCAGCACCTTTGCTTTGATGGCGTTTGCCGGGATGGCCAGCGCCAATTGCAACGAAGTCACTTTCTCTGACGTGGGCTGGACGGATATCACTGCAACAACTGCCGTTACCACCGTTATTCTGGATGCGTTGGGATATGAGACGGACATCAAGGTGTTGTCCGTACCTGTGACCTATACGTCCATGGCGCAAGGCGATGTTGATGTGTTTCTGGGCAACTGGATGCCCACGATGGAAGCGGATATCGCGCCCTATCGTGAGGCCGGCACTGTTGATACGGTGCGCGAAAATCTGACGGGCGCGAAATATACGCTGGCGGTCAACAAGGCTGCCAAGGACCTTGGCATCAAGGATTTTGCTGATATCGCGACCCATGCCGAAGCGCTGGATGAGCAGATCTACGGCATCGAACCCGGCAATGACGGCAACCGCTTGATTCAGTCGATGATTGACGCGGATGCCTTTGGTCTCAAGGAATTCGAGGTCAAGGAAAGTTCCGAGCAGGGGATGTTGGCGCAGGTCGAACGGCTGACGAAAAAGGACGAACCGATTGTGTTTCTGGGGTGGGAACCGCACCCGATGAATGCCAATTTTGACATGGGATACCTTACAGGGGGGGATGATTTCTTTGGCCCCAATCTGGGCGGTGCTTCGGTCTTTACGAACACCCGGAAGGGTTACTCCGCGGAATGCCCCAATGTAGGCACGCTGCTAAGCAACCTTGAATTTACGCTGGCCATGGAAAACGAAATCATGGGCGCGATCCTAAACGATGGCACGAACCCTGCCGAAGCCGCGGCCGTCTGGATCGAAAATAACCCGGACACGTTGAAAGCCTGGCTTGAGGGTGTGAAGGACGTTGAGGGCGATGATGATGCCTTTGAGGCCGCTTCCAAAGTCCTGCTGAATTAATCCGAGCATAGTGATCGCAGCCCCTTTAGACATCACGGGGCCGCATAACCGGGAAGGGGCGTCATGAACTGGCTGACGGAGAATAAGATACCCGTAGGCCAATGGGCCGCTGCATTCTTTGACTGGCTGCAATCAAACGGCGAGTGGTTTTTCGACGGGTTGGCTGTCTTCATGGAGGGGATGATTGACCTGATCCTCTGGGTGCTGCAAACGCCGCATCCCTTCGTGATCATTGCCGCTTTCGCCCTTGGCACATGGTTCATCCAGCGCAGTTGGAAAGTCTGCTTGTTCGTCGTTCTGGGCTTTTTGTTCATCCTCAACCAAGACTATTGGGAAGAGATGACCGAAAGCATCACGCTGGTGCTCTCGGCCTGTGTCGTCTGTATGGCGGTGGGCGTCCCGATTGGGATTGCAGCGGCGCATCGCCCCCGTCTGTTTCAGGCGATGCGACCGGTTCTGGATTTGATGCAGACTCTACCCACTTTCGTATATCTCATTCCGGCCATTGTGTTTTTTGGGATCGGCATGGTGCCGGGTCTGATCGCCACCGTGATCTTTGTTGTACCTGCGCCTATTCGGCTGACCCATCTTGGGATCAGTTCGACGCCGAAACCGTTACTGGAGGCTGCGGATGCTTTTGGGGCCACCTCGATGCAGAAGCTGTGGAAAGTTGAGTTGCCCTATGCCTTGCCCCAAATCATGGCCGGATTGAACCAGACGATTATGTTGTCGCTATCCATGGTGGTCATCGCGGCCCTCGTGGGCGCGGACGGTCTGGGTGTGCCGGTGGTCCGCGCATTGAACCAGGTCAATACAGCCCTTGGATTTGAAAGCGGATTTATCATCGTGGTGGTCGCCATCATGCTGGACCGGATGCTGCGGGTGGATCGCAAATGAGCAATGCCGTTGAATTTGACAATGTGTCGATTGTGTTTGGCGATGCACCTGCAAAAGCGTTGCCAGAAATGGACGCATTGAAGTCTCGCGCAGAAGTGCAGCAATCCACCGATCAGGTGCTGGGCGTGCACAATTGCTCGCTGGACGTGCCTGCCGGTGAGATCCTGGTTTTGATGGGTTTGTCAGGCTCGGGTAAGTCCACATTGTTGCGCGCGGTCAATGGGTTGAACCCGGTGGTGCGCGGCGCTGTGCGTGTGTTTGATGGCGATTGGTCTTGTGATGTGACCCATAGTTCGGCCAATGATTTGCGTCGCGTGCGCCGCGAATGCGTCTCAATGGTGTTTCAGCAATTTGGCCTGCTGCCTTGGCGTACAGTACGCGAAAACGTGGCTTTGGGTCTTGAACTTGCTGATGTCCCCAAGAAAGAGCGAAAAGCCCGTGCAGAGCGGCAACTTGAACTGGTCGGACTGTCAGATTGGGCGGATCGAAAAGTGGGCGAGTTGTCCGGCGGGATGCAGCAACGCGTCGGCTTGGCGCGGGCTTTTGCCACGGATGCGCCCATCTTGCTTATGGATGAGCCGTTTTCGGCGTTGGATCCACTGATCCGCACACGGCTGCAGGATGAATTGTTGGACCTGCAACGTGATCTGAAGCGCACCATCATTTTTGTGAGCCATGATTTGGATGAGGCCTTCAAATTGGGAGACCGCATTGCCATCATGGAAGGTGGTCGCATCGTGCAATGCGGCACCCCCCAAGAGATTTTTTCAAGTCCTGTGAATGACTACGTGGCTGATTTCGTGGCCCATATGAATCCGCTTGGCGTGCTGAACGCAAGCGACGTCATGGAGCCCGCGGATGATACGCCGGAGCAATCGGTTCCTGCGGATATGGGCGTTGAAAAGGTAATGCGAAAGCTGTTGCAGACCGACAAGCCTCTTGGTGTGGAGGAGGCGGGTGCGTTGGTTGGCCAGATTACCAAAAGCGGCGTTATCGCGCGCATACTGGACCCGCGCGACAAGCCATAACACGCTATTCCTGGACGGTTTGGAGCCACGCTACAAGGTCTGCCACAGGTTTGCTGGTCATGATGGGCTGACCCGTTTCCGCCGCAATCGCAACGTCCTGTCCTTCAAAAAACCAACCGTAGACCGGCATGTCACTGCCGTGACTGACCAAGGGGTCGCGCCCGTCAATGCGCTTGATCACGCGGTACATCGGAAATGTTCCGTCTGATTTTGCAGAGAGCTGCGTCAGGTTTGCGGGTTGAACCAGAAGTACAGGCGCCATCGGACCGTTTCCGTCGGCTTCTCGCCCATGACAGGCAGCGCAATGTAAATTGTACAATTTTTCGCCTTCTTCCAGTTCCTGCGCGCAAACTGAACTGCTCAGACCCAACAAAATGGCGGCAACGTAACGCATGTCCATCTCCTCTTTATTGATGATACCCAGCATAGCCCCTCCGGGGCGACATGCGCGTTGACCTGCATCAATAGCCTTTGACGGGAAACGATCCTGTCTCCTTTGAGTGGTGTCCCTATTCCTTGACGTTGGCCCAGGCAGAACCAAGAAACGTCATCAATGGCAAAATGCCTGTCTGGTTTCCCCGAGGCCGTAGTGGTTTGAGTGAATGGAGGCGGGAATGACCGCTTGGAACATATGCTGCCCACGGAAGTGGTGTGGTTTCTGCGGTCCCTCTCCTCGACGATTATGTAAGGAATTATCGCCAAAAGGGCGCTTACAAGAACAATTTGCCAAGAGAGTGTCTAAACGGCGCAGCCGTCATCGAAACTCGCCGTGGCTCATCTGTTGTTGCCGAAATTCTTTGGTAAATTGCGGCGCTCGTTTCCGCTTGCTTGAGAAGCACAAACCTCGTGTCACGAGTTGGGAACTTCTCCAAGTGTGCTGCAGAAAAGTTAACGCTTTGGCAGAAATCGCAGTGTGATGAATCCCGCTTCTCCCGATAATCCGTAAAAGTCTCCTTAATTACCTGCTCTTGATTTAACGGCACCTTCACTCCCATGAGCATAACGCTTCGTATGAGGAGCGACAGATGAGAATCCTAACGGCAGCAACAGAAATTCACGACTCCGTAGCCGCGGTCGCAGACTTGGCAGAGCGAATTGTGACCGGTCTAGATGGCCCGCCAGATTTTTTGCTCCTCGCGTATGGCGAAGGACACGATCCGCACTTACTCCGCTCTCAGTTCGCGGCGCATTTTCCGCAAACGGTGCTCTTGGGATCATCAACATGCCGCGGTGTGATGACCGGAGAAGGTCTTTTCGGGTTTAGGAAGCCGGTTTTGGGCGGGGCGGCTTTTGTGGATCCCGACGCCGCTTTTGGGACCGCAACACTGACCCTTGACGGCGACGTTCAAGCAGCCATCAAAAACGCTATCGAAACTGCACAGGCGGCAGCAGATCGCAGAGGTGAGGTGCCCGATATGGTTTGGCTGCACGCAAGCCCGGGTACAGAAGAGACAGTGATCTGTGGTGTTCAAGAATCGCTTGGAAGTAACGTGCTGATCTCTGGGGGGTCGTCAGCCGATGAAACTATCGGCGGAAAATGGTCGCAATTTAATACGGACGCAATTGCCGGTGATGCCGTGATTGCGCTGATTTATACGGACCTTCCGGTCACACATCATTTTCAGAACGGATATCTGCCGAGTAATTTTAAAGGTGAAATCACACGTGCAGAGGGCCGGGTCTTGCACGAAATTGGCGGCCGGCCTGCCGCAGAAGTCTACAATGAGTGGACCGGTGGCCGGATCACTGACGCGCTTGCGGACCGAAGCAAGAACATTCTGGGTGACAGCGCCTGGCACCCGCTGGGAAAGTCGATCGGGCGGGTCGGGCCGTCCCCGGAACTTATGGTGGACTGTTACTGTCTGCTGCATCCGGACTCGGTTGGACCGAACGGGGAGTTGCATTTGTTCGCGAATGTCTCGGAGGGAAGTCAGGTTGTTCTGATGAACAGTGGCCCACAGGAGCTGATCAAGCGATCTACCCAAGTGGTGCGCATTTCGATGGAAATGATGCAGGAAGAAGCGCCGATTGCAGGTGGGTTGATGGTATTCTGTGCCGGATGCATGCTGGCCCTGGGCGATGATATCGCTCTGGCGGCTGAGGCAATCGGCGAGGCTTACTCCAACGTGCCTTTTCTGGGCGTGTTCACTTTTGGCGAACAAGGAAGCTTCCTGAACGGCGATCGCTTACATGGGAACCTCATGATTTCATCCTCGCTCTTTGCTGGCGATGCTGAGGTGCCGTAGAATGCAATTTGATCAGGAGGTATTACAACAGGCGTTGTTGGAAGTTGATCATCTGCGCCAGCTTGAGGCCCGATCCCGGAAGAATGCGGAGTCTCTGCTTGAGGGTTTGCAACGCCTGTCTAGTGCACATTCGCAAAAAGACAGTATCCTGTCCATCCTCTCGGTTCTGAGTTCTATTGTCGATCTCGATGCGGCTTCGGTCTTGTGCGAAGTGGAACCCGGCAAAGTTGTCTCTTTGGCAGAGACAGACGCCAAGTTGAAAGTTCAAGATGGTCGGAGGTCAAGCGCATTGACGCGTGCGTTCAAAGGCAAACCCGTCGTACTGTCAAATGCAACAAGTAGCGATTGGTCAGAAGGCCTGAACAGCGCGGTTTATGGATCTTATGACTCCGTTGCTATGGTGCCGGTCAGCCCGGTCGATGTCCCCACGGCTATCATTTGCCTCCAGAAAGAGGGAGCGAAATACGCGAAGACGGACTACGAACGGCTGAAGCATTTCATTCCACTTGCAGCGCATGCCATCCGCCATTCCTTCAAACTTGCCGAACTGCGCAGGGTCGTCGCGGAATTGGACAAGGCCCGTTCACTTGCGGAAAAGAGTGCCAGAACGGATCCCCTGACTGGCTTGGCAAATCGGATGCATCTTGAAGAATACATCAAATGTCGTCTTAACGAGAAAATCCAGATCTGTTTCGCTCTGATCGATCTGAATGGCTTTAAGCCGATCAACGACAATTTCGGTCATCACGCCGGTGACGCCGTCTTGATCGAAATTGGTAATAGGCTCACCAGGTTGATAGGCGGCGATGGGCTTGTCGCGCGGATCGGTGGCGATGAATTCGGCGTGGTGAGTATCAAAGTCAAGGCTCAGGAGCAAAAAGAAGAGCTTGGACGCAAGCTTTGCAAAGTTTTTGAGAACCCGATTGTTTTTGGCGAAAACCTGTTTGAAGTCGGGGCTAGCGTCGGTATTTCGCATTCGAGTGAAATTGATACCTCTACCGAGAGTGTTCTGTTGTCTGCAGACTCCGCGATGTATTCGGTAAAGGCAAAAGGGGTGACTGATTTTGCGATTGCCGATCCTCTCTCCAAATCCGACCGCAAGGCGATAATCAATCCACAGGCCCTTGCAAATGCCTTTGAGGCGCATGAAATTGTTCCATTTTTCCAGCCACAATATGATGTAGTAGCCAACGATGTCGTTGGCCTTGAAGTTCTTGCAAGGTGGCAACATCCAACCCAGGGCATGATCCCTCCGGCGGATTTCATTCCAGAAATAGAACGCGGCGGTCTTGCCAGTCGATTTACATGCTTCATGCTGCGTGGTGCTTTGCAGCATTGCTCGGAGTGGATGGAGTCCGGTGTCCCCGTGCCCCACATTTCGATAAACATTGCCGAAGCTAATCTATCATCATATTCCGCTGTGGAAGCCTTGTTGGATGTTCTCTTTGAATTCCCGCACATGAGTGGAAGAGTCATTTTCGAATTGACGGAACGCGTTTTTTTAAACCGTTCCTCCGACAAAGTCGCCGAGATGTTGAACGCGATTGTGGACTCCGGTGTCAGAGTTTCACTGGACGATTTTGGTACTGGATTTGCAACTTTGGCCAATCTTTCTCAGTTTCCATTTCATGAACTGAAAATTGATCGGCAGTTTATAGAGGGTATCGGGAACGATTCACGAAAAGAGGCGATTGTAGAAGCCATGGTTTTAATCGCTAAGGCCCATGATGCGCACGTCGTGGCGGAAGGTATCGAGTTCCGTTTGCAATATGACTTTTTGCGCCGCATTGGCTGCGACATCGCGCAGGGGTTCCTGTTGGGAAAACCAGCAGATTCAAAACGAACGCTTGAACTATTGACGTGCAGGAAAATGCTGCGCCAGCACACGACCAGATAGTTACTTCGTAACAGTAACGACCCCGGGCCGGCAACGATTGCCGGGTGGAAACCGATCTGTCAATCGTTCGAAGTGCATTGGGAAACGGCTTTGACAGAGCGCGCGACGTAACTGCCACGGCGCAAAATAATCAGTAATCAGATCGTGATGTAGCTGCCGATCATGATGTCCAAAGGTCGCTGGTATACCGCATTTGTCTGTGCGGATGCGCCGGATGGAAGAATCCCATTCACAGGGTTTACAAACCGGAAGTGCTCGGAAAACGGCGCCGTTTGTTACTTTTAGACAAAAAACAGAACTTTGGAGTTAACAATCTTCAATGTGCTTACAGATTCTCGAAAACCCGGGCAATCGAGCAGTGTACGCCCAAAGTCTCGCACCACGTGAAGGGGCGTCGGTGAGCCCGAAGCCAGTAATGCCATTGGAGTCGATCCGGTTCGATGCTCAAAAAAGTGTCCTGTGCATCAACAAACGGGAACGAACAGCGGTAATTGTTCTGGTGTTCAGGGAGTAGGAAATTTTCCTCCTCCTATTTACAAACTAGCGACTGTCTTCAACGCGTCCCGCGCCGGATCGAGAATTCGCGTGAAAAACCATGCCAGCATGCACTGTCGGAGTAAAAAACACAGGCAAAGAGATCTGCAATTTGAGTGGTACTCATCAGAAAACCTCCTTTATCACGGCGGGCTAACGGCGGATGAACAAGCTGTTGGTGCCTGAACAGACGGATTGGCCCTCGACCTTACTATCAACGCGCTGTTTCCGGGCCCAAACTAAGTTTTAAATTGCAAAGCAGAAGCTCCCGGCTTTGACAGACATGCATTAGTTCTGCCAATGTAATTATCTGGAATGCATGCAACTGTTCCTTGAACCTCGTCGTGATCAAATCATGTTGAAAATCGGGCTTTCCATGGTGTCGGTAAGAAGGCGCTCCGATCCAGTTGGTGCATTTCGTGATTTCGAAACTGCAAGCATCCCAACTAAGCGAGACCTGTAGCGGGATAGTACTCCCCTGCGATGGAATACTGATAAAATGCCATTTGCAATGACTGTTTGCTTCTGAATAAATGCAAATCGCTGTTAGATCCGTCCTATCGTTCTCAAGCATCATGAACTCTTGGTACGGCTTCAAAAAGCAGTGACATTGGGTTTGAATTCCAATCACGTTGAGCAGAGCGAAATTAGTAAGGCGAAGATAGACAGGCGTTTTTGAACGGCGACGTAACCATCTGATGCGCGTTGACTGTCATGTAGCGTTGATTGGTGGGCGTGCGCCGCCGACGGGTCAAATAAGCTTGAAAATACTTTATTGGTGTTGTTTTCGGCTCATTCGATGTCACAAGCAGAAGCCGCGCGAACTGAAGAAAAACGACACGTTTTGGATGTCAAAATCAACACTTGAGGACGTTTGACCAGTTGAGACAGTCGAATTCCGTAAAATCCTTGTAGAGGATTTGTTCATTTCCAAGGTGGACAACCCTTAGCGGATCGTTTGTTCGAACTGGAGACCGGCAGTTCACTTTTTTGACACCGATCAGATGTGGGCGCCAGCAAACCTGTTGCCAGAATGCTCGGTGAAGTGGTTTCTGGCAACAAACAACTTCGCAAGATATCCGAGAACTGACTGATCGTAGTCTGAGAAACAACCTGCCATAAGACCTCGAACAAATGCGTATGGTTTCTAGGAGTACGTGAGCTAAACGCGGCACAACATCTTTGAAACTGTGCATTTATACAAATGACTTTTTGAACCCCGATGCAGAATTAAGTTCGGATATCAAAAAAGAAAACAGGTTTCGAGCAAGGTCTTTGGACGGCGCACTTAAATCTGTTGCGTTTCTTTCTTCTGTTACACTCCAACGCTTCATTTTCTTCGGCCTTAATCAGCAATTTTTCTTTCCTCGAAAGCAGCCGTGCATCAATATTTTCTTATCACCTGCTAGTGTATTTCAGTCCTGCAAATCAGTGCAACAACTCGTTAGTCTTCTGAGTTTTGAGAATTGATTTGCCGCGGTGGCTGGTGCCAACAGCCATTGCATACCTGGTGTTCAGTGCTTCAGTTGCCCCGAACGCGTGCGCGGATTTGAGGTGATGATGTCAATCGAGGCTCTGAAATCGAGCTGTTTGGATCGCAGCGGCGACGCTGTGGTGATTGGCCTTCTAACTGATGGTGCAACCGAGACGCGCGTCGTTTATGTCAACGACGCCTTTGCCAGTCTGTCCGGTCGAGTTGTTGATACAATAAGCGGACAAAGCATGGGTTCTTTTCTTGAGGGAGAGATGGATTTCGATCTGAATGCGGCCGGCATTGGCGATGTTTGCGAGGGTCCAGAGCAAATTCAGAACGACATGTTTGTCATCCGATCAGACGGTACTAGAATACCGGTTGAGGTTTCTCTGCAAGTACAAAGCGGGCTGGTGGACGATGAATCCTACGTCTGCGCAATGATAAAACGCTGTCACACAGCGTCCTTGACACCCTCTGAACGGCTCGAATTGCAAGATACCGATTTGCCCAAACTAAAGCGCGAACGCGATGATGCCCTCCGCAACAGTGCGCGAATGACCTCTGCTCTCAATGCGTATCCGGATCCGTTTGTTATTTACGACGAAAATCTCAGGTTGGTAAACTGGAATGCGGCTTATGCCGCCTCCATGACAGACACGCCTTCTGATCTGAAGTGCGGGATGTTGTTGGGGGAGGTTCTGTCGGTTGCAGTTGAGAATGGACGCCACCCTGAAGCCCATGGCCGAGAAAGGGACTGGATCGAAAGCATCCTGTCGCAAAATACGCTGGAACGAAACACTCAGGATGTTGAACTCAAGGATGACATTCACCACCGCTTGTTTCGCTATCGTTCGCGCCATGGCGACTATGTCGTTATTCGGCTCAACTCAACAGAACTCGTCCGGCAAAAACGTGCGGCGGAAGATGCACAGGCCCGATTGATTGCCGCGCTCAATGCCTATCCATACCCCTTTGTAATTTATGATTCAGAGGATTGTATTGTGGTCTGGAATGACGCGTATCGCGCCTCCATGTCCGACGGCTCTGAGGCGATAGAAGTCGGCATGCACCGAACCGAGGTGGCTCGCATTGCCATACGCGCTGGTAAATTCGCCGATGCAGCAGGACGGGAAGAAGAATGGATGTCGGACGCGCATCAGGAAATGAGCTTAATCCAGCCTGTCCAGGATTTGGAACTAGCTGGGGACATCCACCACCGGCTTTTAAGATCGAGAGTGGCGAACGGTGATCTGGTAATCGTCAGACTTGATACAACGGAGCTTGTACGACAGCGCCGCGCGGTTGAAAAATATGCCCAAAAACTGGAATTGGCGAACCAGGAAATTTACCTTCAAGCAACGCACGATGATCTCACCGGTCTGGGTAACAGGCGGTTGCTCAACCGAAAATTCAGAGAATTCGAAGAGCGGCGCAAAAAAGAGGGCGGCGAGATCGCAGCTCTCCACATCGATCTGGATCGTTTCAAGCAGATAAACGACACTATGGGACATGCCGCCGGGGACAAAGTGCTTTTGGACGTCTCCACGCGCATTCGGGATCGTGTCATGTCCGACGAAGTTGTCAGCCGCATCGGGGGCGACGAGTTTGTCGTTTTAATTTACGTGACTACAGGACGCGAGCGTCCACAAACGTTGGCACGGCAATTGCTCGCAGATCTGGCAAGACCAACTGATTTTGAGGGCAAAGAGTGTCGGTTTGGGGTCTCGATTGGCATAGCCACCACGCCGGTCACCGGAGTTGATGATCTCCTGACCAACTCTGACATTGCACTTTACAAAGCCAAGAGTTCGGGGCGCGGGCGCCTGGCTGTCTTTGATCGCAACGATCTGGAGCGAGCGCGTCTTCACAAAGCGCTTGCTGACGACGTATTGCGAGGAATTGAGCAAAATGAATTTGTGCCGTTTTACCAGCCTCAGATTGATGTGGAAACCGGAATGGTTGTGGGAATGGAAGTTCTGGCGCGTTGGAACCACCCACTGCGAGGCATCCTCGCGCCCGCGGTGTTTTTGCCTGTAGCAACCGATCTCGATGTCGTGGCTGATATCGACAAAGTGATCTTCGAAAATGCAATCAAAGATTGCACAAACGCTTTTGCCGGACTGGAAAACTTGCCCTCGTTGTCCTTCAATGTGAGCGCCGTCCGGGTGAATGATCATGAGATCGGCGACATTAAGAAACATGTCCAAACCTACCCTGGCGCGATTACTTTTGAACTGTTGGAAACGATTTTTCTGGAAGAGGAAGACCAAGCGTTTTTCTGGAAACTTGACCAATTCCGCGACTTGGGGCTCTCCATTGAAATTGATGATTTCGGGAGTGGTCGCGCATCTGTCGTGGCGCTGCAACGCATTGGTCCGGATAGGTTGAAAATTGATCGCCGTCTTGTCGCCCCGATCACCGAAAGTGAAGGTGGGCTTCGCCTGCTGCAGTCTATTGTTGAAATCGGCCACGCGTTGCAAATGGGCGTGACTGCCGAAGGCGTCGAGACGCAAGAACAAGCCAGGCTGTTGGCAGACGTCGGATGTGATCGGCTGCAAGGATATTACTTTTCAAGCCCTATGACGTTAACAGGTGCGGTTACCTATCTGAACGCGCACAATCCTGAAAACCAAGCATTAAAAATGGACCATGGCATCAAAGTGGAAAAGTTCGGCAAGCGCGCTGGTATTCGCAAAAATGGACAGATGTCGCGCTTTAATGAGCCATGAAATGAAGCATTTTTCGATAGATGATTCTTTTGAAAGTATGTGCCAAATCGTTTGGGCAGGTCCATTTTTTGCGTCGGCGGACGATTTCTTTTCAAAGACATTTGCGATTAGGTGCGCGCGATTTAATGCCATCAAATTGACTCTGCCCACGCACCGCCTCTATTTGAAATTTGAGCCTATACGAATTTACGAGCGTGCCGATCTTGGGTTCGAGGGGCTGATTAGCCACACGTTATTAGTGGCTCTGCGCAGGCCAGAAAATAGTTGCCGCATTGAACGGCGCCCTTAGTGTTGGTCACTTTCAGGACACAGTCGCCTGGCTTGGGCGCAACTGTTAACAGGGATTTCACTAATAGCTTTCACGCGTTAGATTTTGCCTGAATCGGATTCCTTATGTTTTCATGAGTACACTTCAAAAGACGTTCGCTTGGGTTTCTTTACGATTGGCACGGTATTGGCGCTTCAAATCCATTTCGCCGTTGCTCAAAGTTGGGCTCAAAAACTCGCCAATGTTGGCTTGTATTGCCCCTTCCTGTCCATCTGCGGCAGACTTTTGTCTTGAGTTGCAAATGCGCACCATAATCGTCTTAGGCACATGATTGTCGATGCGTGTAGTACGTCTTCCGGGTGACACAAAAATAGTTACGAACCCATCGGCACAGAGATCGAAGCAGACTGACCCTTACTGCCGGGAGCTTGACGGATGACGGATTGGCTTGGTTGAAAAAAGTGCGCATCTATTGGGGATTGCCACGGGAAGGCTTCGCCAATCATAATGTGCGATAAATGATCATGCGGATGCCTCACGCAACGGCAACAATTGTTTTTGGCGATCAGAACCCCTTCCAAGTTGCATACATCAGGCATTTGCAGCACGCCGTTTCTGCGAGCCCGTGACCTAGCTCGTGCCAACCGAATGCACCCTGCTAGCCGCATGCCATCGCTTTTGAAGTTTCGGAGACGCACCATCATCGCGACACCATACGCTTCATTGCGATCTGTCCAACTGTGCCACGTGGAAAAAGACCGCAGCATACACCGCGTCTTTTGAGATACGCCCATTTGCCATTCTGATAGTGGGCGGCCCTCCAGATCGGGAAAGCGACATGCCACAGCCGACTTTATCAGCCCATCCAGTACTGCGGTTGGTTCGGATACCAGCAGCCCATTACGAACGACAATGTCATGGTCATAAAGACCAAACATCGCCATCCTGTTGAAGTCCGGGTCCAGCCCCGCAAACAGTTTCATTAAGGATCGCCCCTGTTCATGACCGGGATTGACTGTTGCGGGTACTGCGGCTGCGACGGTTCCATCTGATGGGCCGCATCACATCATGGGCTGTCCGGCGGCGGGCGTTTTCAATCCTGCAAAGTGGCGCTCCTGTCTTCGCTCCAAATATCGAGCAGCGCATCTGCGATGTCATTTTTTGAACTTGCATAAAGCGCGATTTCAAGGCTTTCCGAGCCATAGGTCTTTGACAGAGAAACAAGCTCGCCGCTTTCGATTTCCTTGTTGGCCATGCTCACAGGTAACCAGCCGATGCCCAGCCCCTTCAGAACCATTTCCTTTATACCGCTGGAAAAAGCGGATTCGCAAAAAGGGTTTGCTGTGAACGCGCGCGCGCCAAACTGTCGCTGCTTGTCCCGAAGGATTTCACCAAAGTAGCTGGTCTCAGGGTATACGATGGCCGGGGTGTCTTCTGGCACGCGCTCGTCCTTTGAGACGCTATATCGCAACGATCCCCCGGCGACCGGAACCAAACGATCCTTTCCCCAGATCCCTCGCCGAATGATGGAATCAAAAGGCAAGGGGGATGCCCCAAGCCCCTCATAGCAAAGCAATATTTCCGCATCCCCGCGAAGAAAAAGCGTAGCGCTTTCTCGCTGATTTCCGGCGCGAAGTCTGAATTTGAGCGAGGGAAGCCTTTTATGTGCCAGTGCGGCCATGCTTGGAAAGGAGGAAAATATCGGGGCATGCTGGGCGGCGATTGTGATGGTGGCACTGGATTGATCCGCATTGGCTATTTTGCTTTTCAATTCGCGCAGTCGCGCCATCAAAGCGCGTATTTCAGTCTCATTTTCAATCAGAGCGGGGCTGATTTCGATACTGTTTTTGCCACGTTCCAGAATGCCCGTCTCCAACCAGTTTTCAAAAGCGCGGATGCGCCTTGAGAAAGCGGGTTGCGTAATATTGCGGCGGGCTGCCGCGCGGGTCAGGTTGCGCTCTTCCAACAGGAGCAGAACGTCATCAAGCCATTGCATATCCATATGAGGGTCCTTCTGCCTGCCCATACTTTAAGTTTGGGCAGGCAGAAGAGAAAGCATTTTCCATAATTTTGTGAATCGGTCAGTCTTTGGGAAACACTAATAAGGACCTTCGCAAAATGACCATGATTGTCGATGAGGCTGCTGAAATATCGGTGAGTCTGTGCAAACAGCTGTCAGTTATGCTTTCACAGTTTCCGCGGGTTCGTTTTGGTCACTTGCCAACGCCGCTTGAACCGATGGACCGCCTGAGCGAGCACCTTGGCGGACCGAGACTATGGGTGAAGCGCGATGACTGTACCGGGCTTTCATCCGGCGGCAATAAAACCCGCAAGTTGGAATACCTCATGGCTGACGCGCAGGCCAAGGGTGCGGACGTGATCATCACACAAGGTGCAACACAATCAAACCATGCCCGTCAAACCGCAGCGGCTTCGGTGAAACTGGGCATGGATTGCCACATTCTGCTTGAAGACCGAACGGGGTCAAATGATCAAAGTTATACATTCAACGGTAATGTGCTTCTGGATCAGTTGCATGGGGCGAGCATCTCCAAGCGCGCCGGTGGTACAGACATGAACGCGGAAATGGCATCGCTTGCTGAGACGCTGCGCGAAAAAGGGAAAACGCCTTATGTCATCCCCGGTGGGGGATCCAATGAAGTTGGCGCATTGGGCTATGTAAACTGCGCGCGCGAATTGACGGAACAGGCCGCAGACATGGGTCTTGAAATCGACGCGCTTGTCCATGCGACCGGAAGTTCAGGCACGCAGGCGGGTCTGGTCGCGGGGCTGTCAGCGATTCGCAGTTCCGTTCATCTGCTTGGCATCGGAGTGCGTGCGCCCAAAGAGAAACAAGAGCAAATGGTGTTTGATCTGGCGCAGCGCACAGCAACCCATTTTGACCAAAACGTGGTCATCGAACGTTCAGATGTCCGGGCAAATTGCGACTATGTTGGCGGGGGCTACGGTGTCCCGACCGAAGGAATGGTGAACGCCGTCAAACTCTTGGCCCGCACTGAAGGGCTTTTGTTTGATCCGGTCTATTCAGGCAAAGGTCTCGATGGGCTGATGGATCAGATTAAAAAGGGTTACTTTGACGGCATGAACGATGTGGTCTTCCTGCATACGGGCGGCAGCGTCGCCTTGTTTGGATATCCCGAAGCATTCGATTTGCCGGGCTATCGTTAATTTTACGCAACTTACAAATTCCAATCAGCAAGGAGAAACTCAATGTCAATAATGACCAAAATCGCGGCTGCATCACTGGTGCTGGGGATGTCGGCACCTATTGCGCTGGCCGATGGGCACGGCGGCACGCTGGCCAAAATCGCCGAAAGCGGCGAAATTGTGATCGGGCACCGTGAAAGCTCCGTCCCCTTTTCCTATCTGGACGAAAATCAAAACCCGGTTGGCTATTCGATCGACCTTTGCATGAAGATCGTTGACGCGGTTGCTGCCGAAGTTGGCAAGGAACTGACGATCAAATACGTACCAGTGAACCCAAAAACACGCATCGCGTTGATGGCCAATGGCACCATTGATCTGGAGTGTGGGTCCACGACCAACAACCTGACACGTCAACAACAGGTTGAATATTTGCCGGTAACTTTCGTGACGGGCACAAAACTGATGGTGCGCAAGGATAGCGGCATTTCGTCGGTGTCGGATCTTGATGGGAAGGCCGTTGCGCTGGCGCAAGGCACCACCAACGAGCGCGCCGTTTTGGCAGCCGTCGACAAACTTGGGTTGGACGTCAAGGTTCTGCCCGTGCGCGATCATGCAGAAGGTATGCTGTCTCTGGAAACCGACCGGGTGGATGTCTATGCGACCGATCACATTCTGCTGCATGGTCTGATTTCAAAGTCGAAATCACCTGATGATTTCGTCGTGGTCGGCGATTTCCTGTCTTTTGACCCATATGCCTTGATGGTGCGTCGTGATGACAGTGCATTTGAACTGGTAGGCAAGAAAGCGATAGCAGAAGTCTTCCGCTCCGGTGAAATCAACGCGATTTATTCCAAATGGTTTGACCCATTGGGCGTGCCAGCGGATCCACTGCTGCAGGCCGCGTTCCTTTTGGGTGCTCTGCCTGAATAATTTGCTGACCTAATCCCGGGCGACATCTGATGTGGCCCGGGAGTGCAAAGCTGACATGCGGGGCTGGGGCGAATGAACTATAACTGGAACTGGTCAGTACTCTTTGAGGAACAATATCTTAGCTGGTTGATCAGTGGTTTTGGCTGGACGATATCTGTGGCCCTTTGCGCCTGGTGTATCGCGATTGTTCTGGGGGCCCTGGTTGGTGTCGGCAAGACCGTTCCCAACAAAGTAGTCCGCGCAATCTGTGCCACCTACGTCGAAATTTTCCGCAACGTGCCACTCCTTGTGCAGATGTTCATCTGGTATTTTGCTGTCCCGGAAATGCTGCCGCAGGAGTGGGGGCGCTGGATGAAGCGCGACATGCCCAACCCTGAATTTGTCACCGCCGTCGTTGCGCTTGGGCTCTATACTGCGTCACGTATTGCCGAGCAGGTACGAGCTGGTATTGAAACGGTGCCGCCGGGGTTGACGGCCGCCGCAACCGCCCACGGTTTGAGTGTCGGGCAAACGTATCGCTACGTGTTGCTGCCGATCTCTTTCCGGATGATCGTACCGCCTCTGACGTCTGAATTTCTGACCGTCTTCAAAAACTCTTCACTGGCACTGACCATTGGGTTGCTGGAATTGACGGCGCAAAGTCAGCAGATCGCAGAGTATACTTTCCAAGGCTTTGAAGCCTTCACCGCGGCGACTGTCATTTACGTTTCCATCGCGTTGGTTGCGACGCTGCTGATGCAAATTCTGGAAAAATACACCCGCATTCCGGGTTACGTCGGAAAGGAGGGCTGAGGCATGGCAGATTTTGACTTTGGGATCATCTGGACGTCGCTGCCCTTCCTCTGGCAGGGTTTGCAACTCAGTCTCTGGCTGACGTTCCTGTCGATCATCGGCGGGATTTTCCTCGGGACCCTTCTGGCGCTTGCACGCCTGTCGGGGATCAAACCGCTGGCCATTGTTGCGGCGACTTACGTAAATCTCATCCGTTCCGTACCGTTGATATTGGTGATCTTCTGGTTCTTCTTTCTGGTCCCGCTTGCTATTGGTCGCCCGATTGGCAGTTTTTATTCTGCCTTGATCGCCTTCGTACTTTTTGAGGCGGCATATTACTCGGAAATCATGCGCGCAGGCATTCAAAGCGTTAAGCGCGGGCAGGTCCATGCAGGCCAGTCTACGGGCCTGAATTACTGGCAAATTCAACGCTACGTGGTTTTGCCGCAAGCCTTTCGCAATATGATCCCAATCCTAGTGACCCAAGGCATCATTCTGTTTCAGGATACATCGCTGGTCTTTGTGGTCAGCCTGCGCGACTTCATGACAGCGTCATCAATCGTTGCGCGCACAGAAGGGCGGCTGGTGGAAATGTATCTCTTTGCTGCTGTCGTTTACTTCATCATTTGCTTCTCCGGTTCGATGCTGGTGAGAAGCCTCAAATCCCGGATGGCCACATGATTAAAATGAGCGACGTTTCCAAGTGGTATGGTGACTTTCAGGTGCTGAGCAACTGCAACACGCAGGTCACCAAGGGCGAAGTAGTGGTGGTCTGTGGCCCCTCCGGTTCCGGCAAATCGACGCTCATCAAGTGTGTGAACGGGCTCGAACCCGTCCAGGAGGGCACGATCACGGTCGATGAAAATGAGGTGACGGCAAAGGGTGCGAATCTGACCAATTTGCGGTCGCGCATTGGGATGGTTTTCCAGCATTTTGAACTTTACCCGCATATGACCGTTTTGGAAAATCTGTGCCTTGCTCAGGAAAAAGTACTCAAACGCGGGCGCGATGAGGCTGTTTCGCGGTCTGAAAAATTGCTCGACCGGGTTGGTATGGGCGAACATTCACATAAGTACCCGAGTCAATTGTCTGGCGGTCAGCAGCAGCGGATCGCGATTGCGCGGTCATTGGCGATGGACCCGATTGCGATGCTGTTTGACGAACCAACATCCGCACTCGATCCGGAAATGATCAAAGAAGTGTTAGATGTGATGGTCGAACTTGCGCAAGAAGGCATGACCATGATGGTTGTCACCCACGAAATGGGTTTCGCGCGAAAAGTCGCGGATCGCGTGATTTTCATGGATGAGGGTGCCATAATCGAAGACCGTCCCACGACGGATTTCTTTGATAATCCGGAAAGCGATCGCGCAAAGGACTTCCTGTCGAAGATATTAAACCACTAGGCGGCAAAAGAGGTCGATTAGCCCGCATCAGTCTCTGAGTATGTTTTCGACGTTATGTCCCAGGACTCAACGCTTTGCGACTGGAATCATGCAAAGCGCGCCCCGACTTTATCAGAACCTTTTGCGGCGTGCCTTCCGGCAAAATCCGGGTGCAGACAGTTCCATTCACATTGGTTTCAACACTCGTTTCTTGTCCATTTGGCTTTCTTTGCCAAACCGGATTCAAAATTGGCGGTCGGTGTCTACCAGCAACCAGACGTCCAATTTTCAAACCTCTTCGGTTTTGCGCGCCTTCTTTTCGTCGGCAGGCCGTCTTTGCGCGCAAAAGTACAAAACTGTGACGCTGGCTCGTGGTTTCAAAAAACGGGTGCCGATTGTTTAAAGACTGTGCAACTTCAGTTAACAATCATTGTATTTGAGTAAGTTGGGTGCTTTTTTCGAGCCAGTGTCAGCGAATATTTGAATGCTGTCTTGCACTTAACATAGTAACGGATCCTAATCAGGCATGCAAAAGACCAAAGAAAATTCATTCAGCGCACGGCTCAAGGCACTTACGCGCCAGATTTACCCGCATATGGATGCAGAAATGCTGTCGAACGCGATGATTGATGCGTTCTGGCCTGATGGCGCCAAGCGACGTAAACGCGGCCGCTTGCCGAGCAACAATCTGTGGACTGAGCAGGATGCACTACTGATCACTTACGGCAATTCGATTTTGGATGGGACGCACAAGCCGCTCGACCTGCTTCACGATTTTTTGCTGCGGCGCATGAAGGGTGTGGTGAACGGCGTGCATATCCTGCCGTTCTTTCCTTTCACCTCTGATGATGGGTTTGCGGTATCCGATTTTCGTGCGGTCAATCCGCAGCTTGGCGATTGGCCTGACATCAACCGGATCAGCGGTGATTTCCACCTGATGTCTGATCTGGTGCTGAACCATGTCTCAAGTCAGGGCACGTGGTTCAACAGCTACCGGCAGGCACAAACGCCCTATGACAAGTTCTTTTTTGAAGCCTCTCCCGATGATGATCTCAGCGATGTTGTCCGACCCCGAACAACACCTTTGTTGCGCGAAGTCGAGACCATCAATGGGCCGCGCCATGTCTGGTGTACCTTCAGTCACGATCAGATTGATCTGGATTTTCGCAATCCGGAAGTCTTGCTGGAGTTCCTGCGCATCATCCGCCTGCATGTGGATAATGGCGTGCAGATCATTCGCCTGGATGCCGTTGCGTTTCTTTGGAAAGAAGTTGGGACATCTTCGATCCATCTGCCCCAGACCCACGCCGTTGTGCAACTGATGCGGCTTTTGTGCGACTATGCCGCTGAAACGATTATCTTGTTGACCGAAACCAATGTGCCCAAGGCGGAAAACCTGAGCTATTTTGGCAAGCGCAATGAAGCCCACGCCATTTATAATTTCCCGCTGCCGCCGTTGATCCTGCATGCTGTGATGTCAGGGTCGTCTCACTACCTTCGGCGTTGGCAAAGCGGTATGCCGCCCGCGCAAATGGGCTGCGCATATCTGAATTTCACCGCAAGCCATGATGGGATTGGGATGCGTCCGGTCGAAGGGATTTTGCCGCCCGAAGAACAGGCCAAAATGATTGACACCATCAAGAACATCGGCGGCCTTGTGTCCATGCGCGCATTGCCCGGCGGCGGGGAGGCCCCCTACGAGATCAACACTACCTTTTATGAAGCGACGGGTCAGACCTTTGCCGGCAAGGACGCGCACCACTTTGACCGTTTCATCTGCTCACAGACCATTGTGATGTCGCTCGAAGGCATTCCAGCCTTTTACATTCACTCAATGTTGGCTACGCCAAATGATCACGAACAGGTCGAATATCGCGGGATGAACCGGGCCATCAACAGGCATCGCTGGGATTATCCCACGCTGAACGCGCTACTGGATGATCCGGAAACGCAACACGCCCGGGTTCTGGCGGCGTTGTCCGAGCGCCTGCGCATCAGGGCCAAGCAACCCGCGTTTCACCCGAATGCCACGCAATTCACCATGCCGCTCAGTGATGGTATTTTTGGCGTCTGGCGTCAGAGTCTCGATCGCCATCAGTCTATTTTTGCGCTGCACAACGTCAGCGATCAAGCAGTCGACGTGTCGCATATGTCGATGAATTTGATTGACGATGAAACATGGGTCGACGTGTTGAGCGGGGACGCAATCGATATGACACGGGATGCAATTACGCTTGCGCCTTATCAATGCCGATGGATTACCAATCGGGCTTGAGCTTTACTGATACTCCGCTTCATCTGCTTTGGCAGCTGCCGTCATATCGGCAAGAAATGTTGGATCCGCTGCATGCACGCGGTTCCATGTCGGGATAAACGGTGTCTCATGCGGGTTATCCAGAAAGATCTGACCGGCCCGCATTATGTTTTCGGCAAAGAGTTCGATTGAATGCTCTTCGGTGTGGCGGTCAATGCTCAACCCGTTCATCTTGGCATCGGTATAATAAGCTTCCAGCAGATCAAGGGCGCAGCGATAATAAGTGGCTTTCAGCGTGCGAAAGACATTTGGCGTAAAGACAGTGCCGTCCGCTGCTAGTTTGCGAAAAACTGCTTTGCATATGTCAGTCGACATCCGGTTCAGCCCGGCATCGGACTCATCCGCGCTCAGGTCCTGATGCTTGTGGTCATAGGCATCCGAAATTTCGACCTGACACACCGCTTTTGGGGCAAGATTGCGCCAGGCTTCTGACAACACACCAATCTCGAGACCCCAATCAGACGGGATGCGCAGGTCGGGCAAAATGGCTGTGCGCATGGCAAATTCGCCCGAAAGGGGATAGCGAAAACTGCGCAAAAAGTCGATGTAATCCCGGCTGCCCAACACGCGATTGAGCGCAATCAGCAGCGGGCTCACCAAGAGCCGCGTCACCCGGCCATTCAAATTGCCACCACCGATACGAGGATAGTACCCTTTGGCGACCTGATAGGGGAAATTCGGATTCGCCATTGGATAGACCAGACGGGCGAGCATTTCTTTGTCATAGGTCAGGATATCGCAATCGTGGATCGCCATGACGGCACTGTCCGCGCAGCCGATCAGATACCCCAGCGACGCCCAGACGTTCTTGCCTTTTCCCTGTTCGATGGGTCCCAATCCCATGGCCTCAAGCCGTGCACCAAGAGCCAGCATGCGCGGGCTGTCGTTCCAGATGACAATATGGTTCTGATCGAGCCCCTGGAAAAATCGCTTTGCATGGCGAAACTGCGCCGCATCCGCTGCATCCAGCCCGACAATGATCCTGTGGAGATAGGTTACTTTCGAAAGTTCCGACAGAATATGGGGCATGGCTTCGCCCTCAAGCTCTGAATAGAGGCACGGCAAAATCAACGAGATTTTCCGCGTCCCGGCAAAGGCCACCAACTCATCTTCCAGTTCTTCCACAGACCGGATTCGCAGGTTGTGTAATGTTGTGATGTTTCCGTTCTGATGAAAGTCAGCCATGCATGCCCGTCCTATCTCAATTCAAGTCGGTCCAGTAAATCAAGTATCGCTACATTCCATCCCGCAGGACCAGCAACAGTTGTGCGCACGATGTGACCTTCCGCTTCCCGTTTCAAGGGCGCAAGGGGCGGATGATGCGGATTGGCAATCACCACAGCAAAATCCGCGTGCTCCAACATCGCAACATCGTTTGGTGCGTCGCCAAGGGCAATTGTGTGTCGCGGTTGGTAAGTCTCAATAATGCGGCGCATCTGGTCAACTTTGTTACGACCGAACGAAAGGGTCAAAAAGCGTCCGCCTTGTTGGGCTGAGATGCCATGAGTTCCCAACTGCGCCAGAAACTCTTCTTGTTCGGACTGGGTGCCAGTCCACTGACCCGGTTCTGAAAAACCCCTCTGTTGCGCCAGAGCGGCATCCTGCAGGGTCAAACCAGTCATCTGCGCGACTTCTGCGGCTGATACATCGCCAAACCCTCGAAACAAGCGACGCAGGTTTGGCGGCACATCCTCCAAGGCAGATCGCAGGGATTCGTATCCAGTCGAGTCTTGCAGCATTGTGACGTGTGGCTCTAGCACCCCAGCGCCGTTTTCAACAATCGCTGGCCAGTTTTCTGCTCGCATCTTGGCGCGCAGAGGACCCATTTCAGCAGCGGTTTTGCTGCTCGCCAGCACGAGACCAGATGAAGTGCCTTGAAGCGCATTCAACGCTGGTTGAGCCGCGTCCCACCGATAGGTTTCGTGATCGATCAGCGTTCCATCCAGATCCGTGAAGACAATCAGATTGCAATTAGCCGACATGGGACCAACTATGTCCGAGGCGCGAATGGATCACAAGGCACCTGTGCCTCGGACCGCCGCCACTATGATTTTATTTGCTTTTTAATTGAGCCGTTCGACGCATGTCGGCTGGCGGCGCTTGCCGAGGGTTTCCGTCGGCCATTGCCTGTGTTTGCTGCTCGTATCCGGTAGGTCGCCCAAAAGTCGAAATCCCTCGCCCGTGTGCGATCTGAAAAAATGCCCCTATGTCGCCTGGATACTGGTGTTTTTCCCTATGAGGTGACCCTATTAAATCGATTTTGCCTTTCTGTCGTGACAGGCACGGTGAAACGGCGAGGCTGTTCCACGTAAGCTATCGAATTATTTTTCTTTAGGAGATGTTTACATCCGTTTTGTTGTGAAGCGTTAACCAGTCAGTAACCAAAGCGTTTGTTTAGCGCGCCGTGCCGGGTACAGTTTGTGTTGAAGGGGACATGGTGATGAAAAAATTTAACGACGCAAAAGAACTGGTGGCCGGATTGTCGGACCAGCTCTCCGAAGAGCGGCTCGCAGAGGTGCGCAGTGTTACGGGTATTGGTCACTTGCCGCCAGGATCTTTAACGGAATTGGTCGCGGATGAAGCTTTCAGCGTGGAAGACATCGTAACCATGCTTCTGTCCGGGTGGATTTTGCAGCAGGAAGAAATTAGGCTGAGCGCAGAGAAAGTCTCGCAACTGGAAGATCAGGCGCGGCAACAGAGCCTCGCATTTGACGAAATTGCGGATCAGGCGACCCGTCTGCGCGTCCTGTTGAGTTCTGTTCTGCCTGACAGAGCTCCCGTCTCCTCAGTGGAATTATTGAAACAAATCGCTGCGAGCGCGGGACATAGGAAAGCCGAAGATTTTTAGGCCTCACCCCGCTGACTCAAACCGCCCGGAAGGCTTGGTTGTGGTCCAGCATCAGCGAAATAGGATAGCACCTGATTGACCCGGGACGCTCAGGAAAGAACAAACGGGATTGAGCTCCGAGTGCGGACCCTCATGAGCGCGGCGCCATCAAAGAATGTGCATCCCATTGAACCGTCAGGGCGCCCCATGTGACCGCCTCCAGCCCCGGCTAGTGCCCCCGAATTCGCGGTTCGTGGACGTAGTTTTCCATTCAAGGATACCATTTAAACAGCCGTTATTGCGACGCCACGGTCGGCGTGTACGGTATCTAAGTCCAGGCGCTTACGCGAGATTCAAACAGCAATGGTTTCAGTTTAAACGGCTCAGGCGCCGTGGATCAGAGTGCAAAATCTGCCAGGCCATGAAAGATGTACCCTTGGGATTTCCAAAGAAGCAGTGCTCAATGGAGCGTCACACCTCGTTGCCAGACCCAGCTAGTGTTTTTAATTGTAGTTGAGGTTTCTGATGGGTCACCTGATTGGTGATTTGTGATGCGATCTGAGTTCGATAAAGTAGAATATGACATCTGAAACTGTCGCAACCCGCGTGTGCTCAATCAGAACGTCGGATTTCAGTATTTCACGCGTCGAGGAGCCAACCATGCAAAGATCCGATTTGAGCCTGAAGTGGTTGGAGGTGTTCCGGGAAACAGCCCATCTGGGATCCGTTCAAGCCGTGGCCAATGAAACAGGTCTGTCCATCAGTACTGTGTCCCATCACCTACGCAGCCTCGAGGATCAGTTGGGTGTGTCATTGCTCAATCACAAAAAGCGCCCGATGACGTTGACGCCTTCGGGACTTGTTTTTTTGAAAAATGTGGATCAGGCGCTCAAGCTGATCGGGAAAGCGCGCGCCGAAGTGACGCTGGGCAGCATGGCGGATGCGCAGAACCTGCGCCTTGGGCTGATCGAGGATTTTGACAGTGACATTGGCCCCTCATTGGCTGTTTTTCTTGCCGCCGGTATGCCGAGGTGTGACTTTGCCCATCACACAAGAGACAGCCGCGATATTCTTGCAATGCTGCGTCTGAAGAAGCTGGATATTGGTGTTGCCAATCTGCCAAATGACGGTCTCGGCGACCTGATTGATTTTCCGATGATCCGTGATCCCTTTGTGCTGGCGCTGCCCGCACATACCAGCACTGATCCCGAAGACTTTCTGGCTGGCAAAAGCGATTTGCCTTTGCTGCGCTATGTTAAAACACAACAAATCAGTCAACAGGTCGATACCCAGTTGCGGCGACTGAAATTGGACTTGCCAAGCCGCTTTGAAATTGAAAGCAACCAAACGATGATGGCGATGATCGCCTCAGGCGCGGGCTGGTCTGTGACGACGCCGACGTGCTATTTCCGAGCGCGCCGGTTCCATGGCCAAGTCACCTTACATCCGCTGCCGATCAAGAGCTTTGCGCGCTATATTTCGCTGCTTGCTACGCCGGAATGCCCGGGGCAGGTCACTGCCATGATAAACGCCACGATGCGCGATCTGGTAGAAAAGCGCCTCCTGGACCCGGCATATGAAGCAATGCCATGGCTGAAGGAAAGCTTTCATCTTCTTGCGGTTGACCATTAAACTGGAGGCGCAAAGTAGTTTCAGGTTAGCGACCAAACGCAGGATCCTGAACTGGCGAAAAGCTTCTCGGCGTGAAGTCGGGCGGTAGCGGCGACCATCGATGGCGATTGAATGTTTTGCCGTAGCAAACAAACTGCTTGTAAGAGCGGTTTCGCCAAAGGTGGCTCCAGATCGAATTTCTGCGTCCTCAAAAAAGACGCCACACCCAGTTTTGACCACATTTAGATCCGCGCATGCCTGTACCGCAGGCTCAGATCGTGAAGGACTTTGTGCCCGCGCTTACAAACGATTAAAAATTCAAAAGTTAGTTTAGAAAAAATCGCAATCAGGATTGTCTGGTTGACCTTCCCTGTCGATTTGGCGCCATTGAGGCATATAATTTGAAGCGGGCAAACAATATGAAATCGCGCACTAAAGTTGTTGTCATCGGCGGGGGCATTGCTGGCTGTTCAACACTCTATCACCTTACACAAGAGGGCTGGAGCGATGTGGTCCTGGTGGAGCGAAACGAGTTGACGTCGGGAACGACCTGGCATTCGGCGGCGCAGGTGACAAACTTTGGGATGAACCAGACGATGGTTGGGCTCAAGTCGCATTCCATCAATCTATACAAAGAATTACGCGATGATCCGGATTATCCGGTGAGTTATCGGCATGGCGATGGTGGCATTCGATTGGCGAATACGGACGCGCAAATGGATGGGTACCGGCATTTTGCTTCCATGGCGCGAGGCATGGATGTTGAATTCGAGGTGATCGACGCCGCCGAATGTGCCCGCCGCCACCCTTTGATCAGCACCGACAATCTGATCGGTGGGCTTTGGGATGGCAATGATGGGGATATTGATCCTGCCTCTCTGTGTCAGGCGCTCGCGCGGCGGGCACGACAAGCCGGGGCAGAAATCTATCGCAACACGCCCGTCACCGGACTGACGCAGCATCTAGATGACACGTGGACCGTGCAAACCGAACACGGTGACATTGACTGTGATATTGTGGTGAACGCCTGCGGCTACCGGGTGAATGAGGTTGGCGCGATGATGGGTGTCCAGCACCCGGTTGTCTCCATGGAACACCAGTATTTTGTGACTGAAGACATCCCTGCAATCGTGGATGCAGGTCACCGCATGCCTTTGTTGCGGTGTCCCATAAGTGATTACTATTGTCGCCAGGAAAAGAACGGGTTGCTTATCGGGTTCTACGAGCAGGACTGCAAGACGTGGGGCATGGAATGCATTGACCCGCATTTTGTCAACGCACTCTGCCCGGATGATCTGGACCGGATTACCGATGTGTTGGAGGGCGCGTTTGAGCGGATGCCGGCGCTCACCGAAGTCGGGATCAAGAATATCGTCAACGGCCCGATCACCTACACCATTGACGGCGCCCCTTTGGTGGGCCCGATCCCCGGCAAGCGCAACGCGTTTTGCATCATCGGACTGCGCGCAGGGCTGGGTGAGGGCGGGGGGCATGGCTGGCTGTTGGCGCAACAAATCGTCCATGGCGAGGCGTGTTACGACACATGGATCATTGATCCACGTCGCTTCACCGGACACGCGACTGTCGAGCTCACGGCGCTCAAAGCGATCGAGGACTACCAAAACGAGTTCCGTTTTCATTTCCCCCACGAACACCGCCCAGCCGGTCGGGGTGCTAAAACTACAGCGCTGACGCCAGTTGTTGAGGCCGCCGGGGCGGAATTTACCGTTGTGAACGGATGGGAGCGAGTGGATTACATCAAGCCCTCGCCTGATTTCCATCCGACCCTAGGCTTCCATTTTGACGAAACATTTGACGTCATAGGTACCGAGGTCCGAAATGTTCAGGAAAACGTTGGCTTATGCGAAGTCAACGGTTTCAACCGATTTGAGATTACAGGATCGGGTGCTCACGATTTTCTGGATCGGATGTTTTGCGGCACCGTGACGAGAAAGCCTGGTCGGGTTGGTCTTGGATACCTGCTGAACGCAAACGGTATGCTAAAAAGCGAAGCGACCATCGCCAATATCCCAGCCTCAGATCGCGGGCCAGACCGGATCTGGTATGGCTCTGCTGCAGCTTCAGAATACCACGATATGGATTGGCTACGCGCGCATATCACTGAGGGCGAAGACGTCGAGATCAAAAGCCTTACCAACGCGCAGACCATTCTTGTCTTGGCAGGTCCCAAAGCCCGCGATGTCCTCGCGGCATGTGCGCGCGGTGATTGGTCCCGTGACGCGTTTCCCTGGCTCTCTGTGCGCGAATGCTCAATCGGCTTTGTCCCTGCCACGGTAATGGGCGTCAGTTTTTCAGGCGAGTTGGCTTACGAAATCCACATTCCCAATTCGGCGCTATATGCGGCCTACACCGCCCTACGCCGGGCCGGAAAGGCGCATGGGTTGGAATTGTTCGGTGCACGCGCGGTGGAGTCGATGCGCATGGAAAAAGGGTTTTTACACTGGAAAGCCGACATTCTGACGGAATTTGATCCTTATGAGACCGGCCTGGACAGGTTCGTCAAAATGTCCAAACCTGCGTTTGTCGGAAAATCGGCGCTGGAGGCACGTCTGCAAGACGGACCGTCCCGGGCGCTGGTCACGTTGCGTATTGATTGCGATCACGCTCCGGCGCATGGCGGAGCCTCCGTGATGCATGAGGGTGGCGTTGTGGGCACTGTCACGTCCGGTGATTGGGGGCACCGTGTGAGTATGAACCTTGCCTATGCGTTTGTTCGGCCTGAATGGGCCAGTTTGGGCACTGAACTATCCATTGATATGATGGGCGTTCTCCAGCAAGCCGAGGTGATTACAAGCGGCCCATATGATCCGGAATACCAACGCATCCGGTCTTGAATTTCCCCCGGAAAATCCAGTTTGACGACGTCGCACGGTGCGGCTATTGCGCCCCCTCGGTTGGCATTCGTGGGTGTCGCTGCGTCTTGATCAGAGATTTGTTACCCGCTGATCAAACGCGGCAAAGTAAGTGATATGGCAGGGACAAAAGTGATCAGCATAAGGGCGATGAAAATCGCAATATAGAACGGCCAGATTGTGCGAACCGCTTTTTCCATGGGTAATTTTCCGACTGCGCAGCCCACAAAAAGACACGAACCTACAGGGGGCGTGCAGAGGCCAAGGCCCAGATTGACCAGAAGGATCATGCCGAATTGCAAGGGATCAATTCCAAGACTGTTGGCCACGGGCAGGAAGATGGGCGTACAAATCAGAATAAGCGCAGCCATGTCCATGATCATGCCCAAGATCAAAAGAACCAGATTGATCATCAACAGGATCAGAATGGGATTGTCGGTGAGCCCGGTCAGCAGATCGACTGTTTTTGCCGGGACCCGGTAAAACGTCAGCATATAGGCAAACGCGCCGGCACAGGCGATCAGGATCATGACCATTGCCGTTGTCTTGACGGCCTGAGACACGGCAAGGCTGAATTTTTCCCAAGTGATTGAGCGGTACACAAGTAGTGTCACGATGAAGGCGTAAATCGCGCCGAATGCGCCGGACTCGGTGACCGTAAACACGCCTGAGAGTACGCCACCAACAATGATGACTGCTGTGAGAAGCCCGGGAATTGCGCCAAAGAATGCCATGACGAGAGCGGTCCATCCGGGGAACTGTTCGGCTTGATAGCCCCGTTTGACGGCGACAAGATAGGCCGCCAGAGCAAGGCAAAAACACATCAGAATGCCGGGTACGACACCTGCCAGAAAGAGTTTGGAGATAGAAATTCCGCCGCCGGCCGCGATGGCAAAGATGATCATATTGTGGCTGGGCGGAATGATGATGCCCGCGATTGAAGACGTCACGGTGACATTGACGGCATAATCAGCGTCGTATCCTTTTTCCTTCATGACGGGTACCAGGATCGAGCCAAGTGCGGAAATATCGGCAATGGCTGAGCCAGAGATGCCGCCAAAAAGCATGGAAGAGAAGACGTTGACGATGCCCAAACCGCCGCGCACAGCTCCCACTGCGGCAGAGGCAAATCGCACCAGCCGCATGGCAATGCCGCCGTGAAACATCAGCTCGCCCGCAAAGATGAAAAACGGGATCGCCATAAGGGCAAATACATTGATGCCGCTCACGATCCGCTGAAAGCCGATCATCAGTGGCAGGCCTTCGAACCAGAATGCTGCGATAGCAGAAATACCAAGGGCGAAAGCGACCGGTGCGCCGATGGCGACGCACAGCGCGAAAATTCCCAGAAGGACAAAAACTCCCATACCGGGCTCCTATTCTATGCTGTCGCGACGATAATCCACGCCCAGCAAGAGGCGGATCAGATGACCGATGGAAAAGAGTAAAATGAGACCCCCGCCGATGGTCAGTGGAAGCGAACGTAGCCCTTCCGGCAATTGGATCAGCGGGATCAGCGATCCCCATTTGAAAAGCGTCAATTGCGCTCCGTACCAGAGCATCAGCCCGCCAAAGACCGCCATGATAACGTCAGTGGCAATCACAAATAGCTGCCGAACACGCGTCGGAACAGCAGTGCGCAAGACATTGACGGAAAGATGGGTATGCTCATGAACGCCGACCGCGGCGCCGAGAAAAGCGATCAACATGACCAGCAACAGGGCCACTTGCTCGACCCATGTTGGGGTCGCATTCAGGACATAGCGGCCAAATACGAGCCACCCAAAGATCACCGTTAGAACAACAAGCGCGACACCGGTTATGATGCGGCATGCAAAGGCCACCATGTCCAGGATGGCAGTCATGCGCCGTATGGCTGGGGGAAGAGGCGTGAGATCGCTCATCGGGATACTCCGGAAAAAAAACGTCCGGCTCCAGACGCTGGGAGCCGGACGCTAGAAACCTATAATCGGTTCGGCGTTATTCGGTTGCCTGAATAAGCTCTACCAATTGACGCAGATCGGGGTTGGTTTCGAAATAGGCCTCATAAACAGGTGCCATT
The DNA here is from genome assembly GCA_033344815.1 of Paracoccaceae bacterium. Classification (NCBI taxonomy): domain Bacteria; kingdom Pseudomonadati; phylum Pseudomonadota; class Alphaproteobacteria; order Rhodobacterales; family Paracoccaceae; species Paracoccaceae bacterium. The sequence goes on along the minus strand of JAWPMR010000001.1, from coordinate 919,584 downwards.
GCCGCCTGGAACGGGGCTTTGTCTGCCACTTCATTAACGACAACACCGGCTGCCTCAACGGCTTTGCGGCTGGCGGCTTCGCGCTCGGCCCAAAGCTCGCGCTGTATCAGTGCTGACTCCTGTGCCGCTTCCAGAACAGCCGTCTTCATTTCGTCTGACAATGCGTTGAATGTGCCTGCGTTGATGCAAATGCACTCAGGAATGATCAGGTGCTGGGACAGTGAATAATACCCTGCAACTTCAAAGTGGCCGGTAGATTCATATGATGGCCAGTTGTTTTCTGCGCCATCAACAACGCCTGTCTTCAGGGCTTGATAAACCTCCGCAAATGCCATTGGGGATGGGTTGCCACCCAGTTCCGAGATCATTCCTGTGAACAGGTCGTTGTTCATGACCCGGACTTTCATGCCGCCAACATCCGCAGGCGTATTGATGGCTTTTTCCCCGTTGTAAAAGGAGCGTGCGCCGGCATCATACCATGCCAGCGGCTGCAAACCCTTTTCAGCCATGCCCGCCGCGATTGCCGCGCCGCCGTCGCTGTCAAGAACACGGAACATATGGGGGACGTCTTTGAAGACAAATGGCAAGGAAACAACGTTGGCCGCAGGAGCGATTGGCCCGATGGGTCCCAGATTGAAGTTCCCAACTTCCAGACCACCCAGGCGCACCTGCTCGATTGCGTCAGGCTGGCTGCCCAACGTGCCGCCGTGGAACATTTGCAACGAAATTTCGCCACCGGTTTTTTCCGCCAGAAGCTCAGCAAATTTGTCCATCGCGACAGTATTTGGATAACCGTCGACGTGAATATTCCAGCCGCGCCAGTTTTCCGCAAATGCCGCCGTTCCCAATACAGTCACGGCGACCGCCCCGACCAGCGATTTAGTTAGAGTGTTGAACATGATGTCCTCCCTTTGAGTATTAAACTTCTTCTAGAACCCGAAATCGTTTTGTTAGAACCACGCAGTTTTTCCTTACTGCTGTGACTTGCGAAATCGTGGCGTATTTTTTCCTCATATTCGAAAGAAGACTAGTATACTAGATTTGTCAACTCTCAAATTATCTATGAAAACCATCGCGCGTTTCATTCATTTTTCCGCACGGGTTCAACCGCATGAGTTGCCCGCGATCTATGCATTATGCTGTTCCCCGCACGGGGCGGTTATTTTCGATATTGAAGATCATCCCATCCAGCAATTCATCAAGATCGGGGCGCGCGGCAGGCCCATTTGAGATGTCAGCCAGCATGAGCGTCCCGTCCGGACGGAGTCCAAAGGCTCCGGGTTCAGCGAACCGGCCCGTCGTTTCCTGATCAGAAAGCGGATCAGATACATAGAGGCCCAAAGATCGCATCTGCGATTCCGTCAAGCTGTGGCACAGATCAAAATTCCAGCCAAATTCATCCTTGTCCGCGATTGCTTTGTCGCGTGTGTCGGCCGAAACCACGACGACATCCATGGCTTCTGTCCAAGCTGCCAGTGCGTCATTCAACTTGTTCAAAAAGCGTTTGCACCGAGGACAATGTCGTCCCCGATATACAAAAAGCATGGTCCAACGTTGTTTGGGTTGTCCGATCGATACCGATCCGCCTTGGGTGGTCTCCAGGATCATTTTGCCGATCTGATCACCGACATGGGGTTTTGACGTGTTCACTTAGCGTCCTTTTTCTATTTTGAAGCGCCATCCCGTTGCGTTTTGTAAGAACACGCACGGGCATGGAGTAAATTTGGATCGGCAGGTAATGCCCGGCTGTTGGGCCGGTTGCCGGCAAAAGGGCAGTTGCGAAGGAAATGCATGTCATTTGCTCCGCGGGTCAGCAGGTTCGAAATAGCCTGCATTGGTTTGCGAAATCTGCTCAATCGTGTCATCCAGCCGCGACAAGTGCCACATGCCGCACGTGACCGCTTTGTCAGCGTCATGGGTTTTTATGGCTTCGGCAATATTTCGGTGATCTGCCAGCAATTCGGGCACACGATCCCATTTCGACAGGCTCAGAGTGCATAGACGATCAACCTTGGACTTTTCGGCAGAAATGACATCAAAGGCAAAATCTACCTTGGCAATTGTGCACAGGGTCTTGTGGAACGCATAGTCCAATTTGCCAAATGCATCCACGTCGCGATCGTGTATCGCTTGTTCCTGTGCCGCAAGGGCTGCGTCAAGTTGTGCCGCGCCGGTTGCGTCGCAATGCAGCGCTGCGCGTCCGAGAACTTCCTTTTCAATAGCGGCGCGCACAAAACGGGACTTGATGATCTCGCGGGCTGAGAAGCGTTTCACTTCGGTTGCGCGTTGCGGGCGGATCAGCAAAAGATCGAGCGTGGCAAGGCGGCTGAACGCATCGCGCACCGGTTGGCGTGACACATTGAATTGTGCCGCGACCTCGGCCTCCGAAATTTTGTCGCCGGGCCGCAGTCGCAAGGACAGGATCTCCGCATGAAGGTGTTCGAAAATATCATCAACACTCGTGCGTCGCCCGGTGAATTGTGTGGCTTGTGACATTCCATCCCTTCCTTGTTATGCAAACCTCAGCCTTTTGAGCGAAAATGCGACGGACTTCACCATACCTGGCTTCACATTGGCATAAGCGCGGCAGGATCCAGTTCTCACTGGTATACCAGTTTAATAACTAGTATACCAGAGCGAGATGAAATGAAAAGGAACACCTTATGAAACTTGCAGGGCAAACCGCGATAGTTACCGGCGGGGGGCGAGACATTGGGCAGGCCGCGGCGCTGAAACTGGCAGCAGAAGGCGCGAACGTAACGATCAACTACTATTCAAGCAGCACAGGCGCGGATGCAGCGGTCGCGCAAATTACCGCCGAGGGTGGTCGGGCCTTTGCAATGAAGGGTGATCTTACAAAACTGGAAGATGTCGAAGCACTTGTCGCGAAAACCGTCGCGGAGTTTGGCGGCATCGACATCCTGGTGAACAATGCGGGCGGCTTGATTGCGCGCAAAACCATTTCTGACATGTCACTTACGCATTGGAATGCAGTGATGGAACTCAACCTGACCAGCATGTTTCTGATGACCAAGGCATGCCTGGCGCATATGGAACGTGGAACCATCGTGAACCTCGCCAGCCAGGCGGGTCGTGATGGCGGTGGGCCGGGAGCGGTTGCTTATGCCACGTCAAAGGGTGCCGTGATGACGATGACGCGCGCGCTGGCCAAGGAAGTCGGTCCCAATATTCGCGTGAACGCGTTGTGTCCGGGGATGATCGATACGGATTTCCACAACATCCACACACCTGATGCAGGTCGCCGCGGGTTTGAGGCAGCGGCGCCGGTCAAGCGGCAAGGGACTACCGATGACACTGCCAATCTGATTCTGTTTCTCGCAAGTGCAGATTCGGCATTCATCACAGGCGCAAATGTCGACATTAATGGTGGTATGCTTTTCTCCTGATCGACCAGGCGGGACAGGCACAATGGATGGCCGATGTTTCTGACCGACAGCAGATGACCAGACAAGGCTTGGCAGGTCATCTGCCATTGAAAAGCACCAATGGGTTGAAAATATCCGTGCAAATCGAGTTTGGGTGCGGTTTGTTCGCTCCGTGCCTTTGTGCCGCTTGGCCCGACAGGAATTTCGGGGCCATCCTGTATCCTCAGTCGCGTTGAACTTGCGTTTGGGGCAGGTTGGCGTGGGCCGAACGGATGGATTCGCGGCCGTCCTTACAGATCAATCGACCGACCAGTCTGCGCGGAAATCTGTGCGGCCATGCCCATTTCCACGGCCCATAGACCATCGCTAAAAGACACATCCGGCTGGCTGCGTTGCCCGCGTATCAGTTCGAGAAACCGTTGATGCTGATAAAATGTGGATCCATTGTGGTCACCCGCTTCCAACAGGTTCGGATCGACCGGAACCTTGCGCGTCTGCGGTTTTTTCGGGAACCGGGGGCTGACCTCCAGAACAGGTGTTGGTGCGGGCCCCAGATCGTCAGGCCAGAAGCGGGTCGGTCCGGGTACGAATGCTTCGATTTTTCCCTGCGGGCCGAGGGCGGAAATGGTCTCCTGATACCGCGCGCCTTCGGCAAACATGCACAACTCCAGCATGGCGCGCTTGCCGCCTTCAAAATCGACAATCACATAACCATTGTCGATGATATCGGGCACGGCGCCATCGTAATTCTCATCAAGGTGGTTCACCGATTGCGCCGCACTGGCCATGACCCGGATCGGTTTCGTACCCATGACCAGACGCATCAGATCAAAAAAATGACAGCATTTCTCGACAAAGGTGCCGCCGGTCTGATGATTGAACCGGTTCCAGTTGCCCACCTTGTGAAGAAACGGAAAGCGATGTTCACGGATGCTTAGCATTCTGACCCCGCCCGTTACCTCCTCCACTTCGTTCAGCAAAGCGGCAATGGGCGGCATATAGCGATACTCCATCGCAACCCAGATCGGCGCCGGATAGGCTGCTGAGACCTTTTTCAACCTTGGGATGTCCGCAGGATCAGTCAGCAATGGCTTTTCTACCAACAAGGGCAGGGGGCGCTTTTCGGCGATTTCCACGACCTGCTCCGCGTGACAATGGTTGGGGCTGCCAATGACGAGACACTCCAGCGTATCCTCCTCCAGCAGCTCTGCCAATGAGCTCACAAATCGCGCCTTGGGTGCCAGTGAATGGGCAATCCGGCGCATGTCCTCGTTTGGCTCAAATATCGCGCTAACAGAGGTGTCGGGCAAAAGCGCGATATTTTTCAAGTGTTCTTGACCCATCATGCCGCAGCCGATCATGCCATACCGAGTGATCTTACTCATGTCCGTTGTCCTTATTTCAACCGCTGCACGTAGACGGCTTTGGCGGTATCAAACCATGTGCGAGAGAATTCAATTGCGGTGGGGTGATCCGACCAACTGTAGCGTTCGATGTATCCGCAAGTGGCACCACCCTGACCAAAGCTTTCGGGAGTCCAGGAGGGCAGCGACCCGATGCTGACGCGGTCTTCTGCCCGCGTGATCCAGAAATGCAGCTGTTGGAGATAGGTTTGATATAGAGAATCAGAGAGGCGATTGACACTCAATTCCCCCACGCTGGCATCGAGCCAGATTTCTTCAACCGCAATTGCTACATCATTGAGATAACGGCGGCGGCGGATGCGCGTGGCGCGTGGGCTTGTGCCAAAAGCGGGCAAGTCTTTCGGTTTTTGAATCACATCCAGCGTGAGAACCTGAGCTGTCGGCAAACCGCCTCCCGAGAGCAATTCGAGGCGAAACATCGGATATGCGCCAGCGGCTTCAACGGATTTCTGAATATAGTTGCCCGAGCCTTGAACCCGGCGCAACAATCCCTTTTTTTCCAGCACGGCAAGGGCTTTGCGCAGGGTGCCAATAGAGGTGCCAAGTGATGCGGCCATGTCGCGTTCCGGCGGCAGACGTTCCCCATCCAGCAAACGCCCCGCATCAATGTCGCGCGCCAGCAACTCGCTGAGCTGGACATATTTTGGCGGCGTGTTGGCGTTTTGAGATGGTGTGACCATGAAGCGGGTAAACGTGATTTGAAAATTGATACACCATTGATCTACCAGTTTGTGAGTGCTATTCAAGGGGCAATTCATATCAAGGCGTGCAAAGGGAAATCTATGACGATCGTGCCGGTAACCTCAGCAGATTTAGATGCGGCGGAAGTGTCCTGGTTTTCGGCTCTGTGCTCTGATGACTATCAATTCTTGGGTGTGCCGGATGGTGATCTGCGCTCTTCCTGGAAGCATTGTTCGGATATCGTGAAAACCGCTGAGGCGCAGGGGTTTCGCAATATTCTGTGCCCATCGTCCTATCAGGTGGGGCAGGACACGTTGAGTTTTGTGGCGGGCTGCGCGCCGATCACTGATAAAATCAACCTGCTGGCCGCCGTGCGCTGTGGGGAGATGCAGCCCATCATGTTGGCGCGCACGATTGCCACCCTTGATCACATGCTGGAGGGCCGTTTGACGGTCAATATCATCAGCTCTGATTTCCCGGGCGAAAAAGCAGAAAGTAATTTTCGCTATCAACGGTCCCGCGAGGTTGTGGAAATCCTCAAACAGGCCTGGACGCGCGATGAGATCGATCATCAAGGCGAAGTTTACCAATTCGAAAAGGTCACAACGGACCCGGTACGCCCCTATCAAACAGGCGGGCCACTGTTGTATTTCGGGGGGTATTCTCCGGCAGCGTTGGATCTTTGCGCTGAACATTGTGACGTTTATCTGATGTGGCCAGAGCCCAAAGATCAGATCGCCGGACGGATGCAGGCGGTACACACACGGGCGGCTGAAAAAGGGCGCACGCTGGATTACGGCCTGCGCGTGCATATGATTGTGCGCGATACCGAAGCCGAGGCGAAAGAATACGCCGATTACATCGTCTCTAAATTAGATGACGACTATGGCCGCAAAATTCGCGAACGGGCTTTGGATTCGACCTCGCTTGGTGTGTCGCATCAGTCGAAAAACCGCGATATTGCGGATGAGTTTGGCTATGTTGAGCCTCATTTGTGGACGGGCGTCGGGCGCGCGCGGTCTGGATGTGGCGCGGCCTTGGTCGGGTCCGCCGATCAGGTTCTTTCCGAGATCGAAGCTTACCGGAAAATGGGCATCCGGGCGTTCATTTTCTCCGGGTATCCGCACATTGAAGAAGCCGAGCATTTTGGACGTTTGGTGATGCCGCACCTAAAAACCTGCTCCTTGCCAGAAGCCTATGGGCGCGTGCCAAACGCTGCGCCAAAAACCCCACTTGCCGCCGGAGAACGCCGCTGATGGAACGCATTGCCCTTTCCGACACCCTGCAATTCAGCCGCATTATCTATGGCATGTGGCGTCTGGCCGATGACACAAACACCGCGCCCGATCACGTGCGTGCCAAGATTGATGCTTGTCTTGCGCAGGGCATTACCACGATGGATCAGGCAGATATCTATGGGGGCTATGCCGCCGAAGAGGTGTTGGGTGCGTGTTTGAAACAAAGCCCCGGTTTGCGCGATCAGCTTGAAATCGTGACAAAATGTGACATCGTTGCGCCCATCGGCAAATACAGCGACCGGCGGGTCAAATACTATGACACGTCAGCGGCGCATATTCAGGCCTCGGTCGAGGCGTCGTTGACCTATATGGGCATTGAGCAGATTGATCTGTTGCTGATCCACCGCCCTGATCCGATGATGGATGCCGAAGAAACCGGTGGCGCATTGGATGCCTTGATCCAAAGCGGCAAAGTACGCGCTGTCGGAGTGTCCAATTTCCGACCATGGGATTGGGATTTATTGCAATCCGCGATGAACAACCGTTTGGTGACAAACCAGATTGAAATGTCGCTGGCCGCGCGGGACAGTTACACCAATGGCGATCTGGCGCATCTGCAACAGCATAAGATCAAACCCATGGCGTGGTCGCCCCTCGGCGGTGGGTCCTTGATGACGGAAACAAATCCTCTGAGCGCCAAGATGGACGAAATTGGTGCCGCGCAAGGCGTTGATCGTGCCGCAGTTGCTGTTGCCTGGTTATTGGCGCACCCCGCTGGAATTATGCCCGTGATGGGGACAAATACGCTGTCACGCATCGCCACATTCAGCGATGCTTTCAAGGTCGAAATGGATCGCCAAACCTGGTTTGAACTTTTTGAAGCCGCAAACGGACAGGAGGTCGCGTGATGGCAGATGGCACACGGCAAATGGCGCAGATGAATCACTTCGCGCCCGGCGCTGATACACAGAGGCAATTTCGCAATGCCTTGGGTCAGTTCGCCACCGGGGTGACCGTGGTAACGGCACAAACGCCGCAAGGCCCGATTGGCATGACGGCAAATTCCTTTTCCAGCATTTCGATGGATCCGGCCCTTGTGATGTGGAGCCCGGCGAAATCATCCAGTCGGTATCATGCCTTCATCCAAGCGCAAAATTTTGCGATCCATGTGATGGCGCCTGAGCACGAAGATGTCGCCATGGCATTTGCCAAATCGGGTCAGGCGTTTGATGGGTTGGACGTCACATTCAACGCGCAAGGCGTGCCATTGCTGAACGATTGTCTGGCGCGATTTGAATGCGTGACACACCAAATTCATGACGCAGGCGATCATTCGATTGTTCTGGGTCGGGTCCTGTCAGCCGCCTCCCGGGAGGGGGAGGCGCTGATTTTTTGCCAAGGCCGCTTTAGAAGGTTTGACAAAAAGGCTTAAAGGGCCAACCAATGAAGGGCGCAGGGAAAACCTGCGCGCGGTGACCCGGAATACCCGGGCACAAGGGAGGAGGCTCCGACATGGGAGCATTGCTGGCGGTGATGACACCGCTCCGGCTGGTCAATGAGGCCTTGCTGACGCTTGGACGCGCCATCGGCGTGTTTGCCGTGGCCGCAATGGTCGTCGCGATCCTGATTCAAGTTTTCTTCCGATACGCGTTAAACAGCGCGCTGCCTTGGCCCGACGAGGCCGCACGTTTCTGCATGATGTGGATGACCGGTTTGATGGCACCGACAGCCTTCCGGCGCGGCGGGTTTGTCGCCATTGATACGCTGGTGCGCTTGTTGCCCGCGCGCATCGGGGCTGTTATCACGCTGATCCTCCTGTTTCTGAGCCTCGGCGTTTTGATCGTCGCTGTGCAGATCGGGTGGTCCGAAGTGACGGGATTTGCGGGTAAATTCGCTACGGCCTCGCTTTATGTTCCGACGGATTTAACCTTTGAGAACTGGCTGCGCGTGCCACGCAGTTGGATGATGGCATCGCTCTTGCTGGGCGTTGCACTGCTCATTTCCGTGAACGTGGAATTGATCCTGCGCGCGATCGTGAAAATGATGGGCGGCGAAGATCGTCTGCCTCCCATTTCTCTCGAAGAACAAGTGGGAGCTGAATAATGCTGGTATGGTTTCTCCCGCTTTTCCTCGTTTTCTTGTTGATCGGTCTGCCGGTGTTTTTTGGCCTTCTGGCCGCGCCGGGTATCCTGCTCTGGCTGAACGGTCAGGAAAAAGACATCACACTCCTGTACCGTAACGTTTACAATGGGATGGACAGTTTTCCACTGATGGCCATTCCCTTCTTCATGCTCGCGGGCGAGCTGATGAACAAGGGCGGCATTACCATGCGGCTGGTCGAATTTGCTCAAGCCATGATGGGGCATTTTCGCGGTGGTTTGGCACATGTGAACATCCTGTCCTCGATGCTTTTTGCCGGTCTGTCAGGGTCTGCTGTGGCGGATACCTCCGCGCTTGGGTCCATGCTGATCCCGGCCATGGAAAAACAGGGCTACACGCGCAAATTTGCCGCCGCCATTACCGCGGCCAGCTCGGTCATTGGGCCTATTATTCCGCCTTCGGGCATCATGATCATCTATGCCTATGTGATGGGCGAAAGCGTTGCTGCGTTGTTCCTCGCGGGCATTGTGCCGGGCATTATGGTCGGTCTTGGCCTCATGTTGATGGTGAAGTTTCAGGCGGATAAATACGATTTCCCCGTGGCCACGAAAAAGCACTCATGGGGTGAACGCGGTCAAGCGAGCCTCAAGGCGTTTTTCCCATTGATGACGCCTGTCATTATTCTGGGTGGTATCTTGGCGGGCGTATTTACCCCCACTGAAGCCGCGGCTGTTGCTGTGGCCTATGCGCTGGTCATCGGGTTATTTGTCATGCGGACGCTGAAACTCAGCGATCTTCCGGATGTGCTGAACCGGGCAGGGATCACCTCTGCGGTAGTTCTGCTGCTGGTCGGGGCCGCCATGGCCTTCAAGACGGTCGTCAGCCTGAGCCACGCACCTGAAGCCATGGCTGAATTTGTGCTCAGCCTGACCAGCAACCCCCTGATCCTATTGTTCCTGATCAATCTGTTGTTGTTCGTTGTGGGGATGTTTTTGGATGCGGGTCCGGCAATCATCATTCTGGGGCCGATTTTAGGACCCATCTTTGTTAGTCTCGGCGTCGATCCGATCCATTTCGCGATCATCATGAGCGTCAATCTGACAGTGGGGCTGGCGACACCGCCCATGGGGCTGGTTTTATTCGTGGCCTCGTCGGTGTCGGGCGAACGCGTGGAAGCAATTTCCAAAGCGATCCTGCCTTTCCTCGCGGTGGAGATCTTAGTGATTTTCCTGATCACCTACATACCGGCGCTATCCATGACCGTCCCGCGACTGACGGGCTTTGCAAACTAACTATAATCTAACGGGAGAGAGCTTAATGCTGAAAAATACACTAAAGACTTTGACCTTGGCGGCGTTGCTTGCCGGTACGGCGATGGCTGCGTCCGCCGCGGACTTTAAGATCCGCGCCACGGCCAATTCCAATGAGAATGACGAAGACTATGATGGTCTGGTCGTGTTCAAAAACTACGTTGAAGCCGCGTCCAATGGTGCAATCGAGGTTGAACTGTTCATCGGAACACAATTGTGTGGCAATGGTGCGGAATGTCTGCAGGGCGTCGCAGATGGAACCATCGACGTCTATGTGTCTACTTCGGGCGGTGCCTCGGGGATTTTCCCTTATGTTCAGGTGCTTGACCTGCCTTACCTGATGGCAGATGACCGGATTGCAGAAACGGTTCTGTCGGGCGATTTCACCCGCAAAATGCGCGCCATGGCGCTGGAGGACTCCGGTGACACAATCCGCTTGATGACCATCGGCAACACGGGCGGGTGGCGCAACTTTGCCAATACCAAACGTCGCGTGGCAGAGCCGTCGGACATGGAAGGGCTGAAGATCCGTACGGTTGTGGCGGACCTGCCGCAAGAGCTGGTCAAAGCACTTGGTGCAGCCCCGACACCGATCCCGTGGCCTGAATTGTTCACCTCTTTTCAGACCGGCGTTGTCGAGGGCTCCAAAAACGGCATTACCGACATTATGGGCATGAAATTCCCCGATGCGGGATTGAAATATGTCACGCTGGACGGCCACGCTTACATGGGCGCGCTGTGGTGGATGAACAACGCAAAATTCCTTGAGATGCCCGAAGATATGCGCCGCGTTGTGGTGGATGGGTTCTATGCGCTGCAACAGGCGACATTTGCCTCGCCCAAGCGTAAATCTATCGCCGCCTACGAGCAATTCGTGGCCGAAGGTGGCGATCTTTATGTCCCAACACCTGAGCAGAAAGCGGCCTTCAAAGAAGGTGCCGCACCTGTGTTTGACTGGTTCAAAGGCAACGTCGGACGGGGCGAGGAAATTTTTGACGCGCTCGCGGAAGCGGTTGCTGAGGCCGAAGCTGAGCTTGGCGAAGCCCGCGCGGCAGACTTGAACTAAACCGAAAAGGGGCGGTCTTTGGCCGCCCCCGATCACCGAAACGGATACATCCAGACCTTGTAGTCGGCCACTAGGACATGCGCTTTTTCGATCTCTTCCGGCGTCATTTTCTTGACGACCTCTTCCAGGCTGATCGCGGCGTCAGGATCACCGCCAATGGCGGAAAGCGTGTACCACATATAGGCGCGCGTAAGGTCAACGCTAGGCAATCCGCGCCCGACCTCATAGTACCATCCAACACCAGATTGCGCACCCGGATGCCCCTTCATCGCCGAGCGCAGATACCATTCAAACGCGCGCACGTCATCGCGCGGCACACCGAGGCCCATGGCATACATCACGCCGATCAGCTCTTCTGCGTCGGCATTGCCCGACCGCGCGGCGGGCCAAAGTGCTTCGTAGGCTTCTTCAAATTGACCGGCCTCCATCATATCGCGCGCTTCTTCGATCTCCGCAAACGCGGGGGCGGCAAGCAATGTGCAGGCAAGAAGTATGGTGCGCATTGGGTTTTGGTCTCCTGTTTTGCGTTCGCAGCTACGGCGGGTGATCTACCGCGGCCCCTGTCGCAAGCGGATTTTCTCGAATTTGATCACAAACAGGCGGCTCTGGGCCAGTCCTTGTTCTACGATCCGATCTTGTCGGGCAACCGGAATATTACCTGTGCGCATTGCCATCATCCTGATTTTGGCACCGGAGACGGGTTGTCACTGGGTATCGGGGAGGGGGGCAGCGGCCTGGGTCCGGATCGCACCCCCGGCACGGGCCTGTCGCGCATTGCCAAACGCATTCCGCGCAATGCGCCCGGGCTATGGAACCTTGGCGCGCGTGATCTGCACGTGATGTTTCATGACGGGCGCCTCAGCACATCGGAGATTTTTGGTAATGGCTTCAATTCTCCCGCCGAGGAATGGTTGCCTGATGGTCTGAATTCTCTGCTGGCCGCGCAAGCTCTGTTTCCGCTGACCGCACAATTCGAGATGGCAGGCAATCCCGGTGAAAACGAAATCATCGGGGCTGTGCACGACCGAATTGATGGGGCTTGGCCGATATTGGCGAAACGGGTGCGGACCGATGGTGATTACGGCGCGCGTTTTGTGGAAGCTTTCGATCATATTGAAACCTCCGAGGAGGTAACAATCGTTGAGATTGCCAATGCGCTGGCTGCTTTTATGGCAATTGAGTGGACCAGTATCGACAGCCCGTTTGATCAATACCTTGCGGGGAAATCCGACGCACTCACAGATCCGCAAAAGGCAGGAATGGATCTGTTTTATGGCAAAGCAGGTTGCAACAGCTGCCATTCCGGGCCGTTAATGTCGGATCAGAGATTCCACGCGCTTGGCTTGCCTGCCTTTGGCCCGGGCCGCACGCGCCTTTTTGACCCTTATGCGCGCGATGTGGGTCGTATGGGCGAAAGCAATCGGATTGCGGACGCCTATGCGTTTCGAACACCGATGTTGCGCAATGTGGCCTTGACCGCGCCCTATGGGCACAACGGGGCCTATCCCACTTTGGGAAGCATGGTGCGTCATCACCTTGATCCACAGTCGGCGCGCGCGGCATGGCACAGGCAAGACGCAAACCTACCCGCCGTTCCGTGGTTGGCCGCAACCGATTTCATAATTCAATCGGATGCACGCGAAATGGCGCGCCAAGCGCAGGCGGTCAAGGTAAAATCGCAAACACTGGAAGACGCGGAAATCGCGCAGATCGTCGCGTTTCTGAAAAGCCTCACTGGGACCACGCTCCATACGCCACCGTTTGGCGTGCCCGCGTGGTTCAAACCCTGAAACTTACCGTTTCAACGCCGCTGCCAAGGCATGATAGGAGGCTTTGGGTGTGCGTTTCAGCGTTTCAAAATCTACATGAATCAGGCCAAAGCGTTTTTCATACCCCAGCGCCCATTCGTAATTGTCCATCAGCGACCAGAACGTATAGCCCGCAAGCGGGACGCCCTCTGCCATAGCCTGTTGTGCCGATGCAATATGGGCGTTGAGGTAATCAATCCGTGCGGTATCCGGCACATCGATTTCATCCGGGTTCGACATGCCATTTTCGGTAACATAGAGCGGCAAGCCTTTCGTGTAATTCTCATGTACCCAGGTCAGGAAATGATGCAGCCCCTCAGGGTAAATTTCCCATCCCATCTGTGTTTTGGGCAAAGGGCCGGGAACTTCGTCATGTGCAGGCCAGGGACCATCATTGGGTGCAATGCGTTTGCAGGTGTAGTAGTTTAACCCACACCAATCCAGAGGCTGCCCAATCAGATCGAAATCATCTTCCCAGCCCTTGGGCATATGAGGACCAAGTCCTGCCATGACGTCATCTGGATATGCGCCTTTGAACAAACCGCCCAAAAAGAAGCGGTTGTAGTAGCCGTCATAAAGCTGTGAGGCCGATGCGGCCTCTGCGCTGTCATCCACGGGGTTTGCGTATTCAAAATTACACACCGCTCCGAGGTTTTTCACACCCAACGCGCGCATTGCCTGAATGGCCCGACCATGTCCCGTCAACACGTGATGCATGGCATGGGCGGTGGCGCGGATGTCGCGCAGGCCCGGCGCGTGATGTCCCATGAAATGCGACAGCCAGCCAACACACCACGGCTCGTTTATGGGCGCGACGCTGAACACCCGATCCCCGATCCGTTCCATGATCACAGTGGCGAAATCAGCAAACCAATGGGCAATGTCCGGATTGCGCCAGCCGCCCAGATCCGCCAGTGGCACGGGAAGTTCCCAGTGATAGAGCGTCGCCATCGGGTTCAACCCGCGCGCCAGCAGTCCATCCACCAATCGGTCATAAAAATCAAGCCCTTCAGGGTTTGGCGTACCGCGCCCCTCCGGCAGAACCCGCGCCCAGCTGGTAGAAAACCGGTACGCATCAAGCCCAAGCGCTTGCATCAGATCGAGGTCTTCGTCCATCCGGTGATAGTGATCACAGGCGATATCGCCGTTTTCTGCGCGCACCACATTCCCGGGTGTGGCGGCGAAGGTGTCCCAATGGGTTTTGCCCGCACCGCCAAATTTATGACCCTCGATCTGATAGCTCGAGGTGGCGGCTGCGAATTGAAAATCTTGTGGGAAGTCTGATCGTTTGAAATTCATGTCTTGTCCTTCAAGGGCATGGGCCGGTGGACTGCCCGATCACCAATTCTGCGTCCCAAAGTTCGGTTCTGATCTCGCGCGAGGCCGTGGAAATCTGTTCCATCAAAAGCTCGGCGCAACGACGCCCGGCATCGCGCACAGAAGAGCGCATCGCGGTGAATACCGGCGCATCCAAACCATTGGGAAGATAGGAGATATCATCATCAAAACACAGGATTGAAACATCCCGCCCCATGCGTAACCCTCGTTCCTCAACGGCACGACGAATACCCAACGCGGGCACGATGGAGGAAGCAACAAATGCGGTTGGGGGATCATCGCTGTCCAGCATCTCAAGCGTTGAGGCGTGCCCAAAAGGCTCGCTCATCTCACCCGTACGCATGCGCGCCTCAGTCGGTTTCAGGTCGCGTGCCGCAAACGCTGCGAGATATCCCTCGCGGCGGCGTTGCGCAAAATCCATATGTTCCTGACCGTTGATAAACCCGATGCGTTCATGCCCGAGGTCCAACAGGTATTGCGTGCCTTTTTCGATGGCGCGCTTGTTATTCACGTCCATCCACGAATATTCGATACGGACCTCCGACGCGCGCCCATGCACCAGAAATGGGATATCCAGATCGGCCAGAAATGAGATGCGCGGATCATTACGGGTGGGAGAATGCACTATAATGCCATCCACCGCACCCTGTTCTGCCATAATGCGGTAGGTGTTCAACTCGTCTTCATCGCGCACAACGGTAAGCGTCATGTTGTAGCCATGCCGAGAGTAGACCTCACCCGCGCCGGTGATGAAATCGGCAAAGACGATATTCACCATCTCGTTTTGTTTTGAAAGCGGAATGATGTGTCCGATTGACATGGAACGTCCCGTTGCCAGTCGTTGGGCGCGCACGTTGGGAAGATAATTATAAAGTGCTGCGGCATCAGCAACGCGCTTTCGCGTGGCTTCATTGACTTCCGGATACCCGTTCAGGGCACGGCTGACCGTCGTTTGCGACAGGTTCAACCGTTTTGACAATTCTCGTAAGTTCATAAAATCCGGACGTCTTTTCTGTGCTCAACCGTGCCAGCCTATGCAGGTGGATCGCTTTCGTCAAAGGCCAAACAGTGTAAGTCGGAGCGCTAAAATCTAGCGCCTTGAAAACGCAAATGAAACCGAACCATGAGTTGACAGATATACAGCGTTCAGCCACGTTCAAGGCATCCAAAGCGCTTTGAGGTGATTCTTTGCGCGTAGATAATAAGCACTATGGTGCCGAAACAGGCACCGCAACGGGAGGATACAATGAAGGCACGGTTTTACGCGGGCGCAGCAGCGCTGGCTCTTTGCGCAGGTATGGCGCAGGCAGACGGGCATCAGCCTTTTGCTGTAGGCGAAGGTGATTTCAACTGGGACAGCTATACAGCATTTGCCGACAAATATGATCTGAGCGGTCAGTCTGTCGAGATCACAGGACCGTGGACGGGCAACGAAAAAGAGAAGGTGGATATCGCGTTCTCTTACTTCACGAGCGCCACAGGGGCGTCGGTGAATTATTCCGGGTCAGATAGCTTTGAGCAGGACATCGTGATTTCCGCCCGCTCCGGCTCTGCGCCAAACCTCGCGGTCTTCCCGCAACCGGGCCTTGCTGCGGATATGGCAAGCCAGGGGTTGTTGACACCGCTGGCGGATGGATCTGCAGATTGGGTGCGGGATAACTATGCCGCTGGGCAATCCTGGGTCGATCTGGGTACCTACGCGGATGCAGATGGCGCCGATCAGATGTATGGTATTTTCTACCGCGTCGATGTGAAATCTCTGGTGTGGTACTCGCCCGAAGCCTTTGACGAGGCGGGTTATGACATTCCCGAAACGATGGAAGACCTCAAGGCGTTGACCGACCAGATCGTGGAAGAGGGCGGCACACCGTGGTGTATCGGTCTGGGTTCCGGTGCGGCCACAGGGTGGCCTGCGACAGACTGGGTCGAGGAAATGATGCTGCGCACGCAATCGCCGGAAGACTATGACGCCTGGGTTGCGAATGAACTGAAGTTCAACGATCCCAAGGTGATTGCCGCAATCGAAGAATTCGGTGCCTTCGCCCGCAACGACGCGTATGTCGACGGCGGCGCATCAGCAGTGGCCAATACAGATTTCCGCGACAGCCCAACGGGCCTCTTTTCGATCCCGCCAAAGTGCTACATGCACCGTCAGGCTTCTTTCATCCCGGCATTCTTCCCGGAAGGCACAGCCGTCGGGGACGATGTCGATTTCTTCTACTTTCCTGCCTATGCCGAGAAAGATCTCGGCAAGCCAGTTTTGGGCGCGGGCACCGTTGTTGCCATCACCAATCCATCCGAGGCCACAAATGCTTTTGTGGAATTCCTGAAAACGCCAATTGCACATGAATTGTGGATGGCACAGGGCGGCTTCCTGACAGCGCATGCGGGTGTAAACGCAGACCTCTATGCTGATCCAAGTCTTAAAGCGCAGGGGGAAATTCTGTTGAACGCTACGACATTCCGCTTTGATGCATCAGACCTGATGCCCGGCGAAATCGGCGCGGGCGCGTTCTGGACAGGCATGGTCGATTATACCACGGGCGTCAGCGCAGAAGAGGTCGCCAAAGGCATCCAAGACCGCTGGGACACAATCCAGTAACCCCAGCACAAAACGGCGGTCCGGCAATCTATTTGCCGGACCGCACCACCGTGAAACTGCATCTTGGGAGGGAATGCCATGTCACCGCTGCTACAGGGGATTGTGACAGTTATCGTGGGTGTCGGCGGATGTGTCGGATACTTCTTTCTGTCCAATCTCATTCTTGACAAGGTTATCTTTCCGCCGCGTGCAGATAATCCCGGGCAAAACATCAACCGCGCCAATCTTGTGCGGCCCTGGTTGTTTCTGTTTCCCGCGATGGCCGCTCTGGGTCTCTATCTTGTGTACCCGGTTGTCGGCTCTTTCTGGCGCTCTCTTTACAACCGCTCCGGAGATGAGTTCATCGGGTTTGGCAACTATTCCGTCATGTTCTCGGATACCGGGTTTCAGACAGCGCTTTTCAACAATTTCCTCTGGGTGCTGGTTGTCCCGGCCTCCGCCACGTTCTTCGGCCTTCTGGTGGCACAGCTGACCGACCGGATGAAATGGGGCAACATCGCCAAGTCTCTGATTTTCATGCCCATGGCGATTTCCTTTGTGGGCGCGTCGCTGATCTGGAAATTCGTTTACGCCAACAATGCCGACATCGGTCTGATCAACGCGATCCGGGACATGTTTGGCGCCTCAGAGCCGCTCGACGTTTTGCAACTGCGCTTCTGGAACAACTTTTTCCTGATGTTCATTCTGGTGTGGATCCAGACCGGTTTTGCCATGGTAATCCTCTCTGCTGCCCTGCGCGGAATTCCCGAGGAAACCATCGAAGCCGCGATAATCGATGGGGCCAACCCGTTTCAGGTATTCTTCAAGATCAAGGTGCCACAGATCATGGGCACCATTGTGGTGGTCTGGACGACGATTACCATTCTGGTGCTCAAGGTTTTCGACATCGTCTACACGATGACAGGGGGCAATTTCGGCACTGAAATTCTGCCCAGCTACATGATGTCTTACATGTTTCGCGATGATGGGCGCGCCACCGCGGTTGCCTTTGTCATCATGATCATCGTGCTGCCCGTGATGATCTGGAACATTCGTCAAGCCCGTGCGGAGATGAGATAATGGAAAATATTGCAGGTACCAAATCTTCGCTCAGCTGGGCTGTCAATCTGTCGGTGATCTTTCTCGTGGTGATCTGGCTGATCCCGACCGTTGGCTTGCTTGTGTCGTCGTTTCGCGACCGGGACCAGATTTCGGCGTCAGGCTGGTGGCTTTCGCCTTTTGCAGTCGAGCAGAATTTCCAGGCGAAAATCCCTGCTGAAGAGGCCAAACCCGGCAATGGCGGCTTCGTGATCGAAGGCAATATCTTTGGCGGCGGTGATACGGAAGTGATCCGTTTTGGCGGCGCACGTTCCAACCCAACGATTGCCGCTGCGGGTGAAACCGCTGAACTCACCCGTGACCGCGCGCTGACAGTTCAACAAAACGGCGATTTCAGCTATTTCTCGCCTGCTGAAATCAAGCGCGACCCGAGTGTTTATTATTCCACTGCAACGCCGCCTGATTTCTCGCTCTCGAATTATCGCAACATCCTGTTTTCCAACAACATGGACATTGCCTTCATCAACACACTGACCGTGACGATCCCGGCGACGATCATCCCCATTCTGATTGCTGCTTTTGCGGCCTATGCGCTGGCGTGGATGGATTTCGCGGGCAGGGGGTTGTTGATCGCCGTGGTGGTCGGCTTGCTGGTTGTGCCCTTGCAACTGGCGCTCGTGCCGCTTTTGCAGTTCCACAACAAGATCGGCATCGGGCAGAGTTTCCTTGGCATCTGGATGGCGCATACCGGGTTCGGGCTGCCACTGGCGATATACCTGTTACGAAACTACATGGTCGGCCTGCCGCGCGATATCATTGAATCCGCCAAGGTGGACGGGGCCACTGATTTTCAGGTCTTCACCAAGATCGTGTTGCCGCTGAGCTTTCCCGCACTGGCCTCTTTCGCCATCTTTCAGTTCCTGTGGACATGGAACGACCTGCTGGTGGCCAAGGTGTTCCTGCCGTCCAACTCTGAAAGCTGGGTGATGACGGTCAAGATCGCGGATGACCTTTTGGGCTCACGTGGGGGCGACTGGGGTATTCTGGCCTCTGCGGCATTTATCTCCATCGCGGTGCCGCTCATCGTGTTTTTCACAATGCAACGTTATCTGGTGCGCGGTCTGCTGGCCGGCTCCGTCAAATAGGAAAGTTCCCGTTTCATGACCAAAATGGAACATCACTTGCATCTGCCCGTGGTTGATCAGGACTGGTGGCGTGGTGCCGTCATTTATCAGATCTACCCGCGCAGTTTTCAGGACAGCAACGGAGACGGCATCGGTGATTTGATCGGTATCTCACATCGCATGAGTTATATTGCGTCGTTGGGTGTTGATGCGATCTGGATCTCGCCGTTTTTCACGTCGCCGATGAAGGATTTCGGCTATGATGTCAGCGACTATTGCGACGTTGATCCGATGTTCGGGTCATTGGCCGATTTCGATGTCGTGGTGGAATCCGCCCATCAGCATGGGCTGAAAGTGATGATTGATCTGGTGCTAAGCCACACCTCGGATCAGCACCCGTGGTTTCAGGAGAGCAAGAAGGACCGCACAAACCCCAAGGCAGATTGGTTCGTCTGGGCTGACCCGAAACCCGATGGCACGCCGCCCAACAACTGGCTGTCGATTTTTGGCGGACCCGCTTGGCAGTGGCACCCCGGGCGCGAGCAATACTACCTGCATAACTTTCTGGTCGAACAGCCCGATCTGAATTTCCACAACGGTGATGTGCAAAACGCCATTCTGGCGACCACGCGGTTCTGGTTGGATCGCGGCGTGGATGGGTTCCGGTTGGATACGATCAATTTCTATTTTGCGGACAAGGATTTGCGCGACAACCCCGCTTTGCCGCCGGAACGGCGTAACGCCAATATCGCGCCCTCGGTCAACCCTTACAACCATCAGGAACATATCCACTCCAAGAACCAGCCTGAAAACATTGAATTCCTAAAGCGCTTCCGGGCGTTGTTGGATGAATACCCGGCAGCGGCCTGTGTGGGCGAAGTCGGGGATGCGCAGCGCGGGCTCGAGTTGTTGGGTGAATACACCAGCGGGCCGGAAATGGTGCATATGTGTTATGCCTTTGAGTTCCTTGCCAAGACCAAATTGGACGCGGCGCGGGTGGCACAGGTTTTTGAGGAACTTGGCCGTGTGGCCGAGGATGGCTGGCCATGCTGGGCGTTTTCCAATCATGATGTGATGCGCCACGCATCGCGGTGGGATCTCTCACCCCAAGCGCAACGTCTTTTCGCCACGCTGATCATGTGTCTGCGCGGGTCGGTGTGCCTGTATCAGGGGGAGGAACTTGGCCTGCCCGAAGCCGATGTCGCCTTTGAAGACTTGCAGGACCCTTATGGCATCACGTTTTGGCCGGAATTCAAGGGCCGCGATGGATGCCGCACGCCGATGGTCTGGGAAACGTCCAACCAGAACGGCGGCTTTTCCGAAGGGTTCCCATGGTTGCCCGTCAGCCATGATCACCTTAACCGATCAGTGCACGCCCAGGAAAATGAACCGGGTGCGATCCTGCACCATTACCGACGTGCGATTGCCTTTCGCAAGGATCACCCGGCCTTGGTCAAAGGTGAACATGGCGGCGTTTTTGCCTATGGCGACGTGCTGCAATTCACCCGCACGCATGAAGGCCAGACGTTGTTTTGTGCGTTCAACCTGTCGGACTCGCCATCGCTACACGGCATGCCGCCGGGAGACTGGCACACCATCGGACATGAACTGGGCGGGGCGACCCCGTCTGCCGATTTCAAACTGCACCTGGGACCATGGCAAGCCTGCCTGGCCGTGAAACAGGATTAAGACCCGCGTCTTGGGAGGGACAAAGATATGGCCGAACTTAAACTGACAGATGTGGGAAAATCCTACGGCGCCGGGGTGGAAGTACTCAAAAACATCAATCTCGACATCCAAACCGGTGAATTGATTGTTTTTGTCGGACCCTCTGGTTGTGGGAAATCGACCTTGCTCAGGATGATCGCAGGTCTGGAAAAAATCACGGGCGGAGAGTTGCAAATTGACGGGGACCGCATGAATGATGTGCCCCCTGCACAACGCGGCATTGCGATGGTGTTCCAGTCTTACGCGCTTTATCCGCATATGACGGTGCGCGACAACATGGCCTTTGCCCTGAAACTGGCCAAGAAAACGCCCGCTGAAATCGACGAGGCAGTGGGGCGTGCGGCCAAAGTGTTGCAACTGGATGAATACCTTGATCGCCTGCCCAAAGCTCTGTCTGGCGGTCAGCGCCAGCGTGTCGCCATCGGGCGTTCGATCGTGCGCGATCCGAAGGTATATCTGTTTGACGAACCGCTCTCTAATCTGGATGCCTCTTTGCGCGTGGCGACACGCATCGAAATTGCGCAGCTCAAGGAAAGCATGCCAAATTCCACGATGATCTATGTGACTCACGATCAGGTGGAGGCCATGACCCTGGCCAGTCGCATTGTGGTGCTGGCAAACAAGGGGATCGCGCAGGTCGGCTCGCCGCTTGAACTCTATGAAAGGCCAGAGAATGAATTCGTGGCTCAATTCATAGGCTCGCCTGCGATGAACCTGCTGGCGGGTGAAGTCGTTGAAACCGGTACCGTTACCACCGTTTCCTGCACCGACGGGCAGGGGACATTTCAGGCGAATATACCGACGCAACCAGCCGATAAGGGGCTAAAAGTAAATGTGGGTATCCGCCCGGAGGATATGATTGCCACAGAAGGCAATGATTACGCTTTCGCCGATAAAGTCACAATTGTGGAGGCGCTGGGCGAAGTCACGCAGCTTTATTTTGCGGCGCCCAGTTCCAGTGCGGATACTGATACCGTGATCGCGAAATTGGCCGGTATCCACACAGAGATGCGCGGGCAGACGCTAAAACTGACGGCGGATCCTTCTAAGGTGCATTTGTTCGCAAATGGGCGCTCCTTGCTGTATCGAAACTAATTACATTCGCGGTTTGAAATGCCGCGGAACTAAATTTTTTCCCCTTTGGTGGGACATGTATTTTGTCTGATACTGTGGGGACGCCGGATTTAAGATTGATCCTCCCGTATGTCGTCATGTTTGGCGCGGGGGGATGAAAAGGAGTTGTTTTGGTAATAAGTTACGGCACGATATTGATCCTCATGTGCTTGCTTCAGGTCAAACACATGCTTGGGGACTATTTCCTCCAGACCAGGATTATGCTGGATGGGCGCGATACCTATGCCCATCTCGGCCGCTTTGTGCATGCAGGCGTGCATGCCGCGGGATCAGCGCTCGCCTTTATTCTGATCGGCGCGAAGATTGGCTTCATTCTGCCAGTGATCTTGCTGGAATGGGCCATCCATTTTCATATCGACTGGTGGAAAGGGCGTCATACGTCCGTTCAAAATCTGACACCGCAGGATGCAGCCTATTGGCGTGTGTGCGGGATGGATCAGGCACTGCACCAACTGACCTATGTGGTAATGATCTGGGCGTGGATTATGTCGGATTTCCCGACCTGACATCGGGTAAGTTCAACTGCTTGAGGCGCACGGCTCAAAATCAAAAAGAACAAACAAGACTGTGAATGCCAGATTTGCGCGATAGGCTTTTTGCTTTGCGCCGTGAAGGCATCAACGCGTGGGCGTTCATCAGATGCTCACATCACCCGACCTTGGACTTATGCGCGCTGCGAAACGCGCAGTCTGAGATGCCCGGTGGTCGCACGAGGACCCGCGCATTCAGCCGGGATCGGATTGCGTGATTGTTTTCCAGTGTCCAACGTTTGTGACGACACGGCTTATTGCTGTTTGCACGGGTTGCCCGACTTCCGTTAGAAGGGAGGCAATGGCGAGTCAGTTGTTCGTTTGAGTCTGCCCTCAAATGCCAATCCATAAGACATAGCCGAACCGGGGGAAATCGTGCGATCTTCTAAAAAAAACAACGCTCGGCGCTGTGTCCGGCTTGCAATCATGGCCGTTGCTGCGGCGTGCCTGAGCCTGCCCGCACTGGCATTTGAGGCAACCCTGCAAGGGGTTGCGGACGAGGACTTGCGAGAGGCGTTGGAAGGCGGGTCGCTGTTGATCGAACAGGCAGCAGCAGAAACAGAAGTCTCATCTCAGGAACTGGTTGCAATTGCTCAGGCGGATTACAAACGTGTTTTGGCCGTCCTTTATGATTTTGGTTACTACGGCGCTATTATTGGCATTACGCTGGACGGGCGCGAAGCATCCTCCATCACTTCGGTGGCCCCACCGCGCAGTGTCACATCAGCGCAAATCAGCGTGACTCTTGGCAAAGTCTTTCGGTTTGGCACGGCGGATATTGGACCCGTTGCGGAAGGCACTGTCCTGCCGGAAGGCTTCAGGAGTGGCGAAACCGCGCGATTGAGCCTGCTGCGCGATACGGTAAGCGCCGGCACCAAGGCGTGGCGGGATCAGGGTCATGCCAAGGCCAAGTTGGAAAGCCAAACCATCACTGCGCGGCATACAGACGGCACGCTCAATGCTACATTGCGACTGGATCCCGGAGCCAAGCTCCGCTTTGGCGATCTCAAAGTGAGCGGTGACAGCGCCGTGCGCACCGAACGTATCCTCGAAATCGCCGGTCTGCCTGTCGGAACTGTCTACTCCCCGGATGAACTGGCCGACGCGGCCGGGCGATTGCGCCGCACGGGCGCGTTCAGTTCTGTCGCGATGATTGAGGCAGAAGAAGTCGGCCCGGGCGATCAGTTGGGCATCACTGCGCGCGTGGCAGATGACAAACCCCGGCGTTTCGGTTTCGGGGGCGAGGTGTCTACTATTGAAGGCCTGTCCGCGAGTGCATTCTGGGTGCATCGCAATCTGTTTGGCGGGGCGGAGCGGTTGCGTTTGGAGGCCGAGATCAGTGGCGTTGGAGGGGAGACCGGCGGCACAGATTTCCTTCTTGGCGCGCGCTACCAGCGACCCTCCACCTTTAATGAAGACACGGATCTTTATATTCTCGGCGAAGTCGAGCAGGAAGACGAAGTGAACTACTTTTCTCGTCAGGCAACGATTGGCGCGGGCATTGAGCGCATTGTGTCAGACCAGAGGTCTTATCGATTTGGCGTGGCGGTTCGCCGCGCAAATACACGGGATGCCTTTGGCGAAGACCAGTACACTTTGCTGCTGTTCCCGACCGGGGCGACCTTTGACTACCGCGACAAGATACTGGATGCGCGAAAAGGGTTTTATCTGGATGCGGAGGTCTCACCATTTTACGCAGTAGATGGCGCTGACAATGGTGTTCTGACAGAATTGGATGCCCGTGTTTACAGGACTTTTGGCACTGTCTCAACCACGACCCTTGCCCTGCGCGGACAGCTGGGATCCGTTGTTGGCCCGAGCCTCGAAGATGCGCCGGCGGATTTCTTGTTCTATTCGGGTGGCGGCGATACGGTGCGTGGCCATGATTACCAATCACTCGGCGTGGATATTGGCAATGGCCAGATCGTTGGCGGGCGGTCGTTCCTGGGTCTGTCCGCCGAGGTGCGTTACCGCACTGCGGGCAGTCTTGGCTATGTCGGTTTCTTTGACGCGGGCTATATTGGATCAGAGGCCTTGCCGGATGGCTCGGGGGAATGGCAAAGCGGCGCGGGTTTGGGATTGCGTTATGACACGCCGATCGGACCAATCAGGTTTGACGTTGCTGTGCCCACATCAGGGGATGACGATGGGTCATCCTGGCAAGTTTACATCGGAATAGGACAGGCATTTTAATGCGATTTCGTTGGTTACTCAGAGGTCTATTCGTTCTGTTCCTGCTGGTTCCTATCGGCGGGGCGGCTCAGGATGACGAGGACGACGGTGGTTTCCTGACCCGAACCATTCAGGACTTGCTTTCGGGTGCCGGGCGTGAGGTGAAAATCACCGGTTTCGCCGGGGCACTGAGTTCTGAGGCTTCCTTTGAGCGCATGACCATCGCGGATGATGAGGGCATTTGGTTGACGCTTGAGGATGTGAAACTGAACTGGAGCAGGCTTGCCTTGCTGCGCGGACAGCTTGAAGTGAACAATCTGAGCGCAGCTTCATTGGATTTGCCGCGCTTGCCCGAAGCCGAGGAAACCGTCGAAGTGCCCTCTGCGGAGGCAGCGCCCTTTGCGCTGCCCGATTTGCCGGTCTCGGTAAACATCGACGTCTTCGAAGTGACGCGCATTGATCTTGGTGAACCAATAGTAGGCACAGCGGCAGCACTGGGCGTAAAGGCCTCGATCCAATTGAATGACGAGGGGGCGTTCATTGATCTGACGGCCCAACGGGTGGACGATGCGGACGGGAACTATGTCGTCAAAGGCAGCTTCGCGCGTGAAGGGTCTGAGATCAATGTCGACATCGCGCTGGACGAGGCGCCCGGTGGTATCGCCGGACACACCATGAACTTGCCCGGCAAGCCATCAATTGATTTGACGGTTGCAGGGACAGGACCCCTCGATGATTTTACCGCTGATATCGGGCTGGCCACCGATGGGATGCAGCGCGTGGCCGGGCAGGTGACGCTCAATGCATTGCCGTCCGAGGTCGAAGGCGCGCAGCCGGATCGGCGCATTCGGGCCAATCTGGGTGGTGATATTACCGCGCTGGTGGCACCGCAATCGCGTGACTTCTTCGGCACCAAAGTTGCCCTCAACGTAGACGCTTTGCTGGGCGCTGACGGGGCGGTTGACGTGTCTGATTTCGCGCTTGATGCCAAGGCCGTGCAATTGGCCGGAAAGGTGAAACTGAACAGTGACCAGTGGCCCACATTCATAGACGTGGATGGCACCATTGCTCAGGCAGATGGACAGCCTGTTTTGCTGCCCGGATCTGACGTCGAAACCACCGTTCAATCCATTGAGTTGAGCGTTGATTATGACGCACAGTCGGGCGACGTCTTTGCGGGTGCCTTCGACATCACCCAATTCGCGCGTGAAGGCATTCGTTTTGAAAACACGTTGCTGGCGCTCGATGGAACACTTCAGGGCGATTTGGGCTCGGTTGGTCGTTTCCTTGGGGATCTTGACCTCACAACACGCGGGCTGGCGCTGGATGATCCCGAAGCAGCAGAGGCGCTCGGCCAAGAGTTCCGAGGCAAAGCAAATATTGACTATGTCGAGGATGAGCCAATCCGGATTACCGGCCTAGAGCTTGTTGGCGCGGATTACGGGCTGTCGGGGGATGTTATCATTCAAGGCCTCGATGGTGGCATTCCAACGGATATTGATCTGTCAGTTCAGGCGGCTGAACTTGCCCGGTTTGCCGGTCTTGCCGGGCAGTCTCTGGCAGGGGCTGCGCAGCTTGATGTGGCGGGCAGTATCACACCGCTCAGCAGCATCTTCGATCTCAAAATTGGCGGCACCACGCGCGATCTGAAACTCGATATTCCGCAAGCCGATGCCGTGATGGCCGGGGTGACGGCGCTGACCCTGCAGGCCCGCCGCGATGAAACAGGCACTTTTGTCCAAGACCTAGATCTCAAAAACGATGCACTCGACATCACAGGCGACATCAAGTTGCAAACAAACGCCAGCGATGTGAAGGTGCTGGCGCGCTTGAATGATGTGGCGCTTGTGCTACCGCAATATACCGGCCCGCTCAGTCTGGATGCCAAAGCCACGCAGGACGCAATTGGATGGGCCGTTGATGTTGTCGCGAACGCGCCATATGACAGTTCCTTTTCTGTCAAAGGCGTCGCAACCGGGCCAGAAACAGATGTTCAATTTGATTTGTCGGTTCCGGAAGTGCAGCCCCTTGTTGAAGCAATCAATGGACCACTGGATGCCAATGGGCGCGTTTGGTTGAGCGATGCGGGATACAATGTTGACGTGGACGCCGCCGGACCGTTTCAATCCGAAGTCAGCGTTGCGGGTTTGGCGACGGGACCAGACGCGGCAGTGGCGTTCCTCGCGGCTATGCCAGATATTGGCGTGTTTGTTCCGAAACTTGCAGGACCGCTTTCAATCGAAGGCGACGCTGCGCGTGATGGGGCGGACTGGCAAATTGATACGGCTGCCACAGGTCCGGCTGGAACCGAAGCGAGCGTAAAAGGCCGCGTTGGCGAAGACGGCACTCTGGATCTGGGTATAATTGGGGCGGTGCCCTTGGGGTTGTCTGACCCGTTTTTGGCCCCGCGCAGCTTGCAAGGGCAGGCTCAATTTGATCTGACAGCCAAAGGCGCGCCGGGTTTGGACGCGATTTCCGGCACGATTTCCTCGACCGGGGCCACCTTTGCAGACCCTGGTTTGCGTCTGGCTCTGACAGATCTAATTACCACGATCAATCTCAATGGCGGAGATGCGCAACTTGACCTGGGCGGCGCGGTCGAAGCAGGTGGCACACTCGCAGTTGCCGGAGGGCTAAACCTGAACAGTTTGGTCGCCGATCTCAAGATCCTTCTGAACAGTGTGGTTCTGTCCGATCCGCGTTTGTATTCAACACTGATTACGGCTGACATTGCGGTCGCGGGTCCATTGACGGGCGGGGCGCGCATCGGTGGTACAATCGATATCGGCGAGACGCTGATTTCGGTTCCCTCATCGGGATTGACCAGTATCGGGGAAATCCCAGAAATCACCCATGTCGGCGCGCCTCAATCCGTTACAACCACGCGCGGGCGTGCAGGCGTCATCCCCGAACCCGAAGAGCAGGGCAACGGCGGCGCTGGCAGCGTTTATGATCTGGGTCTTCAGATCACTGCACCCAACAAGATATTTGTGCGTGGCCGTGGCGTTGATGCGGAACTCGGGGGCGGGTTGGAAGTCACAGGCACAACGGCGCGGGTGATTTCTGCGGGTCAGTTTGATCTTGTGCGCGGCCGGATCGATATTCTTGGGAAGCGATTTGAACTGGAAGAAGGATCGATCCAGTTTCAGGGTGATCTTGTTCCCTATATTCGTTTTAAGACACTGTCCGACACGGATGATGGGACGGCAAGCATCGTACTCGATGGACCGGTAGACGAACCGGAAGTGACCTTTGAAGCAGTCCCAGAAGCGCCCCAGGACGAGGTCTTGTCACAATTGCTTTTTGGCCGAAAACTCAGCGAGATTTCCGGGTTTCAAGCCCTACAACTGGCGAACGCGGTGGCCGTCCTGGCGGGGAAAAGCGGCGTGGGGATTGTGGGCAATCTGCGTAAGGGCTTTGGTCTTGACGATTTCGACGTGACCACAACCGATGATGGGGAGGCCGCCGTGCGTGCTGGTAAGTACATCACCGACACGATTTACACGGATGTGTTTACCGGGGGTGGGGAAACCGAGTTGTCGATCAATCTTGAATTGACCGACTCACTCAAAGCCCGTGGCACTGTTGAGAATGACGGGAACACCGGCATTGGCCTGTTCTTTGAACGTGACTATTGAGGCGATCTGATCACGGATCAGGTGTGAAATTTCCAAACTGTCCGCGTTTGAACAAAAGGCCCTGTATCTCTGAGTCCGCCTGAAAAACATGGTGGATCTCGCCCAGTATCACAGAATGGTCGCCCGCAGGGTGGATGGCATATTTGCTGCAATGAAACTCTGCCAGACATCCCTCCAATCTCGGTGCCCCTAAGGGTCCCGGGGTCCAGTCGAATGCATCAAACCCATGTCCTTCGGTTGCAAAGTGACGTGCAAGCGGCATCTGATCCGCACCAAGAATGTGGATGCAAAACGTCTCTGCAGCGGCAAAGGGGTCATGGCGGCGGGCGGCGATGGCAGGCGACCACAGCACCAAAGGCGGCTCCAGCGAAACGGACGAAAAAGAGTTGGCTGTTATTCCTAACGGTCCTTCAGATGTTTGCGTGGTGATCACAGTCACGCCGGTGCCAAAACAGGCGAAAGCGCTGCGCAGGTCACGTTGCCGTTCCGGTGTTGGCACGAAAAAGCCAGTGTCAGGCGGCATCAATTGATCCCCTGAGTGAAGCGGTGTTTCTTGATGTCATGACCTGTGTCCCGTTTTCTAGTCTGGTAGGTAACACGCCGCACCGGTGCGGCAAGGGAATTGTCACCCGACCCATACGGCAACGTCCGCTTCGCAAAATCAGGCCGGCCTCAGAAAAGGCCGATCCGACCGTTGGGGGGATATCTATTGCATCAGGTCTTGGTCATCCGGTTCTCGATCAGATCATCCACAACCGAGGGGTCGGCGAGTGTCGATGTATCACCAAGCGCGCCAAAATCATTCTCCGCGATCTTGCGCAGGATCCGACGCATGATTTTGCCCGACCGGGTTTTCGGCAGGCCCGGGGCCCATTGGATCAGATCCGGGCTTGCAATGGGTCCGATTTCGGCGCGTACCCAACTGCGCAACTCCTTGCGCAGTTCTTCGGAGGGTTCCTCTCCGCCCATCAAGGTCACGTAGCAATAGATGCCTTGTCCCTTGATATCATGCGGGTATCCGACAACGGCGGCCTCTGCGACCTTTGCATGGGCTACCAGCGCACTTTCAACCTCCGCTGTGCCCATCCGGTGACCGGAGACGTTGATAACGTCATCAACCCGCCCGGTGATCCAATAATCCCCTTCCACGTCGCGTTTGCATCCGTCCCCGGTGAAATAGTACCCTTTGTAATCTGAGAAATAGGTTTTCTCGAACCGCTCATGATCACCCCAGATGGTGCGCATCTGGCCCGGCCAGCTGCTGGCGATGCAGAGGACTCCCTCAACGTCATTGCCATGGATCTCTTCGCCGGTGGTCGGCTCCAAAACGACAGGTTTGATGCCAAAATACGGCTTCATTGCGGAGCCCGGTTTCATGGCATGCGCGCCGGGCAGGGGGGTCATCAGATGTCCACCGGTTTCGGTCTGCCACCAGGTGTCAACAATGGGGCATTTACCCTTTCCGACAACGTCGTTGTACCAGTTCCAGGCTTCGGGGTTGATCGGCTCGCCCACGGTGCCCAGCAAGCGCAGGCTGCTGAGGTCGCATTTCTCGACAAACGCCGTTCCCTGTCCCATCAGCGCGCGAATGGCCGTAGGGGCGGTATAGAACTGGTTGACCTTGTGTTTGTCACAGACTTCCCAGAACCGGCTGGCGTCCGGGTAGGTGGGCACCCCCTCAAACATCACAGTGGTCGCTCCGTTGGCCAGCGGTCCATAGACGATGTAGCTGTGGCCGGTAACCCAGCCGACATCTGCGGAACACCAGAACACGTCGCCATCGTGATAGTCGAAGGTTATTTCATGTGTCATTGCGGCGTAAACAATGTAACCGCCCGTGGTGTGCACAACGCCCTTGGGTTGCCCGGTGGAGCCGGAGGTATAGAGCACGAACAATGGATCTTCAGCGCCCATTTCCTCGGGCGCGCAGTCCGCCGAGGCCTCAGCCGCTAGCGCATTATAGTCGTAATCGCGCCCCTCAACCCATGTGGTCTGTCCTCCCGTGCGCTTGACCACGAGGCATTTGACCTGATCAGAGCAGTGCAGCAAGGCCTGATCTGCATTGGATTTCAGCGGCGTCGCGCGCCCCCCGCGAGGGGCATGGTCGGCAGTGATCACGACCTTGGCCTTGGATCCATTCACCCGCGCAGATAGCGCATCCGGCGAGAAACCGGCAAAGACAATCGAATGGATCGCGCCAATGCGTGCACAGGCCAACATGGCATAAGCCGCCTCTGGGATCATCGGCATATAGATAATCACCCGATCACCCTTGGTAACGCCCAGGTCCTTGAGTACATTGGCCATTTTGCAAACGGATTTGTGCAGGTCGTTGTAGGTGATGTGTAGCGCGCCATCTTCGGGGTTGTCAGGCTCCCAGATGATTGCAGTCTGATCGCCGCGTGCCGCCAAATGCCGGTCAATGCAATTGGCGGAGACATTCAACGTGCCGTCAGAAAACCAATTGATTGACACCGATCCCAGATCAAAGTTGATGTCGCTGACTTCTGTAAAAGGCCGCATCCAGTCGACGCGCCCGGCTTGTTCGCGCCAGAACGCATCGGGGTTCGAAATGGATGCGGCGTACATTTCTTCATACTTCGCGGCATCTACATGTGCCTTTGCAGCCATTTGGGGCGATGGTGGATAGGTTTTGGCGGATGTGGTTGCGTCGGACATGAAGGCTCCTCCCTTGGGTCGCAGTTTTTCGAAGGGTGGCCAAGGTCATCGTCATTGCCTGAACCACCGCTCCTCTTGAGGGCGATCATAACGGGATTGGAACAGAAAGGAATAAGCCACAGTGTCATAAGGCTTTCTGTGAACAGGTTTTTCCCGGAGAGTTGAGGAATTTGAAAAAATCGGACTGTGGCAGGCGCTTCATCGTTTAAACAATTACCCCAGTATCAACGACGTCAGACGGTTGCAGTCCGAGTGAGGCCGTCTTTCGCCCCAGAGTTGAAATAGAAAATGAGTGCCGCAACAGTACGGCAAAACGCAGTTAAATGCATTGGAATCAAATGCCTGAGGGATGTCCGCAAAACAGCGGTATTCAGGGCTTGGCACTGCGCGCGGGCTTCGGTAGTTTTGCGCCAAGTGCGCCCGACCTGAGGCGTGCAACAAGGGAGAAACTTTATGAACAAATATCTATCCGGCGCAGCTGTTGCTGCGATCAGTTTTGCTTTCGTGTCCGAGGCCGCCGCGACCGAATGGAACGTGTCTGTCTGGGGCAAGCGTCGCGCCTTTACCGAGCATGTTGAAAAACTCGCTGAGCTTGTGTCCGAGAAGACCAACGGCGAATTCACCATGAACGTCAGCTACGGTGGTCTGTCCAAGAACCGCGAAAACCTCGACGGTATCTCCATTGGTGCTTTTGAAATGGCACAGTTTTGTGCAGGTTACCACGCCGATAAGAACCGCGTGATCACCGTTCTGGAATTGCCGTTCCTTGGTGTTGAAAACCTGGAGCAGGAAGTGGCAGTTTCCGCTGCCGTTTACGCGCATCCCGCCGCCACCGAAGAGATGGCGCAGTGGAATGCCAAACTGCTGATGACCTCGCCGATGCCGCAGTACAACCTTGTTGGCACGGGCGAGCCGCGCGACGAATTGGCCGAATTCGAGGGCATGCGCGTGCGTGCCACCGGCGGTTTGGGCGCGGCATTCAAAGCCGTTGGCGGCGTGCCGACATCTGTGACCGCAACCGAAGCCTATCAGGCGATGGAAGGCGGCGTGGTTGACACAGTGGCTTTTGCACAGCACGCGCATCTGAGTTTTGGCACGATCAATCAAGCGGATTGGTGGACGGCAAACCTTAACCCCGGCACAGTGAATTGCCCGGTTGTGGTGAACATCGACGCCTACGAGTCCCTCAGCGATGCGGAACGCGAAGCGCTTGACAGCTCAATCCCGGAAGCCATTGATCACTATCTGGCCAACTATGGCGAGCTGTTGAAAAAGTGGGATTCTGTGCTGGAAGAAAAAGGTGTTCAGAAGGTCGAGATCGATCCTGCCGTTATTTCTGAGTTCCGCGCGATCGCCGCAGATCCGGCAAAGGACGCGTGGATCGCCGACATGGAAGCCCAAGGCCTGCCCGGTCAGGAGCTTTATGATCTGGTGGTCAAAACGCTCGCTGAAGCCAAAGGCGGCAGCTAAAAACAACAGGCCGCTCTCGAAAAGGGGGCGGCCTTTTCAATTATAAAAACAAGGGGGCAGAGCAATGGCGGGATCCGCAGCCGTGCTCGAAGATTCCAGTCTGCTCAGCCGACTGGATCGTGCACTATTACCACTCGAAAAATTCTGCGCCCTGCTGAGCGGCCTTGCTATTTTTTCGCTGATGTTTCTGGCGGCCTATTCGGTGACGGGGCGTAAATTCTTTGCCTCCCCGATGGCGGGGTACGTCGATTACATCGAGGCGGCCATGCCCATCATCGCGATCATGGGCGTCTCTTACGTGCAGCGTGACGGCACCCATGTGCGCATGGATATGTTGGTCAGCGCTCTCAGAGGACGCATGTTGTGGTTCTTTGAACTGGTTTCCGTCTTGCTGATCCTGTTGGTGATTGTCGCCCTGACTTGGGGCGCGTGGGAACATTTTGACCGCTCGTTTGATTGCGCCCGCCCGTGGTGCAGCCGGGACAGTTCAATCGATGTGGGCCTGCCTATCTGGCCTTCCAAACTGGTGGTGCCGATCGCCTTTGCAGTGCTCTGCCTGCGTCTGATCCTGCAGGCCTGGGGATACGGGCGCGCATTGGTCTTGGGACTGGAAAACCCTGTTGCCGTGCCGCTCAACCTTAGTGTGGCAGAACAAGCCCGTTTAGAGGCTGAAGCATTGGATGGGGCGGACTGATGGAACCTATTGAAATCGGATTGTGGGTCAGTGCGGGCCTGCTGACGTTCGTGATACTGGGCATGCGTGTGGCATTTGCAGCCGCCTTGGCCGGGTTTGTTGGCCTTGTTTGGCTCCGCTGGAACGGATTTGACTATGATCCGGATCGCTTCTGGAAAGCCGTTGAGATCAGCGTCAAAATCGCTGGTCTGACGCCCCATTCCAAGGTCTCCGCGCAGGTGCTGAGCTTGATCCCGGTCTTTATCATGATCGGCTATATGGCCTATCACGCGAAACTTACCACGGCGCTTTTTACGGCTTGCAAACGCTGGATTGCGTGGGTGCCGGGCGGGCTTGCCGTGTCCACGGTTTTTGCCACCGCCGGGTTTGCCGCCGTGTCAGGTGCCTCTGTGGCAACCGCTGCCGTTTTTGCCCGCATTGCCATCCCAGAGATGCTCAAGATCGGGTACAATAAACAATTCGCCGCAGGCGTGGTGGCCGCTGGCGGTACACTTGCCTCGCTTATTCCACCCTCTGCAATCCTTGTGATCTACGCGATCATCGTGGAGCAGGATGTCGGTAAACTGCTGCTCGCGGGCTTCTTGCCGGGTATGTTTTCCGCCATTGTCTACGCCGCCCTGATCATCGGCATCGCGGTGATTTTCAAAACCGTCGGTCCACCGGTTGGTGGCTTTTCATGGCGCGAACGTTTTGAATCCCTGCCGCCCGCGCTGCCCATTCTGGCGGTGGTCGTGATCATCATCTTTTTTGTCTACAACCCCTTTGGTGATGCCTGGGGGACACCAACCGAAGGCGGCGCGATTGGCGCGTTTATCATATTCCTGATGGCGCTTTATCGCGGCATGCGCTGGAAACAACTCAAGAGCGCATTGCTGGATACCGCAAAACTCACCGTGATGATTTTTTCCATCATCTGGGGCGTGCTGATCTATGTGCGTTTCCTGGGATTTGCCGAATTGCCCGAAGCCTTTGCCGATTGGATCACGTCGCTCGAAATGTCGCCCATGCTGATCCTGATCTGCATCCTGCTGGCCTATGCGGTACTGGGCATGTTCATGGACGCGATTGGCATGCTTCTCTTGACGCTGCCCGTGGTTTATCCGGCAGTCATGGCGCTCAATGGCGGTGAAACCGTGGCCGCCGCAGACAGCGCGTTTGGCATGTCTGGTCCGATGTGTGCGATCTGGTTCGGGATATTGGTGGTCAAAATGGCAGAGTTCTGTCTGATCACCCCGCCCATCGGCCTCAACTGTTTTGTGGTGGCGGGCGTGCGTGATGATTTGACGGTTCAGGATGTATTCAAAGGTGTGACCCCTTTCTTTATCGCCGATGGCGTGACCATCGCGCTCCTCGTTGCTTTCCCGGGCATCGTTCTGTTTCTGCCGTCACTGGCGGGGTAAAGCGGCTTAGTGGTCCACTTGATGGGCTGCCTTGCTATCCTCCGGTGCCTGCGCGCGATCAAACATGCCGTAATCGCGCAGCACGCCGGCGACCCGCAAACGGTAACCGGCGAAAACCCCGGCGCGCCCATCAGATTGCGCCCCGCGATGCGCGCTGAGCGTGCGCCAGCGCTTCACAGCTTCTTCATCCTCGAAGAATGACAAAGACAGGATCTTGGCCGGATCTGTCAAGCTTTGAAACCGCTCGACGGAAATGAAACCCTCAACTTCCTGAAGCATAGGGCGCATTTTCGCGGCGATCTCTAGATAATCTTCCTTGCGCCCCTCTGCGGGTTCGACTTCGAATATCACGGCAATCACGTAGGTTCTCCATGTGGCGCGGAGGCCAGCTTCAAAAAGGTCCGGTCTTCGCGCAGCAGAAATTTTTCTGATTGCGCAAATTCGTAATTCTCACGGCCCAGCGGGTCATCTGCCAAACGCGCGCGATAAGCCTCATAGGTGGCAAGGTTGGGGATGTTGTAAATCCCGTAAGCGAGTGTTGATGATCCTTCATGAGGCGCATAATAGCCAATCAAATCTGCGCCACATCTTGGAATGGCTTGCCCCCAATTTCGTGCATACTGAATGAAATGCGCCTTTTTTGTCGGGTCGATCTGATAGCGGATGATACAGGTAAGCATGGGTTTTCCTTTCATGTCTGTGCCTTGAATAGGGGATTGATCGACTGGAATGCTTCGACTACGATCGAACTATGAAAGAAGGACCAGACATCGCGCGCATCGCCGCCCTGATCGGGGATCCTGCGCGCGCCAACATGTTGACCGCGCTGATGACTGGTAAGGCGTTGACCGCCACTGAACTGGCGGCAGAAGCCGGGATTACCAGCCAGACCGCGAGTTCGCATTTGGCGAAACTGGATGCGGGCGGTTTGCTGAGGCCCCTTAAACAAGGCCGGCACAAGTATTTCTCGCTGGCCAGTGATGATGTGGCACAGGTGCTGGAAGGGTTGATGGGTCTGGCGGTCAAAACCGGTCACTTGCGCACGCGCACCGGACCCAAGGACGCCGCCTTGCGCAAGGCGCGTGTGTGTTACAACCATTTGGCGGGCGATATGGGCATTCAAATGTTTGACAGCTTCATGACGCGCGGGTTCTTGGAGATTGACGGCGAAGTATTGCGTTTGACATCAAGCGGTGACGGTTTTGTGCAAGGTTTTGGGGTGGATTTGGTGCTGTTGCGGTCCCAGAAATCGCCTTTGTGCAAGGAGTGTCTGGATTGGAGCGCGCGGCGTTCGCATCTCGCCGGTAGTCTTGGGCGGGCGTTGCTCTCCCAGATCGAAGCGCGCGGCTGGGCGGCACGTCAACCTGACAGTCGCGCTGTGACATTCTCACGTCGGGGGGAACAGGCGTTTCAAGCGCAGTTGATCGAGGCACCCGCGTCATAAACAGGCGTCGCTGCCAAGTTTCTGCGGGTTCAGGTAACGGCTGTTGGGCTCGCCGTGATAACCTATCGGCCTTCACAACCAACCTGCTGAAGTCTCCGCAGGGATCCAAAAGCGCGAGACTTAGGCAGTAACAGATCCGACTATGCGTCCTCGGTTTCAAGCCAGCGGATCACGGAAATCCGTTTTGCATCCATGTGATCGAGCAGCGTTTTGGCCAAAGCTTCACCGTCCCGGGCGGCTAGAAATTTCATGATGTTTTCATGTTCCTGTACCGCTTCAAACCAACGCCCTTCGGTCATATTCGCCAGATAGCGCGCCCGTTGCATGCGCAAGGACAACGCCTGACAAGATGTCGTCAAAGTATCATTATGCGCGGCCATGAGAATGGCGCGATGGATTTTCTGGTTGATCGTGAAATAGGCATCCAGATCCCGCTTTTCATAGCTCTCCAGCATCTGGTCGTGCAGGGTGCGCACGGCTTCGATTTCGACATCACTGATGCGTCTGCAAGCCAACTCGCCAGACAAGGCTTCCAACGCGCCAAGCACCGGGAACACCTCCTCGACCTCACCGATGGTGACCTGCGTAACCCACGCGCCGCGGTTGGGTTCCAGACGCACCAGCCCATCTGATGCCAACACCTTCAAAGCTTCGCGCAGCGGCGTACGGGAGACCCCAAACTGATCACAGAGTGTTTTTTCCGGCACCTTGGCGCCCGGTTCGAGTTCTGCATTTATGATCAGCGTCTGCAAACGACCCACCAATTCATGGTGCAGGGACGTGCGCAGGATTGCCCGAGATTCTGTTGCCGGTGTCATTGGATTTGCCTCACTTTTTCAAGGCCCTTTCTAGGAGCCGCGCGACATGCAGGGGTTTGGCCTCACTCAGATCCGCGATCTGATGGCGACAAGACGTTCCGTCCGCCACGATCAGCGTGTCTCCTTCAGCTTCTCTTACCGCTGGCATCAAATCCGCCTCTGCCATCTTACGCGAAATTTCATGCGTTTCGATACCATAGCCAAAAGCGCCCGCCATGCCACAACAGCTTGTTTCCACGACCTCGATTTCGGTATCAGGCAGCAGCGACAAGGTCTTTTCCACGCTCGTCATGACGCCCATGGCCTTTTGGTGACAATGCCCATGCATCAGAATCTTGCGCGCAGGTGATTTTAGCGGAAGTTGGAAATCCGGGTTGTCCACCTGATCGGCGATGTACTCTTCAAGCATCCGCGCATGTCTGGCCAGGGTCTCCGTGTCCTCGCCCGGCAGCAATGTGGGGATTTCGTCACGCAAAGTGAGCAGGCAACTGGGCTCCAGTCCAATGATCGGCACGCCTTTTTGCGCATAAGGCAACAAGGCTTTGACCAACCTTTGCGCCTCTTGTCTTGCTTCATCCACCAAACCGGCCGACAGGAACGTGCGCCCGCAACAAAGAGGCCGCTCGCCTGACGGTGCAGCAGCCAGATGGACACGGACATCGGCCGCTTCAAGCACTTTCAGCGTGGCGCGCAGGTTTTCAGGTTCAAAATATCGGTTAAAACTATCGGCAAACAGCACGGCTTCAGGTTCGTCTTGACGCGAGACTTCTGCATCCCGGAACGGTTTGGCGCTCCAGTTTGGCAAGTCCCGCGTTGCGGTGAAACCGGTTAATTTTTCGGTCAACCTGGCCAACCCGGGTATGTGATTGCGCAGATTTGCCAGAAAGGGCAGGCGCGACACCCAGGGCGCGTAGCGTGGCAGGAAAGCGATCAGACGATCATGAAAACTTGTACCGTTTTTCTTGGCCCGCGCGGCCATGACCTCGATTTTCATCCGTGCCATGTCAACGCCTGTGGGACATTCGCGTTTGCATCCTTTGCAGGATACACAGAGTTTCATAGTCTCCGCCATCTGGTCCGACGTCAGCGCATCCGGCCCCAATTGCCCCGAAATTGCCAACCGTAACGTGTTGGCCCGCCCGCGCGTCAGGTCCTGTTCCTTGCGCGTGACCCGAAAGGATGGGCACATCACGCCACCCTTCAGTTTGCGGCAAGCACCATTGTTGTTGCACATCTCGACGGCGCCTTGAAAACCGCCGCCGCTGCCGGTCCATTCCGACCAGTCAAGTTGTGTATCAAATGCCGGAACGGTGTAGTCAGGCCCATAGCGAAACAGGTTCCGGTCATCCATTTTAGGGGCATCAACAATTTTGCCCGGATTGAACACTCCGTTGGGGTCGAACAGTTTTTTTACTTCGGAGAAATTCGCCACCATGCGCGCGCCAAACATCTTTTCATGAAACTCCGACCGGACCAAACCGTCGCCATGTTCGCCGGAATGAGAGCCTTTGTATTTTGCCACAAGGTCAAAGCATTCTTCCGCAATGGCGCGCATGGTCTTGACGTCTTTGTCCAGTTTCATGTTCAAGATCGGCCGCACATGCAGACACCCGACAGAAGCATGCGCGTACCATGTGCCTTTTGTGCCGTTCCTATCAAAAATTTCCGTCAGACCAGCCGTATAGGCCGCAAGATCGGGCAGTTCGACGGCGCAATCCTCGACAAAGGAAACTGGCTTTCCGTCATCTTTCATGGACATCATGATGTTGAGCCCGGAACTGCGCAGATCGGCGATGCGGGCCTGCATGGCTGGCTCTACAACGCGCGTGACACCACCCCAGTTCTTTCCTGTGCCGGTCCAGGAAAAGCCCAGATCGCCCATTATTTCTTCGAGTTGTTTGAGTTTTGGCAGATGTTGTGTCGGATCAGATTCGGCAAATTCCACCAGTAACAATGCCTCGGGCGCGCCGGTTACGACCTCTTCAATCGTGGTGCGAAACAACGGGATATCGCGTGCCAGCGCAATCATCGTCGAATCCACCAGCTCGACACCTTGTGGTTCAAGCGTTACCAGATGCTGCGCTGCGTCCATCGCATGATGGAAGGTGGGGAAGTGGCAAATGCCCAAAACTCTTTGCGAAATCAGCGGCCAGAGTTTCAATTCCAGTGCCGTGGAATAGGCCAGCGTCCCCTCTGAGCCGACCAACAGATGAGCAAGGTTGTTGACGTTGTGACTGGGAACCAGGGCGTCGATATTATATCCTCCGACGCGGCGCATGACCTTGGGGAATCGGGCGTCAATCTCCGCGGCTTCGCGTCTGCCGAGCGCTAGAAGATCCGCCGCTATCTGCGGGGACGTGTTTTCGTCTGTGGGTCCGAAATGATGTTTGCTGCCATCCGCGAGGAAGGCGTCTATGGACAAAACATTGTCCCGCATCATGCCGTATCGCAGGGATTTTCCTCCGCATGAATTATTGCCCGCCATCCCTCCGATCGTCGCACGTGATGCTGTGGAGACGTCTACCGGAAACCACAGGCCATGGGGTTTCAAGACACGGTTCAATTCATCCAGCACGATGCCAGGGCGTACTACACATCTCTGACCTTCTACATCCAGTTCCAGAATATCATTGAAATACTGTGTGTTATCCAGGACCAGCGCTTCGTTTACGGTCTGTCCGCATTGCGACGTGCCACCGCCGCGCGCCAAAATGGGTAGCTTTTGATCTGCCGCAATTTCGATTGCCGCACGAATGTCATCCTCTGATTTCGGTGAAAGAACACCAAGCGGCATCATCTGATACAGCGACGCATCGGTGGCGTAACGACCCCGAGAAAAGCGGTCAAACATCAAGTCGCCCTGAACACGATTTTCCAGAATGGCAGAGAGCTGTGACATTTTCGGATCCAGTGTGATGCGGAAGAACACGTGAATATTCTGATTGACTTAATTATGAATTCAAAATTACGTTGGTTCAACAGAAAACCGCAAGTGTTTGATCTGATTTAGCATGATCATCGTGAAAAACACTTCGCCCGTGAGATTGATTGCTATGAGAAAAGCTGGCCGCCACTTTTTACAGATCCCCGGACCAAGCGCTGTGCCCGACCGGGTATTGAGCGCCATTGGACAGCAAACCATTGACCATCGCGGTCCGGATTTTGCCAAGGTCGGATTGCGCGCACTTGATGGTCTGAAATCAATCTTCAAAACGGAACAGCATGTGTTCATCTATCCGGCTTCGGGCACGGGCGCATGGGAGGCAGCGCTTGTAAACACCTTGTCGCCGGGGGATCGTGTGCTGATGTTCGAAACCGGACATTTCGCGACGCTTTGGAAGAAACTGGCGGATAAGCTGGGCTTGCAGGCGGAATTTATCGAGGGCGATTGGCGCGGCGGGGCGGATCCCGATCAGATCGAGGCCTATTTGGCCGAAGATACGGCTCATGAGATCAAAGCAGTGTGCGTTGTTCACAATGAAACATCTACGGGATCGGTGTCTCCCATTGCGGCGGTGCGCGCGGCGATTGATAATGCGAACCATCCCGCATTGTTCATGGTCGACACGATTTCCGGTCTGGCCTCGCTTGAGTATCAGCATGACGCCTGGGGCGTCGATGTCACCGTTTCAGGATCGCAGAAAGGGTTGATGCTGCCGCCCGGTCTGTCATTCAATGCCGCCAGTGCCAAAGCCATGGCAGCCAATAAAGCGGCAAAACTTCAGCGATCCTATTGGGATTGGGCCGAAATGGTCGGACCCAACAAGACGGGGTACTTTCCATATACGCCAGGGACGAACCTGCTTTACGGTCTGAACGAAGCCATTGACATGCTACACGAAGAGGGGCTGGAGAACGTGTTTGCCCGTCACGCCCGCCATGGTGCCGCCGCGCGCGCGGCTGTGCGGACCTGGGGGCTTGAGGTTCTCTGCGCAGCTCAGGGCCAGGAAAGCGGTGTGCTGACGGCGGTAAGATTGCCGGAAGAACATAGCGCGGACGCATTCCGGGCATCGACGCTGGCGCATTTCGACATATCTTTAGGAAACGGGTTGTCCAAAGTGGCGGATAAGGTGTTCCGGATTGGTCACTTGGGCGATTTCAACGATCTGATGCTTGTCGGTACACTGGCAGGCGTCGAAATGGGTCTCAAAAAGGCAAATGTCCCCCATCGGGAGGGTGGGGTGCAAGCGGCGATGAGCCTGCTCGCCTGAGACCAGCGCCCGTCATGGGTTTAGAAGAATAGAAAAGTAAATCTCTGGGAGGAGAACGTCATGAAAGTAATTCCAAGGCTTCTGGCCGCAACGACGGCCATCGGTATGGCGACAAGCGCTTTGGCCGCAGATATGACCATGAAATTTGGGCATGTGGGCGCTCCGGGATCGCTGTTCGAGGCCACGGTCGATAATTTCGCGGCCTGTGTGAACGGTGCGATGCCGGACAAAGTCGAAGTACAGACTTTTGGGTCTTCGCAACTGGGCAAGGACAAGGAACTTCTGCAAAAGCTCAAACTTGCGCAGGTCGATTTCGCGCTGCCCTCTTCGGTGATGTCCTCGGTGGATGATTCCTTCGGCATCTTTGAAATGCCCTACATCATTTCAGATCGCGACCACATGCGCCGCGTGCAGGGCGCAATGATGGACACATTCCAGGATGCTGCTCACGCGAACGGCTATCATATCGTCGGGCTGGCTGAGAATGGCTTTCGCAACATCACCAATAACGTGCGCCCGATCAATGTGCCCGCTGATCTGGAAGGCGTGAAACTGCGTACGCCCAATGGCGTGTGGCGTCTGAAAATGTTCCAGGAATATGGCGCAAACCCAACACCGATGGCGTTTTCCGACGTATTCACGGCCTTGCAAACCGGTGTTATTGACGGGCAGGAAAATCCTTACGCACAAATCGCGTCAGCGAAATTTCAGGAAGTCCAGAAATACCTGTCCGTGACCGGGCATGTTTACACGCCTGCCTATATTCTGGCCTCGAAAAAGCAGTTCGACAAACTGCCTGCTGAGGTTCAGGCCGGGCTGACAGAATGTGCAAATAAGACGCAGGATTTTACCTATGAAAAAGCCGCTGAGCTTGAAGCAAGCCTGCTGACGGTGATTGAGGAGGCGGGCGTGACGGTGAATACAGCCGACAAAGCGGCCTTCATCGAAGCGTCCAAACCGATCTACCAGCAGTTCGCGGATGAGGTCGAGGGCGGTCAGGACATGATCGACACCGTGCTCGGGCTGGGCAATTCTGGCTGACAGGTCAGAGGGCGGCGGGGCAACAACCTGCCGCCTTTTTCAATTCCCTTTCTCATTGCCGATGGTGTCGTTTGACAGGCGCCAGCAGCTTTCGGAGTCCAATAGGTCTGACCGACATGGAACATGCATCTTATCCGACGCTTTCGCGTATAAACCGAACGATCAGCAAATTGCTGGAATGGATCACGATCAGCCTGATGGTCTTGTTGACACTGATCGTCACCATGGCGGTTTTGGCGCGTCTTATGGGGCAAAGCTTTTCCTGGTATGATGAGGTGGCTGCGATCATGCTGGCGTGGATCACCTATTATGGCTCTGCGCTTGCCGCTTTGCACCGCCGACATATTGGCTTTGATACGGTTTTGCTGTCCATGCCGGTGAAGTTCCGGGTGGCGGCCTTGTTGTTTGGCGAAGTCGTCGTGCTGACGTTCTTTTTTCTCATGGCACGGGCAGGGCTTCAGGTTCTGGAAGTGCTGGCCGGGGACACGCTGATCTCTCTTACATGGGTGCCGATTCAGGTCACGCAGTCTGTCATCCCAATCGGGGCTATCCTCTTCATGATCTGTCAGATCCTCAGCCTGCCTGGATACCTGAAGCTGACCGCCGCCGGCATTTCGCTGGAGCACGCCGAAATTGAGGAAGAGGTCGAAAGCGAACTCGAAAAGAACAAGGACCGCGTCTGATGCTGATCACCGGAATTTTCATCGCGATGCTGCTGATGATTTGCATTAACATTCCCATTGCCGTGGCCTTGGCCATGTGCGGCGTTTTGGGGCTGCTCTTTACTGAAGGCACCGACAGTTTGGTGACCATTGCGCTTGATATGTATGATGGTTCCACCAAGTTTTCCCTGATCGCGATCCCGATGTTTGTGCTCGCAGGCGCGATCATGAATGCGGGCGGGATTACGGACAAACTGATCAACTTTGTAACTGCGATCATCGGTTTCATACGCGGTGGTCTGGCCATGGTGAACATCGGTGTGTCGCTGTTTTTTGCCGAGATTTCCGGCTCAGCCGTTGCAGACGTGGCCGCCATGGGCTCCATTCTGATCCCACAAATGAAAAAGCGCGGGTATTCCAAGGAATTTTCTGCTGCCGTCACTTCATCCTCTGCGTCGCTGGCGATCATTATCCCGCCCTCAATCCCGATGATCCTCTATGCGGCCTCTGCCAATACTTCTGTGGAACAACTGTTTGTTGCGGGCATCGTGCCGGGCTTGCTGGGGGCCGGGGGGTTGATGACGGTCGCTTATC
Source organism: Paracoccaceae bacterium (assembly GCA_033344815.1). Lineage (NCBI taxonomy): Bacteria > Pseudomonadati > Pseudomonadota > Alphaproteobacteria > Rhodobacterales > Paracoccaceae > Paracoccaceae bacterium. The sequence continues at coordinate 876,254 of JAWPMR010000001.1, read as the reverse complement.
TCTTTGCGAAACGCTATAATTTTCCGACAGAAGCCGCATTTAACTTAAGGCGTTTGCGCGAGACTTTTGTGGATGCTTTGCCTGCCTTTACACTGCCGGTGATCATTCTGGGCGGTATCTTTGGGGGGTATGTGACAGCCACTGAGGCGGCAGGTTTGGCCGTGCTGGCCTCCCTCGTGGTCTCCGCATGGTACGGAAATCTGGACGTGAGCCACCTGCGCCGCGCGATGCTGGATGGTGGCATTCAGACGGCCGTCGTGATGTTGCTGGTTGCGGCATCGGTCCTGATGGGCGGCTTCCTGACCCGCGCGCAAATCCCGCAACAGTTGGCCGAAGGCATCCTGTCCATCACCACACAGCAATGGGCCATTCTGCTGATCCTGAACTTTTTCTTTCTGATCGTGGGCTTCTTTTTGCACTCCGCAGCGGCGATCATTCTAGTGATCCCGATTGTCATACCGCTGATCACGGCAGCAGGGATTGATCCGGTACACTTTGGGCTTGTGGTCACGCTGAACCTCGCCATCGGACAACAAACGCCTCCCGTGGCCTCGGTGCTGATCACCGCCTGCTCGGTGGCGCGCGCCAACATCTGGGAGGTGTCCAAGGTCAACGTCTGGTTCGTCGCCGTCCTGCTGATGGTGCTCATGCTGTGCACTTACGTACCATCCGTGCCGATGTTCCTTGTGGAATACTTTTACCGATGACGATGGAAACACCTGAGATTACGGACGAGTTGCGTGATGGCGTGATGTGGGCCACCTTTGAGCGGCCACAGGCGCGTAATGCCCTGACCTTTGGGATGTATGAACGTCTGGCGGACCTTTGCCGGACAATGCCCACGGATGGATCTGTGCGCGCGGTGGTCATTTCGGGCGCGGGCGGAAAGGCTTTCGCAGCGGGCACGGATATGACCCAGTTTCGCGCCTTTGAGACACCGCAGGATGCATTGGATTATGAAGGCCGGATTGATGCGGTCCTCGATGCAGTGGAACGCTGTCCGGTGCCGACGATTGCGGCGATCAACGGCGCTTGCACCGGGGGAGGAGGCTCCATCGCGGCGGCCTGCGATATTCGGATTGCCTCTGCCAACTTGAAATTCGGCTTCCCGATTGCGCGCACGCTGGGCAATTGTCTGGCGGCTGGGAATCTCGCGCGTTTGTCTGAATTGATCGGCGCGGGTCGTGTGCGAGAACTGATCTTTACCGCGCGGCTGATTGAAGCGGAAGAGGCCCTGCGGGTTGGGCTCGTCAGCGAAGTTCTGACGGATGAAGCGGCGCTCATGGCACGCGCCACAGATCTTGCGGACCGAATTGGCGGCATGGCGCCACTCACGCTGCGCGCAACAAAAGAAGCCATGCGCCGCAATCGGGCGGCGGGTAAGGTTGAGGATTCAGATCTGATCCTGTCCTGCTATATGAGTGAAGATTTCCGGATCGGTATGGAAGCTTTCCTGAGCAAGAAAAAACCGGAGTGGACCGGAAAATGAGCCCAAAAACCGGACCGCTCACAGGCGTCAAGGTTATCGAACTGGCGCATATCATGGCAGGGCCTGTCTGTGGTTTGATGCTGGCTGACATGGGCGCGGATGTCATCAAGGTGGAAAAACCAACCGGCGATGACAGCCGCCGGTTTGTGCCACCTGAAATCAATGGCGAAGCCGCGGCCTATATGATGATGAACCGCAACAAACGCGGAATTTCCTTGAACCTCAAGGATCCTGCGGCGGTTGAAATTTTGCGCAAACTGTTGGCTAAGGCAGATGTCGTTGTTGAGAATTATCGTACGGGGACCATGCAAAAACTGGGTTTGGCCTACGAAGACCTGGTAAAAATCAATCCCAAGCTCATCTATTGCGAAATCTCGGGCTTTGGTCGTACAGGTCCATACGCCGAGCGCGGTGGCTTTGATTTGATCGCGCAAGGTATGTCCGGTCTGATGTCGATCACCGGGGAGGGGCCGGGCCGTCCGCCGGTCAAAGTCGCGGCACCGATTTCTGACATCAATGCGGGTATTCTGGGGGCGATGGGCGTCTGTGCGGCCTATTCCAACATGTTGAAAACCGGGCAGGGTCAAAAAGTGGACACGTCGCTGTTTGAAGCGGCTATCGTGCAGACCTATTGGCAATCTGCCATCGCGTTGGCTACTGGGGAAACGCCCGAACCGCTTGGATCCGCGCATCCACTGAACGCGCCCTATCAATCGTTCCAGACAAGCGATGGCTGGATCAACGTCGGTGCGGCAAACCAGAGCAATTGGCTGAGGTTTCTGGATGTGATCGGAGCGCCAGAACTGAATGAAATTCCCAAGTTTTCATCCAACGCTGAACGTATTCGCAATCTGCCTGCCTTGATTGAGATCCTGAACGGGCATATGGCTCAGGACACCACTGAAAACTGGTTGCGTCGGATGGAGGCGGCAAATTTGCCTGCTGGCCCGGTTAACGACATTCCGGCGATGCATGCTGACCCGCAGGCGCGTGCCCGCGATATGATTGTTGAAGTGGATCATCCGCAAGCGGGTAGGGTAGAAACAATTGGCCATCCGGTAAAGTTCAGCGAAACGCCTGCCAGCGTCAATCACGCCGCCCCCGTTTTGGGTCAGCACACGCGCGAGGTTCTGGCAGAAGTCGGTTGCGACAAAGCGCAGATCGAGGCTTTGATTCTTGCCGGTGCGGTGATTGCGGCATAGGGCATTTGCGAGCCCAGGTTTCTGAGCGCGATGGTGGGATAAGACCCTGCGCAGTGTCCTTTGCGCGCCGCGCGGTGCGAAACGCGTGAGCCTGTGTTTGGAATCGCCTGGCGTCCACAGCTCTGTTTTTTGTCCGAAGTCGAAGACGAAGACTTGGATACCGCGATGAGCTTTGTTCCAGGCAAAATGCGAAAACCTTCGGCGGCCTTAAAGCGCGGTCAAGTGATCAATTCTGGGCTGCCGCATTCATTGCCTGCAGAAACTGACTGACTTCGCCCTCTGTATTGTAGTGGCTGACGGAGACGCGAATACAGGAGTCCAAACCCAGTGGTGTCAGGATATTACCGCAATAGTGATCATTGTTGCGGATATGAGTGCGCACACCGTGTTGGTTCAGAAATTGCACCAGTGCAGCGGACTCCATATTGTCGAGTGTCAAGGAAATGACACCCTCTCTGTCCGGGTTGTCCAGACCGCCGATCACCGTAACACCGTCGATATCTGCGAGGCCGCGTTGATTGCCCGAGCCATGCATCATCGCCTGGGTCAGCACTTGTTCGTGAGCATGGATGGCGTCTGCTGCAGCGAGGATTTGGGTGCGCCTGTCCGTGCTGTCCGTAAAATGCCCCCCGAGCCATGCGAAATAAGCAACGACATCCGAAAACGTGGCGTAGCTGCCGGCGTCGCGTGTGCCCTGTTCCCAGTTTGTTGCGGCCCCGCCGATCACGGTCTCCTTGGTGAAATCACTCAAGCGGTCTGAGGCCCAGCCTAACCCATATCCATGGCGTGAAAACACTTTGTAGGGGGATACTGCATAACCATCCGCATCATAACTGGCAATGTCGATGCTGCCGTGGCTTGCGTGTTGGATGCCGTCGATGATGATCATGCAATCGGGTGCCACGCGCCGGATTGCGGCGGTGATCGCAGGCACGTCAACCGAGATACCCGTGACGGGCGATGTTTGCACGATTGTGGCAATCCGTAGATCGGGGGTGATGTGAGGCAGATAGGCGTCAAGGCTGACCGTGCCTGTTGCATCATCGTGCAGCGCAAGCAGATGGGGGCGCTCAGTAACATCCGCCCAACGCGCCATGGCGCTGCGCGAGGCAGGATGTTCAAGCGTACTGCCCAGCATCGTGCCGCCATGTGGAGCACCAAGTGCCGCCGTCCGCACCAGTCGAAACAAAACCTCGGTTCCGCTCTCGCCCATGAAAATTTGTCCGTCAGCTGCGTTCAGCCATATGCGCGCGTCGGCCTTTCCGCGTTCGATGGCCGCGCGCAGGGCAATTCCGGCTGGATTGTCGCGACCTGCGTGGTTGTCGGGATAGCCTGCAAACTCAGCGGATGTCTCAATTACGGAGTTCAACGTCAAAGCACCACCGGCGTTTTCGAAGTACACACGTGGACCCTCAAAGGGACAGGCCTCTACGTGGGCAAAACGATTCCGCACATGTTCGATGAGATTTGGTACGGTGGAAAGGGTCATATCGTGTCTCACTTAGGCTTTCAATAACAATAGCTTAATGGTTCCAACGGCCGCTCTTGAACCTAGTTCCAGGTGAACCGGGATGTATAGTCTCCGCTGCGGTCGAGACCGTCAACCTGACCCCTTTGAACAGGCGGAACAAGTGGTCATTTCATTTCACTTGGATTAGGAAGTTTTGCAGGGGTTGAGCGGTGACTGCATGCCATGGCAGAGTGCAGCGCTCCATCGCTAAAGGGCGGTATTGCCGACGGTTTGTTGTGATGTTCGTGGCTTGGGGTTTGCAAGAAGGTCATGTGCAAGAGCGCGCCCGTACGATTAAAATTATGTTTTCGGTGCGCAACGGACCCGCGTGAAATGTCTAGTACCTTTGGCATGGAGAGAGGTGGATCCAGGCCAGCCAATCCGTGCCCGACATCGACGAAACGGCCTTAAAGTTACCGTAATTTTCCCACGTAGCAGCGTCAGCCATGCCCCCATATCCTGCGAGCCGGAATGAAATGCAGCTGTTGGGCGCCGTGATCTCAGATTTGACGGTGAACAAACGGATCTTGCCAGGTGGCACAAGGTGAACCCAACTGACCGACTCAACCGTTTGGGGTCTTGGAATCAGACCTATTGCCAAAGTCAACTTGAGCAAGGGGGGGCAGTTGTTGTTAGGCGGAAAAAATGCATCTGTCGGCAAACTACTGATGAGACCGTCGTGGCAACTAATGGAGGGTTAGTACCCCGGCTCATATCTTGAACTGGTGCCGCCGCGCAGTCGCGACACAGTGGAGCGCCGCGTCGCGGGATGCATCTAAGGGTCGTAGTGTCCTTCGCCGTGAGCGCTTGGGTCGCACCTCTGTGGTATCTGACACTCTGGTCAGACAAGTTTTCTTCGGATTTGGTCGGCTGACGAGAAGCCGGCAGGCAGGATCCGGTGTGGCGCTTACCAAAGAGAGGGCGAAGCACGCATGCAAGGAAGAAAAATGACCTGCCGAAATGGCCGCATGCGAAGAGCATGAAGCCCTCTCGCGGCGTGGTTTGTCACCCGCTGATCTAACTGTACGATCTATGGAACGCCGCCAACGGACGCCCCAGGCCCTTATCCTGCTGGAAGATAACGACCCGCATGGCCTGTTCGACACTCTCCTTGATCGCCGTAATTACCCGCGCCATCATTTGCGCCTCGACACCGTCGCTGCCAACGATGTCTGCCTAGGCGTAGGAGTAGGTTGCACCAATCCACAAAACCAACAAAGGAGTTAGTCAAGGATACTCCAACCGCCATGTATGCGCCAAAACCACTCCGCGAGCTGCCTGCTTTTATCGCCAGAAACTCTGGCGACGGGCGCAAACGTGCATCTTGTCAACTCTCGCAATTATCTCCCCGCTCAAACCGGCCGAAGTCGTTTGCCACCGTGCGGTTCACGCTTTCCAAATTTTTTTGCCGCATTCCTTGGCCGGTAAGTCATTTTGCAGACGGTCGAAGTGGGGTGCTACCTCGGACGAGGCGCATCGAGATTTTGTTGAGGAAAAAGGAGATTACGCGGCAGGCGTCCTACGGCGAGCATGGCGAGGCAATTGCCAAAACGTGCTGCAGGGTAATACGCACCATGACCTAAGCGCTCGGACAGGGATAGTTCGGAGCGTCGTTCTGCGATATTCGGACCTTGCGATGAAACCGCGATCTTCAGTTTCTCAAAACCGACAAACAGCAGCCCAAACTTGCTATAGTACAAAAAAAATCCACAGGCCTAAAGCATACCGTTCCCATCATAGTCGGATAAAGCATTTTCACGATCGCGGAGCCAACGCCCGAGATCAGGAAAGCCGCGCTCACGTGACACTGTTGGCCAGTCTTCGGGGTTACTTATGGACAAAACCAAGTTGGATGAACCTGAAAAAGATTTCCGGCCGCCCCCGTCCAGCGCATCCCTAAAAACCTTCGGTTTCCAGCCTGTCTGCGCGCTTCCACCGTTCGAATCGATCCTGATGCATTCGATGGCGTGTTTGACAAAACCAGTACATTGATTTTTTCTCTTTGGTGGGGGTTGGATTGTTTCTGGTTTGAGACAACGTTCAAAACCTGCAATCCAATCGAAGGGCGTGAGAACGGGTCGAACACCATGAGATCAATGGTAGATCAAGAGCGCGGCTCTGCTTTGTCCGCACGCGGGCCGGGGCGTTGGAACTTATGGTCAAATCGAACAGCCACTGACCACGACCGCGGTCCAAGATGCAATTGCGGCGCAATTCTTCCCGGATTTGCGATGAAAGCGCGCTCCTCTAATAGGGCGCTTTCATCAAGGGCCTTTCGTCGATCGAAAAACCTGCAATCTACATCAACGTCTCGATTATTCCTGCGGTCAGGATGGCGCCAGTCGCATAAAATAAACTGGCGATCCCGCGAGACTCTGTCTTTTACGCATCGCCGGCGGCAAGGTAATTCCTTGGTTTTTGTGATCTGTTCAATCGTCTGGGTTGATCAGGCCTAGACCCCGCAAGTAAATGCCGATCCCGGTTTCCAAAAGATCGTCGGCGGGAAATGGTGAAGCGCGGCCGGGAGAATTTCGCGCGAAAAGCTCAACGACGCCGTGGCTCATCGCCCAGATGTGTGCGGAAAACATCGACGCGGGGGGGCGTTTGTCTTCCGGAATATGCTGGCTCAAGTCGGTCGCTGCTTTTTCCAACACGCCGCTGGCGCGCGCTGCAACCGCCGCCAGTTCAGGCGTCCGATTGACCGATATACCGCTTTCAAACATTGCGATGTAATGTCCGGGGTATTTGCGCGCAAAGGCAAGATAGGCGCGCCCGGTCGCAGAAAAAGCCGCTAGGGCTGAGGGTTGTCCCTTTTCATATGCGTATTCCATAAGGTCAGCGAAAATTTCATACCCCTGCAAAGCGGCTTCCGCGATTAGGTCCTCGCGCCCTTCAAAATGGCGATAAACAGCGGCGGGTGTCACCCCAGCCTGTTTCGCGGCCTCTGAAAGCGTAAACCCCATCGGGCCACGCGCCTCGATCAAGTGCAAAGCCGCCTCAATCAGCGCCTGACGCAAATTACCATGGTGATAGCCGCGTTTAGGCATCCCAGATGTCCGGTCCACCACAAATTGTCGCATCTATTTTGCCGATGGCCTGGGGATCTTTCTGGGTATAGTCGAGCCCGTGAAGGACAGCTCTGATGGTGTTGAGGCGCGCACGGCGCTTGTCATCTGAGCGTATGATTGTCCAGGGTGACGTGTCGGTATGCGTGCGATCCAACGTCTCCCGGATGGCATCGGTGTAGGCATCCCATCGCTTCAGCCCTTCAACATCAATCCAACTGAGTTTCCACTGCTTCAGAGGGTCGCTTTCCCGCTTAAGCAAGCGGCGCAACTGCTCTGCGCGCCCGACGTTCAACCAGAATTTGAACAAATGGATATTGTCATCAACCATCAGGTCCTCAAAGGGGGTGACCTGACCAAAAAACTGTTCGCGCTGCGGGTCAGTGCAAAAATCGAAAACCTTCTCGACGACACCCCGGTTATACCAGCTGCGGTCAAAGAAAACCATTTCACCGGCGCTCGGCATATGTTGCGCATAGCGCTGAAAATACCATTGTGTCGCCTCGGTTTCCGTGGGTTTCGAAAGGGCCACAATGCGTGCGCCACGTGGATTAAGGTTGGCACGGAAGCGACTGATTGTACCGCCTTTTCCTGCACCGTCCCGGCCCTCAAATGCAATCGCGATGCGCGTGCCGTTCTCCTTTGCCCAGGCCTGCATCTTGACCAGTTCAATCTGTAGTGCAGCAAGTTTCTTTTCATACGGTTTGCGCGCCAAACGCTCGCCGTGCGGATAGGTTGTTGACAAAATGTCGCCCTTATCAGCGCGCCTGATGGCGTCGCGGACCGATTTGGGCGCTTCGGTCTCGAAAAAACGACTGATTGCGCCGTCAAAGGGCAGGTCCATGGGGTCTCCGCAAGTCTGTTTCTGACTTCAATATGGGATGTTAACAGCCTTAACGCAAACCCGCGCGCGATGCGGCGCGCCCAACAGCAGCAACGATTTCATCGGGCACCGCGTGATGTGGCATATGTCCTATCCCTTGCAAGCGCGTCAGCACGCCGTTGGGCAGCAATTCAACCAAGGGTTCCGAATGCACGCTCAGCGGCACAATGGTATCAGCCGTCCCATGCAAGATTTCCACGGGCAGCGTCAGGTCAGGGTATTGCTGCGCCATTTCAACGATATAGGGGCGAAGATTGTTTACCTGTTGGGCATTAGCGCGCATGGTCGGGCGGCGCAGGCTCATGTCTGGGCCGATGTGATCAAGGTATCCTTCCGGCATAGCTTGTGGCGCGAAAATTGACTCCACGGTATCGCGGATCTGGTCGCCGGGCGCGAAGGCGGAGATCACGGGCACAACAAACAAGCTGCCAAGCAGCGAAGAATTGATCTGGTACAGCGCACCGAGGTTACCCGGCCAGGGGTTCGAGGCGGCGCCGATCAGGACCAAGGCGGCGGTGTCTTCTGGTCGCTCCAGCGCCCAGGCCAGCGCAACTGCGCCCCCAAAGGAATGTCCCAGGACAATGGGCCGGGTTGCACCAACGGCGTCAACGGCGCCCTGCAGCAGGCGCGCCTGGACAGCAGGTGGTTCCGCGGTCACGTTCAGAACGCCGCCATATTCAGGCGCGAGGCGACCGCTCCACCCAAATCCGGGTCGGTCCAGTACGATCACGCGGTAACTGTCCTTGAGGCGGTCAACAAGATCGAAAGTATAATCCTGAAGTGATCCATTGGCGCCATGGATCAAAACCAGATCCGGACCGTTTCCTTCGATGCGGATGTGTATATTGACGCCTTGGACACGCACGATCTGGCCTTCCGGAGGGTAGTTTGCCTCCGCGCGCATTTCTCGTGCGCTGGCGCGCCATTGTACCAGGACAACAAGGCCAAGCGCAAAAATCAGGCAGCTAAATATCACCCTAGGACCCAATGCGCGACATCTCAAAGGGGGCGGATTGGTAGATCTCATTGATCCAGTTGCCGTAAAGCAGATGGGCGTGACTGCGCCATCTGTTCAGGGGCATCTGCGTCGGATCATCCTGCGGATAGTAGTTGGCGGGCAATGAAATCGCCGTTCCCTCTACCACGTCACGGTCATATTCCTGTTTGAGCGTATCGCGATCATACTCAAAGTGGTTGAAGATGTAGAGCGCACGGTGCTTGGCGTCCTCGACCAGACAAGGTCCGACCTCATCACTGCCCAGCAGCGTGTTGAGACCCGGTGCGGCTTCTATCTCGTTCTGCCGCATTTCCGTCCAGCGCGACACCGGGATCACGCAATCATCTGAAAAACCGCGTAGATAGGGCGAGGCAGGTGCCAGGTTGCGATGCCGGAAACAGCCAAATGCCTTGGCGTCCAGCATATGTTTATCGACGCCGTGGAAATGGTTGATCATCGCCATTCCCCCCCAGCACACCCCAAAGGTCGAATGCACATTTGTCTGCGTCCAGTCCATCACGTCGCGCAGTTCGTCCCAATAGGTCACATCCTCAAAAGACAGGTGCTCAATCGGGGCACCGGTGATGATCAGCCCGTCGAATTTTTCATCCCGCACATCCTGAAACGGGCGGTAAAAGCTTTCCATGTGCTCTGAGGCGGTATTCTTGGTTTTGTGCTCGGACATGCGGATCAGGCTCAGTTCGATCTGCAAGGGCGTCGCCCCGATCAGGCGCGCAAATTGGGTTTCCGTCTGAATTTTCTTGGGCATCAGGTTCAAGAGGCCAATGCGCAAGGGGCGAATATCCTGCAGAGCGGCCTCATCCTCATCCAGCACCATGACACCCTCGCGCGTCAGCACGTCATAAGCTGGTAGGGCGGACGGGATTTTAATGGGCATGGGCGTTTTCCAAAACAAGTTCAGGCAAGTCAGATAGTCTTTTGAGGTAGGGCTCTCAAGGGTGCGGCGCTCACGGTTGGGTGACGCGCGTTACAGGCAGCTGGCGATCAGATTATCAAAGTCTTGCGGGTTTTTTAACGCAGCAACTTGATCGGCCGTGACGGTGACGCCCCAGCGCGACATCGCCTCATAGCGGGGCTGACGGTGTGCAAGTGCGCGCGCATAGGTGAATCTGATAAAATCATCTGGATCAACATCGCCTTCAAGGCAATTGTTTTCGTTCAGATATTCTTGCCAGACGTTCAGCAGGAATTTCGGTTGATACGCCATGGGTTTGGGCGCGCGATCAAACCTGCGGATGAGTTGTTGCGTATGGGCTGCATCGCCCTTGATCCAGATCAGCAGGCAATGAGCGGATAAATCCCGCATCAGGGCGTCGTGATCATCCTCTGCCTCAACCCACTCGCAAATCGACCCGCCGGAATCGCAGATGAAATGGGGGTAGCCATAGAGCGCTTCGGCACGATCTGCGAAATGCGCAGTGTCATAGAGTGCCGCGATTTCGGCCTGGCGGAACTGTTCCTGGCGCCGTGCATATTCTGTCATGGGCAATCCGCCCTTGGCCGCGTCACCGGGTTTGCCGAGGTATGTGGCCACGGGTGCAAGGTTGTCAAAGGTGATGTTGGAGCCGATGTAGATGCTGTCGCTCATCAGAAGATCGCGGAGAAAAGGCACCTTCATCGCTTCGGCCTTGGCGTTATCGGTAATGTATTCGCCCATGTACCGTGTGCCGATGCGGTAATCGATAGAGTAGTGAAACCAATCGCCACTGGCGCGCAGCAGGTTGGACATATGGGTTTTGCCCAACCCGGACATGCCATAGACCAGCACGGATTTGCGCGGCGCGGCGCGCCAGTCGGCGGCAGAAGAGTAGAGCATGAAATCCGTCCTGAAGGCTGATCCGTCGCGCGAGTCCTAGCCTTGCCATCCGAAGGGGTCAATCAATCAGCGGCCTTCGTAGGCATTCTGCGCATCCGGTGCCATACCCGCCCATCCAGAATGATCAGCCCCAACGCCAATAATGCAAAGCCCGCATAAGCATTGGGATAGAGTTGTTCATTTAGGATAAGTGCCCCAAGGACAATGGCGACGGGCGCGATCAGCAGTGTCACCAACAAGAGGTTTCCGCTGCCTGCGCGCGCAAGGACATAATAGTAGAGCAAATAGGCGCCTGCGGTGGCGATCACGGCGTAATAGGCGATGGCCAGCAGCGTGTCCGGCTGTAGATCGAGCGTGATCGGTCCTTCGACAAACAACGCGAGGGGCAGGGTGATCAGCGTCGATCCGGTCAGCATGCCGGCGGCGGCGACCTGCGGTGCCAGTCCCGAAAGGGTCTTGCGCGCCCAGACTCCGGCGAGCGCGTAAGACAAGGTGCCGCCCAGCACCGCGATTTGCGCCAGGGAGCGCAGGTCAAAGTCGCGCAGGTTTTCCAGACCAATTGCTGTCGCGACGCCCATAAACCCCAAGGCGACACCGACACCCTTGCGCAGGCTCAGCCGTTCATCTGCAAAGAATACAGCGGCGAGCAAAACGCCGAACACTGCCGTCGCCGCGTTCAGTATGGAGGTCAGACCGCTTTCGATGTGCAGTTGCCCCCATGCCATGAGGCCGAAAGGGATAACGTTATTGAGCAGCCCCATAATCAGAAAAGCCCCCCACACCCTGGGATCGCGAGGCAGGGGCAGGCGCATCAGGGCGATCACGCCCCAGAGCACCAGCATGGCCCAAAACGTGCGATGCGCAACTGCCGTAAGTGGTCCGATCTCATCAAGTGCGATGCGAATGGAGACGAAAGATGCGCCCCAGATGAGGGCAAGAAGCAGCAGCGCGGCCCAGGCTTTTGATGAGATGCTGGTCTGTTCGATCATATCAGGACTTTAGGTGGGAACCTGTGTCGCAACCACCCGGATCATGCGCATAAAAAAGCCCTCGCAAAACAAGGTGTGCGAGGGCTTTGATTGGATTTTACAGGATCAGAAGCGATACGCAATCTTTACGCCCAACGCGATAGCGTCATTGTCGTCGAAGTCGGCGGCGGGGGTGCCGCTAACCCCGGTTGTCGTATCACCGATTGAGAAGTAACGAATACCTGTCGTAATTTCATATTTGCCTTGCGTATAAATTGCGGCCAGCGAGATACTTGTCTGACCGTCTGCAGGACCAAGGTTGGTGAAAAGGTTCCCCGTGTTCTCTTCATACCCTACTGAGGCTGCAAGCGACCAATTTTCGTTCAGACGTCGTCCAACGCCAAGCGTGTAGGTAATAACGTCTTCTTCATAGCTTAGCAGAGCAGACCCACCTGTCACAGTTTGGTAAAGGGATGGGTCAAGGGCAAAATCGGACCAGTCGACCCAGCGTATCCCACCGAAAAGGAGGGTATTCGCGGCCACGCCGGTTTGAAATTCCAGATTGAGCGATTGCGGTGTCTCAAATTCGGTCGATGTAGAGCGTGATCCGACGCCGACAACGTTTTCAACCGTGTCAACGCTGTGCGAAATTTCTGAGCTATAGGTCAGTGACACCCGCAGTGCGATTTCGGGCTTTTCATAAGATGCACCCGCAACAAAGCCGATTCCATAATGTACATCTGCATCCGCGTTGTAGAAAAGCGGTGGTAAAGCGCCAGGTCGCACAAAGTTTACAGCCGCATTGGCCTCAGCTGATTGCAGACGCAAGCCACCATAAACCGAAAAACCTGACCTGTCTTTGTATCGCAGCAAGCCCGTAAGCGCTTGGCTTGTGAATTCAGCATTCGAAGTTGATGCAAAATAACCAGTCGCTGATGGGTAATCGACATCCGCGCCAAAGGGTTCATCGAGGATCAGGGCATAAGACCACTGCTCGTTGATGTCCGCCTTATATGCCGCACCGTACCGAAAATAGCTCGGTGCGATGTCGCCAGAACCTGACCCGTTGGCAAACGGTGTACGTGCTTCGCCTGTGATGTCCGGGGACACGCTGACCGCACTGAACTCCAAATAGCGACCCTCTTCGAAAAGGGCTTCAATCGATTGACCAGATCTGTCAATGCCTCCGGCTTGGGCGGCACCTGTTACAAGACATAAAACTGTTGCACTTGTTAGATAGGATTTCATGGATCTCCTCCCCAGAAGATACGCCTGAATGTTGTGAAGCGGATTTGCGGAACAGGCGAGGGCACGTAAGCACGATTACAATTTTCGTCAATTAATGACGCTAAGTCACAATGACGTGTGACCTGACGTAAAATCAACTTTTTTGACGCGTCTCTGCCCAGATGTTCAGATAATTGCCGGTAAAGATAATGACTGCGCCAAAAAGGACCCACATATCGAGGGGTTCATTGTAAAGAACCATGCCGACAACGGCGATGGCGGGCAGGCGGATGAAATCAATCGGCACCACAACCGTGGCGGGCGCAATCGAGAGCGCGTTGGTCATACAATAGTGCGCCAACAGGCCGGCCGCCCCGATCATCATCACAAAAGGGAGGGCCTGAGCCGTCGGCACCGCGATATCGCCATCATACCCGGCTGCAATCACACCAAAGACCAGTTGCATCGTGGTGAGGTAAAACAGGATGCAGGTGATGCCCTGGGTCCGGGTCAGTCGCTTGGTGAACATGATGGTCAGCGCAAAGAAGATCGCGGAGGAGGCCGCCGTGATCACCCCGGCGTTGATCCCGGCAATGTCCGGACGTGCCACCACAAGGATTCCAATGAAACCCATGACCGCCGCAAGTGCGCGCATCGGCGTCAGTCGTTCCCCCAGCAGAAACGGTGAAAGCACAATCACCCAGATCGGTGAGGTGAATTCCAGAGCGAATACCTGTGCCAACGGAATGACCGTTACCGCATAGAACCACAGGTTTTGACCGGTGAAATGCGCCATATTGCGGATGAGGTGCACCGACATGTTTTGCGTGTTGATCTCGCGCCAGGTACCTGTCAGCCCGGCCAGTGCCACTACAATCACCACGCCAAAAAGGCTGCGGTACATCATGATTTCAAAGGTATCGAGTTGGCCTGCAAGTTCTCGCCCCAGGACGGCCATGGACGAAAACGATGCGATGGACCCCATCATCCAGACGGCGGCTTTGAATGTCGGGCTCATCTGGTTTGCTTTTCCCCGGCGCAGCTGAACAGCGCGCGCGCATGCCTTATTCCCATTCGATGGTGCCGGGGGGTTTGGAGGTGATGTCATAGGTTACGCGGTTGATGCCGGGCACTTCATTGATGATGCGCGTCGCAGTTTCGCCCAGAAATTCGTGGCTGAACGGGTAATAATCCGCCGTCATACCGTCCACCGACGTCACCGCGCGCAGGGCACAGGCAAAATCATAGGTACGCCCGTCTCCCATTACGCCCACTGTGCGCACCGGCAGGATGGCCACAAAGGCCTGCCAGATCTCATCATAAAGCCCGTGCTTGCGGATCTGGTCGATGTAAACCGCATCGGCCTCGCGCAGAATGTCGAGTTTTTCACGGGTGATTTCACCGGGGCAGCGGATCGCGAGGCCCGGGCCCGGGAAGGGGTGACGACCAATAAAGCTGTCGGGCAGGCCCAATTCTCGGCCCAAAGCGCGCACTTCGTCCTTGAAGAGTTCACGTAGTGGTTCGACCAGCTGCATGTTCATGCGTTCAGGCAAACCGCCCACATTGTGGTGTGATTTGATGGTCACCGAGGGGCCACCTGAAAAGCTGACCGATTCGATGACATCAGGGTAAAGCGTGCCTTGAGCGAGAAATTCCGCGCCGCCCATTTCCTTGGCGTGCTTTTCGAACACTTCAATGAACAGCCCGCCGATGATTTTCCGTTTGGTCTCGGGGTCGCTGACGCCTTCGAGTTGTCCCAGAAACAGGTCGGATTCATCGGCGTGGATCAAGGGCAGGTTATAATGTTCGCGAAACATGCCGACGACCTGCGCGCTTTCATCTTTGCGCATCAATCCATGATCGACATAGACGCAGGTCAGTTGTTCACCGATGGCCTCGTGGATCAGCACCGCCGCCACGGACGAATCAACCCCACCCGATAGCGCACAGATCACGCGGCCCGTACCGACCTGATCGCGAATGCGCTGGATCGCCTCTTCGCGGTAGGCACCCATGGTCCAGTCGCCTTTAAAACCGGCCAGACGCACGAAGTTTTCATAGAGTTTTGCGCCATTTGGTGTGTGGTGCACTTCGGGGTGAAACTGAACCGCATAGAAATTGCGTCCAATATCCCCGGTGATCGCGAAGGGCGCATTGGGCGAGGTGCCATAGACCTCGAACCCGGGGGCAATTTCGCTGACGTGATCGCCGTGGCTCATCCAGACCTGTTCGCGATCTGCCTCAAACCATCCCTCCAGCAAGGCAAGACGTCGCGCTTCGGGTGTGACATAAGCGCGCCCGAATTCAGCGGTGCCGTGACCGCGTTCCACCTTGCCGCCCAGACACTGCATCATCACTTGCTGGCCATAACAAATGCCAAGAATTGGCACACCGAGCTCGAAAACACCTTTTGGCGGCATCGGTGCACCATCAGCAAACACCGAAGAGGGGCCACCGGAAAAAATAACGGCCCGGGGCGCGAATTCTGTCAGAAAGGCGTCGTCCACCATATTGAAAGGGTGGATTTCGCAGTAGACGTTCAACTCTCGCAGACGCCGCGCAATCAGCTGGGTTACCTGGCTGCCAAAGTCGATGATGAGAAGGCGGTCATGATCATGTGTGCTCATAAGTGCTGATTAGGCGTGGGAAGGCCAAGTGGCAAGAGCCCGAATGGGCACGCATCCCCGAAGCGGCTCAAATCTTGCCCGAGATGAAAGAGACGTCGGCGCGCATGTCGCTTTTTTCCCTGCAAAGACGTTAACCGCAACAATAGAGCCTGCGGAATAGGGTAGCACCAGCGCAAGCATTGGACGGGGAGAGCGAAATGGCCGAAGCAGCAGAGCGTAGGGGAAGACGGGGCGGCGGAGGCGCAGCCCGGCGCGCTGAGCGCAGTGCGGTGTCTTTTGAGACCGAGCGCTTTATCGAGCGCAACATCCCCAATTTCGAAGTGCTTAACGAAGAAGCCCTGGAGATCATCGAGGCCAACGCCGAGACGGTTCTCGAGGAAATCGGCGTAAATTTTGTTGAAAACCCTGCGGCATTGCAGCGCTGGCGTGATGCGGGCGCGGATGTGAAAGGCGAACGCGTGCGCATCCCGCGCGGCCTTGCCCGGCAGCTTTGTAAAACCGCCCCTTCCAGTTTCACGCAGCATGCGCGCAACCCGGCGCGCAGCGTTGAGGTGGGCGGTCGAAATCTGGTGCTTGCGCCGGTCTATGGCCCGCCCTTCGTGCGCGATGCCGCTGGCGGGCGCCGCTATGCCACGATGGAAGATTTCCGCAAATTCGTGAAGCTGGGTTATATGTCCAAATGGTTGCACCACTCAGGCGGGACGGTGTGCGAGCCCACTGACCTGCCGGTGAACAAGCGCCATCTTGATATGTTGATGGCGCATATGACGCTCAGCGACAAGCCGTTCATGGGGTCAGTGACAGAGCCCTCACGCGCCCAGGATTCGGTGGAAATGTGCGGTCTGCTGTTTGGCGAGGACTTTGTTCAGCAAAACACCGTGATGACCTCGCTGATCAACATCAACTCGCCAATGACGTTTGATGACGTGATGATGGGCGCGCTTGAGGTCTATGCGAAAAACAATCAGGCCTGCATCATTTCGCCCTTTATTGTCGGCGGGGCGATGGCGCCCGTGTCCGTGGCGGGCACGTTGACGCAGGTGTTGGCCGAAACAATGGCAGGCATCGCCTATAGCCAATTGATCCGTCCGGGCGCGCCGGTGATCATGGGGGCTTTCGTGACGTCCATTGACATGAACTCAGGCGCCCCGACATTTGGCACGCCCGAAGCCGCACATATCACCTATGGCGCAGGACAGCTGGCACGCCGCCTTGGTTTGCCCTATCGGTCGGCCGGGTCTTTTTGCGGCTCAAAGCTGCCCGATGCCCAGGCCGCCTATGAAACGTCCAATAGTCTGAACATGGGACTGCTCTCCGGTGTCAATTTCATGTTGCATGCCTGTGGATGGCTTGAAGGTGGGCTCGTGTCATCTTTTGAAAAATTCGTGATGGATGCCGACCAGCTTGGCACCCTGCATCATTTGGCACGAGGGGTGTCCATTGATACCAACGCGCAGGCGATGGATGCGATTCGCGAAGTCGGCCCCGGTGGCCATTACCTCGGGTGTGAGCACACGCAAAACAACTTTAAATCGGCCTTTTGGAAGTCCGATCTGTTGGATTACAAACCCTATGAGACATGGGAAGATGAAGGCGGGCGGGACACGCAATCCCTCGCCAGCCTACGTGTTGAAAAAATGCTGAATGATTACCAGCAACCGGCACTGGATCCCGCAATCCACGAGGCGATTTCGGATTACATCGCGCGTAAGAAATCCGAAACACCTGACAGTTTCATGTAACGGGTGCTGCTTGAGAGGCGCGCAAGACGCGGGCTTCTCCCAGCATTGCTATCAACACATCCACATGTCGAATCAGGCTGTAGCTGGTATCCCCGCCGGTGCGTTGTGTGTTAAGTTCAGCCTCGATCTCAATCAGTTTGAAGAGTGCAGAACCGTGCCGGGGCAATATCCCATAGCCCAGCAATCGCGGCAAATGCACCGAACGTCTGTAGTCTTCGGCACCGATACGCGCTGCCCGCATAAGAAGTGGCGGCCGTCGAATTGCGTGCAGCATTGAGATCAGGTCTTGCATTTGGTTTTCCTTTATATCCGTCTATCCCCAAGCGGGCTATTCCACCCTGCTGTGACAGATATTACATCGTTGATCGCTGTGTTGCGCGCGCCCCGAAATCCACGCTCGCAGGGTTTAGGGACTTGTTAACACTTTGAACTGGGGCACTTTTACGCACGATGCGTTTTGTCAGGTGGTTTTCTGGCACACCCGATCACTCACGATTTTCACTGTTGCGTATGTGTCTCGGGCAACGCACGGAGGTTTAAATACTGTTTATATTTTAAATAGAATAATTGCTAAATCAGAAACTGTTAACGAACGGGTAACTAAATCATCCTTAGGTTGTATCGTGAAATTTTAAATCAACCTAACTGCGATATGATCAGGGTGCCGATGATATGAATGAGCTAGAAATAACCACAATGCGCCCGAATATGCCGGTCCGGGCAGGTTTGCCAGACTGGGTACCGGCCGCAGCGCAGGTTTATTTGGCGCATACCGAAGCAGGCCTGCCCATCCGGGCGCTGGCTCGGGCGGCGGGTTGCCACGCCTCAACGATTTTGCGCCAGATCCGGCGGGTTGAGACACGGCGTGATGATCCATTGGTTGATGCCGCCCTCAAAGCCCTGGGTGCTGCTCATTTTGTTCCCCGTTCCGACGCTGCCGAAATGATTACAAAGGACGAAATGCCCATGAGTTTCCAAGATCGTATAACGGCCCCGTCCGAAGATTTGGACAGCCCACCAAGCGAGACTTCCCTGAAAGCAGAAGGCGAGCGCGTTTTGCGCAGGCTTTGTGAAAAAGGCGCTGTTTTGGCCGTCGCCGCCGAGATGGAAAAGGCCGTTATCGTGCGCGATGGTGCGGGGGCACAGGCCACACGCACAGGTGTTGTGACGCGCAAGATCGCCGAAGCAATGGCGCTGAAAGAATGGATCTCGGCGCAGGTATCCGGCAAGATTACACGCTATACCATCACCGCAACAGGGCGCGCCGCGCTAGAAGAAATGCTTGGCTCCGAAGGTGGCACAGTTGTCTCAGGCGGTTTTGCCGAAGCCCCTGCCGATTTCGCCGGTCAGCATCGCAGTTGGGGGGAAAAATCCCTTCCGGATGTGGATACAGGCCGTCCACGCCGTATGCGCTACAACCTTGCGGAAAGCCCTTTGACGGCATTGGCCCGACGCCGTGACAAGAATGGCGAGAACTTCCTGGATGATGATCTTGTAACCGTTGGCGAACGGTTGCGAGAAGACTTTGAACTGGCGCAGATGGGTCCTCGAGTCGCGCAGAACTGGGACAAGTTCCTGACCTCAGGCGGGTGTGGCAGTTTTGTACCTGACAGTGGCGTAGGAGATGGTCCCTCCACCGCGCGCAAACGCGTGGCTGATGCGCTGGCCGATCTTGGGCCGGGGCTATCGGACGTGGTGTTGCGGTGCTGTTGCTATCTCGAAGGTCTGGAAACGGCCGAAAAGAAACTGGGCTGGTCAGCGCGGTCCGGCAAGATCGTACTGCGCATCGCCCTGATGCGGCTTAAGCGCCACTATGACGAGACAATCGGCCCCGGTGGTCCATTGATCGGCTAGCTGAAAAAACAAATGCAGGACTTGATGAGGGGCGCTTTTACAGCGTCCCTTTTACGTTGAGGGGTGCAGAATTTGCATGGCTCCCATGTTGGCTGCGACGCCGAGCCCTGTTGAAACCATCATTACAACTCGGTTAAACAGGAGAGGTAGGAGGCGCTCAAAGCTTCTGTCGTTTGAGAAAGACCAATATGGCCCCGCGCGATCTGAAAATCCCCGAGCAACGCCATCCCGAAAAAGCCCGGCGTCCGGATAATCCGCAACCTAAAAAGCCGGACTGGATTCGCGTCAAAGCGCCGGGCGGGGAGGGGTATGCACAAACGGCACGGATCATGCGTGAAAACAAATTGGTAACTGTGTGCGAAGAAGCCGGGTGCCCGAACGTCGGGGAATGCTGGAGCCAGGGCCACGCCACCATGATGATCATGGGAGAGGTCTGCACCCGCGCCTGTACTTTTTGCAACATCGCCACAGGAAAGCCGCCCGAAGCGCTGGACGCTTTTGAACCGGGGCGGGTGGCGCATGCGGTTGAAAAGCTCGGACTGAACCATGTGGTTATCACATCGGTGGACCGCGATGATGTCGAAGACGGCGGCGCAGATCATTTCGCTCAGACGATTCGCGCGATTCGCCATCGCAGTCCAGACACTACAATCGAAATTCTGACACCCGATTTCATCAAATGTGCGCCAGAAGCCTTGGAACTAGTGGTTGAAGCACGCCCGGATGTGTTCAATCACAACCTGGAAACAGTGCCGGGACTATACCCAGAAGTGCGCCCCGGCGCGCGGTACTTCCATTCTTTGCGTCTTTTGCAGCGCGTCAAGGAGCTGGACCCATCCATGTTCACAAAATCAGGAATCATGGTGGGTTTGGGCGAGGATAAACAAGCCGTGCTGCAAGTCATGGAAGACATGCGCGCTGCGGATATCGACTTCCTGACGATCGGTCAGTACCTGCAACCAACACCAAAACACCATGCAGTCGATCGTTTCGTGCATCCCGATGAATTTGCTTCGTATGAAAAGGCAGCCTATGGGAAAGGTTTCCTGATGGTATCTGCAACGCCGTTGACCCGTTCATCGTATCATGCGGGGGATGATTTTGCGCGACTGCGGGATGCGCGCAACCGAAAATTAGGAATTGCGTGAGCAGACTTGCGCGTGGGTTTCCGGGGAAATCCGCAGCGGTTTTCCCGTAAAAATTATCGTCATGGTTGTGTACGTGGAAAGGGTAATTTACTCTTGAAAGCCGAGCCTATGACAAATTCACATTGGGCCATTTTTGCCCTCCGAGATATACAGAATTCTCTCGACACAACGAGATATGACGTCGCAAACCAACACATCGAAGATGCCATTCACGCTATTGTTGCGCGCGATGCGCAGGGCGGGATGAGCAGGCGGGGATCGGTGGAGGAAAGCACTTGGTCGGACCCTTGGCGCGCAAGGTGATCCTCAAACTTGTCGATGTCTGCGATGAGATTCAGAGCTGAGCAATCCGCCACCCTCGCCAACGAAAACCAAACGTCGGTCCCGTTGTTTTGCGGCATTATGGAGCAAACTCACCAAATAAGGTTATTGTATAATCTTAAATGGTTAGCTATAAAGAGGCATGGAAAACACTGTAGTCTATGAACGTCCCAACACCGTATCAGGCTTGAATGCCAAGCGGAAAGAGTTAACCAAGCTACTCGGCAAGATCACGACAGAGGCAGAGCTGGTACGAACAAGCATCAAACATATTGACGCCTGCGTTGCGCTGTTCGATCCGAACGCATAGCCCCCGACCACCTACCATGACGGGTTTATACCGCGGCACACAGCGCCCAAGGGGCACTTGAAGCGCTTTATCCTGACACAGCTAAGGGAAGCCTCTGACCCGCTGTCTGCACGGCAGATCGCGGACGCTTGGGTGATAGAACAAATGATAGACGGGGATGCAGAAACCTTGCGCTTGCTGCGAAAGCGTATCGGCATTTCAATAAACACCATCAAGAAAGATGGGCTTGTCGTCGAGGCGGGTATGGATGGGGTGTGCAAGTTATGGGCACTGAAAAAGGGCGGCCATTAAGCCGCCCTTAATCGTTACGCTGCCTTATTGAAGGCGTCTTTGAATGATTTGCTATCCAAAAGGGTTTTTGTCCATGCCGCACTCTTACACTCGACCAACAACAGCAAATCCTCACTGCCAAGAATGGTTTTCAAGCGATCACGAAGTTGGGCAGCCGTACCCGGATAATCAACCCACCATACTGTTTCGAGGACACGGCCATAAGTTACCGCCAGCTTCGGAATCAGATCGTCCATTTCTTTGTGAGATGGATGCGGGCCGTTGAGATCGTAAGTGACTAACATATTAGCCATCACTACACCCCCCTCGGAAAGTCGGATGGGAGTGACGGCGCTGGCGGCACGTTGGGGAACAAGCGCCCCTTCATAACGTCAGCGATGCGGCCAAAATTGAGGCCAGTGTAATACCCCGTGATCCACGAATACGGGATGCGTTGAGAACGTGCCAGTTTGATTACGGACGCCATGGCGGGCGTCACTTTCAAGTCGTGCATCGATAAACCTCATGATGCTGCGACCGAACGTCAGGCTTGACGAAACGACCCAAATGAATCATTTGTCAGTTGTTGTTTGGCTGACCTCGGTCTGTTCAAATAGGGAGGACCGAGGCTTTCGCCTCAGCCCTTATTCAAGCCCCACATGTAAGACGCTGGAACGTCTTTCATGTGGGCATCCTTATATCTGACTCATCTTCGTAACCTCCAGTTGGACGCACTACATGTTGTGCGCCTTTGAGCGAAGAACATACAGCAGCAAATCTATACGTCAACACGTATACGTCATTTCGCTGGATTTCTGAAGTTTTTATACGTATAACTCTCGCATCCACCAGTGCAGACAAGAAGTGAGAAATTAAATGCCTATTAAACAACGTGTTAGAAGTCCTAGATATCCGTCACTCTCTTTACCGGAAGCGGAGGCGGCGGTCAAAAAGATTTTTGATAAGGATGGGATGAACCCTGTTGATCGCGATTCGGCGGTTCAACACATTGGATATTCCAGCTTAAATGGTGCGTCAGCAACCGCTCTAGCTTCGCTAAAACAGTTCGGATTAACAAGTGATGCTGGGAAGAGGATGCTGCAAGTAACATCCCTGGCTCTTGATCTCATTGAGCCTGAAAGTGACGCTGACAGAACGGATGCGCTAAAAGCTGCTGCGTTTAACCCAGACCTGTTTGCTTCCTTAAATGAAAGGTTCCCTGAAACGATTCCGTCAGAAAACAATCTGCGCGCCCACCTGTTGCGGCAGGAGTTCACAAGTGCCGCTGTCAAGGTCGTGGTTCCCGCGTATCTTGAAACATGCGAATACTTGAGCCAACATGACGTATCCGAAAGAAGTGGTCGTTCCGAAAGTGCGGTGCAAGAATCTCCTGGAATCAGTCCTCAGGAGCAACCCGCAATGGAACAAAATCTCGCCACAACCGCCCCCCGAGCGCCTGCAATTCAGCCTGTCGTGGCTGGGAGCAAGCGCATGATCTTTGATGCAATTGAGGGTGAGGTTGCGTTCACTTATCCCGACAATCTGTCCGAAGACAGTATCGAAGATCTTGAAGAATGGTTTGCTCTAGTTGTAAAAAGATTGCGCCGAGCCGCCAAGCATTAGGCCCGACGCTGCCAGTAGCCCGCCCACTGGCGGGACTGTGGAGCCGCAGCAACCGCGCTTACAGCCATCGTGTACTGATACCCATTTGCAACCCGGTTGAAGTCCTCACGCCACGCCATTTCAGCGGCATACGCGCCAAGGTACTTGCCCGCGATGTGGTGGTGTGTGCCAACCTCTGCACGGCGCAGGCGGCTAAAGAAGCTTTCGGCTTGGTTGGTGCAGGCGCCATCCTTTGAATAGGCTTCTTGGTGGTTGATGCGCTTTATTGGGAAGTAAGCAGCCAGTTTATCCCAGTGTCCGGCTTCATCCGCGTGAACTGTTGCGCCATGCTGTACGTTTGCTGCGTCCAGTGCCACGCCCTCAGCTTCCGTGCGAGTGACATAAGTAAGTGTGCGCCCGCCACGTTCACGCATCACGATAACGGACTGACGCTTGCCTGACTGGTGGACTTTCTTGCGGCGGTCCTTGCGGTCCTTCTTTTCATTGGCTGGCTTCACATAGCCGCCAAAGTAAGCGCCATCTACTTCGACAGAGCCGGACAGTGCGCCCTCGCTGCGGGCAATCTCTATGCTTTCGCGGACTTTATGCAGCATGACGAAAGCGGTTTTGTAATCAACAGACAAGTCGCGGGACAACTGCAATGTGCTGTAGCCCTTTGCGCCATTAATAAAGATGGTGATTGCCGCCAGAATATCGCGGATTGCCAGCTTGCGGCTTGCGAAGATCGTGCCAGACGTCAGGCTGTACTGCTTTGAGCAACTTTTGCATTTATACACCTGACGTGTTTTGAGGTCATATGCCTCACAGCAACCGCACTCTGGGCAGTATGGCTCTCCATTGGTATCGGCGAAGCGGATACTGCGGAAAGCATCACGGGCTTCGTCGTGTGACATGCGCATGACCTTCACAAGTGAAAGCGTTTTGGCTGCGGGTGACAAGAGGAAGTGCTGCGACATGATACTCACCTTATTTGGTGAACTACTTATGGCAGTAGACAGATTCCACGTCAACACATATATTCACCGAATATGGTTATTCCAAAAAAGGTGATCCATGAATACGATTGATAGAGCGCAGAGACCTACGCCGCCCAAGCCGGTTGCACGTAAGGCAAGTCCGGTGAATGTCGAATATGAAGACAAGGCGCGAGAAATGGTCAGAGAGGCCATGCGGTCCAAGGGCGTGACTGTAGACCAGCTTACCGCCCGCCTTGCCGCAATAGGTGTCGATATGAGTTCGGGCGGTGTAGCGAACAAAATAAGCCGTGGCGGCTTTAGTTCGGCTTTCCTTCTTCAATGCCTCGCAGCGATGGACCTTGAAATAAAGGTGGAATAATTTACTAACCGTATTTGGTGATTTTGCTCCATAATGCCGTTGTTTTGTCTCAAAAAAGTATTGGGCAACAAATCGTCTGGCAAGGATCTCTAAAATACCGCTTGCGACGTGGAGCATTGGAATTTTCAATGCGCACTATCGGTTTTTGAAGTCAGCGGTCGACGGTTTGGCGCCGGTTGTTTGTTTTCGGTTTGGGGTGCAGAACAGCGCGATCTATTCGAACAAACCGCGTCTGATTTTATCCTGCCTCGGGTGCTTTGTCCTCTTGTCCTCGCGCGATGTAGCCGTTGAGCAAAGCGCCTGGCCAGGGCGAACGTCGGGCGGCTCGGGCCACCGGGCAGGTCGACATTCTCCACTTTGATGCTGGTTCGGAATCTCTGGTGCACGCATTTGATGCCTTGGCGTTGCTCTGGGTCTGCGCATGAAAGGGTGCGCGGGTTTCATATCCTTTGCCGCCATTCAGCACGATGAAGGCGTGACGTGTGATAGTTTCGTGCGTTTTCACGATTCTCTTCTTATCATGGCAGGCGACGAATTCAGGGTGGTGCACAAGCCGAAGCCTCTGTTGCAGAAACCGCTTTCTGCGACAATGACGCCCATTTTGAGTGCGCAACGCGAGGTTCCAGACCCTAAGGTGAACCAGTCAGGAATAGAGTTTCAGACCCGTGGCCGCGTGGAGCAGCGACCTTCAAGCACTACCGAGGCAACGGACAAATATCGGTCATGCTCCACGCCCTGGCTGGCAAGGTGCAGGGTAAATCTGCAGGAGGGGAGATGGGGTGACATACGAAAGATACTTAGCCCGGCAAGTGCTTACCGTGCCTATTGATGCGATCCTTAGCCCAACCTGTTTGCCCTCGCGCTGGAATCAACGGCGCACTTTGAAATTTAGTTGGTGTCGATATCTCTAGTCTCCTCTTCTTTTCGCACCTTGCTGGCGAAATCTGTCATCGGTTCCGATCACAGTATTCCCGACGAAACGCGGATCGAGCGTCTGCTCGGTCCTTTAGGTCTTCAGCCCGACCTTCGATCTGAAATCTGATAGTTGGTTTGACCAATTGGTTCCTCAATCAAGATCGAAGTTTCGCGATACACCTGCGTAGGGTAGATATTGTGCCAGGAAGAGGCAGTGGGTGTTTTCGTGAACCCATGAATAAGCTCCTCTGTTGGTAAAATTTGTTCCTGCTCGCGCGTTTGTCGAATGCGTCGCTTGCCTGATCTGTCATTGCTTTTTAATCCCCATCGGACTGCCCACGCAGGGCTGAAACCGGCTGGATTGAACCGCCCCGCATTTGTCGCACTACCGGAGGTTTGTCTCTTTTTCCGCGGCGTTATCGAGAGCGTTTGTTTTTGCAGGGGATGCCGCCTCAGCCGGTTTCATCTGTGCGATGGGGTCAGGTCGGCGACAGGTGTTGAATCAGGCCCCTTTCAAGGCTTGCCCTGCACTGCGATGGGGTGAGGTCCGTGCGTGCCGTCTGCCGTGAGGAAGCCGGGCAGCGTCCCCGACGGTGCCGAGGCCGGGGTGCAACCGGGCATCCGCGCATCCTGCGCCCTGTTTGATCGATATATTGGCTTGAAGGGTCGCCGGGAAGGATCAGGCCCTCGTTCGTAGAGCGTCTCCAGGACGCGCGAGTGTTGCGGTCCTGATGCGCGGCAACTGACGATCTTGTTGGCGAAGGTATCCCGCACAACGGCGACGCGGGCGCCCGCCTGCGAGGTCGGGACATAGGTGACGCTCACCGGTTCCCCGTGGGGCGATTTGCATCGCCGTAACCGCCCGGAATGGCCGGTTCACACGCGCCGCCGGGCGAACTCCGGCTATGTCCATTGCCCGGCAGACCGGCCCGACCCCACAGAGCTCTCGATGTTCTTTGATAAAGTCGATCCTTTCCGAAACCGACGGTCGCGCTCTGCCGCGCGGCGCGGCAGTCCCCGCCTGCGGTGATGAGAGCGGGAGCAAAATATGCCTTTGCCACAGGCACTTGGGCCATTGGTGTTCCCTTGTTCAGGACCTCACTGGCCTGCCGGAACTGGCGGTTCTCGCGCTTAAACGCCCCGATCCGATCCCCCTCAGCGGCCCTCATACCATCTCGCTGTCCGCTGTCCGTTTCAGCCCGCCGACCCCACGCCGACAGCATATCCGGCCGACAAACACCCTTCAGGGCAATCGGTTTGATCACAGCAGACTGGCTGTCACACGCGCCCGGATGTTCAGACAGCAGCCACCCAGCACGCGCACGTTGCAGGTGAAGACCCGTTTCCACATTTGACCCTCTCCAAAACCCCAAACCCCTACGTCCAGGGCTCTGCCAAACACACGGCAGGGCATACCTCGTTTTCTTTTGGGACCGTATCGACTCTGTCTCTTTCCTCGGGGGGGACCAGAGACTGCTTTATTCGCCAACACAATGACGACAGTTCTGGAAAGCTCGGGGCGGATGGACGACGAGTTGGTTCTGATTTGGTAGGCTATTTCCTTGGTCGTTCTGGCAGCAGGCGAATTTCTACATTGCCGGGCAAATTAGCAGTTCAGATGTATTCAATATTGAGGCGATCGCGCGGATGTAGGAGCGGTCGCAATTTGGGAGGGAAGTAGCGGCAAGCTAGGGACTGCTCCCTGGCCGCACGGCTTTTAGGTGTTTCAGTCTTCAAAGCCACGGCCGCAAGCATTCAACGAGCCAACGTCGGGCGTCTTGTGAAAGTACTGGCGCGAGTCATTATTGAGCGAGACATATTGAGAAGGCATGCGATCTGCGTGTGCCATGCATAGGAGGACAGTGGCCGAATTCGAGTTTTCCAGAGATACCATGTAACGCAAGCGGTTATGGTCGAGCATCGTGAACATCAATTTGTCCGTGTTGCGCGCAAAATGCTGAGCCGTCACCCCTGCGGGTTTTATGTACGCGTAAAAAACCGCTAACCTGACTTGCGCAAGAGGATGAACGCTAGGCCGACTAGATTAAAAACGCTTGGAAGGCCAGCAATCAAGTCCTGGCTCATGGCGCTCTCACCGCAATATGCCGGGCCGTTTGTGAAAACCATCATGCTCGTTTGAGTTGTCAGGCAAGCATCTCGGCGCGGATTATCAAAAGGGTAAGCCATGTGGCACACTAAAAACCAGACGGATCAGAGGGTCGGGATCGATTCTGCAGACGCAGTCGTTCCCCTGGCAATTCGACTATCAGACCGCGACAAACAACCGACGCCCACCAAATTCGAAAATCGGCAATGCAAAGTTAAAAACCCAACGGCCCTGGTTGCGAGCGGTATCTGGTCAAGGGACATTCAGGGAACTACGAAGGCAAGTGCGCCGAAAGAACCGCGTTGGTAAACTGCCGTACCGCCGCCTCATTTTCAAAGGCACGCCTTCGGTTTTTCGAAGATTTTGCTCACCGCCTTCATTTCCAAACGCGTAGTTTGAAGGACGTGCCTATTTTTTAGGCTGTTTTCTGTAAGCCTTCCGGTTGCGTTTCCTCTTCTGATCTTACGATTGTTAGATAGATTTCGAGCAATTGCCCGCTGCATCACCTTTGGCGAATACATTGTTTTTGTATTTCTTGCGCCGGATCTGGATCGCACTTGCGTGTCTGGATGGGAAAGGAAACGTCTTGCGGATAGACATACGAGTGCGCTTAGGAAAAAAATATTATTTAAACATCTGTTTTAAAGGGGAATTTAAAAAAACAACTCTTGCTTGAGAAAACGTTTTTTCGGCGACGCCCTAGCGCTGGCGAGAGCCTGCCGCAGGTCTTTTTGTCAACGGGGCGACAGGTAAAACAAAGATGATCTGGACATAAATGGCGATAGCGTTGGACGGTTGATACATCGGACATGCTGAATGTTCATCGAGATAAAACACGCTCGCTCAGCACTCACCCAATGCCGGCGCACCGCCAATTCGCCTTCCTCTTAGATTCCATTTTTGTCAACTGAAGTTGCCATACCACGGTATAAATGTAGAGTTCGGCAATGACCTCAGAAAACCCTCATTTTAGCGAAATGCACGCCTCAGACGGTGTGCGGCAGCCTTATGCTCACTATGCCAGTTGGTTTTCGGATCAAAACAGGAAGCGATTGGCAAAGAAGGCGGGTCAGGCCGAGGCCTTCTTTCGCCGTGCGGGCATTACTTTCAATGTGTATGGCGCAAATGATGCTGAAGAACGTCTGATCCCGTTTGATTTGGTCCCTCGTATTGTGTCCAACCGGGAATGGTCGAAAATTTCCAGAGGTATCGACCAACGTGTCCGCGCGATAAACGCCTTTCTTTACGACATATACCACCGCCAGGAAATCCTGCGAGCTGGTATTGTTCCGGTCGAACTGATTGCCAAGAACGATGCCTTCCTGCCGCAGATGATGGATTTTAAACCGCCGGGGGGCGTGTATACCCATATTGTCGGCACGGACATTGTCCGCACGGGCGAGGACGATTTTTTTGTGCTGGAAGACAATGCGCGCACGCCTTCCGGCGTGAGTTACATGCTCGAGAACCGCGAAACCATGCTGCAGATGTTTCCGGAACTTTTCAGCAAGATCAAAGTCCAGCAAGTGAGCGATTACCCCAAAAACCTGCGCCGGTCGTTGGCAGCCAGCGCGCCCGACTCCTGCACGGACCGGCCATGTGTTGTGGTGCTGACCCCTGGCATTCACAATTCGGCCTATTATGAACACAGCTTTCTTGCCGACCAGATGGGGGTCGAATTGGTGGAAGGTCATGACTTGCGCGTTGTGGATGGCCATATCGCAATGCGCACCACGCGCGGCTACAAAGTTATCGACGTGCTTTATCGCCGGGTTGATGATGATTTTCTCGACCCGCTGACTTTCAACCCCAGTTCGATGTTGGGCGTTCCCGGGATCATGGATGTGTACCGCGCAGGCAATATCACCATTGCCAATGCGCCCGGTACCGGGGTCGCGGATGACAAAGCCATCTATAGTTACATGCCTGATATTGTTGAGTTTTACACGGGCGAACGCGCCATTCTGAAAAACGTTGAAACGCATCGATGTTCCGAACCGCAGACCCTGAAATACGTTCTGGAAAATCTCGCCGATCTTGTGGTCAAGGAGGTGCATGGCTCAGGTGGCTACGGTATGCTGGTTGGTCCTGCAGCGAGCAAAAGCGAGCTTTCAGATTTTGCGGCAAAACTCAAAGCAAGACCCTCAAACTATATTGCCCAACCGACGCTGTCGTTATCCACCGTGCCCATCTTTACCAAGAGCGGGTTGGCGCCGCGACATGTTGACCTGCGCCCCTTTGCGCAGGTTTCGCCCGAAGGTGTCGTCATAACGCCCGGCGGTCTGACCCGTGTCGCATTGAAAGCGGGCAGTCTGGTTGTGAATTCCAGCCAGGGCGGTGGCACAAAAGATACGTGGGTTTTGGAAGACTGATGCTGGGAAAAACCGCAGGAGGTCTGTACTGGATGTTCCGCTCACTTGAGCGGGCGGAAAACACGACGCGTCTGATCGAAGCGGGCTTCCGCATCGCGCTGACCCGGTCCACGGATGCGGAAGCCGAATGGAAATCCGTCATTGTCACCTCGGCTGCGCAGGCGGCTTTCGAGGCGAAATATAACAGTTACGACAGCCTGCGCGTGACCAATTTTTTACTTCGTGATGCTGACAACCCCGGATCGGTCTTTTCGGCGGTCAAATCGGCGCGTGACAATGCGCGACTGGTGCGCACGGCGCTGACCTGGGAAGTCTGGACGGCGGTGAATGAGACCTGGATGTTGCTGTGCAATATCCTTCGTAAACCGGTCAAGGAAACCGAACTGCCGGAAGTTCTCGCCGCTATTCGCCAACAATCCGCCCTTGTGCGCGGGGCGCTCACCGGAACGATGTTGCGTATGGATACGTATCATTTTTGCAAGATTGGCATCCATGTGGAACGCGCCGACAACACTGCGCGGATCGTGGATGTAAAATATCACGCGCTTTTGCCCGCCTCGTCTGTTGTCGGGGGGAGGTTGGACAATGTGCAGTGGGAAACCCTGCTGCGTTCGGTTTCAGCGCATCGCGCTTTTCGATGGGCGGTAGAGGAAGATTTCACTGCGCCTGCAATTGCAAGTTTTCTGATTTTGGATCAACGCATGCCGCGCTCTTTATCCTTCTGCCTCGCTGAAATTGTCGCGAGTCTGGGATATCTGGCCGATAGTTACGGCGAAAAGCTTGCCAGCCATAGCCTTGCCGATAAGCTCCGCGCCCGGCTCGACAATCGCGACATATCTTCCATTTTTGAAGAAGGTTTGCATGAGTTTCTGGGATCCGTCATTCGCGATAACGGAAACCTTGGTCTGCAGATCGAGCAGGATTACAGGTTCAACATCTAAATGCAGCTTCAAATCAAACATACGACGCAATACGATTACGATCAGCCGGTTGACTACGCGCTTCAAAAAGTACGGCTGCGGCCTTTGAACTCTGCTTTGCAGAGCATTTCCGATTGGACCATCGTCGTAGATGGCGGGCAGGTAGAAGCAAGCTACCTGGATCATTACGGCAACCATACTGATCTCGTCAGCATAAACTCAGGTGCGCATTTACTTACGATCACGGCCTCTGGTGTCGCAACCACCAATGACACTGCCGGTGTTTTGGGGCGGGTGTATGGTCGCGCTCCTCTATGGCACTTTGCACAGTCGACGCCGTTGACGGAACCGGGCACTGGGGTCGTCGCGCTGGCCGGGGTGCTGGGTCAACACGACGCGCCGCTCTCGGGGCTTCATGCGCTTTCTGCCGCGGTTTTGCAGGCCACGCCATACCAGGTCGGGGACACAAATTCGAATACTTCCGCTGAGGAGGCACTGCAAATCGGATCCGGCGTGTGTCAGGACCATGCTCATATCTTCGTCGCAGCAGCACGCAAAGCCGGTATTCCGGCGCGCTATGTCAGCGGCTATCTTATGATGAACGACCGGATTGATCAGGACGCCAGCCATGCGTGGGCGGAAGCTCACATCGACGATTTGGGCTGGGTTGGTTTTGATGTGTCAAACGGCGTCGCCCCTGATGAAAGATATGTCCGTATCGCGATCGGGCGTGATGCGCGCGATGCTGCGCCGATTTCAGGCATGCGCATGGGTGCGTCTGATGAAGCGATGATTGTATCTTTACAGGTGCAGCAGTAATCAGGGTTGTAGGCGAGTCATAAGGCGAAATTGAATGACATATTGCGTTGGCATGCGGATCAACAAGGGTCTGTTGTTCATGTCGGACACTCGAACCAGCGCGGGCGTGGATAATTTTTCGGTCAGCCGGAAAATGTTCACCTGGACGGTGCCGGGTGAGCGACGGATCACCGTCATGACGGCAGGTAATCTTGCAACGACCCAATCTCTGATCAGCCTGCTGGAAGAACGTTCGAAATCTGCGGAAGACAGAGACCCCAGCATCCTGCGCGAAGCCACGATGTTTCAGGTCGCACGGCTTGTCGGTACGACCCTCAAGGAGGTTATTGCCTCCAGCGATCCTTCTGGTCAGTCCTCCGCAGACCAGTTTCGTGCCTCCATTATCGTCGGCGGGCAGATACTGGGCGGTCAATCCACTATTTTTCTGATTTATCCCGAAGGGAATTTCATTGAGCTGACCGAGGATACGCCCTTTTTTCAGATTGGCGAAACAAAGTACGGCAAGCCGATTCTTGTACGCGCCTATGATCCGGATTTGAGCTTTGAGGAAGCGCTCAAGCTGTTGATTGTCTCTTTTGATTCAACTGTAAAAGCCAACCTCGGTGTTGGTTTGCCGTTCGATGTCGAGATTTATGAAAATGAGTCCTTTAACTCAGATCGCAAAAAGCGGATCGAGGCATCCGACGAAATATACCAAAGCATTTCTGCCAATTGGGGGGATGCGTTGAAAGATGCATTTGGAAAATTGCCAAGTTACTCGATTTGAAACACTGCGGACGCTTTGCGTTCGTGGCGTGATGCGTTTCAAGTCATGGACGCTCGATTTGAACATGATCTGTCAGAAGCATAGCGACATGCAAGCTTGGCGGATTGGAATTCGAGTTTTTTTGTCGCCGATGACGATGCCCGCTCTTAAATGCATGTTGCAACCGGAATTTCGAAATCATTTATCGGATTTTGGCTTGATCGGATCTATTGTTATCACGGAATAACGGGGCCGAGAGTTCGATCATAGACTCCATGCGCGTCTCGAGCGCAAGTTCCAGACCCGTCCAGCGATACAGCGTCTGACGCAGTCCGGTCCCCGTTACGATAGTTCGAATATTTGCACTGTCGCATCCGGCTCTGCGGCGCCCATTGGACCGCTAAACTCGCGGACTACTGAAACGATGTTTCCGCAGGAGCTTCCGAGTTTTAAAGCCGTTTTTCCAATGCCACGGCCAAAAGCTGGGCTCTCAGATCAGAATCCAGTTTGCAAAGCATCGTCGATGGTTCGTGCCGAAAAAACGGCGTGCAAGTACTTCTGTGGCAGAGCGTTGGTACAACTGCAGAGGCGAGAAGAACTCTTTCTGGTCTCCAGATACGCGCGGCTTCTGTGTTGCTGGAACATCGATCAGGTGACGCAAAGACACGGTCTGGATTTCGAGGCGCAAGTCTTGCAAATTCGGAGTGTCTCGCAAGAATAGATGGGCGTCACAGGGTTCAAAAAGTAAGGTCATCTTGGTTGGGTCGACCTTGTAAAGCCATGATTTAACGCGACAACGGTGCCTGTCTGGAACCAGTGTGGACCATAAAATGTGGATCAAACCGGGGTAGAACGATCTGTCTTCATGAGACACAGGCTTCGCACCGGAGCGCTGTGAGTGACCCGACAGGGCAAGGACATCCGGTTGCACCCCAGTCGCGCTGAGCGTGATGCGCCACAAACAGTGGCTTAGCCTGGCAGTGCAGCAGATTTTTGCAGAGTGCGTATTCTTTGGGCAAGCTTCTTTCAGACCGCAAATTCCAAAGGCACGCATCGCATACGACTGCAAAACAGGGGCACGTCTATGGCACTTTTTTGGCCGATACAGCTAGGCACGCGACGTGCACAGAGACTTGAAAATACTCGTGGTCGAACTTGATCAATCAAAAGCGCTTGAGATCATCGATGCGCTGAACGACGGCGGTTGGCATGATGTAACGGTTATTGGGTCAGCCGATGCGCTTGAGAGCACACTTACGCAGCAAGACCCCGACATTATTCTCATCGACCTCGCAAACCCGGATCGCGATACGCTGGAACACCTGAGCCTCGTTTCCAACGCGCGCACACGCCCGGTTGCGATGTTTGTGGATCAGACCGACGCGCTCATGACACAGGCGGCTATTTCTGCGGGATTGAGCGCCTATGTGGTAAATGGCCTGCGCAAAGATCGGATCAAGCCAGTTCTGGAGACCGCGATTGCTCGTTTCAGGATGATCGCAAAGATGCAGTCTGAACTCGATGCCGCCAAGCAGGCTTTGTTGGATCGCAAAACGATTGATCGCGCAAAAGGCCTTTTGATGCGGGCGCGCGAGATCCCGGAAGAAGAAGCCTATAACCTTCTGCGCAAAACGGCGATGGATCAGGGGCGAAAGGTGATTGATGTCGCAGCGGCATTGGTGACGGCGGCGGAACTTTTGCAATGAATACAACACGGATTCATTGTGGTTACCTCCCACTTGTGGACTGCGCGCCGCTGATTATCGCCAAGGAGTTAAGTTTTGCAGCGCAAGAAGGCATCGACCTGACATTGGCGAAACAGCCATCATGGTCTGCGTTGCGCGACATGCTTGCCTTTGGAGAAATTGAATTTGCGCATATACTGTCGCCTATGCCGGTTGCTATGTCCCTGGGATTGGGAGGCATGCCCTCGCACATTGATGCTCTCATGGTTTTATCGGTCAACGGTACCGTCATCGGCGTTTCAGCCGAATTGGATCGGAAAATGCGCGACACCGGGTGGCGCAACAGCTTTTGCGATCCGCAATCAACTTCAACAGCGCTTTTTGAGGCTGCACCAAGACGGTTGCGCATTGGTGTGCCCTTTCCGTTCTCCATGCACCGTATGTTGCTGGAGACCTGGTTGTCGCAGTCCCCAATAGACCCTGACCAGGTTGAGATTGTGACGGTTCCACCCCCACAGATGGCGCAAGCTGTGCGCAACGGAGCGCTGGATATGTTTTGCGTGGGAGAGCCTTGGGGATCGGTGGCTGTGCAACAAAGCAATGCTATTCTGGTATTGCCGGGATCGAGCATATGGGAATTCGCTCCCGAAAAAGTCTTGGGCGCACGACGTGATTGGGTCACCCAGAACCCCTCTCGTTGCCATGCGATGATCCGCGCCGTCTATAAGGCCGCACATTGGTTGGACCAGCCTGAAAATATTCCTTTGGCCGTCGAAATACTTGCGCGCAGTCAACACCTCGACCTGCCCGATCATGCGATTGATCCCGCACTGACGCAACAAATTGTGACCAAGCTGGAGGAGCGGCCGATGCATGCGGACCGGTTCCTCGGTTTTCACAAGGGAGCCGCCAACTTTCCGTGGCGTAGTCAGGCCGCCTGGATCGCAGATGTTCTGGCGGGCTGGCATGATCTGGACCGCGATCATGCCCGATCAGCTGCTCGTGACTGTTTTCGAACTGACATCTACCGTGAAGCTCTGACGTTGATTGGGGTGGATATGCCTGGCGCCTCTGAAAAAGTTGAAGGGTCGATGAGCGTTCCAACGGCTGTTGCTTCGAGTAAGGGAGAGATGATTCTCGGCCCTGACAGATTTTTTAACGGCGCAGTTTTCGACTTTGGTGGGTCAAAACAGCCCAAATAAGGGGCAGTTTCTGCAACGCGGCAGAAAAATGCTGCGTTGGCAAACTTTCTGTGTGCGATACAGATCGGAAAGCGCGAATGTCGAAGCAGGCAAAGATGCCTTACTCGGCTGACAATGCTGCCAGCCACAGAATTAAAGAGCAAAGCCGCTCGATTGTGCATGCACCTCCTCCCGCATGTTCCAATCGTGCGGCTTTTTGCATTTCCACATGGATTTCCACAGGGATTGTCAAAATGAACAGACTGAATTGGCTACTTGTTTCCGCAGCCTTCTGCGCCAGCCCGGGGATGGCCGAAATGCTGGACCTGGAAAAAGACGAACTCACATTTGGGTTCATCAAGCTTACCGATATGGCGCCCTTGGCCATTGCTTATGAAAACGGGTACTTTGAAGACGAAGGTTTGTTTGTCACGTTGGAAGCGCAGGCAAACTGGAAAGTTTTGCTGGATGGCGTCATAGATGGTCAACTGGATGGCGCACATATGCTGGCCGGGCAACCGCTTGCGGCAACAATCGGTTATGGCACTGAAGCGCATATCATCACGCCGTTTTCGATGGATTTGAACGGGAACGCAATCACCGTCTCCAACGAAATCTGGAAACAGATGAAACCAAATGTTCCGTTGATGGCGGACGGTCGCCCCCAGCACCCGATCAGTGCCAGCGCGATGGCCCCGGTTGTTGAGGAATACAAAGACCGCGGTGAGCCGTTCAACATGGGCATGGTGTTTCCCGTTTCGACCCACAATTACGAAATCCGCTACTGGCTTGCGGCTGGCGGTTTGCAACCCGGTTACTACTCCCCTCAGGATGTGAGCGGTCAAATTGGCGCGGATGTTTTCCTGTCCGTGACGCCACCGCCGCAAATGCCGTCCACGATGGAGGCGGGGACCATCAATGGCTATTCCGTCGGAGAGCCGTGGAACCAGCAAGCGGTGTTCAAGGGCATCGGCGTGCCGGTCATAACCGATTATGACATGTGGAAGAACAACCCGGAAAAAGTTTTTGGGATCACCAAGGAATTTGCGGATGAGAACCCCAACACGACCATTGCGTTGACCAAGGCGTTGATCCGTGCGGCGATCTGGCTGGACGAGAATGACAACGCCAACCGCGAGGCTGCAGTCGAAATTCTGGCACGCTCAGAGTATGTCGGTGCAGATGTGGAAGTGATCGCAAACTCGATGACAGGCTTCTTTGAGTTTGAGAAAGGCGACCGACGTGCGGCCCCGGATTTCAACGTTTTCTTCCGCTATAACGCGACCTATCCGTATTATTCCGATGCGATCTGGTACTTGTCCCAGATGCGTCGCTGGGGGCAAATCGCCGAAGCCAAATCCGACGAATGGTTCTTTGAGACGGCAAAGTCTGTGTATCGACCGGACATCTATCTTGAAGCGGCGCGCCTCTTGGTCGATGACGCGATGGCGCAAGAAGCCGATTTTCCATGGGGCAGTGACGGCTTCAAAGCACCGACACCGGGCGGCGATATCATCGATGGCATCCCCTACGATGGCCGCGCACCCAACGCCTATCTGGAAAGCCTGCCCATCGGCCTGAAAGGCAACCAGGTCATCGAAGGTTCCGAAGTCCGAAACTGAGACACCCGCCCGCGGCACTTGGTGCGGCGGGCGACATTTCCCTGGATTTGAACATCAGAGGTGCAAAATGACCGCCATTGACCCCGATTCACTTGAGGGTGAAGCCCGCCGCGCGCGCCTTTTTACGCGCATCAACAAAGCCGATACTTGGTTTCAAGTGCTGGGATTGGCATGGCTGACGCCAATTCTGAAGGCCGCTGCTGGCGACAATCCGCGTGCTCAGATGTCCGAAATCTGGCGATTGCTGGGTGTGCCGCTTTTGGCCATTGGGATTTTCATCAGCGCTTGGGCGGCATTGGCACCGACGGTGCAGACATCGCTTGGCGCTATCCCGGGGCCAGTGCAGGTCTGGGAACAAGCGGTCAATCTGAACGAAGACGCGGTGCGCGAGCGTCAAAAAGAAGCTGCCTTTTATGAACGGCAGGACGTGCGTAACGCTAAGCTGATTGCGGACGGGCAGGCGGACAAGGTGCGCGACAGAACCTATACTGGCAAACCCACCTATTACGCGCAAATCTGGACATCGATAAAAACGGTCTTTTTCGGGTTCCTGATCGGGTCCGTGATCGCCATTCCTGTCGGGATCATGGCTGGTCTTTCCGTCACCGCAAACGCTGCGATCAACCCGATCATTCAGATTTTCAAACCGGTAAGCCCGCTGGCCTGGTTGCCTATCGTCACGATGGTCGTGTCGGCGGTTTACACGACCAATGATGGCATGTTCACCAAGTCGTTCCTTGTGTCAGCGATCACGGTAACGCTGTGTTCGCTCTGGCCGACGTTGATCAATACAGCACTTGGGGTTTCCTCCATCGACAAGGATCTGGTCAGCGTGTCCAAGGTGCTGAAAATGAACACCTATACCAAGATCACAAAGCTTGTCCTGCCGTCAGCATTGCCTTTGATTTTTACCGGGCTGCGCTTGTCACTCGGCGTCGGCTGGATGGTCTTAATCGCTGCAGAAATGTTGGCGCAGAACCCCGGACTTGGAAAATTCGTCTGGGATGAGTTCCAAAACGGATCATCTCAATCGCTGGCCAAAATCATGGTTGCGGTCTTCACCATCGGGATCATTGGTTTCCTGTTGGATCGCGTGATGTTCGCCTTGCAATCCATGTTTACGTTTTCCGAAAACCGGTAGGGTCTCATGAGCATTCTCAGATTTGAAAACGTCTCAAAAGGGTTTGGGCAGGGCACCAGCCGCATGGAAGTCCTGAAGGGCATCAATCTTGATGTCAAAGAAGGGGAGTTCGTAGCGATCCTGGGTTTTTCCGGAACTGGAAAATCCACCTTGATGAACCTGATCGCCGGCCTCGAAATGCCGGACACCGGTCAAGTAAGCTTCAAAGGCGCGCCAATTGGAGGGCCGGGACCAGAGCGCGGCTTGGTGTTTCAGAGCTATTCACTGATGCCTTGGCTGACTGTGGGTGGCAATGTGGGTCTTGCTATTGATGCAGTGTTCCCAAAGCTGTCTCGTGACGTCCGTCAGGCCAAGATCGACCACTATGTTGGGATGGTCGGTCTGTCCCATGCAATTGCGCGCCGTCCTTCTGAACTCTCTGGTGGTATGCGCCAACGGGTTGCCGTTGCGCGGGCATTGGCGATGAACCCTAAAATGCTGCTTTTGGATGAGCCGCTGAGCGCGCTGGATGCACTGACGCGGGCCAATCTCGCGGATGAAATCCTCGACATCTGGGAAACCGACAAAAAGACCTGCATTCTGATCACCAATGACGTGGATGAGGCCATTCTTTTGGCCGACCGGATTATCCCGCTCAATCCTGATGGTACATTGGCCGACCCCGTGCAGGTCAACATTCCGCGCCCGCGTGACCGCGGGGAAATGAACGATGACGCGACATTCAAGGCGCTGCGGGCAAGTGTGACCAAGTATCTGATGGATGTGGGTATTGCCTCCAAGATTGAAGGCGCACGGTCGTTGCCGGATGTGGTGCCGATCCATTCGGTGCCTGCGGCTGTTGCCAATGCGCAAAAGGGGGCAATCGAGGAACGATATCTGGTCTTTTCGCAATTGCATAAAGTGTATCCGACCCCAAAAGGCCCGTTGACGGTGGTCGAAGATTTTGACCTCAAGATCAACAAGGGTGAGTTCATCAGCCTGATCGGACATTCAGGATGCGGCAAATCCACCGTGCTTACGATGGCCGCCGGGCTGAACCCAATTTCGAAAGGCGCGATCCGTTTGGATGGCTGGAACGTTGAGGGGGCGGACCCGGAACGCGCCGTGGTCTTCCAGTCGCCAAATCTGTTTCCATGGCTAAGCGCCAAGGAAAACGTCGCGATCGGCGTGGACAAGGTCTATCCCAATGCATCGCGGGCGGAACGTCAGGATGTGATTGAGTACTATCTCGAACGTGTTGGTCTTGCCGATAGTATGGACAAACAGGCATCGTCGCTGTCCAACGGCATGAAGCAACGTGTCGGTATCGCGCGCGCCTTTGCTTTGTCACCTAAATTGCTGTTGTTGGATGAGCCCTTCGGCATGCTGGACAGCCTTACGCGTTGGGAGCTGCAAGAAGTTCTGATGGAGGTCTGGTCCCGCACCAAGGTGACGGCCGTTTGCGTAACACATGACGTGGATGAGGCGATCTTGCTGGCGGACCGTGTGGTGATGATGACGAATGGCCCGCAGGCCAGAATTGGCAAGATCACAGACGTGAAATTGCCGCGACCAAGAACCCGAAAGGCGTTGTTGGAGCACCCCGATTATTACAATTACCGCGCCGAAGTGCTGGATTTCCTTGAAGAATATGAGCACGGCAATCACTCCAAACGCGCGCCGGGCCCAGGATCAAAACTCAAAACAGTAGTGGCGGCAGAATAATGACCCAGAAGTTAATCATCATTGGTGCCGGAATGGCCACCGGTCGCGCGTTGGAACACTTGTTGGACGCAGGGGGCGGCTATGACGTCACGCTGTTTAACGGAGAACCGCGCGGCAACTACAATCGCATCATGTTGTCACCTGTTTTGTCGGGCGAAAAGACATATGAGGAAATCATCACGCACACGGCCGAGTGGTACGAAGAGAACGGCGTGAACTGCCGGTTTGGCGAAAAGGTTGTCGCGATAGATCGGGCGGCAAAAGCCGTCACCGCCGACAATGGTGACGTGCTTTCCTACGACAAGCTTTTGTTTGGTACCGGGTCCAATCCCTTTATGATCCCGTTGCCGGGCCACGATCTGAACGGCGTTATCGCATACCGTGATCTGGAAGATACCGAGCGCATGATGGGCCTGGGCGAAGATAACAAATGCGTGGTGATTGGTGGAGGCCTTTTGGGGTTGGAGGCGGCGGCAGGCATGGCGGCGCGCGGCGTTGACGTAACGGTTGTGCACATCATGGGGCACCTGATGGAGCGTCAGTTGGATGAGGCCGCCGGGTATTTGTTACGCAAGGCGTTGGTGGACAAGAACATCACCGTCAGATGTTCTGCCAATTCCAAAGAAATTCTTGGCGAGAACGGGCATGTTAAAGCGCTGCTGTTGGACGATGGCACCGAACTGCCATGTGATCTGCTGGTCAT
This sequence comes from Paracoccaceae bacterium, assembly GCA_033344815.1. Lineage (NCBI taxonomy): Bacteria > Pseudomonadati > Pseudomonadota > Alphaproteobacteria > Rhodobacterales > Paracoccaceae > Paracoccaceae bacterium. The sequence continues at coordinate 835,932 of JAWPMR010000001.1, read as the reverse complement.
GGCTGTGGGCATTCGCCCCAACATCGCCCTAGCGCAGGATGCAGGCCTTGCCGTCGGCAAGGGCATCCATGTTGACGATCAAATGCGGACGTCGGACGCTGACGTTCTGGCGGTCGGCGAATGTGTGGAGCATGACGGGGCGATCTTTGGTCTGGTCGCACCGCTTTATGATCAGGCGAAGGTCGTCGCAAAAACGCTGCTTGGTGAGGATGCGGCCTTCGTTCAAAAAGAGCTGTCCACCAAGCTCAAAGTAACCGGGTGTGACCTGTTCAGCGCTGGGGATTTTGCCGAAGGTGAGACGCGCGAAGACATTGTGTTCCGGGACCCCGCGCGTGGTGTTTACCGCCGTCTGGTCCTTGAAAACAACCAGATCATCGGCGCTGTAATGTATGGCGATACAGCTGATAGCAACTGGTTCTTTGGGTTGATACGCGACAAAACCGACATCGCGGACATGCGCGAGACGTTGATCTTTGGTCCGGCTTTTCAGGGTGGTGCCCCCTCGGACCCGCTCTCAGCCGTTGCAGCCTTACCGCGTGATGCGGAAATCTGTGGCTGCAACGGCATTTGCAAAGGTAAGATTGAGGATGCGATTGCGGCAGGGGCCACAGATTTGGGCGCAGTGCGCGCGACGACCAAAGCGTCCGGGTCCTGTGGTACATGCACCGGCTTGGTGGAGCAGGTTCTAGCTGTTACCCTGGGCGATGATTTTGTGCTGCCTGCGGTCGCTTCTGTTTGCGGCTGCACGGATATGACGCACGAAGATGTGCGGCGGATGGTCAAGAGCCAGGAATTGAAATCCATGGCTGCCGTTTGGCAGGAATGCGGTTGGAAAACCTCTTGCGGGTGCCATGTTTGCCGCCCGGCTTTGAATTTCTACCTCTTGGCAGATTGGCCGCTTGAATATCAGGACGATCCACAATCGCGTTTCATCAACGAGCGCAAACACGCAAATATCCAGAAGGACGGCACCTTCAGCGTCGTGCCGCGCATGTGGGGCGGCATCACCACGCCGGACGAATTACGCGCAATCGCAGATGCGGCGGATAAATTCGCGGTGCCAACGGTTAAGGTGACCGGCGGACAGCGTATCGATTTACTGGGTGTGAAAGGTGAAGATCTGCCAGCCATCTGGCACGATTTGAACAAGGCAGGGATGGTTTCCGGCCACGCCTATTCAAAGGGTCTGCGCACTGTAAAAACCTGTGTCGGCACGGATCATTGCCGTTTTGGCACGCAGGACAGTACGGGTCTCGGGATCAATTTGGAAAAAACCCTGTGGGGGTCCTGGACGCCGCATAAACTGAAACTTGGCGTGTCAGGCTGTCCGCGCAATTGCGCAGAGGCAACCTGCAAGGATATCGGCGTGGTTTGTGTGGACAGCGGTTATCAGATCAGCATCGGTGGCGCGGCAGGGATGGACGTTCGGGAAACGGAACTGCTGTGTCAGGTTGCGAGTGAAAGCGAGGTGATCGACGTCATCAAAGCGGTTACGCAATCCTACCGTGAAAACGCCAAGTATCTGGATCGCATCTATAAATGGATGTCTAAAGTTGGCCTCGATTGGATCGAAGAGCAGGTGATGGATCTGGAAAACCGCGCCAAGCTGGTGGCCCGTTTTGAACTTTCCCAAACCGTATATCGCAAGGATCCATGGGCCCAGCACGTGGCCAAGGCGGAGACCTATCAACCTATTGCAAACCTGTCGTTGGAGGCTGCGGAATGAGCAACTGGATCGATATTGCCGCACTAGATGACATCCCAAAACGCGGCGCGCGCCTGGTGAAAACGGTGCATGGTTGTATCGCTGTTTTTCGCACGGGAACAGACGAGGTTTTTGCCCTTGACAATGCCTGTCCGCACAAGAACGGTCCTTTGGCCGAAGGGATCGTGCACAGCAATTCGGTGACATGCCCGTTGCACAATTGGGTGATTTCGCTTGAAACTGGATCGGTTCAAGGGCCCGATGAAGGGCAGGTGGCAACCTATCCTGCACGCGTTGAAGGTGGTCGCATCTTTCTGGATGCGGCGATGCTGGACCAACGGGCCGTGGCATGAGCCTGACGCAGACAACCTGTCCCTATTGCGGTGTCGGCTGTGGTGTTTTGGCAGGCGCTGATGGCACGATCAAAGGCGACCCTGAGCACCCGGCAAATTTTGGGCGCCTGTGCTCAAAAGGTGCGGCGTTGGGTGAAACAATTGATCTAGAGGGGCGGCTTTTACGCCCTCAAATTGGTGGGCAAGACGCGGAGTGGGATGAAACACTCGACCTCATGGCGGATAAATTCAGCACCGCGATCCGCGATCACGGCCCTGACAGCGTCGCATTTTATGTGTCAGGCCAGTTGCTGACCGAGGATTACTATGTCGCCAACAAGCTGATGAAAGGGTTCATCGGGTCCGCAAATATCGATACAAACTCGCGTCTTTGCATGGCGTCATCGGTCGCGGGGCATAAGCGGGCCTTTGGAACGGATACGGTCCCCGGTATCTATGCTGATCTTGAAGATGCCGATCTTATTGTAATGGTCGGTTCAAATCTGGCGTGGTGTCACCCGGTTCTGCACCAACGCATCGCCGCCGCAAAAGTCGCGCGTCCGCAGATGCAAATTGTCAACATCGACCCGCGCAAAACGGCAACTTCCGCCTTTGCGGATCACCACCTGAGCATCGCGCCCGGCGGTGACATTGCCCTGTTCAATGGATTGCTGGCCTATCTGGCAGATAATGATGCGTTGGATCAGCGTTACCTGCATGATCACGTTTCGGGCGCTATTCCAGCAATGACACAGGCGCGATTGGATGATCCTATCGAAAGTGGTCTGTCCTCAGAAGCGCTCACGCATTTTTACGAACTTTGGGCGGGAACTGAAAAGGTCGTGACACTCTATTCTCAAGGTGTCAACCAATCCGATTGTGGCACCGACAAGGTCAATGCAATCCTGAATTGCCATCTGGCCACGGGGCGGATCGGAAAACCGGGGTGTGGTCCATTTTCTCTGACAGGCCAACCCAACGCCATGGGTGGGCGCGAGGTTGGCGGTCTGGCAAACATGCTGGCCAATCATCTGGACATCGAAAACCCGGACCACCGGTCTTGTGTACAGGACTTTTGGGGCAGTCCGACGATCTCCACGCGTCCCGGTTTGAAGGCCGTAGATTTGTTTCAAGCTTGCGCAGCGGGCAAGATCAAAGCGCTGTGGGTTATGTCGACCAACCCCGCGGTCAGCATGCCGGACGCGGGTGCTGTCGCCAAGGCCATCGCGAATGTGCCCTTTGTTGCCGTGTCAGATATCTTGGCGCGCACGGATACGGGCGATCTCGCGGATGTTTTGTTGCCAGCAACCGGGTGGGGCGAGAAAGACGGAACAGTCACCAATTCCGAACGCCGCATTTCGCGCCAGCGGGCATTCCTGCCAGTTCCGGGCGAGGCGCGGCCCGATTGGAAAATCGTTTGTGGTGTTGCCAAACGCATGGGGTGGGGCGATGCCTTTGAGTACGCGTCTCCGGCCGACATTTTTGCCGAATACGTAAAGCTTTCCGCCGCATCCGCCGATTTTGGACGCGACCTTGATTTGAGCGTTTTTTCGGATGTGGATTACGCCAAAATGATCCCGACGCAGTGGCCGCGAAATGGAAAACGTTTTTTTGCCGAGGGCGGTTTCTTTCATCCGGGTGGCAAGGCACGCATGGTGCCGGTTGCGGCACCAACGCCTGTCGCACAGGGTGCATTCAACCTCAACACCGGGCGCAACCGGGACCAGTGGCACACCATGACCCGCAGCGGCAAAGCCCCGCGCCTTGGTGCTCATCTGGCGGAACCCTACGTGGAATTACATCCCTCTGATGCGGCGCGATTGGAGATACTGGCCGGTGATCTCGTGGTGCTGTCCAATGGTTTCGGGCAGGCCATCTTGCGGGCCATGACCACCGAGCGCGTCGTAAAAGGACAGGTGTTTGCCCCGATGCACTGGACGCGCCAGCACAGCAGTGCCGGGGTTGTGAACATGTTGAGCGCGTCCAAAGTTGATCCCGTTTCAGGACAGCCGGCTCTGAAAACCAATCAGGTAACGGTGCAAAAATATACCGCAGGCTGGTACGGCTTTGCGGCATCCTTAAAGGCGATGTCGCCCAAAGGGCCCTATAGCGCTATAGCCAGATCGCTGACCGGGTGGCAAGGTGAGTTCGCAGGCACTGCCGCGCCAGCCAACTGGGAAGAGTTGGCGAGAAACCTCTTGGGGATCACCACCGGTACTGCATCCGAAATGCACGATCAGACCGGTCGACAGACCCGCATCGCCTTTCATGATGGCGACCAACTTGCGGGGCTGTTTTTTGCTGCGCCCGATCCCGTAAATTTGTCCCGCTCGCACGCGGTGTCTCTGATCGGCACATCAACGCCTTCCCTGCAGGCTTTGGCAGGACGCGGCGGCGTCGACAAACCTGACCCCGGCGCCACAATGTGCGCCTGTCTCAATGTCGGGATCAACACATTGCGCGATGCAATTTCAGCCGGGGCGACAAGCGTGGATGCACTTGCTGTCGCAACATGCGCCGGTACAAATTGCGGATCCTGCAAGCCCGAACTGGCCGAGCTCATCGAGCAAATGCGCCGACCCGTGGCCGCCGAATGATCTGTGTGCCAATTAATGCAACCGTCTTGCGGCAATGCGGGTGGGTTTCGATTCTGTCAGATCGAGATCGATACATCTTGTGTGGCGCGTGGGGTCAAATGAAACGGGGCGTAGTCCACAAGAAGTTGAGTTTTGCAAAAATTACCAGCGCCCGACGCCTCGCTGAGGCTAGCCTCATCGGCTTGTCCAGAGGGGTGGCAGGAGCAGGTATTGCAAAAGCTGCGATCATTGAGAAGACGATGGCATGGCTTCGCCAAACCGGCGAAACCGGCATGGCAATCCGTGCGACACCCCGAGGGTGCGCGTGCGGGCGCGATCTGGGTCGCGGGACAAGGAGACCTCAGTGAATACATTTCCAATGTTCTTGCAGATGCAAGGTCGACGTGTCGTCATCGCGGGAGGGGGCGAACAAGCGGCACAAAAATGCCGGCTGATCCTCAAAACCTCGGCGGATATCACGGTGTTTGCGATGTCACTAGATCCTGAGTTAGCCTCTCTGCACACAGAAGGCCGGATCAGTTGGAAATCTGACCGGATTGAGCCGTCAGATTTCGCGAATACGGCCCTGGTGTTTATTGCCACGGGATGTCCCGCAGCGGACGCCAGTCTGCAGATACTGGCCAAAGCGGTGGGCGCAACGGTGAACGTTGTCGATCAGCCGCATTTATGTGATGCGCTGACACCGTCAATCGTTGATCGCTCGCCGGTTGTTGTTGCCATCGGAACCGAAGGCACCGCTCCTGTTCTTGGCCGTCAAATCAAAACAAAAATGGAAGAAATACTCGAACCCCGACTTGGTGAACTCGCGGCACTGGCGGGGAGACTGCGTGAAAGTGCCAGCGCCCGGCTAGGGCCGCGTGACAGACGCGATCTGTGGCGCTGGGTTTTTTCCGGAACACCTCGGCACACCCACGCGCGTGGTGGTGAACGCGAAGCGGCTCAACTGATCAAACGCGCCATTGAAACTGCTAGTTTCACGAATGGAAATACAGGGTCCGTTGCGCTTGTCGGTGCCGGACCGGGATGCAAGGATCTGATCACATTGCGTGGTGTACAGCGTCTGCAGGAGGCAGATGTTGTTTACTACGACCGTTTGGTTGATCCTGAAATCCTCGAACTGGCACGCCGTGACGCCGAACGCGTTTATGTCGGGAAATCGCCCGGGTGCCATCACTGGCCGCAGGAAAGGATTTCCGCCGTTCTTGTCGCCGCTGCCCGTCAAGGCAAGCGCGTCGTACGCCTTAAATGTGGTGATCCGGGTATTTTCGCACGCGGCGCTGAAGAAGCAGACGCGCTGTCTGCTGCTGGAATTGTCTTTGAGGTTGTGCCCGGCGTAACGGCCGCCAGTGCCGCATCCGCCGCCCTTGGTGGCTTTCTGACTGAGCGCGGGACCTGTGACACGCTTGTCCTCGCGACCGGGCACTCAGCGATAGAGGGAAAAACACTTGATTGGATGAACATTCTGAGGCCGGGGACGCGCGTCGCCATCTATATGGGTATCGGCGCGGCACCTGAAATCGCAAAAGCGTTGATCGACGCTGATCTGGCGCAGTGTGTTTCAATCGACATCGTCTCACGCGCTCAGCAAAGCGACCAGATTGTTGCAAAATGCTGTCCAAGAACACTGGTTGAGACGGTCCAAAGCAACGCGATTGCAAATCCGGGTATTCTGTTTCTGACTTGGCCAATCCGCGCGGTGCAACATGCGTCGGCCCGTCAAATCGCCTATTCGCCATAGTCAGCAAAGACATAGGATCTGCGATTTTTCTGGTCCGAAAGCGGCGTTCACCAGTTATCGCCATGTTTCAATGATACAGGTCGGTAAGAGATATCGCATACAGAAGAAGTCCAAGGAGATCAGACAGATGACCTGCGCTATTTTGTTTGACGCTCAAAGCCATCATTCCTGCGTCTTAGATGATGAACCCCGGTTTCAGATTGTGCTCTGAAAGATTAAGCAGCGCTGCTGGGCTTCTTTGGTCCCGGCACTCTCTGAAAATCTAGTGGTCGAACATAACGTGCAAAGAAACGAGCTGATTAAATGCCCACGTGGCAACGAGCGTCCAAGTAGCCCAATTTAGGGCCTCTCGATGATCAGTTTGATGTCCGTGGTTTTACGAATGGCTTGGCCGTGGTCCCGGGTGGGTGCACAAAGGTATGGTGTGTTCCGTCTCGCCCAGCCGTATCCCGGCGGCCAACCGGCCAACCACAAGGACTCTTTTGCCTAAGATGACGGCACAACCCTGCAGCGGGTGCATCTGTCTGACATTGGTTGCGCCTATTCACATGTTTTTCAAACGCGCGACCTCGGTCAGGATCATATCCTTGTAGAGTGCTTGCACGCGGGTCATCACAGGTTGGTCCCCGGTGCCTATAGGTTTGCCGTCGATTTCTGCTACTGGGGTTTGCGCCCCGAAAGTCCCGGTCAAAAATGCCTCGTCAGCACCGTAGGCTTCATAAAGCGAGAAGTTTTTCTCAAAGACGGGAATGTCATTTGCGTGACACAGATCAATCACCTTTTGCCGGGTTACACCGTTCATGCAGTAATCGCCGGTGGAGGTCCAAACAGCACCTCGCCTTACGATGAAGAAGTTGCAGGCATTGGTGGTGTTCACAAATCCATGTGGATCCAGCATCAAACCCTCATCTGCGCCCGCTTGTTCGGCTTGCAAACAGGCAATCACACAGTTGAGTTTGGAGTGGCTGTTGTATTTTGCATCCTGTGCCATCGGCAGGCCACGCACTTGCGGTACGGTGGCCAGACGTATGCCCTTCTTGTGCAACGCCTCAGTCGGTTTGGAATGCTCCATGATGATGACCAGCGTTGGACCGGAGCGGGACAGGGAGGGGTGTTGGAAGGGCTTTACCTTCACGCCGCGGGTCAGCATCAGGCGGCAATGCACGTCTGTATGCATGTCATTTGCGGCGGCTGTGCGCGTCAGCGCGTCCAGGATCCCGGCCTTGTCCAATCCCACGTCCAGCGAGACGGCTTTGCAGGAATTGAAAAACCGATCCATGTGTTCGTCAAAAAACGCCCAGACACCATTGTAGAGACGCATGCCTTCCCACATTCCATCACCCAGCATGAACCCGCTGTCATAGACTGAAACCTTGGCATCGTCGCGATGCACGATATCGCCGTTTACGTAAATCTTGATGTCGCGGTTGCGTGCATCTTCGTCGGCATCATGGGTGGTAACTGCTTTGTCTGTCCTGGCATTCATCGGTATTCACTCAATCTGTAGTTCGGGAAGACGGAAAGGTTCGCGCCCGTGTTGGAAGTATTTCGTTCTGGTTTGCGTGGAATATGTCAAAACCTCGGAAAACGCCCAAAGTTTAAGGATCGAACATTCGGTGCGGAACAACGTTTAATCGACACCCGTCGCTGCAAACACAATATCTGGGCGACGGTCGACGTGCTCTTACTTTCTAGTGCAAGCTGTTTCATGCTTTCAAGCGCTTCATCATAAAGTCCTGTGTCCGGTGCGTCGGCATCATCCAAAAATACGAAACACCTCAGCGCGCCGTGGATTGTTTCAAAACACGGCACGGGAACGATAGTAGATAAAGTAACCACGGAAAGGAAAAACGCGACGGAATGAACAGCAAGTTCCCGTCGCATCGGAAAGCCAAATTGGCCTCAGCCTTACGAACTGGGTCGCAGTCTATGGGTGAGAAATCGCCATGGAAGCAGTGCTGCGATGATCAAGCCTTTACAGGCGTCTCTGTCTTCAATGTCTGTTTGTCTCGCAATGGGCATGGCAAAAGCCCTTGACCACTTCAGCGGTGGCAGCATTCATCACGCGCGCCGTTTGATTTGCGTGCGTGATACGCTCAGCGGAAATGATCGCGCGATCACGCAGCGATGTTTCATCAAGTGTCAGAATGCGATTTTGCGCAAACACCATTTGGCCGGCGATCATGACCTCACGGACTGCAGCGCCATTTTCAGCCATTACGATCTGATCCAGTGTCGCGCGCTGTGGTGTGTAGTGACAATAGGACTGATCCAGAAAGACAAGATCGGCGTCCCAACCTTCGGCAATTTTTCCAAGCATGTCGAAGCCCAGAAGTCGGGCGCTGCCCCGCGTTGCCATGTCAAAAGCTTCGCAGCTGCGCACCCACTGGGTACTGTCTGATGTCTGCACACGGCTCAAAGTGGCGGCGAGGCGCGTGGCTTCGAACATATTCTGCCCATCGGAGGTGTTGCTGGCGTCCGTGCCAATGCCCATCTGCACGCCGGCACCGCTGAGTTTGCGCAGCGGCGCGACCCCCGATCCCAAACGCAGGTTACTCATGGGATTGTGGGATATGCCAGAGTGGTTTTCGGCGAGCAGACCCATTTCCGCATCCGAAAGCCAGACGCCATGTGCGCCGCTGAACCGGGACGACAGAACGCCGAGTGTATCGAGATGTTGCGTCAGGGATGTACCAAACTTGCGATGCGCCATCACGGTTTGCAGGCGGGTTTCAGCCAGATGCGTTTGCAAGGGCAGACCCATATCTTCTGACAGCGCAGCACAGGACCGCAAAAGTGCATCAGAGCAATGCAGCGGTATTGTCGGTCCAATGCCGGGCCGAACGCGATCGTAGGGCACGGGCCAATGACGCAAAGCTTCGTTACATACTGCCATCGTGGCGTCCCAGTCGGGAAGCGCCAGAGCCGCCACCGCGTCTTTCAAGGGGCGGTCAAAGTGATCGATCAGGCCGGGGAGGGCTTGATAAATCGTCTGATCCGCAATCATCGGTGCCACAACAGCACGTATGCCAACGTCTGCGTAAGCCTGAGCGACGGCGTGCGTGCCGCCCACGGTCGGCCCCGGCAGTTCAATGAAAAGATCAAAACAGGCGGTGCAGCCCTTGCGGATCAATTCAACCGCTGAAAGCTGGGCACATAGCGCAAGATCGTCTTCGGTGCGATTGAGGTTCAACCAGGCCGAACCTGACAGGAAGGTCTCAAGATTTGCATCATCCGGCACGCCGCCTCTCGCCAAGGCACCGTGAGAATGGGTATGGGCGTTAACCAGGCCCGGTATGATGAGACGACCCGTGGCATCCAGCGGTTTCGCATCGTCGATGGATTTAGTGGCCGGCAGAATGGCGGTGATTTTGCCGCCTTCAACGAGCAGAGAAACCTCGCTGAAAGCATCGTTGTCGACAAGGACGTTTCCACCATGGATCAGTGTTTTGTTCATCTGTCCGTGATCCTCAGACAAAGATCCTGCGCCTCGATCATGAATGCGAGGCGCAGGGCCAGGTTTTAGTTGAGTGTGACGTCGAAGGCGCGCGCATCTGCCGGTGGCAGAAAAGAGCGGTCGAAAATCTCGGAAGCTTCGGGCAGGCGATCAAGCCCATACCCCTTGGCCACGATCCCAATGGAGCGGGTCAGCCGCTCATCCACGAGATCACCCATGCCAATCTCTGTTACTTCCGGTGCGTTCATCAGGTTCGTCAACGCAAACTCAAGTCGCGCCCGCTCCAGCTCGGGATCAACCAGATTGTCAAAGGCCATAATGGCTTCCACCGAGCTGTCCTGATTGGCCGCAACTTCCATCGTCGCCTTGTTGACCGCGCGTACGAGACCAGCCACCGCTTCTGGATTTTCCGCCATCAGGCTGCGCGATACCATCATGCCATTGGAATAAAGATCCATGCCGAAGTCCTCAAAATTGAACCAGTTGAAATCCTTCGCAGGATCCTGACGGTTGGCAATCAGATTGAACCAGCTTGTGGATGTGAAAACAAACGCACCATCAATGTCCCCTCGGATCATCATGGGTTCCTGCAGGTTCGGCGCCATGTTTTCCTGTGCCACCTTGCCCAGATCTACACCGTTCAATTCTGCAAACACCGGGAACAAACGGGTGGTTGGCGTGCCCTGCGCACCACCAAGGGTCTTGCCCTCAAAGTCAGCCGGGGATTCGATGCCGGCCGTCTTTGGCGTTACAATGGCGAAGGGAGGCCGATTCCAGAGTTGATAGACCATGACCGGAGCTTCACCGGGTCGGGCGGCCGCGTTTTGAATGATCGCATTGATATCACCAAAACCTGCGTCATAGGCCCCGCCCATGATCCGCGTGACAGTTGCAGCAGAACCTTCGCCCTGATCAATTGTCACGTTGAGGCCTTCGTCCTCGAAATAACCTTTGTGCAAAGCCAGGAGGAAGGGCGCATCAGACCCTTGGGTTTTCCAGCCCAGTGTAAATCGAATGTCTGTCATTTCTGCCAATGCCGGCACGGTGCCCGCCAACAAGGTAAAAGCGGCACCGAACAATGTCTTTTTCATGAGAGGGTCCTTTTTGATTGGATGAGGAGAAACGTAAGAAACTCAAGTGACAGCAAGGTCATTGCCGCGGGTCGCCCAGCCGGTCACACGGCTTTCAAGCCAGGAGAACACGGCGTAAAGCGCTACGCCCATCAGCGCGAGAATGATCAGTCCGGCGAAAACCAGGGAGACCTGAAAATTGGACGAAGCCGTCATCATTACGTTGCCAATGCCTTTGTTTGAAGCCACCGTCTCCGACAAAACTGCGCCGACAAAAGACAGCGTGATGGCGACTTTGAGAGAGGCAAAAAAATAAGGCATTGTGCGCGGCAGGCCGACATTCCACAGAATTTCGGTTTTGGATGCGCCGAGCGTTTTCAGCACGTCCTCCAGTTCGGGTTCTGTTGTTGCAAGACCGGTGGCTATGTTGACCACAATCGGGAATACGCAAATAACCATGGCGGTCAGAATTGCGGGGGTCGTCCCGGAACCAAACCACAGCACAAAGATTGGTACCACGGCGACTTTTGGGATGGATGAAAACCCAACAAGCAGCGGATAGGCCACGGCATACCCAACTTTTGAGGTGCCGACGATCACGCCGAGCGCCACGCCGATCATGACGCCAAGCGTAAATCCCGTAAGGGTCGAATAGAGCGTTTGGAGAATATGCGGCCACAGCACCGGGAATCGGGTCCACATTGTCACCAGGATCTCAGACGGCCGTGGCAGTATGAGATCAGAAACATTGAGCAGGAGGCACAGGATTTCCCACATCAGGAAGAACCCGATGATCAGGGACGTTGACAGGGTGCGGATACGTTGGGCTTCGGTCATCAGGCGGCCTTATGTGCTGCGCACCTGTGCGATCAGTTCGCGCAGGCCTTGGGTCATTTCGACAAATTCGGGGCTGTAGATCATGCTGATGTCTCGGGGCTGCGGGATATCCACCGGCTTGTCTGATATGATCCGTCCGGGGCGCGCGCTCATTACGCAAATTCGGTTCGCCAGATACCCCGCTTCTCGCAGATCATGTGTCACCAGTAACACCGTGGGTTTGCGATCCAGGTAGAGGTCCTGCATGGTTTGCCAGAGTTCTTCACGGGTGAATTGATCAAGGGCGCCAAAGGGTTCGTCCAAAAGCAACAGATCAGGTTCATGCACCAGTGCCCGGCACAGATTTGAGCGCTGTAGCATGCCGCCGGACAGTTGCCATGGATAGTGATTTGCAAAGTCTTTCAAACCAACCTGCGCCAGTAGCGCATGAACACGGTCCCGGAATGCGCCTTTTTTGTCTTGCCGGTAGGTATGCTTGAAGGGCGCTACAATCTTGAGCGGCATCATGATGTTTTGTTCAATGGTGAGCCATGGCAGCATGGTCGGGTTCTGAAATGCCATCCCGATGCGCAATGCCTTGGCACTGGCCTCTTTTCCCCCGACCAGCACCAACCCTGTGCTCGGTTTGATCAAGTTGCTCACCAGCTTCAGAATGGTGGATTTGCCACAGCCTGACGGGCCGACCAGCGCAAGAAAATCACCGCGTTCCATTTTGAGCGAAGTGGGTGCAAGTGCTGTAACCGATGCCTCTCCGGATCCAAAAACAACGGAGGCTTCCTGAAGCTCCAGAGCCGGTCGGGAATGGACGTCCGTAGGGGTTGCCTGCGGGACAATAAGGTCGGGATCGGTGAGCGATACGTTCATGACGCTCACTACTGACAGGCATGCGCGCCGCAGAAAGTGCGCAAGTAAATCAAAATTGAATTAAACGGCGAATGCCCTTTATTCAGGCAGTTTTTTGGCGATATGGGCAGTTAGTCCGCATATGCGAAAGTATACAAACCTTGCGATAAGACGTTTCCTATCGCTTCGGGTCGGCGATGCTTACCGTGCTGACGATCATGTTGATGACGTGGAGCCGCCGTTCGTGCCGCCAGTTTTCTTCGGACAAATCGAGTCCGAATGTGGCCGACAACGTGTGATTGGCATTGATGTGATGGGCGCTCAAAGCAACAATGCTGACATAGAGTTGAAGAGGGTCAATGCCGTCGCGAAACACACCCAAGGACCTTCCGCGCGCCAGCACGCCGGAAATCTTGCTCAGAAACGGTTCTGACATCTTTTGAATCTCGGGCATCTGCGCAATGAAACGGCCGCCCAGAAGATTTTCGCTGCGAGTGATCGACAGAAAGTTTGTGTTACTTTCAAAGAAATCGAAGGTGAGTTCCACCAGCCGTTCGATTGCCTGCTGCGGGGTAAGCGCCTCGAGCTGAAGCTCATTTTCGCGTTCGCGAATCTCTGCATAGATATGGCGAAGCACAGCAAGATAGAGGCATTCTTTGTTGTCGTAATAGTGGTAAATCAGCCTTGGATTGCAGCCAGCATTGTTTGCAATTTGCTGAATTTTTGCGCCGTCATATCCGTTTGCCGCAAACTCGCCCAAAGCAGATTTCAGGATTTCACTTTTTGTACGCTCCGGGTCACGCGATCGGACTGAGCTTCGGGCGGCGGATACATTTCCCATGCTGTAGCGCTACCATCCGCCCTGTCGGTGTCAAGCTGGAAGAACAGCTGTTGAGGCAGGTGTGCACGCGGGTGCAGTTACGGCAGCGGTTATCTCCATCCGTACTTTTTTTTTGACGGACGTCGTCAACGCCAGCTTGCCTCTGCGCGGAATGAAGGCGCCGGTTTGGGTGGAAACTCACGCATTAACGGGCGCTCTCGTTGAGACTGCCCGTGGAAACAGTTTCGATGAAGCATTGGCGCGGACTTTCGGGGTTCAGATCATGGCGTGCATCAATTGGAAGGCGTCATCTGTGTGACAGGCGTGATGCGCATGCCCGGTCTGAAAACTGCCGGGCGGCGATGGCAAAAAACCAAACATCGAGTAAGCTAGGTTCCAAAAGGCCTCGTGGTTTTCTGAATTTCAACACGCAAAACATGCCCGCAGTTTGTTCGCGTATCGGGCCGGGGTCCATCACCCGGGCAATATGGCTTCCGCTTCGATTTCGACCTTGTATCCCCCAATCAATCCCGCCACGACGACCAGAGTATTGGCCGGTTTGATGTGCCCGAACACCCGACCATGGGCGTGCGAGATGGCCAGCACGTCTGCCTCATCCGTGATGTAGATGCGCGTGCGCACCACATGTTCCGCCTTGGCACCCAGCGCTTGAAGAGCCGCGAGTATCTTGTCGAGCACATAGGTGGTCTGAGCGCCCGCATCTTTTGGGGCGACCATCCTGTCCGTCCCGGCCGTTGCTGTAGTGCCCGACACCAAAACGCGGTTACCGATCTTTTGCGCGCGCGCATACCCCGCAATATCTTCCCATTCCGAGCCTGACAAAACGCAGGTGTCGCCTTCCCGGATGGCGGTTTGGCTGTTGTGTACCAAAGGTATCGCATCAAGATGGTCCGACAAATCGCCGGTGGCGGTCAGGAAGGGGGGGGTGCGGTATTCATCGCCGCAATCGCCCGGAACATCCTTGGACCCAGTAAAGGCATCTTTGAGGCGCGCGTGATCCTCACCGTCTATCTCGAAGGAAAACAGGTTTGCATTGTCGTCGCTATGTCTGTTTTCGCCCAAACGCGCGCCGATGATCGTGGCCGCGACGCTGGGATGATCCAGCACCCACTGGCTTGCGACATTTGATATCGAGACTTTGTGTTTTCGGGCGATCTGATCCGCGGCTTGCAAAATTCCTTGAAAGGCGTCCCAACCGCCCGTTGCGTCAATAAAGCGGCGGTATTTTCGTTTTGACATATCGTCTATGGTGGCGGGATCCGGCGCATCAAGCCACTTTTCGGATAAAAAGCCGCCGCACAAAGTGCCATAGGCGAAAAGCCTTACACCGGTGTCCATGCAAAGCTTTGATAGCGCTCCGCTGGCACGTCGATCTACCAGTGAAAACGAAACCTGGTTCGAGACCAGCGGCACACCATCGGCGAGCGCCAAACGCAGGTGCGCCGCGTCGAAATTGGTAACGCCTAATTCACTAATCAGGCCTTCTTGGCGCAATTGATTCAATTCATGCAAAGCATCCAGCCAAGCGGGATGCTGAAAACTCCACCAGTGAAATTGCAAGAGATCAATCTTGTCGACCTGCAACCGATCCAGCCTGTCCTGAACGCCGCGACGCACCACATCCGCCGTCATCGGGCCCGGCGCTGGGCACCATTTGGTGAATGCCAGTGGGCGCTGGTCCTGATACCGCGACAATAAATGTCCGGTGATGATTTCAGCGCTGCCATAGTGATCGGCCATATCGAATGTATCAAACCCGGCCTTCGCATATGCCGCCAAATGATCAGCACCTGTTTCAGGATCAATTGTCGCGCCGTCTTTCTCGATATCCGCGACCTGCCAGAGCCCGACCAGCGTGCGGGCAATATCCAAATCACCCAGTTGAATGCGAGGTGGGCGGCGAGCGGTGTCAGTCATGGCGGGAGCCTTTGTTGATCTCGGGTTGAAGCAGGCCGAAACTGCGTTCGATATCCCGTGTCAGGGCATCACGCGCAGAGGTTTGGTCGCCCGACTTCAACGCGGACAGGATTTCGAAATGGTACGTGTGCTGTTCGATTGTTTCGATGGTCTCTTGACGCATGATCAGGTTTAAATACGCGCCGTATTGCATCCAGAGGGCTTCTATCATCGGTAACAGGATTTCTGAACCACCACACTGATATAGTGTGAAGTGAAAGCGATAGTTCGCATCCAGGTCAGGTGTGTTTCCCGCCGAAGTCAGGCAGGCTTCCAGTGCCAGAATGGTTTCGTCATCCATATGGGCCATGGACTGTTCCAGCGCCAGAAGTTCCAGCGCAAGCCTCGCGCTCTTGAGATCATGCATGCGCCGTTCATCAAAGGCCGGCACCATAAGGGTACGGCTGGGCGTATCGATGAGTGCGCCCTCGGCCACCAATCGGCGGACCGCTTCGCGCACAGGGGTCATTGAAACCGTGAGTTGCTGCGCCAGATCGCGCAAGGACATCACATCACCGGGCGCAAAAGCGCCGCGGGTAAACGCTTGTTTTAGGGCGTCATAGACCGTTTCTCGCAATTTTGATTGGTCGATCGGTGCCAGCCGTGTCTGCGTCATACCAGGGCCTTCTTCGGGGAGCGCTCTTGACTCCTATAGGAATTCTTACCCATGATCAAATATCACAGATAACAGCGATTGCCATATATGACCGATGAAGAAGGCTTCTGGCTCTATGATCTGAGGATCGAAACGGTTCTGGAGGACCGCGTGCCGGTGTGCCGTCACATCGAGGGCGACGCGTTTCGCATGCAGGGCGAGACCTTGATCTTTGAAGCAGGCCAGCGCGTGTCTGCTTATGCATTGGCAGCATTGTTGCCCCTGTTGCCAGCCAAACAACGGATGACGGACCCTAACGACTGGATGTCAACGGATGCAGAAGTTGCCTGTCCCGACCCTCATTGCGGCGGGCGGTTCCGTATCGTGCGGGAGAACAAGCGGTTTTTTAAGCACGGTGAAACCACGGGTTTGCCGGATAAACGCGACACGCCTTACTGGCAGGGGAAGGCGGAAAAATGAGTGTTGAAACAACCCAGCTGCGCCCAGGACATACTGTTTCGCGGGTTATCCGAGGCGGGTGGCAATTGGCAGGGGACCACGGTCCGGTGGATCGCGCAGAAGCTGTCCGTGACATGGAAGCCTTTGTTGATGCGGGGATCACAACATTTGACTGTGCCGATATCTACACCGGCGTTGAGGAAATGATCGGTGACTTTATTGGAGATTTGCGGCGGCGGCGCGGCGCTGCGGTTGCCGATAGGGTTGTTGTGCACACAAAGCTTGTGCCCGATTTGTCGCGCCTGGCTGATCTGCGCGCGCAGGAGATCGAAGCCATTGTGGATCGGTCTTTGCGCAGATTGCAGGTTGAGAGGCTTGATCTGGTGCAGTTTTACTGGTGGGATCTCGCGCAGGGGGATTACATCGCTGCGGCTCGTGTGCTGCAACAGTGCCAGAAAAAGGGCAAAATCCGCAACCTAGGGGTCACAAACTGGGATGTGGCGGAAACCCAACCTTTGGTCGCGGCCGGGATCGATCTGGTGTCCACACAAGTGCAGTATTCCGTTCTTGACCGTCGCCCCGCACGGGGCCTGAGCGACTGGACCGCTCAGCATAATATGCAAATCCTGTGTTACGGCACGCTGGCGGGCGGTTTTCTGACCGACAAGTGGTTGGGCGCGCCGGACCCGGGGTTTGGTTTTGAGAACCGTTCACTCGTGAAATACAGATTGATCATCGACGAATTTGGGCCCTGGGCGTTGTTTCAAGAGCTATTGCAGGTCCTTGAGGGGATTGGTGCGCGTCACGGCGCCCCTTTGTCCGCCGTGGCCAGTGCCTGGGTTTTGGATCAACCGCAGGTCGCGGCGGCCATTGTGGGGGCAAGATACGCACGCCATTTGCCCGCGACCTTGCAGGTTTTTGATGTCCATTTGGACGCCGCAGATCACGCAAAGATCGATGCTGTTCTGGCGCGATCTGCCGGACCAAATGGTCCTGCTTTTGGCCTCGAACGAGACCGCACAAGCCGGCATGGCCGCATCATGAAATACAATCTGAATACCAAGCCGGATGACGCGGTCCTCGGTGTAAGCGATGGCTGAAATTCTGTTGCAAACCGCAGGATTGAGCCACAGTTTTGGGCATTTGAAGGCTGTGGATGCTGTGAACTTGTCGATCCGACGGGGCACGATCACCGGTTTGATCGGGCCAAATGGGGCGGGAAAGTCCACGCTCTTTAATCTGCTGACAGGCGCGATACCGTGCGGCTCAGGGCATATCAAACTGGGCGAAGAGGATGTAACCGCCCTGCCACCTGACATTCGTTTTAGCAAAGGGTTGGGGCGGACGTTTCAAATCCCACGTCCCTTTGCACGCATGTCCGTGCTTGAAAACATCATGGTCGCCCCGACCGGACAGGTGGGCGAGCGGATTGCAGGTCCATTTTTCAATCGTGCACGTGTCCGTGAACAGGAACGTGCGATCCGCGCCCGGGCGTTGGAAGTGCTGGATTTCGTTACGCTGGGTGCGCTCGCCGATCATCCAGCGGGCAAGATTTCCGGTGGGCAGATGAAGCTATTGGAACTGGCGCGCGTCCTGATGGGCGATCCGCAAGTGATCTTGCTGGACGAGCCCGCCGCCGGGGTCAATCCAAGCCTGACGCAGGTCCTCATTGAAAAAATCGAGGAGCTGAACAGGCAAGGCAAGACCTTTGTCATCATCGAACATGACATGGACTTTGTGATGCGCCATTGCGACCCGGTGATTGCGCTGGATAAGGGGCGGATTGTTTTTGAGGGCACAGCCGCAGAGGCGCAGGACAATCCCGTTCTGCGAGAGGCATATCTCGGGGCAATGGCCCATGCCTGATGTATTGCTGAGTGCGCGTGACATTCAGGCGGGATACGTGCCTGACTTGCCGATCCTGTGCGACGTGTCGATTGACGTTGCGCGGGCCCGCGTCACCGCGATCATCGGACCAAACGGGGCGGGGAAATCGACGTTGATCAAGGCGATTGCCGGTCTGGTCCGCGTGTCGTCGGGACAAATTTTGCATGACGGGCGCGACATCACGAACATCCGGCCGGATCAGATGGCGACCCAAGGAATCGCTTACGTCCCCCAAAACGACAACATCTTTCGCACGCTCACGATTCGGGAAAATCTTGATCTGGCGCTGCGCCGTGCAGGGGCACGGGCCGATGTTATTCGCGATGACCTTTTTGCCCGTTTCCCGCCATTGGCTGCGAAACAGAATGACAAGGCCGGGTCTCTTTCCGGGGGACAACGCCAGTTTCTCGCGATTGCAAATGCCCTCGCGGTGGAGCCACGCCTGATCCTGATGGATGAACCTTCCGCTGGCCTCGCGCCCAAAGCCACGGAGGAAGTTCTTGAAATGGCGCGCCAATTGACCGAACGCGGGACCACAATCTTACTGGTGGAACAAAACGTAACGCAGGCGCTGCGCCTGTCTGATTATTGCTACATCCTTGCGGAAGGCCGCAACCAGATTGATGGCAAAGCCGCAGA
Source organism: Paracoccaceae bacterium (assembly GCA_033344815.1). Classification (NCBI taxonomy): domain Bacteria; kingdom Pseudomonadati; phylum Pseudomonadota; class Alphaproteobacteria; order Rhodobacterales; family Paracoccaceae; species Paracoccaceae bacterium. The sequence goes on along the minus strand of JAWPMR010000001.1, from coordinate 816,976 downwards.
CCTTTTGGGCGACAAGGTCGTGGCTGAAATTTATCTGGGCGGCAAACGCCTGAAGGCAAGCGCATGATCCAGCATTTGATTGATGGCGTGCTGGTGGGAGCAATTTACGCGCTGGGTGCGATTGGCCTGACGATGGTCATGCATATGTTGCGGTTTGCCAATTTCAGCCACGCGGAACTTTTATCAGTGGGCGCATACGTGGCCCTGGTGTTTGACAAGCTGTTCTCTTCGCTGGCACCGGTCCTCGCGGTGAAAATCGGACCATTGTCGATGACAGTTGCGCTGGCACTGGCGATGCTGGTCGCGATGGCGCTGACGGCGGCAAGTGCCGTGCTGATTGATCGCTTGGTCTTTCGGCGCATCCGGCAACGCGGCGATATGCTCTCGATGGTTTTTGCGTCTTTTGGCGTCGCGTTGATCCTGCGCAATGTCATCGGATTGGTCTTTGGTCTGGGCACGACCCTTTACAGTCAGGACATTGCTTTCGCGATGATGTTGAGCCTTGATCCCCTGATCCTTGTGCGCCCGGACCAGATTGCGGTTTTGGGTGTTGCACTGATCCTGATGCTTGTATTGCATCTGGTTCTGTCGCGCACTGTGTTTGGTTACGCGCTGCGGGCGGTTGCTGAAAACGCCTCGCTGGCACAGGTGAACGGTATCAATCTTGGCCGTATCGTCATGGCCGTGTGGATCATCGGCGGGGCATTGGCCGCGGCGGCTGGCGTGTTCTACGGGCTGACCAATCAGATCACGCCGATGATCGGGCGCGATCTTCTGATGCCGGTGTTTGCGGCGACAATTGTTGGTGGCATCGGGTCTGTTTACGGCGCCGCATTGGGTGGGTTTCTGGTCGGTCTGGCGGCAAATCTGGCGCTCGTAGTCCTGCCATCAGGCTACAGCCCCTCCGTACCGTTCCTGATCATTCTCACCGTTTTATTTTTACGCCCCAACGGGTTATTCGGCGAAGCGCGTCTATGATCGGTGTCATTTCCTATCTGGTGTTTTTCGCCACCGTGGCCTCCATTCTTGCCATTGCTGTGCTGGGTTTGAACCTGCAATGGGGCAATGCCGGGTTGTTCAATGGGGGTATTGCTGCGTTTTTCGGGGCAGGGGCTTATGGCACTCTCATCCTTGGAACGACGCCTCAAACCGCGCATATCGGCGGGTTTGGCTGGCCTTTCGCCTTTGCATTGATGGGTGGCATGGCGATTGCCGCAGCGCTGGCCTGGATCGTCGGGCGGCTTACGCTGCGATTGCGGCATGACTATCTGGCGATTGCGACCTTTGGCGTGGCTGTGGCGTTTGAGAACGTCATGCGCAACGCCACAACGCTTTCGGGCGGTGCGCAAGGCGTACGCGGTTTTGCCCGCCCACTGCAGGCACAGATCGGGGCCGGGTTGTTTTACAACACACTTTACTTGACCCTCGTTGTTGCTCTTCTGTTGGCGACCTATCTTTGTCTTGAACGTTTGCTGCGCTCGCCTTTTGGGCGGTTGGTCCGCGCCATCCGCGAAGACGAAGACGCCGCGCAATCCTTAGGCAAATCACCCTCCAAGGTCCGCCTGACGGCCTTTATCGCGGGGTCTGTCATCATGGGCCTTGCCGGCGGGCTTTACGGTGGCTTTTATGCATTTGTGAGCCCACAGGATGTGCTGCCAATTCTGACGTTTCAGATCTGGGCGATGCTGATTGTCGGTGGAGCCGGAAACAATCGCGGCGCGGTTATGGGCGCGTTTTTGATCTGGGGGGCCTGGACCGCCAGCGGTTGGGCGTTGTCAAAATTCGCGCCGGTAGAAGCGCAGCTATATGCCGGGTCCATCCAGTACATTCTGATCGGATCCGTGATTGTGGGAATGCTGCTTTGGCGGCCACAGGGGTTGTTCCCGGAACAGCTTTTGGTGTCTCATTCCGGACAGAACATAAAAACAAACGAACCAACAAAGGGAAAACGAACATGACAAAGACAAAAAGCATGCTGCGAATGAGCGCGGCTTTGGGCCTTGGATTGACGGCTTTTGGCACGGTGGCTTCGGCGCAGGATTGCACCATTCCCGTGGGTGCGGTCCTGCCGACCTCGGTGGATTGGGGCCGTCCGATTGCGGAGACCGCGCAATGGGTCGTCGAACAGGTCAACGAAGCAGGCGGTGTCAACGGCTGTGAGGTCAATATGATCCTGCGCGACTCGCAAGTGGACCCAAAGGTGGGTGTTGATGCAGCCAAAGCGCTGGTCGATCTGGAGGGCGTCAAGGTCTTGCTGGGGGCCGTGTCATCCGGTGTGTCCATGCCCATCCTGACCTCTGTCACAGCCCCTGCAGATGTGATGCAAATGTCATGCTGTTCGTCCTCCAATGCCTTCACCGCTTTGGCGGCAGAGGGCAAGGACAAGGATCTGTGGTTCCGCACTTTCGCGACCACTTCCGTGCAGGCGGCTGTTGGTGCCAAAGTTGCGCAGGATCAGGGGTATAAGAAAGTCGCCATCCTCTACAAGAACGACGACTGGGGTCAGGATATGGGGAAAACCGTCGCCGCTGATCTTGAGGCGTTGGGGATCGAAGTCACCGCAAACATCGCGATAAACGATGCCCAACCTTCCTATCGCGCCGAGGCGGCCAAAGCTTTGGCCAGTCAGCCAGACGCGCTTTATCTGGCGCTTTATCCAAATGAAGGCACGGCAGCTGTGCGCGAGTGGATTTCTCTGGGCGGAACACAAAACATGATCCTTGCGAACTCGCTCAAATCCGAGGAGTTCCGTGAAAACGTTGGCATGCAATATTTGGAAACTGCGTTGGGCACGGACACGGCATCGCCACGTGCAGATAGCTCGACCGCTTTTGTGGATGCCTATCAGGCCAAATTCGGGTCCGCCCCCACCGGTCCCGGTCTTGCCAATAGCTATGATGCGGCGATGATTGCTCTGATGGCGATGGAAGCAGCGGGCAAGGACGCGTCCGGACCCCAGATCGCAGCGGCAGTTGCACGTGTGACTGACCCAAGTGGCACGCCGGTTGCTGCCAACGCAGAGGGCTTTGCCGCGGCCCGCTCAGTTTTTGCCGAAGGCGGTTCCGTGATGTATCAGGGCGCGACGGGCAATGTCCGCTTTGATGCCAACGGGGATGTGTCCGCACCAGCGGTGATCTGGAAATTCGGAGGCGAAGGGATCGACGAAGTCGCGTTTCTGGCCCTTACCGAAGTTGATGCATTTGTGGCGTCTCTGAAATAGCGGACTGACACCCGCCCGTACATCTGAAACATCAATTTCAAGGCTGTCTCTTTCTTCAAGAGATGGCTTTGAATCACATTGATCGGGCGCTGAATGTAGGGGTGAAAATACCCATATACAAATTTGGTGAGCAGGACAGTACGAAGGCGGGCGGCTTTTTCGACAGCAACAAGTAGAGCACCCGCGCGCGTTTCACGGTTGTGGAAAGGCGTTTTCCAAAGCTGACTGATACGCAAAAAGCGACGCCAAACCACCCGTATGCACAAATAGCACCCGACTACCTGTCGGTATCTCGCCGGTTTTGACCAAAGCGGGGATGGTGGCAAACACCTTCGCTGTGTAGACCGGGTCCAGAACGATGCCCTCGGCGCGGGCCATCATTGCTGTGGCCTCTGCAGCCGGTGCCCCAAGTTTGCCATATCCCGGTGCCAACGCGCCGTCCCAGACTATTATGTCGGTGTCTTTGATTTCTGGCGCATCAGGATTCAGCAACACCAAAGCATCCAATACGGTGCGAATTCGGTTGCGTTGCTGTTCGCCGTCGCGCCGGACGCAGCTGCCGATCACGCGCGCCTGACTGCCAGATGCGCGTAACCCGGCCAAGAGCCCCGCGTGGGTTAGCCCGCTGCCCGACGCGATGACGATTGTGTCGAATGTATCGTCTTGGCGCAGGATTTCTTTGGCCGCCCGCATGTATCCCAGCGCCCCGAGCGGCGGGTTCCCCAAAGCCAATGGAATCACGTAAGGTTTGCGCCCGGCCTGTCGTTCCTGTTCGGCGCGAGCGCGCAGTGCTGCATCAGCCCCGGCTTCGTCCTCGCCGACGGGATAATGCATGATCTCCGCTCCCAGCAGCCGCGACAGCAGCACGTTGCCGTTTGTGCCATAGAGCGCGTCCACATCCGGCACGCGATCCTCCAGTTGAAGAATGGTTTTCATCCCCAGTTTTGCCGCCGAAGCCGCGGCGGTGCGCACGAAATTGGACTGCACGGCACCCGTGATCAGAACCGTATCCGCGCGCGCCTGCTGGGCCGCGCCCAGATAGTATTCCAACTGACGGGATTTATTGCCGCCCATGGTCGTACCCGCCAGATCATCGCGTTTGATGTGCAGATCAACTCCCAAAAGGGCCGACAGATTTGGCAGGGGTTCGATGGGTGTGACGGCACTGACCAGTTCTGCGCGCGCAAATTCCATGGTCGTTTTTTCCTCTGTAAATGTGTGTCAGGCCCGCTTTACTACGCGCATACTCGCACAGATAATTGCATGCGGCCAAGGGGTGGCAAACGCGCGACGTGTTGCGCGTGCTTGGTGCCTTTCAGAACAGCAGTCCCCATTATCGAATAAGAACTCTGCCAGACTCAAGAAGGACGCCACGGCAAAGGGGGCTCGGTTCGCCGTTGGGCGCGCTCCAGAGCATCTACATGAAATGCAACAAATATTTTTTTGTGTATTCCATTGTATTCTTCGGTCATGATTGTTTGAGTGTCACAAAAATGAAAAATGCTGCTTATAGGCAGTGCCCGACACCTAGGAGGACAAACGACCATGAAACATACATTACTTGCATCAACTTGTGCCATCGTGCTTGCCGCACCGGCCATCGCGCAGACCGAGATCGAATTCTGGCACGCCTTTACCGGCCGCCTTGGGGAACTGGTGGCCGAACAGGTGACCACATTTAACGAATCGCAGTCCGAATACGTGGTGACGGCGAGCCACAAGGGGAACTACTCTGAAACGCTGAATGCTGGTATCGCCGCTTTCCGTGCAGGCGAACAGCCCGACATCTTGATGGTGTTCGAAGTGGGCACAGCCACAATGATGGCGGCCTCTGGGGCAGTCAAACCTGTCTATCAGGTCATGCAAGACGCAGGCGCGGCCTTTGATGGCGACGCCTATATCGGGTCAGTCAAGGGCTATTACACGTCAAGCGATGGTCAAATGCTGTCGCTGCCTTTCAACTCCTCCACACCCGTTCTTTGGGTAAACCGCGACGCATTGTCCGGAGCCGGTATCGATCCGGATGTGGATCTTTCCACATGGGAGCAGGTGGGCGAAGTCCTCACGCAATTGAAAGACGGTGGCAGTACATGCCCGTTGACGACCGCATGGCAGAGCTGGATTCACCTTGAGAATTTTTCGGCCTATCACGACACACCTTTCGCCACGAAAGCCAATGGGTTCGGCGGTGTAGATACTGAACTGGCCCTGAATGGCCCGGCACAGGTGGCACATATTGGCGCAATGGGGCAGTGGGCACAGGATGGCAAGTTCATCTACGCAGGCCGTCGCAATGAGGGTGGCGCGAACTTCCGCGCAGGCGAATGCGCGCTGTTCACCGAAAGCTCCGCGGGCTACGCAGGGATCAAATCCGAGGCTGAATTCGAATTTGACGTGCGCCCCTTACCCTATTGGTCCGCTGTTGCTGCTGAGCCGCAAAACACCATCATTGGTGGTGCCTCCCTGTGGGTCATGGAAGGTCAGACTGACGCCGAGTACAAGGGCGTTGCTGAATTTCTGAACTTCCTGAGTTCGTCTGAGATCCAAGCCAAGTGGCATCAGGACACCGGTTATCTGCCGATCACCAATGATGCGGCCAAATTGACCCGCGAACAGGGTTTCTACGACGCCAATCCGGGTACGGACATTGCCGTGATCCAGATGACGGCCAAGGCACCTACGGATAACTCCAAGGGTCTGCGTCTTGGATCCTTCGATCAGATCCGCGGGATCATCGACGAAGAGCTTGAGGCCGTCTGGGCTGGGGACAAGGATGCTCAAACAGCGCTGGACAGCGCTGCCGAACGTGGCAATGCCTTGCTCCGCCGCTTTGAGCAAGCCAACCGCTAAGAGGCAGCGCGCCCCGCACTCGCCGGGGCGCGCGCTACCCTGAATGGAAAAGCGCGTCACCTTCAAAGGCATTTGGCTGCCTCTTCTGCTGGTCCTGCCGCAGATTGTGATTACGGCTGTGTTTTTCTTTTACCCGGCCGGGCAGGCGATCTGGCAGTCGTTGTTCATTCCGGACCCTTTCGGTCTGTCGATGCAATATGTCGGCTTGGGCAATTTCGAATACCTCTTTGGCGATCCGTTTTACCGTGCGTCGTTTGTAACGACCGCTGTGTTCTCCATATTGGTGACGGTCGTGTCGATGGGCATCGCGCTTTATCTAGCCGTTCTGGCGGACCGTTTGATAAAGGGATCAGGGGTTTATCGGACGTTGTTAATCTGGCCCTACGCGGTTGCGCCTGCCGTGGCGGGCGTTTTGTGGCTTTTCATGTTCAACACCCGCGTGGGGGTTGTGACATGGTATCTGGGTCTGCTGGGCTATGACTGGAACCACGTTCTGAACGGCGAAGAGGCGATGGGCCTCGTTGTTGTCGCCTCCGCCTGGGGGCGGATCAGTTACAATTTCCTGTTCTTTCTGGCCGGTTTGCAGGCAATCCCGAAATCGGTGATTGAGGCCGCTGCGATTGACGGCGCCCGTTTCTGGATGCGGTTTCGCACCATCGTGTTTCCCCTTTTGTCGCCAACGACGTTTTTCCTATTGGTTGTGAACATCGTCTATGCGTTCTTTGAAACCTTCGGTGTGATCCACACGATCACTGGTGGCGGACCGCAACAGACCACTACCATTCTGGTCTATAAGGTGTTTTCCGACGGCTTCGTCGGGCAGGACCTTGGATCTTCCGCCGCGCAATCGGTTGTATTGCTGGTGATCGTGGGCTTCCTGACGGTCGTGCAGTTCAAATTCATCGAACGTCGGGTGCATTACTGATGGCGGATCGCACGGGCATGGTTGAAAAACGCGGGGCAGGGCTCTGGTTCACCCATCTTGGATTGATCATCGGGTTGCTATTCGTGTTTTTTCCCATTTGGCTTGCCTTCGTGGCCTCAACGGTGGACCAACAAGACATCGTGCGCCCCCCCATGCCGCTGCTGCCGGGCGACAAGTTTCTGGACAACTACAAACGTGCGTTGTTTTCCGGGATCAATGCGCCTGTGGCCTGGATGATGCTGAACTCACTGGTGATGGCGTTGGGCATTGCACTTGGCAAGATCGTGATCTCGCTGCTCTCCGCCTTCGCCATCGTCTATTTCAAGTTTCCGGGGCGCAAGACGTTCTTCTGGCTGATCTTTCTGACGCTGATGTTGCCCGTGGAGGTGCGCATCGTGCCAACCTATGAGGTTGTCGCAGGCTTTGGCATGCTCAACAGCTATTCCGGTCTGATCTTCCCGCTGATTGCTTCGGCCACAGCCACTTTCCTGTTTCGTCAGTTTTTCATGACCGTGCCCGATGAACTGGCCGAAGCCGCGCGAGTGGATGGCGCCAAACCGATGCGGTTTTTCTGGGATATCCTGCTCCCGATGAGCCGGACCAATATCGCAGCGCTGTTCGTCATTCTGTTCATCTACGGGTGGAACCAATACCTCTGGCCTTTGCTGATCACCACCGATCCGTCGATGAACACAATCGTGATGGGCATCAAACAGATGTTCCCCTCGGGCGATGATACGGCGGATTGGCCTGTCATTATGGCCACCTCCATCCTTGCGATGATCCCCCCGGTGATCGTCGTGATTTCCATGCAGCGGCTGTTTGTCCGTGGCCTTGTCGATAGCGAGAAATAGAAAATGGCCACAGTCAGCCTCAAAGATGTCAAGAAAACCTTCGGGAAAACCGATGTGATCCACGGCATTGATATCGACATTCGTGACGGTGAATTCATCGTGATTGTCGGGCCCTCGGGCTGCGGGAAATCGACCTTACTGCGCATGGTGGCAGGACTCGAGACCGTGACATCCGGCGCGGTGCATATTGATGGTGGACGGGTCAATGACCTGGAACCCATGGACCGCGACATCGCAATGGTATTCCAGAATTACGCGCTTTATCCGCATATGTCGGTGTTCGATAATATGGCATACGGTCTCAAAATTGCCGGGACACCCAAAGCCGAAATTGCGCAACGTGTGGAAACGGCAGCCAAGCTTTTGCAACTGGAACAGTACCTCAAACGGCGTCCGCGCGAACTGTCGGGGGGGCAACGCCAGCGCGTGGCGATGGGCCGCGCGATCGTGCGCAAACCATCCGTGTTTCTGTTCGATGAACCGCTTTCCAACTTGGATGCAAAACTGCGGGTTCAGATGCGGTTGGAGATCAAGCAGTTGCAACGCCGTCTTGGTGTGACCTCGCTCTATGTGACACATGATCAGGTTGAGGCCATGACGCTGGCGGATCGGATGATCGTCATGAACGGCGGTGTCGCGGATCAGATCGGGGCACCTTTGGATGTCTATGCCAATCCGGCGACGGAATTTGTGGCTGGTTTTATCGGCTCGCCGCCCACAAATTTCATGGCAGCAGAGCTTGCACAGGGCAGCAAACCTGGGGCTACAACACTCGGCGTGCGCCCGGAACACATGAACATCGCGACGATCAATCCCCGCGTCAGTGGCATTGTGCTTTACAATGAAGCGCTTGGCGCTGAGACACTTGTGCATGTGAAGCTGCCCAATGATGCGGTGGTTACCGTACGCCAGCCTGCAACTGGGGAATTGCCGCAGGAAGGCGCTGCCATCGGTCTGAGCTGGGCAGACGTTGACGAGATGGTGTTTGATCAATCCGGACGACGGTGCGACTGACATCAGGTTGTCAACATTTTTGAAGTCTCAAAGTCTGCTCTCTGTAGCAGTGCGGGCTGGCTAGCACATATGCGTGTTGGTTTAGGTCACGGTCAGGGTTGAAACAGCGGAAAACTGACACCCAAGGCCCAGGCCAGGACAATGCCAAGCGCGACCCCTGAGGTGAGTGGGCCAGATCGCAGCGCGGTGGCGCGCGCCATTGTGCCAAAAACCACATAAAACAAGACAAGGACCGGCGCGATCATGATCAGAAAGAACAAAGCGTTGAAATCCAGTGCCACTGCAATACCGAGGGATGCGAGAAAGCTGCCACGGATCATCAATCGTCTCAGCCAGGACGCATCCGTGCTCAAAATAGCATCTGCGACCATGTAGGGTACCGCCCCGAGGGTAATAACTGCAATGATCCAAAACCGTTCCAGCGTGGGCCAGAAGTTCGCAGCATACCGGTCCAGCGCAAACCCAAAGAACGCACAGCATGCCAGAAGGGCAAAAAAGGCGCTTGGGAATACCGGTCCCACACGCAGACCCCAGATGCGCAGCAGCACAAGTTGAAGCGTTCCGAAAACGAGCAAATGCAGCATCAGATAATCTGCGACCAGAACCGGCAGGAAGCTGGGTTTCAGCGGCACGGCAATCAAGGGGGCAATAAACAAAGGGGCGCTGATCGTAATGACAAGTTGCTTGCGATTTAGTTCAAGAGCGGTCCTTTCGCGCAGGGGCAGCAAACGCGCCATGGCGTGGAAGATCATGACCAACCCCCCCAGCAATCCGAGGATGGCCCATCCGGTCGGCAGGATCGCAACGTTTGATGTCCGCGCGTTGGCCAGATCAATCCAAGCGAGCGCTTCGCCGCGACCCGTCCGACTTTGCAACACGGAAACATGCTCGCTGAAGGGGGCAGCAATGGCGCGCCTTGTCACGTCTTCTGCTGTCACAGTTTCGCCTTCGGAGGCGTCTGCATTCACCATCTGCACAGCCTGTTGCGCAAAAGCGCGCAAGCCTGCTTCCCACGCTCCAGTTATCAATAAAAGATTGCCAGGTTGCGTCGCTGTGATCTCTTTTGAAAAGGCCGAGATCAGCACAATGGGCCCAATGTCTTTCCGCTCAGAAGATGTGCGGACCAAAATATCAGTTGCCATGGAGTGCCCGAGCAGGGCCACAAGGCCCGTGTCTGGGGCAACCGCGTCAATCACCTCAGCCGTCTGATCGACCAGAAGCCGGGTCGTTCCGTCGATGGTACTGACATCGCCCGTCATCGGGTTTGGATGACGCCCATGTCCCAAAAACTCAAATGCAAACACCCGGTAGCCCGCGCGCGCCAGCGGCAAAGCGTAACCCTGCATCATTTGCTGAGACCCGGCAAAACCATGGGCAATAACAACCACCGATCCATGTCCATCTTCGTGAGCGTATTGTGTGACCGGAGTTTGCGCGACATCAAACTGCGTGATCTCAACGTCTGATCGGGCGGCTTCCAGGATCCAGACCGAGGCCAGAACAACGATCATCGCAACCAACGCTCTCCACGGGTTTGCCGTTGAGTGTGGATCAGCAGACATTGTGGCGGATGCGCAAAGCCATAGACGCGACATCTTGGGTCATCAGTGATTTGAGTTCTTTCACCAGCATTGCGTTCTACTTTTCAATGGACTTTATGGGCTCGAGGAATGAACCCTGAACGTGTCACGGAACCGGCCAAAGACAAGTGGCAGTAATGGAAAAAATGCCAACGCGGATCGCAGGCAAGCGCAGGCACTGAGGGACCGTTTCGCGAAAACGTATGGAGATCGTCTTTGCCAATACCCCAGGACCACAGGAGCGGTTGTCATCTCTTGCCCGGCAAACCGTTCCCGCTCTTTCACCTCACAAGATCTGTCACATTGCCCGTCAGGGGGATTGCACAGATCGATCCATCTGGATGCGGAAGGTCTTTTTTGGCGTCAGGTGTTTCCCGGTGAAACAGTGATGGTGCGGTTTGACATTGGGCTCAAAGTGCGTGCCGTTCTATGATTTCTTACATCGGTCTTTTCATGTCTGCCTTTTTGGCCGCAACCCTCTTGCCACTACAATCAGAGGCGATTTTGGTGGCTCTTCTGGCGGGCGATCAACACCCGGTTCTTGCGCTTTTTAGTGTTGCGACGGTCGGCAATGTGCTCGGTTCTGTCATCAATTGGTATCTAGGCCGATTTCTGCTGCGTTTTCAGGACCGACGTTGGTTCCCGGCCTCCGGCAAACAACTGGAGCGCGCTGAACAATGGTATCACCGCTATGGGCGCTGGTCATTGTTGGCAAGCTGGGTGCCGATCTTGGGCGATCCCTTGACGGTTGTTGCCGGGGTAATGCGCGAACCGCTTGGATCGTTCCTAATCTTTGTCACTCTGGCCAAAGGCAGCCGCTACTGCGTCGTGGTACTTCTAACCCTTACGTGGTCGGAGTGAACTGATGGCCGTTGTATTGGCGCCGGTACCATAATCAAATTTTCTGCGAATGCCGCGTCCGGTTTTCCAAGCTGGCAAGCCGTCAATGAAATTGGCTTTTGGACTGATGGCTCTCAGGTTTTGAACATTTAACGAACAAGGCGTCGGTCGTATTTGATGTACTTCTATTTCCAGGGATGCGCACACTTTGGTTTCTCTCCAAACCATGTCAATTCCGGCGATGCTTGCCCACGTAAAGAGTCTCGTTTTGGCCGACGCCGTCAGCTTAATTTCCACACAAGAAGCAACGGGGCTAAAAACCATTTCTCGCGCGCCAATTCGCTTGCGGGACCGACACCACCGATTAAGGCGATCATCAGTCTTATCAAGACCAGACCAATCGTCACAACCGTATCAACTCGTGTCTTCACGCGGCCATTGACAGGTTCTTAAGCTGCCTCCCACCTTCGTTTTTGTCGAGATGTGAGGGTTTCTTGCGCTTGACTATCATCAAGGAGATAGGACGAAAATGCGCGTGATCGAAAGCCTTCTGGCAGTATTGAAAGTCGATGAAGGCCGGTGATATGAGGGACCTGGCTTTGGCGGTGTCGGGCTGTGATAAGACCACAGCTCGGCAAAAACCGCGCTTGCTCAGCGATGACGGTTCATCCATGTCGCCGGTGAAATGGTTTGGGGAGAACCGCGCGCTTTAGCCGTTGGCGGTCAAACGGATGCTTCGTCAAACACCCGTCCTTCATTCTCCTGTTGGAGCTATCGATGCCGTTTCTCTGCGTAGGTATTTCCGACACAAAGGCTGATCAATTGACCTATGTACCCTTTTGCAAAGTACAAATTACGTCTTGGGTGAATTTGGTGGCAAGAATAGCCGAAGTTTCCGGAAACATGGTGACACAGACACGAGCACTTCTCGTTCATTCCAGTGTTTAAGTGGCAAATTGAATGCTGACTTCACTTTAAAGAACTGGTATCGGCAAAAATACCAACCTGTGGTGCTATTGTGTCAGAAATTGTTGGTTCTAACCACTTCGGGGCTGTCAGATTTGTAAACAACGTTGTTTTAGTCATTTCTGCTCTTGCGCGCTGCGTCCAAACTTACTAAACGACCGCCGTGTGCCCCTATAGCTCAGCTGGTAGAGCAATTGATTTGTAATCAATAGGTCCGCGGTTCGAGTCCGTGTGGGGGCACCATCTCACCATATTGCAAAGCCCAATGACATCCAATTATGCCTTGTATATAAGGGATTTCATGAGCTCATTTGTCCAGCCACGTTTTTTGCCGTCCGACACAATACCCCCAGATTTGGGGTATTTTTGGGGGTATCCGAAAAACACTAAAATCACGATACCTCCAAAATGCCGTTGACAGATGCCGAGGTTCGAAACCTGAAAGCCCGCGAAAAGCAGTAAAAAGTGGCTGACTTCGATAGCCTGTATGTCGTGGTGAAACCCAACGGTTCGAAGCTGTGGCAGATGAAATAACGGCTCGACGGGCGTGAGAAAACGCTGTCAATCGGCGTTTACCCAGCGGTGGCTTTGCAACAAGCTAGAAAATTGCAGGATTAAGCTCGTTCAATGGTCTCCAATGGCGAAGGCCCATCTGAGGCAAAGCAGGAACTGAAACGCCTCAAGCGCGAAGTTGGCGTAAAAGGTCAATCTCTGGATAGATGTCCTCAAACAGTTTCAGGACCAAAAGCGTCCCGCCAAAGACCTCCTGCCAGAAATCGCCGTTCGGATGCGCTTTCGACCAAATCGGGTCCATGTAACTCAGCATCACGCAAACCGCGCGGACTGACGTCCATGACATGGCACATCCGGCCAATGGAAAACGTAGATTGGTGCTCCTCGATGAACTTAAACCTCACGGCTTTTGGCGCGCGAAGAACACCGTGGCTTTTTTAGAATTTCCCTCTCCTCCTTGAGAATGCGGTTCTCGCGCCGAAGAGCCGGTCATTCTCTTGGGCCAGTCCCAAATCCTCATTCGCCACCACGTCCGTGTCTCGATGTGCAGTGATCCACTTGTTTAGCGTCGACATGCCAACACCCAGATCATCAGCCACCTGCTTACGCGTCACCCCACTGCTCAGCGCGATACGTACCGCATCTTGGCGAAATTCGTCCGTCCGTTTCAGTCCCATAGTTCATCTCCTTTGGTGCAATAAATGCTAGCAAAGCAGCGGCATCAAACCGCCACGGGTCCAGAGCAGCTCTGTTAGAGCCTCGATGTGATCTTCATTGAAACGGCTACTCGGCTTCCGTTTAAGCTTCAGATCTTTGCGATCAGGCAAATCAACCCTTGGCAGAATCCAGGCAATTCGAACCATCAAGCTCTGTCACCCCCATCACAAGGAACTAGGTGCGCGAGGGGAATGCAGTTCATCAACCAGCTTGTCGCGGCCACTTATTCCAGGGCAGTACCTAAGCCAAACACAGCCTCAGCCGATCAATGCAAACGTACCCGGTGGACCACTGCGGACAACCTCAGGATGGCTGACAATCCCAAAGCGTGTCCGGCAGAGCCGGTTGGGCGAAATTGTAATACGGGCTGGCTACGGTGATACTTGCCGAAGATCGGTCAAAAACGATGAAATACGCGCAGAAAACCGGCAAGCCAAATGAGATAGTCCCTTGCTCAGCCGCCAGGACAAGATTGGAATACCCTTGGCCCGCGCTTTTTGTGCTGCTTTGCCAATACTGCTTGTGAGTCAATGACATGTTCCACGACTGGCCCTGCGGGTTGCCAAGTTGGTAGGAGAGCAATGGCCAGTCCGCCGCTGCCACTTCTGCGTCCGTTATCTGCTCGTCCGCAAAGTACCGTGATACGATTTTGCCACACGTCGTGTTGTGGCTGTTGAATGCGTCGATCATCGCGTCTTGCGATATCGGAAGAGTGACCTTGTTGCTGCCGATATCGAAAAGCGCAGGTGTTTGACCGTTGTTCAGAAACTGTCTGCCTATGGAATAGGCTTGCACATTGACTTCGTAGCCACTGAGTCCAACGGTGTCGACTGAAATGAACTTGTTGGTCAAGCCTAGTCCGCCACCGAGGATAAGCACACCCTTGCCATATTGCCCATCAGCGCGTGGCCGCGAACGTTCGGCACCAAATGCAAACTGATCGAATTCGAAATTCTCCGCTACAAGTTGTGTGAAATAGGGCGTGATTTTTTCCTGCCCCGAAATGACTGGATTGTGCGCAATGAAGCATCCAAATTGCGGATCAGCCTGATAAGTTGGGTATTCATGCTGGGTTGCCTCGTCTTCTTTCATTGGTCCAAGCGCGAGAATCCCCGATGCGCCATCGAAGTAATCTCCCGGCTCGCAGATGATCGCAACGTTTGCGTGCTGCAGAGGCACCTCTGTGTTTTGTTTTGTTGTGGTGTCCCACCCGAAAACGGATATCTGCGTCTTAACGACCGAACCCTGCCAGCTCGGCGCTTGTACATAATTCACGCGCTGTGAAAAGCGCGTTGTCGTCCGCCCCGTATCTGCGCCGGGTGAGTAAGCGCTTCCCAGAAAGGCCGTCGCACTTGACCCGGTGTCGAGCAACATCGCGTGCCACACACGCTGGTTTGTACCGACACCGAAGCTGATGTTGTAGCCGCCTTCTGATAAAGCTGCGCCTAGGACCAATGGTCCGTACTTTGGTGGTTGTGACATGACTTCGTCCTTTTCGCTTAGTGAAACCAAAACACCCATTGAGCTGACTGGACGGTGGAGTGGTCATTTTCCCGGCGGCTGTAGAAGTTTGGTGCGCCCCATAGTTATTCCACATCCAGAAGACTGGCGTTCTACAGATCAGCATAACATTTTTTCAGCATATTTGGGAGGTTGCTGTCGCGCAGTCTCTTGTTTTCCGGCGAGAAAATAAACGAAATCAACGACTTTGCTTTGCTCTCAAAGCTGACATTTTGCCTTTGGAGCAAACATCTATGCTCTTGAACCTGAGGCGGAGCTCGCGGGTTTATTCGGAAAATATCGATGGCAAACAATGGCGAAACCTTTGTTGCTCTTGGCGCCGAACAAAGGGCCTTCTCATAGATGTTTTTGGCCAAGTGTACTTAGGTCGGGTTCATCACAGGTCGTTCACGGAAAGTTGCGCGGTAGAATGGGCTGATTTTCGGGCTTCAGCTACCGCGGCCCATCCGTATCGTGTCCGACCTCTTTTCTTCGCTCAGTGCGTGCCTATCTAACTAAAGCAATGGCGCGCACCCAAGACGCGTCAACAATGATTTTCGTTATCTGACTGGAGGACATTATGACGATCACGCGTTCAATTAGCACCCTTGCCGCTTTCGCGGTCGCAGGCACCCTAGGTTTGGCCGCATCCGCTGTCGCCGCAGAAGATCGAAGCGACTGGCCCGACAGTTTTTCCGTCGGAACAGCAAGCCAAGGTGGGACATATTTTGTCTACGGTGCCGGATGGGCCAACATGGTTTCAGAGGCGCTTGGCATTCCCGGCGGTACAGAAGTGACCGGCGGGCCGGTGCAGAACGCAGCGCTTGTGCAAACGGGCGATCTGGACATGGGCATGGTCACCATGGGTCCGGCCTTTGACGCAATCAATGGCAACAGCGCACTTGCACCGGGCCTCAAGCATGACAAAATCCGCGCGATGTTTCCGATGTACAAGACCGGGTTTCACGCCGTGACGCTCGCAAGTTCCGGAATTACCAACTTTGCCGACATCCCAGACGGATCGGTTGTGGGTGTGGGCCCCGCAGGTGGTACGCCAGGCACCTACTGGCCTCGTATCCTTGAGGGGATGGGCAAGGATGTCGAGTTCCGCAATGGCGGCGCGGCAGATTTGGCCGGGCAGCTTCAGGATGGCCTGATTGACGTCTACACATGGGCGGGCGGTTTGCCCTATCCGGCCTTCAGCCAGTTGGACGCGCAGACAGACGTGACCTATTTCGGCTTTACTCCCGAAGAGCAAGGCGCGGTGATCGACTCGCAGCCCGTTGCCTCCTTTACGATTCCCTCGGGAACGTATCCTTCGCTGGGCGAGGACCAGTTGAGCGTGTCGATGTGGAACTTCGCGATCGCGCATGCGGATCTGCCCGAGAGTTTCGTTTACGAAGTGGTCGACACGGTAATGGGCAACAATCCAAAAATGCTTGAGATCCACAAGGCGGCGATCGAGACCTTGCCGGAGAATGCGGATAAGAACACGTTCCTGCCCTGGCATCCCGGTGCCGTAAAATGGTTCCGCGAACAAGGGATCGACATTCCAGCCGATTTGCAGGGCTGACGCCTGACGGCACCGCCAAGCCAATTCAGCACCTTGCCTTCCGGGCGGGGTGCCTTTTTATTGTGACTAATGGAATAATCCGATGACTGATGTGCGCGAGCCCCGTGACGCGACCACGGACACAGTAGAGAGTGACGCTGCGCCAACGGTTGCACTGACCCGGGTCGGCTTTCTGCTCTGTGCGCTCTACAGCGCATGGCACCTTTATGTGCTGAACATCGCTCCGCTGGAAACGTGGACTTTTCGGATCATGCATATTGCCGGCGCGCTGATGCTTGGTTTTGGGACAACGGCTGCGCTGTCCATTCGTCCCGCGCAGGAGGGAACATCGGCGCGCATATCCGTCTATTTGGGCGCGCTGGCCCTGACCGCCACTGCGGCCGCGCTAGCGCTTTTGTGCGCAGCAATGATGTTGCTCGAACCCGGAGCCTCGGCACCTCCCGACTGGACGATGGCGTACTATGGATGGGTTCTGGCGGGAGGGGCAGTGCTCGCCGTTGCAACAGGTTGGATCTACCCGGCGCGTCAGGGCCATCTGCCGCTGGCTGATATCGCCTTGATCATCGCCACCCTGGCAAGCTGCGGGTTCATTCTGTTCAGCCTGGACACATTGTCGTTGCGGCTGCGCGCCGGCACACCCTTTGCGGATCCCAACAACGGCTGGGCGGCCTTTGTGATTGTCCTGCTCATCGCGGAACTCACCCGGCGGCTGGCCGGCCTGACACTGGTCGTGATTGCCGCAATCTTTATAGCCTATGCCTTTCTTGGCCCGCTGATGCCCGGGTTCCTCGAACACAAAGGATATGACGCCAAGCGCTTTTTTACTTACATCTTTACCGACAACGGCGTGCTGGGCCCGACAACGGCGGTCTCGTCGACATATATCATTCTGTTCATCATCTTTGCGGCCTTCCTTCAAAGTTCAAAGGTCGGCGACTATTTTGTGAATTTCGCTTTTGCAGCCGCCGGGCGCGCGCGCGGTGGACCGGCCAAAGTTTCTGTCCTTGCCTCCGGGTTGATGGGCATGATCAACGGCACGTCGGCAGGCAACGTCGTCTCCACCGGCTCGCTGACCATACCATTGATGAAAAAAGTCGGTTACCGCCCACAGTCGGCGGGCGCGATCGAGGCGGCCGCATCGACGGGCGGGCAGATCATGCCACCCATCATGGGGGCCGGCGCCTTCATCATGGCCGAGATCACTGGTATCCCCTACACCGAACTGGTTGTCGCCGCGTTGATCCCGGCCATTCTCTATTTCGCATCGATCTATTTCATGGTCGATTTCGAAGCCAGCCGAACCGGTATGCGCGGGCTGAGGCCCGAAGAGCTGCCCAAACTGTCAGATCTGGTGCGGCAAGCCTACTTGTTTCTTCCCATCTTCATCCTGATTGGTGCACTCTTTGCAGGCTACTCGGTCATCCGCGCGGGCACGCTGGCCATCGCCTCGGCGGCCGTGGTGAGCTGGCTGACACCCTACCGCATGGGCCCGCGCGAAATTTACGAAGCGCTTGGCAATGGCGGTCGCATGTCTCTGCAAATCATCATCGTGTGCGCCTGCGCCGGGCTCATTGTCGGGGTGATCTCGCTGACAGGCGTGGGCGCGCGGTTTTCCAGCCTTCTGTTTGAACTGGCACAGCAAAGCACCCTCCTGGCGCTAATCTTTGCAATGATGATCTCTGTCATCCTGGGTATGGGCATGCCGACGACTGCCGCCTATGCGGTGGCCGCTTCAGTTGTGGCACCCGGCCTGATCGAAATCGGCATCACCCCCCTGATCGCACATTTCTTCGTCTTCTACTTCGCAGTTGTCTCCGCAATCACACCACCGGTGGCACTGGCCGCATACGCCGGCGCCGCAATCGCCGGGTCCGAGCCGATGCGCACCTCAATTACCAGCTTCAAGGTTGGGCTGGCCGCGTTCATCGTGCCCTTCATGTTCTTTTACAGCCCCGGCCTTTTGATGGAGGCGCCCTGGTACATCAGCCTGCGCAATCTGATCACGGCACTGGTAGGGGTCTACATGCTGGCAGGTGCTGTGCAGGCGTGGTTCATCGGACCGGCCGGCCCGGTCATACGCATCGCGCTGCTGGTTGGCGCGATCTGTATGATCTCGGGAGACTGGCGGACAGACCTGCTGGGCATCGCAATAGCTGGCCTGTTGATGGCCAGAGGTCTGCAGGAAAAAAGAGCCGCGAAGTGATCCTCTAACAGGGCCAAGACCCACTCAGGTTGTTACTCATTGACCCGAGGTTGGCGGACAATCCGGGCTTTCGTTGCGGTTGCGCCAATGGGCGCTTCAATGTAGCTACACTTGGATTGTATCTGAAATGTCTTGACTATCCCCTGTCCGCTGTCAGACATTTACGGGTCCAAATAGTGTTATTTGCCAATAGAGTGTTTGTTGCTCATCCTAGCCACCGAGGAGTGGACCATGTGCAAGACAACGAAGACCCTTGGCTAGAAGATCGTCAAAGACATCAAGCGTGTAACCCGTCAGCACTATTCTTCTGGATAAAAGATCAGGATCGTGCTGGATGGCCTGCGCGGTGATGACAGCATTGCCGAGCTTTTCTCGCGCAAATGAAAGCGATCTCTGTCAGCGCCCATTGCGCCGCTATGCCGACGCCTGAGAGGCTATGAAACGGACCTTTGGTCATGAGGGTAGAGCCGGGTTCATCCAGCGCGCCAAACGACGGGCCAATGGCGTTGCGGTGCACGTTCAGTGCTTTGGCGGCATCGCGCTGGCTGAGGAATATCTGGCCGTTATGATGCCCGTTGTACCGTCGCTTGAGCTCGACATAGAGCGCGCGGGGGCAGAGTTTCAGCGTTGCCCAAGCCTCCGTCCGTTGCAGGCATTCTGTGAGCTGCACAAACTGTGTCGCCCCGCGCGTCCCGTGTTTGTAGGCTTTACTAGTTACGATCGATGCTCCCATGAAGAAGCTTCAGCTTCTGAACGGAACTGCTACGACCGCACCAGTGAAATCTCTTTTTGTTTTTCGTGGCGGGAGTGGGGCCGGATGTGGCATCAGCTGGATTGGTCATGGTAACAGTTGATGTCACTTGAGATGCCCCGGAACTGTTTGCGGTGTTGGGGTTCTCATGGTGCGAACTGTGTGCTGGGATCGGTGCGTTGCGCGATCAGTTGGGCATTCAAGTCCGTGCCATGGTACCTGATCCGCCGCCCGATGCGGATCAAGGCTAGCACGCACACAAAGTGCCGCCATTGCGCGAGTTTTTCGATTGAGCTGAACACCCGCATCTAAGGGTCTTCGGGAAGGTGGACACGTTCATCGTCGAAGATTCTGGCATGCTCTTTGCACGCGAGCGCGGTGTGTCGAAGGCATGCTCTACGATGCGATGCTCATTGATAAGGTCAGTAGCAACCTCGAGGTTTTCAATCTCCTGTATTCTTGCTGCAAAGTTGGTTAGTCGGCGCTTGCGCGATTGTTTTGCGCCAACTGCGCCTGCCTGTTTTGATAGTTCTGCCGATTGTTGGGCGGTACTTTCTGTGGCGCCCACAATGGTTTCAATTTCCTTTGCGACGTATCCATCGGCATAGTCGTCATAGGTGACAAGCCGACGTTGTATGCTGAGCGGGTTTTGGAAGCGACCTGAATGACCAGCAGGAGTTAAAAGAGGCGAAAATCCCTGGAACGAACGTCGCGTCAGAAGGACAATACAATCGTTCGCTCTATGCTAAAGAGGCGACAGAACGCTGCAATAGAAAGAAAAATGGGCATGAACAACTTAGGCGCAACGCTGAGAGCGGCCATGCTCATTGTATTGATCTCTTTCGGCTCGGTCCAAGCGCAGTCAGATGTCCTGTCTGCACGCGACTCTGATCCCAAGGTCATGGGCTGGATGCAGGGCTTTCCGCCACCGCCTGACAAGATGATCACGCAACCTGACAGCGTCTACTTCAGCTTCCCGAGGCTGCGCTGGTCAGTCTGTCATCTGAGGGAGTTCCTACCCACCGAGAAGATCAGCCGCGGTATCGGCGCGCCGGTTCCACTGGCCTATCCGTCGACCTCCAAGTTTGCCGATCTTCGAACGCAGATCGATGCGGTCACCTTCACGCCGCAAAACAGCGAAGAAGAGATGACCTGGGAAGAGTCGCTCTGCGCAAACTACACTGATGGTGTGCTGATCCTGCACAGGGGCGAAGTGGTTTACGAGCGCTACTTCGGCTGCCTCGAAGAGGACCGCAAGCACGCCATTATGTCGATGACCAAGTCTTTCACCGGCCTTCTGGCCGAAATCATGGTGGTCTAAGGTACGCTCGACGACACCGCTCTGGTGCGTGACATCATTCCCGAGATTGGCGAGAGCGCCATTGTGACAGCGACCGTCCGGCAAGTTATGGATATGACCACTGGCGTGAAGTATTCTGAAGACTATTCAGACACCAACGCCGACATCTGGCTCTATTCCGCCGCGGCCAAATGTAGACCACGCTTAAGTAGGGCGCAAGGACTACTCGGCTGTAGATTCTGACTCCTGCATTCACGTGATCTCACTTCTCACAGGACCGGATTGAGGGCCGTGCCGTCTGCCTCGCTAACATCAACCACGTTTGGGCCCGACAAGCGGTGGCGCTTGCCAATTTGTCGCCCCGAAATCATCGCAAGTTCCAGTTCTGCAAGGCCCATTGCGGACGTTGGTCATAGCAATCGGTGCTGTGCTGCGGCTTCAGCAATGTGAACCTTGGTTCGCGACGTCCAACTAAAGCGGGCACAGTTCTTTGGAGGCTGTCTCTGCAGTAGTCATGCAAGAATTACCCAACAATTTTCCACTTTATGTGGGTCACGTAGACGATGCCGTTGTCAACACTAACCATTACATCACCGTCCTGAATATTGACTTGCAGCTTCATCGCGCGGCTGGCCAGATTTGACAATGCGTCTGTTTCGTTCGGAGCAAGGTTTATCACTTGAAGGTGGTAAAACGGGTGGTGCTGTTTTTGACTTTGTCCCACCAAATATCTGCCGTCCTACCGCCATAAGGATAGACAATCACCTTGTCAGCTTTGCCACAGGATTGGCGCATCATCTTTTCACTGGGCAACCCAAGTGCCATCCACAAATCAAGTTCACCGCTCAGGCCTTTTGGCCAGATGTCCGGCTCTTCATCCGTAGACAGTCCTTTCGCCATTTCCAAATGCTCGTGGGCATTTAACGCAAACGCGACGATGCGCACCATCAGCCGTTGATCCGTCTCTGAGGGACGTTTCGCGATAGTCAATTTTGGGTCTCATAATATTGACGATCCATGTCGGAAATTGACAGTTCAACTTTGTAGATGGTGGCTTTTTGCGCCATGATTTACCCCCGAAATTCGAACATTGAGACCCTTACTGCGTCTGATGATTGTTTGGAAAGAGATAACAACCGGCCAAAAGAAGACATCCAGCAGTTGCTCGTGATGCCGCCGTCGCAGCCCGCCTAGCGGCCATTCGCTGCACTGCCAAACTTCTGGTCAGTTCGAACTCACAGTTCGCGGGACAAAGCATTCATTTACGACGCATGGCCGACTATGTACTGACAGGTGCGCCTCGCCGTTGTCAAAATTTCGATAACAAACCAATGCTTCGGCCTTTGCAGAAGATCATTGGTGCCCGGGAAGCGGGGCAAAGATCAGAACTTAGACATATGGACTTTGCCATCCTTCATGATCAGATCGAGGGTGTTTTTGTAGTCAATAACAACACCGATGTCTTCTGTCGGATTGCCATTGTAGAGCAGCATGTCTGCCCAAGCGCCCTCTTCAATGACACCGAGTTTGGCAGCTCTATATGGGTTGCGTGAGCGAGCGAGCTCAAATAGCTGGCCATTTGCTGATGTCGCTTGCTTAAGCATCTCCGTCGGTGTGAAGAACGGCGAACGCTGCTGGAACTCTAACAAAACCGTATCCAGCATCGATGACGCCGCATCGGTTCCCCACCCAATTTTGACACCATACTGCTTGGCCCAACCCATAACTTGCTCATATCCATTTATAACCTCCGCGGCCTTACGCCGGTTTTCATCGGTAAAGAACGGAACATCCATAAGGCCAACAGGGTTCGATAGGCTGCTCAGCCACATGCCAGCTTCACCCATCATCGCAACGGTTTCTTCAGACATTAAGTGGCCGTGTACATTGTCAGCCACTCCTGCGCGGATCATTCGCTGGACGCTTTCATCGTTGTACGCATGGCACGCCACGTAAGTATCGTAGTCTGCGGCAGCTTCGACCGCAGCACGGAATTCGTTCTCCGAATAACCTACGGACTCCAGCGGATCCTTTACCGACGCAACTCCGCCTCCTGCCATAACCTTGATGTAAGCCGACCCGTTGGCCAAAGCAGTTCGTACTGCCCAGCGAACATCGCTTGGACCATCGGCAAGGATAGACCAGCCAGATGTAAGAGCGCGGTTTGCATCGCTGTTTAATGCCTCTGTTCCTCCGAGATACCGGAACCCTCCAAAGTCTCCGTGACCCGCCGTCGCGCCAACGAAATGCCCCGCAGACATGATGCGCGGTCCGTCTATATGACCTGCGTCGATCGCCCGACCCAATTCAATTGAAGGGCCGCCGAGGTCTCGGATCGAGGTTACGCCCATGTCGATGAGTTTCTTTGCCTGCGGAATTGCCGAATACGCCGTTGTGTAGATCGTTTCTGACAATACCGCCCGCAAAGGATCGGTGGTAGGGCCTAACATTATGTGCTGGTGCGAGTCGATCAAGCCAGGCGTCAGGGTGCGGCCGCCGCCATCAATCTGCATTGCGTCTGGCGCCACGATGGCCTCGCGTGAGACTGCCGAGATGAACTGACCTTCTACGAGAACGCTGCCATTTTCTATAAGCGCATCGTTCAAGCCATCGAATATAGTCACGTTCGAAATCAATGTTAAGGGTGCAGCTGGCTGGGCGCGAGCTGGCACGCGTGCAGTGGCACCAAAGGCTATGCCACCGATCAATAGGTTCCTACGGCTGATGCTGGCCGATTTCGTCATTTGTTGTTCTCCCCTAGCCGTTCATAAGACAAAAGCACAAAAATCGCATTGAAACACTTCCTTTTGGCATCGTCGTGTAAGTTGTTTTTCCCTCACGGCGACAATTGAACAAATTGCGTTTTTTTGCAGGGGCTGTCATGGCATTTGAGCGGGCGGATGACGGGTCCGCTTTGGGCTCAAAGCCGCCTTGCGGCGATGCAGCAGCAGGCTTGCAGCGAATCTGCGTCTGGAACCTGCTGCCAGATGGCTGCAGGCAGCCCAAAGCGGACTTCTGACCTTTTGGTTCAACTCCGGTGTTTTTCGCAAGACTAATAGCTATTGCCGACACCGAAGTCTCTGGCCCCATTTTCGGAGACCAATTCCAAGGCCCAAGAGCAGTGTTCCCATCAACGCGAAATGAAGTGAAAGTCCCAGAGCCTCATTGTTTGTTAACTCCAACAATCCGCTCAACAGCAGACCGACGCCAAACACTATGGCGAAGTAAGCGGCACAGCTGAAATAGAAGCCTAGTATTCTGCGCATTCTGGTTGGCAACACATTCCACTAATCTCTAGATTGATGGAAGTGAACGCGTATATCGCTTCGCGGCCAGATGAATTTCGGGCGAATTACATGTTGAAAAGGTCGAAGTTTTGAGCGAAAGGCTGACGTCCTACTGCTGTTGTCGGTTGACCGGTGCCAGCCCAAACTCGACATTCACGCACGGCGCAGCGAAACTCTGCTGCAAGCGCGAAAGCCGACCTTCAAGTCCGCGCAGCTGGCCAGGGCGATGCTGCGCTCGGCGCATATGTCTGCGAAGCGCAGATAGCGACCTTTGCAAAGTCTGGCCTTCGTCGCGCCATCTGGATTGAATTCTCTGCGGTGCCGCATGAAATGCTTTCATTGACTGACCTCTGCAGCAAAATTTAGGCCGTAGGTTGGCAGCGCGGACTTTTCCGACATTGGCCTTTAGCCATGCTGCTGACGCAGCTTTTTTTTGCAGTTGCGGCAAAGTTTTTGCTGCGTCACAGCCGATGTCGTCGAAGCAGTCATTGCCAGTCGGTGTTCGAAGCTTTGCCCAAACCATCTTTTCGTTGCGGCGAGAATCGCGAAATAGGTCGCGGACAAAGCAACCTGATGCGGTTACAGCGATGCTTGCCTAAATACGCTCGCGTCCGTTGCTTCAAATTGTTTGGCATCGCTGCGGATCTACCCAAACCGGTCATTGAAAACTCTGCTGAAGCGGAAAGCTCGCATCGTCGTTTTGATGCATCAAACGTCTCCCAAGTTAACTGACTAGAATTGGGCTGGCCGTCTCAGTGCATTAATCCCGATGAGAGGTAGTTTTCATCTGTCGCAAGCTCCAAGGCAAGTCAGCAGCCTATGTCAAATCTTACGGAAACCAACGACAGAAATCACTGCATGCGTCGGAGTTTTGAAGCCATGGCATTGTTTATTGTTAGGTTTCAACTTTCTGGCGAATACCAGATTGGACTTGTATAAGCCCGTTCCTGAACGATAAGGGTCGCTTCATCTGGGATATTTGCGCCCAATCTCACTTTATCGTAGAGAACCCAGCGCGGTGTGGGAACTTCGATCACGCGCGCATAGTAAAATGCCTGTTCGTCAGGATTAAAGTCGGGATCGGTCCAAACCGCACCCAATTCAGAGGCTCCGATAGAGTTGGTAAAGGTCGCACCATCCAGATCGACTGTGTTTCCGACGTCAGGCAGCGTCCCATCTGCGTCTGGTTCGCGGGAATCAGACCACGCAACATCATAAACCTGTTCATGGAGCTCGTCGTCACCATCCATCCAACCTTTTACGATCTGGACACGATCCAGGTTTGCCCCAATGGGGTCGCGCAACGCATAGATCATGAACTTCGGAGCATCAGCGGTTGCACGGCGTAGGTCCGCCCCCATTGGAACACCTTTCTGGTATCCGGCAAAGGCGGGTTGGCGGCCTCTGAGGTCTGCTGCGGAAAACTCCCAGCCTCCGAAGAAGCGGACCATCATACGCGGGCCGGTGGTTGCATAGACCTCGCGCCGCACCATCGCGTCCCAAAGGCTTTCGCGCGTGTTCTCTTCGGCCCAGACGCCGGTGTATCCGGATGCCGAAAGAGCCCAGCCTGGAAACTCACCTAGATCCGTCTTGGTAAATGGGTGGTTTACTCGGTTCGCAGATGGTTCAGCGTTGGTTGCTTTTCCAAAGTAATTATCGCTGTCAGCGGTTGAGAGCGACGTATGGCTGTCCGTGGCCCCGGAAAACCCAAACCGGTAGGGGTTAACACCAAACTTCTTTTCCAGCAGGAAGCCTTGTTTCAGTGCTTCCCGAGCATATTCCCCATGCAGCATATCATTTGTTTTTGCTGCCGAGAGATCCATGTTCCCCACATCCCAAGTCTCGAAATCAGCAAAAGTATCTCCCGGAGACAAGACCGGATGGGTTTCGCCGTCACCCTTGATCTGGGTGATTTCATAGAGTGGCTCCCACTTAGCCCTGGCCATGACATAGGCTTCATCAACCAGATCCCCGGTAAAGCGGGTGTCTGTCGGGAACATTGTCCCATTTGACAAGTTGCCATTGTGCGCGATGGCAAAAACCTGCCCTCCGGTTTCGGCTTCGTATTGCTCAAGCCAATCATATAGATCCATGGGATCAACGCTGCCTATTGGCGGTGTTGTGATCATTGGAGGGATCTTCAAAGCGCGGTCAGCGCCGTCGCGATAAATCACATTGCGGTGCAGATTGTTTCCGGCATAGTCTGAAGTCCACTCATAGCCGATAAAGGCGGTAAACTGCCCGGGCTGATTGTATTTTTCTGCTGCATCGACAATTTTTTCCCAAACACTCGCATAGATCGGTGATCCCGGCGCATAATCTTCGATAATAGCAGGGTCAGCTAATCCTTGAGAGTGCAGTGTAATGAGTTCAAGCGCGGCAGCGGCTGCCGCATCGCCACCTTGTGCAAGCCCTTCAGCAATGGGGCGGGCCTGCTCATTGGACATGATATTGGGGGTTTGCCGTCTGAAGTCATCGATCATCCCCAAGCCATCTGTGTGTTCTGTGGTGACCATCCAGTCCAATGGACGTGCCAGCTTGACAGGAAGACCTGAGGCCGAGGTTACTTCTTCTCCACGCGCAAATCTAAACGCTGTGTCCACAGAGGTTGTATTGCCAAACAGCCCGGCATCCATCGACAGCCCCGTGTGAAGGTGTGTGTCGCCTCAGAAAACCTGACTTGGAAAAGCTCGCTGAGCATAGGGGGAGTAGGCTTTGCCAGGGTACAATCCCTTAAGGCTTTCTTCTGACGGAATGAACTGAGCAAACGATGCAGTGGACGACATAGCCAGAAGTGTTGCTGTAGTTAGTAGTCGAAACATCGAAAATCACCTCTTAAGTGGGGGCGGACATTCAGCCAATGTTTGCACATTGGTTAAATTTTTTGAACCTTCTTGCTGTCTACAAAAAACTGCGTTGCCACGTACAGTGGCAGACCGGAGAGAGTCGTAGGGTATCGAGCCTCGCCTTTTGGAGCCCGGATAGTTGATCCAGTGGTTGTTCTGATCGTTAGGCGATGACTTCTGGCACGCCGAAAATATCGGCGAAGAATTTCTGTCAAAGTCGTTGCCAACTTCGATTTCATTCCCCGCATTCGGGAACGTCTGCTGTTCTCGCTGCTCAGCAATTTAATGTTTTTCGCCGTCGCCGCAAAGCCCATGTTATGAGAGCGCGCAGCAAGAAGCTGGCAATTCCGGTATGGGCTCTGAGCCGTCATCGATAGCCAACATTTGGTTTAGACGGCTTGAAGGTCCGCTCTGGGGAAGTCGGGGCACTGTGTTTGCACCTGCAGCATGCACTCCCATTCTCAAAGCTTGCTGGTCACTTTGGGGCTGTTAGGTTTCACACGCGTAAGGAGGGCGCTCTGCGATCAAGCTCGAGAGCCTAGTTCGGCGTGCCCTGACAGCCTAGCAATGTCTAGACGGCCCCATCCGCCGTCAAAGCTCGGAGCTTTTTTTGATTCTTCTGAATACGCCTTTACCAATTTATCTAGTGGTGAGCGATCTTGTATCCCAAGCAGAGGAAGCAAGCGCGCAAGATCACGTGCAGATTGCGCACGAGCAAACATCTCGAATGGTCCACTAGTAATGGTTCCCAATCAGTCGATGGCGCCATTCTCCGGTTAATCATTCAAACCTAGCCCTGAAGCCGCCATTGAGGAACCAGAAAACCAAGAAGAACTGGCCAGAGATAGATTTCGATCAGCCGGCGGCAAATAAAACTCCCGTGCGTCTCAGCTCATCCGACACAACACTCTTATCGAGATCATCCTGTATTTGTGGAGCTGCATCCCAACGCCATGCTTCCTTCGAATATCCGCTTCGGGCTCAAAACGTTTATTCAACGCATCGCCCAGCGGCTTTGTCGCAAGAGGTCTGCTTTTGCGTCGCGGCCCGCTAGGTCGCGTTGGCGCGGCAAAGGCAACTGGCGTTGATAGGAACATCGGCGCGGGCAACAGCTTGATGAAGCAGCAGGCTTACATGGGGCAATTCGGTCTTATTGTCGCGGCGCACTAAACACTCATGCAGGCCATGAAGAGCCCAGACATTTCGCGGATGCTGGCTCGGGCGCGGTAACTGCCCATCGAGACCCAGGTCTGCACGGTAGACCGCCTCAGCCTCTGCATATTCTCCAGCTTCCAACAAAAGCGCTCCCAAGGCATGTCTGGTCGGCTGGGGCCACGACCACGGCTCTTCGTATTCAAGATTATCATCCAGTTCAACCGCCCTGCGAAGATGGTCAAGCCCTTCGTCCTGACGTCCAGCCTTAAATGCGATTTCGCCCTTCATCATCTCCTCACCAACCGCCAGCACATCGCGAGCCGTGTTGTTAAAAAGCATACGCGTGTCTGGGACCTCGGCGTAGGCCGCCGTGAAATCGACCATCGCTGCCTTTGCCTCGTCGTGACGCCCCAGGTTTGCAAAAGCGATGGCCTTTGCATAGTAGATCAAAGCGTTCGTTGTAACATAAAGTTCCTTGTCCTTGGGTTGTTCAAGTTCAAGGATTTCGGACCACATACCAAAACGAATGTAGACATGTGGTGCGGCGGCAACAAAGGTCTCAAATATATCTGGGTATGATCTGACGACCTCGTCGGGGACCTCTTCACGCAATCGTTTGGCGGCAGCTACGGCAGCCGTTTTTTGCCCGAGGAACATCGCGCCGTAAGAGGCGAAATGAAGATTATGGATACGGTAAAGGGCATAGAAATTGGCGGCTCCGGCGTAATCCTTGAAGACGTCGTCAACTTTGGCCGCCGCAAGATTGCGATCAAGCACATTCTGATAATCACCACAAAGAACGTCGATATGCGTTCCCATATGCACAAGATGCCCCGCGTCGGGAACCAAAGTCGTTAACCGGTCCCCATGTCGCAGGGCGCGTTCGGGATGTGGCGACATTTCCATCATGTGAATGTACATATGTAGAAGCCCAGGATGGTCCCATGCGCCCGGTGTCTGCTCAAATGCGCGCTCCATGACGGCCATGGCCTCGGGTGTCGATGCGTCCGGGTTCGGCACGCTTTTGTGGAAATCCCAAAGCTGCCAAGGCGTGCGGTTCATCAAGGCCTCGGCATAGACGAAGGCGATATCGAGGTCATCGGGATGCGCCTCGTAAACAGGCTTCATCGCCACTGAAAATCCATCGTTGAACGGTTGATAATCTTCGATGCCAGGGTCTGTCGGATATCGAGACGCCAATGCTTGAATGAGGGTGCGTTCAGCAGGATTTGCATCGTTCAATGCCAATCCCGCTTCAAGTGCTGCGTGCGCGCGCTGCAATGCGGGCGCTTTTTCTTCCGGGGTGAAAACTTCCCAAGGCTTGTTGTAATTGGGGCCCAACGCATAGGCGATACCCCAATGCGCCAGAGCGCAAGATGCATCTGCTTCCAAGACCTTTTCGAAACAGACAATTGCTTCCTCATGATTATACGCAAAAAGCCAGACAAGCCCCCTGTCGAACCATGTTTGTGCGACATCATCACGGGTTACCTGACGGCTGTAGTCACCGAGATCAAAGTATTCGACCATTGAATTATTCCCCCTATGGAAGGAGTTTAGCACAGCCAATTCGCGCACCCAAATGGATCGATTGCATGCCGTAGCAAGAATTCTATGTTATGGCTTGTCTTGAGGCTCGAAATGGAAAAAGGAAATGGTAGCTGATCCATTCTACAAGACGCATTGGCATGAAATAGAACCTGATAGGATGTCTGCTTACCAGGAAGGCTTTGATTGGGACGAAACAACAGAGCTTCTTTTCAGACCTGCCGAAATCTCGACCGGCCAGGTGGTCGCAGACTTCGGATGCGGAGCGGGTAAGGTTTCAACGGAGCTTGCCATACAAGTTGGTCCCAATAAACACATCCACGCAATCGACATCAACGCCGAGTTCCTCGAAATCGTAAGTGCGAACGCGGCTGCTGCAGGAGTTTCCGGTCAAGTGACAACGCTTCTAAATGATGGCTACTCGTTACCTCTCACTGACGAAACGCTTGATAGAGTTTCAGCACGAAACATGATCATGTATGTCGATGACCCCGTGGACACTTTGCGGGAATTTCATCGAGTTCGTCGGCCGAATGGTTTGGCTCATGCCATCGATGGAGATTGGTACATGATGGTCGCGGAGCAAGTTTTACATGGCACTTGGAGGGAGTTTGTCAAAGCCGCATCGCATGCGTGTCGCAATTCGGACATGGGTAGGAAACTGCGTAGGGCTTTCATCGAGGCGGGTTTCCAAGATGTTGAAGTTTCAATCATGACCAATGCCGATGTGGACGGCCGGCTTCTTAGTACGATCCGCAACATGGCAACGTACGCTCGCGAAAGTGGGGCGATTGATCACCAACAGGTAGATCAGGTTGTGGCGCAAGTAGAGCAGACGCTTTCCGATGGCACGTACTTGGTTGTTTCGCCACAGTTTGTGGTGACTGGGCGCAAAGCTGTATAGAAACGGCGCAGTATCAAGCGTATCGATGTGTCCGTTATAGGGCTCGGAGCTAGATTTCGCCGCCCACAGCCCCAATGCACATCGTCAAACAACGAACGTCCCGCGATCAGCTGATTGTTCGAAAAAATAGTGCATTTACAGGTGTTTCCCCGAAAAGCACAATGGCCCGGTGAAAGGTCGGTTTCAGGAAAAAAGGCCTTCGCGGATCTCTGCGTTAACATTCGGCGGCTCTGAGCCCAAACCTAACACTACCTAATACAGCCTGTCTGTTTCATTATTAGCCATACGCTTTTCGAGATCGTCTACAGCATCGTCAAGCTCGCCATGGTCCTTTAGGGCCTGCGCGTAGCTCGGCAAGCCATCGATTGATCCCCATCGATCTGGTTGCCACATGCGCGAACGGATCATTGATTTTCCACAGTGGAAGAAGGCTTCTTCAACGCGGACAAGTAGAACAAGATCGGGACGGTGCCCATTGACTTCTGTAAGACTTAGAAGCTCTTCATCCATGACCACGCGAGCGGAGCCGTTGACACGCACCACTTCCTTTCTCATCGGGATGATGAACATGAGCCCGACTCGGGGGTTTTCTAGGACATTCATGAATGTATCGCCGCGGTGGTTGCCGATCCGGTCCGGCACTGCCAGTGTATTGCGATCAAGAACTTTGACGAACCCCGCCGGATCACCCTTTGGTGAGACATCCATTTGCCCCCGAGAGTCGCCGCTTGCAATTGTTACGAAAGTTGACCGCTCAATCCATGCCCGACAGTGTACATCGATATGATCAATAACCTTGGCTGTCTGGCTCGGAAACTCGGGGCCCAGAATTGCTTGCAGCTCCTCTGCAGATTTTACGACCTTCTTCGCCTGGTACATATTACCCCCTAACTTATGAAAAGCTTCTTAGCGATGGTATCACATCAGGGATACTTATCGAAACGTGCTGCTAACCGGAGGCGGTTTCGTCCGCGATGTGAGAATTCGCCCATCACTGGATTTTGCGCTTGCGGCGAATGTCGGCAATGCGGGCTGCGACCGCAGCATACGAATACCGTTTCGAGCGACCGCTTTGGGCCGTCCTTGATGGGCAAGTTTCCAGAACATCTGATTGTGCTGCACTACACCCGAGGTCAGTTATCAGCCCAAATCGGAAATGCTTCATCGATGACGCTCGCGCATGCAGCATAACAACCAAATTTGGCTTCTCGAATGACGCGCCTAGTAGCAGCGGCAAAAATTCGTTTTGCCGAATAACAGGCGACCATTTTGATTATCTTAATTGAAGGGGACATAAGGAACCCGCGCCGCATGCAACGAGAAATCCGGTTTTGGCGCGCGCGCCCGACAATCAATGTCGTCTGGCTTTGAATGACTTCAGGTCGTGCAGGAAAACCTTATCTATCTTGGGACAGCCAGCTAAAGACCTCTGAGTATCAGTCTACCCTTGCCACTGTTTTTCCTAAATTTGCACTTGGACTCCGGAGAGTTTTGGCACTAGCTAAGCCTAATTTTTTCCATACCGTTGATGGAATTCCATCGACATCTCCAGCGACGGCAACCACGTTCAAGTTGACTTGCGATATTCAGCCGTTACCATTCTAAAGACCGGGGACGGGTTAAAAATCATATGAATGCGGATAGCTTGACCGTCAAATTTGACGACGTGAACTATACGAATGCGTACTGTATTCTATGGAATTCGTCTCCGGAAGACACATCAATCCGCGACCTGCTTAATCGTTCTTGCGGGGAAACAAGTGCTTCTGACAACCGGCTGCTCTCTGTAACCGCGGCCTGTTGCGAGATTTCTGGCAGCAATCAGGCGCAGCCTGAAATACAGCATAGGATCATTGCTGACAATTCCAACAGGGGCCGCCGCCAATGACAGGCTCATCGGGGCATCTTATCGTCAGTGGGCGTTGGGACGACAACGTCGCGATTGTGGATATCGAAAAGGCGTTGCTGCCGGAAAATGATGGTACGTCCAATGCAGTTGTATCGCGCCCTCGCGCAACACCTGACCTTGATCTTGACGGCGACGGGAATGCAGACGCCCGTGCCAGCGGCCAACCGGTCACAGTGG
This sequence comes from Paracoccaceae bacterium, assembly GCA_033344815.1. Taxonomy (NCBI): domain Bacteria; kingdom Pseudomonadati; phylum Pseudomonadota; class Alphaproteobacteria; order Rhodobacterales; family Paracoccaceae; species Paracoccaceae bacterium. The sequence goes on along the minus strand of JAWPMR010000001.1, from coordinate 784,344 downwards.
CCGTGGATGCTGCCGGGCAATATGCCTATGTCGTGTGCCATTCAGGTGCCGCGACGCCGGAAGCAGCAGGCGCCTATCAACACGGTCACCCGGGGTTGGTGACGATGCTGGATGTCAATGCGGCACTGGATCCTGCGCATGATGACACGCTTGGCGCTGTCGTCGAATTCATCTCGACCGGACGCACGGGACCAGTGGGCTGTGCGCTCACGCCGGATGGTAAAGCACTGCTCGTCAATTGTGGCGAGGCGGCGGGGAGCGAAGACGGCGGGGATGAATTGACGGTGATCGACGTCGGCGCACGCCAGGTAACCGCTCGCACATCATTGGTGCTCAACCCCGATCACACCGCAAGAGTTCCCAGCAGCCACGACAGTCCACATGAGACGTTCGGTCATTACCCCAATCCCACCGGTATCGTGATCTCCCCGATATCTGGTGGTGTCGTCTTTATTGGCAACGGTGGTTTCAGCGACGTATCTGTTCTTGATCTTGCCAAAGCCCGGTCCGGTGCACCTGACGCAGAGATCAACCGTGTGCCCACCGAAACCGGACCCTTCGGTATGGCCTTGAGCCCTGATGGCAAGCTCGTCGCAGTTGCGGCCCGTGAAAGCATGTCGCGCCCTTATGAGGGCGAAACCGTATCCATCATTGATGTGGCACGCGCTGCTGCGGGGCGCCCCGATTCAGAAATGGCCCGCATTAAAGTGGGCGGCAGTGAGGATAGTATGCACAGCCGTCCATTCGGCGTCGCGTTTTCTCAAGATGGCAAGCTGCTCATTGCTTCGTGCTTCCGCACCAACGCAATTTCGATCCTCGATGTCGATGCCGCCATCGCCGGCCAGCCCGCGGAAAGGCACAGACTGTATCCCGACGCACCTGCCGGCGGCCCGTCCAGACCAAGAGGGATTGCAATCTGTGGTCGATATGCCTGTGTGATCGGCGGCGCAAAAGGGGGCTCAGGCAGCAGTCTCGTTTGGCTGATCGATATTGATGCTGGGTCGGTTGCTGGCACCGTATGCGGCGTTGGCAACGAATCCTATTTCTTGGCAGCGGTTCCGCCGACCACGGCATAATTTCCAAGACAAAAAGCACGGCCCAATGAGGAGCGATTGAACAATAACAAGGAACGGCACTAACCAGTAACATACCAAGGGAGGAAAAAAGATGATGAGTTTCAAAAGAAGGTCGGCGATCGGCCTCGCCATGGCAGCGACGCTATGCGCCACGACCGCAACCGCACAGGATGCTTTGGATCTGCGGATGTCTGTCGAAAGCACCCCCGGAGCGTCAACGCAGCAAATTCTTGGAGCGTTTCGAGATGCCCTCAACGAAGAGATGGGTGATGCGGTTGCCATCGAGTATTTCGACAGTGGCACGCTAGGTGATGAGATTGTGCACATGCAACAGGTGCGCACCGGCCAATTGGACGTCATTCCAATCGGATCGGACGCTGTACAACTCGACTCTAAGTTTGCGGTCTTTGACATCCCGTTCCTTTTCACCAGCCGCGAGCAGGTCTCCGCAGTTCTGGACGGCCCGATCGGGGAAGAACTGGACAAGTCTTTCCAGGAAAACGCTGGTCTGAAGGTGCTGGGGTTTGGTGAGATCGGCTTTCGCCACATCACCAACAATATCCGCCCGGTTGTGACACCCGCCGATCTTGAAGGGCTGAAGCTTAGGACGCCAGGAAGCAGCACGCGGATCATGTCGTTCGAAATGCTTGGCGCATCCCCGATCAAGATGAATATCGGAGAAGTTTATCTTGCGCTCCAACAGGGCGTCATTGACGGTCAGGAGAACCCTTTTGGCAACATCGCAAAGTGGTCTTGGGATGAAGTGCAGAACTACATTTCGTTGTCACGTCACGTCTATACGCCAATTACGCTGGTGATGAACCTTCGGCGCTACGAGAGCCTTACGGATGCACAGCGTGAAGCTGTACATGCAGCAGCCCGGGTCGCTGTGGAATCGAGCCGCGCTTATGGTGCTGAGAACGACGCGTCACTCGAGGCTGTTATCCGTGAACGCTCCCCGGACGTCAAATTCAATGAGATCGACGGCGCCAGCTTTAGCGATATCGCCAAAGCGATCGGTGCAGAAATCGGCGAGACCGCCGGGGCCGAGTTCACCGCCCGCTTTGTCGAAGCAGCGTCTCAGTGACAAGCTAGAATGAGCAGCGACAGGTACGTCGCACTCTCCAGACCGCGCGCAGGTGTTTGTGCGCGGTTTCTATTGCAGATCACGCGGCAGAGGGGCTCCCATGACGCAAAGTAGCAAAGACCATGACGCAAAAGCTGTCGCAGAACAAATCGACCGGACAGCACGCAAGATGGAACTGGCTGACCCTGATGAGGGATTGGGGCGTCTTGACACCGCGATCAACCGAAGTGTCGAAGCCATTGGCGTGCTCGCGCTGACCTCCATAGTCGTGGTCGTGTTTATGAATGCCTCATCGCGTTATCTGATGAACTACAGTTTTACTTGGGCCGAGGAAATGGTGCAGATGACGATGCCCTGGCTGGCGATGTCGGGGGTGTTTTTGTCGATGCGTCGCGGAACCGTGATCCGGATCGACTTCTTTTTTGAAAAGATGCCTGCGCAGATACGACCTTTCATTGCGCGCGCCGGCCTCGCATTCAACTGCTTGGTTTTGGCGACACTGGCATATGTTTCCTACGATTTTGTGCGCCTCTTTGGCGGTGACAAGACGCTATACGTGGGGCTACCAACCGGAGCTTCTACGTCAGCGCTCATGTTCGGGGCAGCTGGCGTGGCGATGGCTTATGCGGCGGCCTTTGTTGGCGCTTTCCGTCGCAAAGCTCATAATGCTGATGGAGACCACCAATGACACCACTTGTCGGCGCAGGTCTGTCGATCGTCATGCTTTGCGGTTTGCTGGTCTGCCGCATCCCGATGATTGTTGCGATCATGGCGGTCGTATTCTTCAGCAACTTTGTTTCTGGGGCCTGGTTGATAACCCTGCCTCAAACCATGATGTCCGGGATTGGACGTTTCGTGCTGATCGCGCTGCCGCTTTTTGTACTTGCTGGTGGCCTCATGAACGCGGGAGGGATATCAGGGCGCTTGTTTGAATTTGCCCGTGCTCTCGTTGGGTCGTTGCGGGGCGGTCTGGCCCATGTAAACGTTGTGACTAGTATGTTCTTTGGCGGAATGATCGGCTCATCTACAGCTGACCTGGCCGGCACTGGATCGATCGTCATTCCTGAAATGCGCAAGAACGGCTATCCTGCTGATTTTTCGGCAGCGCTCACCGCATCATCAGCTGGCATCGGCCCAATGATTCCGCCCAGTTCGCCCATGATTCTATATTCGGCTATGACCGGCGTGTCGCTTGGTTCCCTGTTTCTTGCAGGCCTTATACCGGGCTTGTTGCTTGGTGTCCTTTTGATGCTGATCATTGCATGGCTTGCCCGCCGCAACGGATGGAAGGCCTATGCGGTCTTCTCGTTCGAGGAGGTGATGCGCACAGGACGCCGCGCCATCCTGTCCTTCGGCATGCCCTTGATCATCGTAGGAGGGCTTGTGGTCGGGATATTTACACCCTCAGAAGCAGGAGCCTTCGCCGTCATCTATGCGCTTGTTCTTGCGATGCTGGTATATCGTGTGCTCAACTTGAAGGGGCTGTATCGGGTTTTGTCCAACGCGGTCCAGCTCAGTGGTGAGTTACTGATTATCGTGGGGCTTTCCTTTGCCCTTGGTTCAGCCCTGACGAATGCGCGCTTGCCAGAGTTTTTAATAGAGTTCATTGATTTGGCGACGGTGGTCGACAGCATGTATCTCAGGCTTCTCGTGCTTTTGGTACTGGCCATTCTTGCCGGGATGATCCTTGACCCGCTCATCCCGGTTTTAATGCCGATCATTCTTCCGACACTCATTTTTTATGATGTTGATCTGGTGCACTTCGGAGTGCTCATGGTGCTTGCGGTCGTCATTGGTCAGGTTACTCCGCCCATGGCTATTGCGCTTATTATCGCAGGGAAGATCGCCAATGTTGATCAGATCCGGGTCATGAAGGCGAATACCCCGTTTTTTCTAGGAATAGTTGGGTTCCTTCTGTTTGCAATAGCCGTGCCGGGACTTGCCACCTGGCTGCCAAATCTGCTTCGGAATTGAAGCATGCCCGGGCAACTGGCTTGTGTCGCAAAAATGGAACCTACACCCCTAACCGGTTGAGAGCAGAAAGCTCAAAGATCATGGAGTGTTTCGCAAGTATTAGAAATAGCTGCCCAGCGGCAATATCATCCGCCTCTGAGATGGGGTTCAAAGTTCGAGGAAACAATGATTTGCATGAATGGTCGCTACTGGAAAGCTTTGCTGTACAATCGTAAACTATCACGGTCTTAAGTTCAGGCGAGACGGCCGCTGCATCAGCAATAGGCAGCTGTGTCCGAGATCCCGACCTTCGGCTTTCGGATCGTTTAGCACCTGCGGCGAATGGCCGGTTCGACGGGCCGCGTCGCAGCATGTTGACCAAGTGGTGGAGGTCCGCTCTGGGCTGTCCGTTACAGTGAAAGTGGCGCTGAATGGCCTGATGCTGCAACGCATCCGATGACCGCAATGAGCCCTCACCGGACCTTATATTTTCTTGCTGCACTCGCGCGCAGCACGGATTTTTCTGCGGGCGCGCAATTATTCTTGTCGCGGTGCGGCGGGATTTCCGGCCATTCATGCAAAACGCAGCATTTTTTGAGGAGGGAATTCACAGGTCGCGGACTAAACAGTCATTCGCTGCTGCGCGGCGAAAAAAAAATTTTCAGACTGGCCAACTTTTTGAAGAATGAACCGCCCCTTGTTTGCCGGAGACCCAGAAGTAAGGATACTGGGTTAAAGAAAAGAAGAAGTTTGGAAAGCGATATCCGGGCGAACTGCGCGTGCGTGCTGTGCGCATGGTCTTGGATCATTAGAGCGAATATCGAAGTAGGTCAGCCGCGATTTCATCGGTTTCTCAGAAGGTTGGATGCAGTCGGGACAGCTTGCGCATCCGCTGACCGGCAGGGCATTGCGCAGCAATGTCCCGAGAGGTTGGATAAAGCAGCATGAGACCGATAGCGGTCTGCGTGGGGGAGTGACCAGGGCTGAACGGGATCACATCAAGGAACTTGAGCGCGAGAACCGGCAGTTGCGACAGGCGAATGAGATATTGAAAAAGGCATCTGCTTATTTTGCTCAGGCGGAGCTCGACCGCCCGTTTCGGAAATGATCCCCTTCATTCAGGACCACCGAGGTCAACATGGGGTCGAGCCGATATGCCGGGTTTTGCAGATCGCCCCTTCGACTTTTTATGAACATCCGGCCATTGCGCGTGATCTGGACTGGGCTTCAGATCGTGCCAAGCGTGACAGGGAACTGCGCCGCGAGCTATTGCGCGTTTGGCAAGACAACCGTTCGGTCTATGGCGCACGCAAGCTGTGGCACGCGGTGAAGCGGGAGCAATTTGATATTGCCCGCTGCACGGTTGAGCGGCTGATGCGTGACATAGGAATTGAGGGTGTTCGGCGGAGCAAGAAGGTCAAAACAACCTATGGTCAGCCTGCAGAGGTTTGTCCGCTGGATAAGGTGAACAGGCAATTCCGTGCCTCTCAGCCCAACCAGCTCTGGGTGTAGGATTTTACCTTCGCCTCGACCTGGCGGGGCTTTGTCTACGTTGCCTTTGTCATCGACACCTTTGCGAACAAGATTGTGGGATGGAAGGTCTCGACATCACAGGACACGCAGTTTGTCTTGGATGCTTTGGAGCAGGCGATCCACGCCCGTCGTCCAGCCGAAAATCTTATCCATCATTCTGATCGGGGATCTCAATGGGTATCAATCAAGTACACCGAGCGGTTGGTTGATGCAGGGTTGGAACCGTCTGTCGGTAGCGTCGGGGACTCGTATGACAACGCACTCGCCGAAACTATCATCGGCTTGTTCAAGACCGAGGTCATCAACCGCTTGGGACCATGGAAGTCCAAAGACCAAGTTGAGTGGGAAACCCTCAAGTGGGTCGATTTGTTCAACACCAAGCGGCTTCTCGAGCCACTGGGATACATTACGCCGCAAGAAGCAGAGGACGCATTCTATCAAGTCTTGAAAACAGACGACATTGCAGCTTGAAATACGAGCTTAACAGCCTCCTGTAAAATTGAGGCGGTTCAGAAATGACAGATTTTCCGTCTTGCCTAAAGTTAGTTTACTGCAATTCGCCCAGATATTGATCCTGAACAAAGCCGCTCGCTGCGCGCTTAGTTATAATGCCGAATACAAGCAAGTCGGGATAATATGCAATGAAGCAAGCAAAATTGAGGATTGCTGCCTTCGCGGTTGCTACAATTACCGTCATAGGCGTCTGGATGTTCATACCGGGTAGCGATGACGCGCTTCCGAAGGGGTTTGTCAAAGGAAACGGTCGAATAGAAGCGGAGCAAATCGAAATTGCTCCAACACTTGCCGGACGCGTCGAGGATGTGATGGTCGCCGAAGGCAGTCTTGTCACTCAAGATCAAGTTTTGGTTGTTATGGATACGGACGAGCTATCCGCCATACTTGACAAGGCAAAAGCAGAGGTTGCGTTAACGCATCAGGCAAAAATCGAAGCGCAGGCCATCGTTGTCCGGCGCAAAAGCGAATTGCTTCGCGCCGAGCACGAACTGGAGCGTGCCAACTCTTTACTGTCGAATGATAACATTTCGGAGACTATTTTCGAAGACCGCCAGACTGCGCATCAGGTTGCAGAGGCAATCCTGGGAGCTGCCCAGGCAAGAGTGGCAACTGAAAACAGCAGAATTACTGCATCGGAAGCGGAAGCCCGTCGCATTCAGGAACAAATAAAAGACAGCTCTTTGATCGCTCCTGCGGCGGGCCGTGTCCTATACCGGCTAGCGGAGCCAGGCGAAGTTGTTGGAGTGGGATCACCAATCCTGACACTCCTGAGCCTCGACAAAGTCTATATGGATGTTTTTCTGCCCGCGCGGGAAGCAGGATTGCTGCCGATCGGAGCAGAAGCGCGCATTGTTTTGGATGCGTTGCCTGACTACGCCATCCCGGCGACAGTTTCTTTTGTCTCTCCCGAAGCGCAGTTCACGCCAAAACAAGTTGAAACACTCAGCGAACGGGAACAGCTTGTTTTTCGTGTGCGTGTCCGGATTCCACAAGAGCTTATCGAAGGACGGATTGAGCATGTCAAAACAGGTTTGCGCGGCGAGGCGATTGTTCGTCTGAATGCGCAAAACGCCTGGCCCGAACACTTGGAACGACGCATCCCGCCTGAGTTGTTCGAATGAATTCCGACCCTGATGATCTTGTAGCGCGAGTCGATAAGGTCTCTCATCGCTACGGAGAGCTCACAGCTCTGGACAGCTTGACCGTTGAATTGCCAAAAGGTCAGCTGACCGGGTTCATCGGGCCAGATGGTGTCGGCAAATCTACGTTGTTGGCGCTGATTACTGGCGCCAAAAAACTGCAAATCGGGGCGGTCGATGTATTCGGTGGGTCGATGGCTGATGCCGTTCACAGGCGGCAGATATGTCCCGCTATCGCTTTCATGCCGCAAGGTTTGGGCAGCAATTTGTACTCTGAACTATCGGTGCAGGAAAATCTCGAATTTTTCTCACGCCTTTTTGGGCAATCGCAAGAAGAGCGTGAACACCGGATTGGTGCGCTGCTGACGGCCACTGGCCTGCTCTCCTTTTCCGACAGGCCTATGGGGAATTTGTCCGGCGGTATGAAACAAAAGCTTGGGCTGTGCTGCGCGTTGATTCACGACCCAAAGCTTCTGGTTTTGGATGAGCCGACAACCGGGGTTGATCCTTCGGCGCGCCGCCAGTTCTGGGCTCTGATTGACGCGATCAGAGTGCAGACGCCGACGATAACCGTCTTGGTGTCTACGGCTTACATGGAAGAAGCGGCAAGCTTCGACAAGATCGTTGCGTTGGATCGGGGCAAAATTCTCTTCGACGGGCCCCCTGAAGCCCTCATTGGCGACGCGTCGGACATTGAAGTGGCCTATCGGAAGCTCCAGTCTCGACAGGAGCCACCGAGTTTCTCCACAGAGGACAGAGCAAGGAACCATAACTGCGCCCCAGTTATCATGGCGCAAGGTCTCACCAAGCGTTTTGGCGACTTTACGGCTGTTGACGCTGTTGATTTTTCAATCGATCGTGGCGAGATATTCGGTTTTCTGGGCTCTAACGGGTGCGGCAAATCGACGACAATGAAGATGCTCACGGGACTGTTACCAGCAAGCTCGGGTGAGGCCTATCTCTTTGGTGATCCGGTTGACGCGCGCAACCGCAAGATGCGGCATCAAATTGGGTACATGAGCCAAGCCTTTTCGCTCTACAGTGAGTTGACCGTGCGGCAAAACTTGCAGTTGCATGCACGCATATTCGACGTCCCCGATCAAGCCGCACGTCTCGACGCACTGGCAGACCGCTTTGACCTTGATGATTACAGCGACACGTTAGCATCGGCTTTGCCGCTCGGGATCAAACAACGTCTGTCACTGGCTGTGGCAGTCCTGCACAAACCTCAGGTTCTCATCTTGGATGAGCCGACTTCTGGCGTGGACCCGCAGGCGCGAGATGCTTTCTGGGTCTTGTTGCTAGAACTGTCGCGCAACGAAGGTGTGACAATTTTTGTATCCACCCATTTCATGGCCGAAGCGGAGCGGTGTGACCGGGTTTCCTTTATGCACGAGGGAAAAGTCCTCGCGGAAGGAACACCTGAGGTTTTGATCGCATCGCACTTCGCAAACAGCCTTGAAGATGCGTTCGTCAAGATCCTCGAGGATGTCGAGCCATCCGCACCTATAGTGGCCCCAAGAGCGCAGGAACAGCCGGACGGGAAATATGGGTCGGACCCAATGCAACGCATCTTCGCTTATGCCCGTCGCGAGACTGTCGAGATCCTGAGAGACCCGGTGCGGCTCGCTTTTGCCTTCCTTGGCTCGATTGTCCTCATGCTCGTTTTTTGTTTCGGTATCACGTTGGATATTGAAGAACTGGACTTTGCCGTTCTTGATCTTTCTCAGGGACCGGAAAGCCGCGCTTACATCTCAGAAATCGATGGATCGAGATACTTCGAATTGACCGAAAGCCTGAGTAACGTGGAAGACGGCAGACGGCGGCTGGTGACAGGAGACGTTTCACTGGTTGTCGAAATACCGCCCGACTTCGGCCAAAAGCTGCGTGCTGGTGAGCCCACGGAAATTCTTGCAATCGTAGACGGCGCAATTCCATTCAAAGGAGAGACGATTGAGGGGTATATTGCCGGTCTGCACCAGACTTTTCTGGGTGCTCAGGCCCGGGAAAAAGGCGTTACTCACACAGATATTGCGCGGATCGAGCCACGCTTTCGCTACAACGAAAGCTTCGAGAGCATTGCAGCCATGGCACCTGCCATGCCCGCCATCCTGCTCATCATGCTACCGGCTGTCTTGATGGCTGTTAGCGTTGCGCGCGAACGTGAACTTGGATCGGTCATAAATTTCTACGTGACGCCGACAACGCGCCTTGAGTTTCTGATTGGAAAACAGATCCCTTACATCGTTATCGCTTATCTCAATTTTTTAGTTTTGGCGTGGATGACGATAATGGTTTTCGGTGTGCCGCTCAAAGGCGACCCAGTGCCCCTGGCTATTGGTGCGTTGCTATACGTTTGGGCCACCACCTCCTATGGGCTTGTCGTTGCAACTATGACATCGAGCCAGGTGGCGGCAACCTTTGCGACCGCTATTGCGTCGGTCGTTCCGACTATACAATTCTCCGGGCTACTGCAGCCGGTTTCAACCCTTGAAGGGGGCGCGCAGACGATTGGTCAGCTTTGGCCCGCTTCGTATTTTTTGCACCTGAACGTAGGCGCGTTCACCAAAGGTCTCGGTTGGGACGCGCTTTTGCCGGATGTTTTGGCGCTGGCGTGTTTCGGTCCCATACTCACAGCAATCGCTGCCCTTTCACTTCGCGCTCAGGAGAAGTAGATGCAGCGCGTGTCCATCATCTTCTGGCTCGGATTAAAAGAAGTCATGAGCTTGCGCCGCGACTGGGTCTTGATGGCTCTGTTGGTTTGGTCATTCACACTGGCACCCGTTATGGAAGCCACTGGTGTTGCCAGTTCTGTCAACAACGCCTCTATCGCCTTCGCAGACGAAGACAATTCTCCCCTCTCGCGCACCTTGGCCACCGCGTTTTTCCCTCCTGAATTTCAACCGGTTGTTCAGATAGCACCGGATGACGCGGGTCCATCAATGGATGAGGGCAAGTTTCTGTTCGTGGTGGCGGTACCGCCTGGGTTTGAAAAGGATCTGCGCGCGGGCCGCTCACCCGAACTCCAAGTGCTCGTAGATGCGACGGCGATGGAACAAGCGGGGATTGGCGCAAATTACGTCCTAAACATACTTGGAACTGAAATAAGCCGATTTGCCGTAGGAGCGGATCTCGTAGAGCAGCCTATGGTCGACATCATAGTGCGCAGCGCGTTCAACCCCAATCGAGACACGGTCAGGTTTGCCGGAATAGTAGCCCTCATCGGCCAGATCATGTGGCTGACGACAATACTTACCGGGGCTGCGATGATCCGGGAAAGGGAGCATGGCACCATTGAGCACTTGCTAGCTATGCCAGTCTCTCCCTTTGATGTGGCGGTCGCTAAGATCTGGTCAAATGCAGCGGTGGTGCTTGTCGCAACAACACTGTCTCTGACCTTTGTGATGCAAGGGATACTTGGCATAACGATCGCCGGTTCGAAGCCACTATTTCTTGTGGGAACTGCGCTCTTTTTGTTCACCGCGACCGCAATGGGCGTACTTTTGGCGACAGTCGCGCGGTCCATGGCGCAGTTTGCTTTGCTAGTCATGCTGGTTATCCTTCCAATGCTGATGCTCTCGGGCGGCGAAACACCTGTCGAGGGTCAACCTACCTGGCTGCAAGCGGGCACCCTGTTTCTCCCGTCCCGGCATTACATGTCGGCCAGCCAAGCCATTATTTTCAAGGGTGCCGGGTTTGACGACATTTGGTTCGAGTTTGTTTGGATGGGTTTTCTGGGACTGGCGCTTTTGGGAACGAGTTTAGCCCTGTTTCGCAATTCGATGGAGTGAAGCGTCCATGAATCTTTTGCCAGCGCGCGTCAAAAGCGCGCGGTCGATTTCTGCAGTGCAGAATTATACGCTCGTGCATGGTCCAAGTTGGGCTCTTTCCAGACCTCGGATTCATCGCAGCATCTTGTGATAAGATACGTTGGTCAACGTCGGGTTGTCGTTGTGGGAGTGCGAGGCGGATCGGAGGATCAGTCATGGAAACACCAAAGCTACCTGCCATTCGAGTACTTCGTCCCGTTTGGAACAAGGGCCGCATAGTCGGCCGGAAACGCCCATTGAAGCCAAAGCATGTTTGGGCGATCAAGGTCCGGCTGGAACTAGCAGAGAACCATCGTGATCTTGCCCTCTTCAATATGGCGATTGATAGCAAGCTACGTGGTTGTGACCTTTGTCGCATGCAAGTCGTCGATGTTATGGCGTCAGGCCAGATCAAAGAACGGGCGTCGGTGCTGCAAAGCAAGACACAGAAACCGGTGCGGTTCGAGATTTCGGAAGGTACCCGAGCGTCGGTCGCAAAGTGGATGGAAGATCCGCTGATGGTTGGGTCAGAAAATCTCTGGCGTGGCCGCTTCCATGAACTTCTGCACATCTCAACCCGTCAGTACGCGCGGATCGTTCGGGATTGAGTCACCTCAATTGGCCTTGAAGCAACCGCCTACGGGACGGACTCAATGCGCCGGACCAAGGTCACCCAGATCTACAAAAAGACGGGCAATTTGCGCGCTGTCCAACTTTTGTTGGGGCACACCAAGATGGATAGCACTGTCCGGTATCTAGGTGTCGAAATTGAAGATGCTTTAACCATCGCAAAAGCCATCGAAATCTAACAAAAGGGGCCGCTTACAGGGGCGGCCCAAACCGGCCATTGCCAAAGTAGTCAAGTGCTGCGGTGCAGCTTAACCAGACCGGACTTTCGCTTCGGGCGCAAAATAAAGAGGTGGTCGAACTCACTATAATGGTGGACATACGCCCCCCTGTATTTCCCATTGGACCACTGCCCAATGTTGCCGTCAAAAACCACTCGTCCCGCACAGTTTTGAACCTTCTATTCAGACTATTCATAGCGCCGACCCTCGTGGGGGCAACGCAGGAATGGTATGTGCACTGTGATTGCCAAAAACTCGAAATCGCACAGCCGGATGACGTGCTGGCCCACCAAAATTCCCCTTCCCAAAGTTGTCCCCAAGCATAGGAGCTTACCATGGCCAAACGACCCAACGAGAAGAACGAACGCCTAAAACGCCGCTTTCTGGAATACTGCAAATTCGCCCGCCAGCTTTCGGATAAGACGCTGGATCGTGAGATCTCAGCCCTTGAACGGTTTGACGTCTGGAACAGGCGCAAGGACTTTGCTCGCTTTCACATCGAGCAAGCGATGGGTTTCCGCACGCACTTGGAGCAAAGCAAGACAAAGACTGGAAAACCTTTTGGCAAATCGACGATGCGGTCTTTCTTGGCCAATTTGCGGGAATTTGTCCTGTGGCTTTCTCAGCAAGACGGGTTCCGCAGTCGCATAAAAGCGGCTGACGCAGATTCTTTCAACCTATCCCGACGTGATGAAGCAGACGCCCGCGCGGCCAACCCCGCCCAGCGCCAAGTATAAACCAAGCCAAACGTACCCTTGCACTTATGCCTAGCGCCACGACGCAGCAAAAGCGCGACAAAGCAGTCTTTGCACTTCTGTGCCTTACGGGCGTTCGTGTCGCGGCCTTAGTATCGCTCAAGATCAAACACGTCGATTTGCAGGAACAATCTGTTACCCAAGACCCGCGCGAAGTGGCGGCCAAGTTTGGCAAGGTCATCGACACCTTCTTTGCCAAAGGGTTTGACGAAGCTGAAACCGCTCTTGCCAACTGGATGACCTATTGTGACGAAGTCGCACTCGGCTAGGTCGCAATGATGAATGACCGTAGGGACCTTCTTCGTCCAGTTGATTTGCGCATAAGCAGCAAGCCGATGATGCCCATCGACCAAAACCAGTGCTTCCGTGTCCGGGTTTTTCCACAGCGTGAGCGGGTCTAGCGTTTGCCCGTTCTGTAGCGCCTTCAAAAGGCCCGTGACATGCCTGTCATCCAACTCGCAATGACGGAACTGGAAGACCTTAGGACGGGTTTCGATTTCCTGTAGCCTGACGACACGCTTCGACTTGCGCTTAACGCATTGATTGTTAATTGAAATTCCTACTTTTGCTTGTGATTTTGGGGATGTATCGGGCACGATCAACCTATGCAGACTGCACACCCTTGTAGCTGCACACCCCAGCTGCGCCCCCTAGCTACCCACTGCGTCTAATCTGGGGCATACCACTACAGCTTAACTGAGGCTTCATCCCCCTCCTGCCAAGACACAGACAAGTTGCAGTCAAGCATGGGGGAAGCGTGGCTAGCCCGCGCTATCATACCCTAGAGACAAGCTCAGGTACGCTCACGTTTCGGGTGGCTTCTATGGTGGGCCATAACTCTACAGCGTTCCGGACGTAAACACAGCACCCCCGCCTACATCAAAACGCAGTTAGGTAGCCCTGTTGCTCCATTGCTTTCCAAATGTCCTGTTGTGCTTTCTCAAGCTGTTCCCTCAGCAGCCCGTGGTCGTATCCATCGGCTGTGTCTTTGTCGCCCTCCCAGCCGCCAAGGTCGCGTATGCGGTCCTCAGCTACTCCAGCCCTTCTAGCTACAGTCCGCCACGTGTGCCTGAAAGAGTGAAACACCATTCGCCCGTCTGTTTCCGCACCAAGTGTTTGTCGTCTGTAACGGGTAAACCATTGCGAGACCCCGCTCACCTTGCCCGTCGAAGGCTTGAGGGACCACTCAGGAAAAAGCCGTCGTTGATCACTGGATAGCTGTGCCTGCAACTGCGCTGCCTTTTCTGTTCTGCCTACAAGCAGGCGTTGGGCATCTCCAACAAGAGGAATGTAGCGTGCTGCGTTGTCTGTCTTGCCTGCGCGAATAGTGAAGCCTGATCCGTCGCTTTCTACATCGTCCATCATCAATGACCCTATCTCGTCCACCCGGCACCCTGTCACCAACGCCAACCGCATCAGGTCGCCCTGACGGCTTCCCCAGTCGCCGAAACCACGTAATAACTTCTCGACCTGATCCGGCGCAAAGGCCTCACGCTTCTTATCAGACTTTGGCTTCCTCGCTTTCTTCGTTGGTGTGCCTGTATGCTCAACGATCTACGGGTTGCGAATGGGTTTACCACTCTTGTTCTTGAGGTAGCGTTTGTCGACTATCGCCCATTTCCACATCCCCCTCAGCAAGGTCATTTGCTTCGCCACTGTCTGCGGCTTCAAGCCCACTTGAACGGGTAGATACTCTGTCCTGAACTTGAACACGGTGTCTGGGGTGATGTCGCCCAGCGTCGGCTCGGTATTTTCAAAGAACCTCAGCAAGTGCCTCACTGTGGAACGTACGTTTAAGGGTGTCGTGACGCTCAAGGCGTCAAACCCATGTAGTTTCCCCTCCCGCCGCTCGTGTAGATACTCCTCCAGTGCCTTTTCCAAAGGCATCGCCCCTCTGAAGACCATCCCCGCGAACCGTTGCGCATCCTCGCCTCTGCCTGCCCTGTCCGCCTTGTCCAGTTCATCTGTGAGGACGTGGTCGATACCGTCCGGGTTGTCTGCCTCCTCCCGCATCTGCCGCCACTGCGCTGCGTTTTCAGGCGAAAGGTCAATGATCCTGCCGACACCGTTCCTCCCCGTCGCCGCAAGTGCGTCCGCTTCGAGCTGCTTGATCTGGCCCAGCCTTATGTCCCTCAGGCGCACAGCTTCAGAGTGTTTGCGAATGTTCAGCCCTAGCTTAATCTCCCGTCCGAAAGGCTTCCCAGTCCAAGGGTTCTTGGTGCCGACCAGAACCTCAGGTGCAACAACCCTTAGCGTGTACCCCTTGCCACGCGGTTTTGTCAGGTGCTTCATATCAGGCTCGCTGCCGCTTGGGTCTGTTGGGAAAGCTGTAGTGTGGTCCATCATGTACCACTGCTCGGCGTGTACCACATCCAATTTCACCATTATCCGTCAATAGGTTAGGTGTAGTGGCGGAGACGAAGGAAGCATCTGTATTTAGATAAGACTCTGTTTAACAATGATAAAAAATGAAATATATGATAATTTACCACAAATTGCACCACAGTGCGTACTGAAGCTGGCGGACTATTCACCCCTTCAGAACATCAAGAACTTCGGCAACACTCGAAGCTTTGTCGCCCCAACGTTCAGCATCTCTGAGTTCGTCCAACAGCGAAAGTGGCGACAAGTCAAAGTTGAAGTCGCCCTTGTCTTCAACCAATGTTTTCAGCCCCTGTAAGTTTTCGGTGAAGCCCTCTTGATCTTGGCAAACTATAAGGATGGTTTTGAGCGCGCGAATGTTGATTTCCATTGGTGTGCCCGGGTTGATCTTAAGTTCACCAAGTAGAATCTCCGCACCCTTAAAATCTCCTGCTACCGCTCCCGCCAGTGCCATTTTGAACGTTGTAAAGGGCCAAGACGCGCCAGCGGACTGGGCGTCGGAGTAGAGGGAAAAGGCTGCTTCGGCATCTCCGTCAGCTAGAGCATCGTCCCCTCTCTTTATGTCGGCATTCGGATTTGTCCGTTCGATCGCTAAAGTTTGCGGGGCGCGGCCACCGACGATCTTTGATCTCAACGAAGCTGCATGTGGGTTATCAGCTTGCAACTCATCGACCTTGTCCAGATCCTTCAACGCCTTTTCTGTTTCTCCCACCAAAAACAGCGCTCGGGCTCTACCTATGAAAAGGGTATAGCTAGTTGGCTCGCTTTCTATCTTTTTATTATATAATTCAATTGCTTCTGCATATCTCCCCTCGGAGAGCAAATCTCGAACTTGTACTCCAGAGGTATTTTTTTCAACGTTGGCAGTTGTGCCACCGTAAGTCGTCTGTTCCCCAGGAGAGGTTATGGCGTCTTTAGTTAAATCTTTCTGCAGATCGGTAAGGATGCCCCTCTTGAGCTCTCGGTCTGCCCTCTGAATTGACGCAAACTCGCGGTCGGCGATTTCAAGCAGACCCGCTAGGGACAGAAACTTGCGCCTCACGGTTTTAGGAATGTTCTTGCTACCCTTGTACTGGATATCATGTTCCATTTCGGCCCAAGCGTGCTGCAAAACTGTTCTCACTTGAATTTCACACACATAATTTCGATAGGCTGCAAATTCTGGGAGAGCCAACCGCTCTTCGGTTAGTCGAACCAAATAGTGAATGCTCTGATACCCAAACTGACCCTTTTCGACACGTTCCTCGCCAACGTCTCTTTTCTCAATAATTTCAAAGTTCTCATCAACAAATTCTGTCACCATTGCGATGTCGTCGATGGTGAAAACAATCACCCTCACACCCGCCAAATCTGTAATCTCTTCGAGCGGGTTTTGGTACTTCGCTGCACCTGCGTCGTCCGTTTTGCACGCCTTCCGTTCAAAACTCTCGACGTCTTTCGCCCGTGGATCAATCGAGTGGAACCTTACATTGGCCTGCCCGAACGAAGCTTCGATAACTTGCGCCACAACTGAACACAATGCCTTATAGATGGGGCGGTTTTTGCGGTACTCGCTGATGTAGTCTTTCATCTGTCCACCCTTTGATTGGTCGCCAGTGGACCTGCCAGCGCCTTGAGATCTGTTACAAACTCCGAAATCGGTTCCACACCGGAGAGCCACAAGTGGTCTCGTGCCCGAGTGGCCGCGACGTAGAGCAAGTGTCTCTCCGTAGACATCACTTCATCCAATTGGCTCTCGTCTTTCGCGGAAAGCAGCCTTTCCTCGTCAGGGAAGACTGATTGATCTAGCGATACCACCGCCACTGCTTGAAACTCAGAGCCTTTGGCAGCATGCATGCTCAGCCAATTCAACTTTGGGAAATCGGTCATCCAGGAACCTGACAACTCTTCAAGCAAAGCCTCAGTTCGGACAAGCACCGCAATCTCGTCTTCGGCCAAACCGCTCGCGACCAATTCTGCGATCCAGCTGGATACCCTTTGCATCTCGTCGGACCGGTCTTTGAATGACCGAACCGTGGGCCACGGGCCTTCAAAGACTGAGGTCACTCCCAGCCTACTTTCCTCAGCGCCATCCGCCTCGACGAGCGTTTCTGGAAGTAGCGTTTCACTTCCCATGCGGATTTGATGCGAAGTACGATAGTTCACTTTCAAGCTACGCGATCTTCCTCTAACCTGGACCCGCGTTGCACTCCATGGGAAGGGCGCTCGAAAGATACGCTGCCCGATATCACCTGCGAAGAACAATCCGTTTTGTGCGTGGCCGAGCTTTTCACCGAGCAACAGAAGTTCTGGCACCGAAATGTCCTGCGCCTCATCGACGAGGACATGTGTGTACGGCCACGTTCCGTTCCTCCTTAGCTCGTGTGCAAGCTGAGCCGAGGTTTTTTTGCCAAGCGCTGCCAAACCTGAACGGACAGCCTGGAAGACCTTCCACAGTTCATCCTTTCTTGATGCCGCCATGCGCACCTTGCGACCAAGCCTCGGCAGATCACGATATTCATCAGCTGACTGCACGTTCCAGGCGTCAACGATCAAAGACCACTCATCAAAGAGGAAATCTCGGTCGACCGGATTACCCTGTTTGTCGGCTACCAATTGCAACAACTGCTTCAGATCGTCGTCCGATGCGATCTCAAAACTACCAAATTGTTCGAAATATTGCTGGTTTATCGTCTTTTGGAGAGCGGCAACTTCGATCCGCCCCGCAACCGTCAGATTTGCAATCAATGGTACCTTTTCAGCGAGCCTGAGTGCGAGATTTTCGTTGAAGGTTGCCAGCATTACGCGCGCATTCTCAGATTTCGCCAGCCGCACGGCCCTATGAAGCGCGACCACAGTCTTTCCTGTCCCAGCCGAACCGATAACCCGGGCTGGGCCGTTGAAGTCGCGATCAACAAACTCGCGCTGTGCCGGATGCAGGAAGACCGACCATTTCTCCCATGGGGAGTCGAGCGCCGCCTTGAGCTCTTCCAGATTGTCCATAACCCGAAACCGACGCTCTGCATCGGGATGGCTCCAAGGGTCTGCACTGGCAGCAATGGGTTCGGCTGGCGTGGGACGAACACCGGTGGCGGCCTGAACAATCGCTTCCGCCGCCTCTGCTGGCAGATATCCTGCGATTTCTAGGATCGTGTCCTCGGTGACAGCACGGACCGTTTCAAGCCAATCGGTAGGGATGCCCCAGGACAACAACGTGTCGTCGGTTTCATCCGCAAAGAGCCGCGGCATGGGAATGTCTTCTTGGACGTAGTTCGGGATCACGATGTCTTCGACGGTTTCCCGCGCCTCCACAATCTGGATTGCGCCGGTCTTGGGGTGGCTTTCGATCCGTCGAGTTTCAGCCCAACGGTAGGCGTCATCATGATGCCCAACCCAAGCTAGAAGCGTATCTTGATCACGTTTGTGAATGACCATCCGAATGTCGCGATTGACGCGTGCTGTCCAAAAGCCGGGGTCCCGAGCCCGATCAACGCGGTGCATGGAAAGCCCTGGAAGACTTGGGTCCATTTGAAAGTCAAAAACTGTGGTTTTGACAGCCTTCTGTTCCTGCGACGTAAGTCTTGCTAGGGCATCATAGAACGTATCGGCAATGCGATGGGTCATTTTATCGATACGTACCTGGCAAGGTTCATCCCTTTGCGAACTTCCGTTTGATAACTTTTCTTCAACCCGGCTCTAACTACGACTTCTTCTAAGGACATCCCATCGATTGCGTCTGCATGGGTGATGCCAAACAAATGGATAGAGACCACCTTGCCAGTTGCAGGATCGTGGTACATCTCAGCTAAGCGCCTCGCGGCTTCATCAAGTGTCATCGTCTAAACCCCCAAAACCTTCATCACTTCATCGCCCAGATGGTTGATCACCTTCACCGCAATCCTCCCTGACCTGGGCCGTACGAACGGACGCGATACTGTGCGTTTCAGGCTGTCCCAAGCCTCTTGATCGACCTCTCCCTTCAGCGTCGTCTTCAGTTGTTTGTAGGGGATGTCTGCCCCTGGGAAGTAGGCATGGCGTACGAAGAAGCTTTCTTCGTTGTAGTCGGTGTCGATGAACCAGCAGGCGATATCGTCCGGCTCGGAGGAGATGACCTGCCCAGTTGAGGGCTTGAAGATATCGACCCCAAGCAATTCGACACGGAAATCGCCATCCTCTTCAACCAGCTTGATGTCCGGCTCACCGAACACAACGAACAGGTTGCCGCCACCGGCTTTCAAATCGCCCGCCATATGCAGATCGGGGTTCATGCGCGCCTGCAGGATCGGCACGCGGCCCAGTTTGCGGAACTCGGCAGTGTGGGCGTCGAAGTTGAAGGCGCAGGCGATTACGATGTCCAGACCGGCATCGGCCGCCTCTCGCGCGGCGGCGACCAGATCAGCGCGTTGGACGGTGCCGTATTCGGGGCCGATGAACACACCGGCGCGGCGCTCGATCCCGCTGCTCGCGTCCGGGTCGCCTTCCATGTACTTGCCTTCGGCGGCGATCCATTCGCCGGGCCATGGGACGAGAGAGCTGAACTTGATTGCGTCTTCTTTGCCAGATTGCTGCACGCCCGCTTTGCGCAGGTTTTCCAACATCGCCTCGCGGTAGTTGTCGGCCTCTTGTGCGCCGCGCATGCGTTGGCCGGAGGCAGCGTCAACTTCGTCGATGATCTCGCCATGTTCGTTGACGGCTTGGGTCCGGTGGGGCGACAGGGACTCAACAGTGAAGGGGCCTGCAACGCGGACGCGTTTCTTATCCTCGTAGGGTTTGTCGTAGAGGTATTCGAAATCTGCCTTCGCGGCGATGGAGGCGTCGATCTCGGTTTGGCGCGCGATGCGGGCCTCCCAGAAGGTTTTCAGAGCCTCTTCGGCTGCTTTGGGCCAAGGCGTGACGGAGCGTTCGGGGAGCGTGTCGAAATCCCATGACGTGCCGCGCAGCTCATTAAGCTCAGACAGGCCCGCTTCGGCTTTGCGGCGTTTGGCGGGGGTCAGGTCATCGGACATGGTGCGCGCGGCGGCGTAGGCGGCGCGGTGGTCGACGGGCCATGGCGTGCCGGGTTCACGGGGGATTTCCCATTCCATGAAACCGTTGGCCGGGGCCATCTCTCCGCTGGGCATCTCATTCTCGCCTGACGCGGTAAAGTCGATGTTTTGGCCGTTGCGGCCACCTGTTTCCACGGGGAAGAGGTCCGTCTGGCCTTGCAGGGCGGCGTTGAGTGCTGTGCGGGCGGCTTCGACGGCGGGTTGACGCTGTTCCCAGATCTCGTCGATCTCAATGTTGTTGGCGACAGATTTCATTGTGATGTGAGGGACGCGGTTGTAGACAAAGCCATGGCGGATGTCGTTGTAGGTGTCTGCCGTTGCAGGGGCGGAGCGCGTGACCTCTGCCTCTTTCTTCTGACCGTCTTTGCTGTCTTGGAGCAGATACCACGGATATTTCGCCCCCATGATCCGCGCGCGGGCCAGAGCGAGCGCCACACGTGAGGTATCGATGGTGATCCAGCGGCGGCCCCATTGTTCGGCGACATTTGCGGTTGTGCCGGAGCCACATGTTGGATCCAGTACAAGATCGCCGGGATCGGTAGACAACAAGATGCAACGCTGAATGATTTTTTGGATTGTCTGAACTACGTAAATCTTGTCTTCGAGAAAACCTCCGGTACCGGTGTCGGTCCAGACATTGTCAAGTGGTGCAACTGCATAGTCTATCCATGCCCTCAAGTATGCAATATTGCTGCCCGATCGACCTATCCTCCCGGCGTTCTTAACTCTGCCTAAGTTCTCTTCAGTCGTGCCCCACCACCGCACGCCCGAGTCAAAAGTCGTGCCTTCGAAGTTGAAATCGAACTTTCGGCCCGGTCCCGGTTTAGTTAGAAGAACTAGGCGACAAGCTTCCTCTGGATCGGGGGTTTCACCTCCTTTAATTCGCTCAGGCTGACCGAATTCATTTAGCCTCAACCTGAAATTGACACCAGCAGGACCAGCGATGTCACGTTCTAGCGCAAGTGGACGGTATTTAATTGAATCTGCTGACTTTGCATACCAAATCACATAGTCTGTAGAGGCTGAGATACGACTTGAAGCGGACAAACCCGATGTTTTCACAACGGTGATTTGGACTACAAAGTTTTCCTGCCCGAAAACCTCATCCATCAACGCCCGCACGCGGTGCACGTTCTCATCCCCGATCTGAACAAAGCAGGACCCGCTCTCGGTCAGCAATTCCCGCGCCACCACCAGACGGTCGCGCAGATATTGTAAATAGGAGTGTATCCCGTCCCGCCATGTGTCGCGAAAGGCCTTCACCTGCTCTGGCTCGCGCGTCAGGTGGTCCAGCTTGCCGTCCTTCACATCGCGGCTGGTCGTGGACCATTGGAAGTTAGAGTTGAATTTAATTCCATAGGGCGGGTCGATATAGATCGCCTGCACCTGGCCCTTCAGCCCCTCACGCTCTGCCAGTGACGCCATCACTTGCAGCCCGTCGCCAAGGATCATCCGGTTCGACCATTTCTTGTGGTGCTTGTAGAACTCCACCTCCGCCTCGCGGTCATCGTCCGTAACGCCGAAATGGTCAAACAGGTCCGCGCCGCCGCCCTCGCCATTGCGTTTGCCGCCTGCGCGCAGGTCTTCGATAATCGCCTTGGGATGCACCTGTTCCTGCAAATAGATTGGGGGCGCATCGGCAGTCACCGCCTCTTGGTCGATATCCTTGCCGCGCCAGATCAGCTGCGGGTCAAGGTCCGGGTTGCGCTGCTGATAGGCGACCTTGATCGGCTTGGCATCATCCGGGTCCATCATCGGAGCCAGTTCCGGCGTCGGAATGTTCACCCGCTCGTCGTCATGGGTGATCGGATCGATTGGTGTTTTCTTATCGGTCATGCTGCCGCCTCATCTTCTTCGCTCGGGTCGTAGGGGGCCTGCACGTCCGGCTCGGCTGGGGAATTGCGGATCACGTCGCGGCGCATGGCTGTGCCAATCAGATCGGCAAGCGCATTTTGGCGAGAGGTCCAGAAGGCGTCGAAATCATCGGCGCGTAGTGGTTCTGGGTCGATCAGGTGCGTGCGCAAGATGTCGTTCAGCTGTTCGGGCGTCGGACCATCCGTTTCTTCGATGCGCTTGAGATAGACGGATGGCGCATGCCCTCCGATCCGAATGTTGCTGATTTTGGAAAGCGGCGACTTGTTGATGATGGAATCGTAGCGCGACGCGGGGATGCCGTTTTTGTGGCACCAGTCGCGCGGGAAGATGTGGTGAATGTCCACCTGGCTGTCAAAATAGGTCATGATCTCGAACGGCTCACCACTGATGAAGTCCAGCGCGCCGCTGAGCATCAAGCGCGCGTTGACGCCTTTGTAAGCGGCGGCCAATCGCGTGCGGAGCGTATCTAGCCGGTCGATCTGGAAGACCGCATCGCCGATGGTCGCAGGTTGTGGGCCGTCTTCACGAATCCAAGCCAATAGCTCTGGAATGTCACGCGCAATACGGGTTTCGACAGACCCTGCATAAAGCTCGCCAAAGACACAGCTCCAATACCAGTGATCGAGCTTGTCATGCGCAGCCGCAGTACGTTCCTTTGCAGGCAGCCTCGCAAAAACTGCAGCAAGGGTGATCAACTGCGAGGGGTAAGGCACGTCCTTCACCCAGATGATGCGCTGAGACGTGAAGAACTTCTTCGCTTGAGCAAACCCCTCCTCGACGGAATCTGCCAGCCGCTTGTATTCCTCGATTGACAAATTCAGCATAGCATCGCGGCGAACTGTAACTGGCGGAAGGTCTTTACCAGTGCGACCTGCTTTGACAGCTTCATTGCGTCGATCCATCGTGGAGAGAGCAGTGCAGGCTTGCAGGAAGTCGGTACTGGCCAGCTTCGCGTAGATGTCCCTTGTCTTGTCAAGCCCACGCAGCCGGTCAAGCCGCCCGGGCTTTCCTTCCACCCCCAACCAGTCTTCACGCAGATTGAACTCACTGGCTGCAAAGACAGCCGTTAGAAGCTCAAACGCGTCAAGCTTTTTGCCGCCGGTGTTCACCTTCTCAAAGACCGTGCAGATCGCCTCGCGACTGTTCCCCTTCGACAACCGAATGATCGGCATCTGATAGGCTTGAACGGGTTTAACCACCTTCAGGTTCAAAGCCTGTTCTTTATCATGCGTGTCTTCGCCGCGCTCGTTCCAGTAGTTTTTGTACGCGAACAGCCAATCGAATGGCGCAAACACTTGATTTAGTGGAAAGGCATGTGCCGCAAACTGTTTCTCAGCGGTTGAATAGTCACGGTCAATGTCGCGACCGAAATTGCTTGTTTCGCGACCATCCCCTCGTGTCATTATGATCCAGTCAGCCGGATCGCTATCTTCAAGCGACGCTGCTTCAAGAGCCACGAAAAAGAGCCTCTCCGCCAAAGCACCCTTTGCCGTGCGCGTTTTGACTGCATCTTTGCGTAAAAGCGACTGATAGAGGCTGGTCAGCCTCTGTTGGCCGTCCAAAAGAAATTCAGCTGGCAGGCGTCCGTTGCTCTTTGCATTTGCCAACGGTCGCGCCTTGAAATTCACTTCACCGCCGACTTCAAGCGTTAGAATGGCACCCACAGGGAAGCCGCGCACAATGCTCACCAAAAGCGCATGTATGCCGTCCTCGTCCCAGACCCAGTCTCGTTGAAAGTCCGGAAGCTGGAGGTTTTGGTCGTCCACCTGCTCAAGAAGTCGGTTAAGGTTGTCTTTTGTACTGTCAAACACTGTTGGCAAAATTCTCTATTGAAAACGAGCTGTTAGCTGAAATCATGCCGTCTCTCCGATCAGCAGTTTGCCGATGGCGGCATCGAGGTCTGGTCCAAAGTCATGGGCGCTGCGCAGCTCGGCAAAGCCCCAGTGGCCGAATTTGCCGTTGCGGTTGATCGCGGGCACCCATTTGTTAGCAATGGTGTCAGCCTTGATCATCGCATCGTGGCCACGGAAGCCTTTGACCTCGATGATCAGTGTCGTTGGCTCAGGTGTATCGAGCCGGATCAGGAAGTCGGGCAAATACGTCTTCGGCTCTGCCTCCAGCAAGTACGGCACTTCAAACCCGAGATTGTGGTTCTTGACATAAGACATTACCTTTGGGTGTTGTTCGATCCGCGCGGCGAGTTTATCTTCCCAATCGCTGTCAGTGATGATCCAGTTCAAGTGCGATTTGTCCGGTCGCGGTGCGTAGCGTGACGCCTTGGTCGTGTTGAAGTTGACGCCAAGTGTTGATCCTACAGGATTGTAGGGATCAAGCACCGCACGCATCAAACTGTCACCGCCAGGCTTGTCGATCAGTGCCCCGGAAATGAGCTCGCAGACTTCATCGGCCAGTTCACGATAAAGCAGTTGTGCGGGTACTGTGCCGCCCTTGCAGACGAGATGCCCCTCATTCAGCCACTGGTTCACGATCCGTTTGGCGGCAGGGATCAAATGCAG
The DNA here is from genome assembly GCA_033344815.1 of Paracoccaceae bacterium. Taxonomy (NCBI): domain Bacteria; kingdom Pseudomonadati; phylum Pseudomonadota; class Alphaproteobacteria; order Rhodobacterales; family Paracoccaceae; species Paracoccaceae bacterium. The sequence goes on along the minus strand of JAWPMR010000001.1, from coordinate 759,831 downwards.
CCGCGGGGCTTCGTTCGCGTCGCGCAGTTTTTCGAACACCATGTGCTTGGCCACGTGATAGGCGATGGTCGAATTTCGCAGGGTCTTAAGGTAGTCCATTGTCAGCGTTTCGCTTTCGCCGACGATGCCCTGCATGGTTACGCGCGTCGCGTTCACCTTGTCTGGGTCAAGCACATAAGGTTCGATATCTGAGAAGTCGGCATCTAGTCGATCTGGCGGAAGGTCTGCGATGTAGCCTTGGACCCGTGGGAATGTGATCTCCAGGTGATCCCGTGCTGGTGAGACTGCGTGGACCTGAATTACATCTCGCGGCTTTTGTGGTGGCGCTACGCGCGGTTGGTCGGAGAAGTTCAGGCCATCAATGCCCATGATGTCAGCATATTCGGTTCGGAACAGGCCATTTTCGTCGATTTGGTAGGAGAGGCGTCTGAGCGCACGTCCTACGACCTGCTCGCAGATGAGCTGGGTTCCAAAAGCGCGCAGACCAAGTATGTGCGTGACGTTGTTGGCATCCCACCCTTCGGTCAACATCGACACTGAGACAACACAGCGGACCTGCTCCCCCAGTTTGTCCTTCTTGCCGACGGTATTCATCACCTCGCGAAGAATGTCGGCCTCGTTGAGGTCTTCACCACCCAATCCGCGTTCGGCCTGCTCCCGCCGGAAAGCCTCGATTTCGGAGGCATGCGCATCGCGGAAGGACTTGTCGATATCCCCTCCCGCCTCAAGCGTGGCACTGTCAATCAGAACCGACCGAGGTCGCGGCAGGCGTTCGCCATCGGATGAGAAGTTGGAAAACAGGCCACACTTGCCGTGAACCGTCTCAATCCTGCCGTCTGGGTTTTCTGGCTCGTATCCGGCGATGTAATCCCGCAGAAGTTCGGAATTGGTCGTGTTGTTGCAAACCACGATGAAGACTGGAGGTATCCCAACCTTTTCAGTCTCCCAAAGCTTGTAGGTTTTTTCATAGTGGCCATAGAGCGCGTCGATAGCGGTCTTCAGTTCTAGAGGCAGTTTCTGGGGATCTGGGGGAGTGCCTTTCGTCTTCTTGGGCATTTTCTTCCCAATTGCAGCCCAGAGATTGCGGTACAAAGGCTCAGGCTTGCCGGGCACGTTGTCTGCTACCGGAACACGAGGCAGTTTAACGATCCCACATTCAATGGCGTCCATCAGTGAGAAATCTGATACCACCCATGGAAAAAGTGTTCCTTCCACCCAACCCGATCCTGCAAGAAAGAATGGTGTTGCAGACAGATCGTAGACGATTTGAAGGCCGATTTTCCGTTTCGCGGCTTCTAGTCCCGATATCCAAAGTCGCGCAGCTTCCTGGTTTTCTTTAGCCTCGCGAAGTTCGTCCCCCGTCAAACGTTCAGTTTCAGAAAAAGCCCGTTCACGATAGCAGTGGTGGGCCTCGTCATTGATGACGTTGATCTTCCCGATGCCCATAAGATTAGGCATCACTCTTTGAAGCATCTGGCCTTCAGTTTCGAGTGTCTTGAGCTCTTCGCCGTGTCCTTCAAGAGCTGTGCGTGTGCCCGTCGCGAGCTTCACTTTCTCGCGCAACTTAAAGGCATGATAGTTCGTCAGAACGATCTTGGCCCGCTCCATATCTTGCATCATGTCGGCAGGGACCAAATTGATCTTTTGGTAGTAGTTCTCAGCATCATTGGGCAGCAATACCCTTAGACGGTCCTTGATAGTGATGCCGGGCGTAACAATGAGAAAACCGCGAGAAAACGTCTTTGAATTTTCACTTCGAACCGAGTTCAGTGTCTGCCATGCTATCAACATAGCCATAACCGTCGTCTTTCCTGCCCCAGTCGCCAACTTCATCGCAACCCGAAACAGGTCGGGGTTGGCTTCGGCGTTCGCAGCCTCAAGGCGCGTCCGGAAGCGTCTACCACGATCCTTCAATTTCGGTGCGACTTCGGCGAGCCAGATGGCGGTTTCGACGGCTTCAAGCTGGCAGAAAAACGGCCTGATGACTTGTTTTTCGTCTTTTTGGATTCCGCGCCAATGCGACAACAACCGCTGAGTGACCGGTGACACTTGCCATTGAGTGGGATTGGGTAATGCACGCCAAACATCAATCTCGCGGCGTAATTCGTTCACGAATTCAGTAACGTTGTAACTTAGGTCTTGCCCCGACAGCCCCTCGGCGCTGAGTTCCATTTCGCTCTGTTTGCCACCCTTCTTGCTCTTTGCAGGAGGCATTGCAGATATGAGGTCAGAGCGACGACGGCGCTCTATGACCTGGTCAGTGGGTCGGCCATCTGTATCCAGTTCCCAATGGCGTCCCGGTTCAAAATAAGGCGAGTTCAAAATTGGTTTTTCAAAAAATGTCATGCTCGCCCTAAAAACTCATTGTTTTAGGATCATTAAATCAACGAGTTCAGCTCACCACAACCTCTTTCGTTTGTTTTCAATTGGACCCACAGCCTTAAGGCGACTAACCGTAAGGGCTTGTGCTTCGCAAAAGGCAGGCGCGATTTCCTTTTTGGTACTTCATAGGTTGCGCTCGACATCCGACCAATGCTTGTTCTCTGGAAGAGCCATGTCGCGTTGTTCGATCTCGCGCAAAGACACGGGCACATACCCCCATACATCGACACCGACATTCACAGCATTCCTACTACCCATCCATTGATCGTGAACGTGTCCGAACAATTGGAGCGCACCCTTCCGCGCTCTGTGCCAAGTGATCATCGGATAGTGGCAGAGTACGGAGGGCGCGCCCGTATGATCTGCAACCTCAGTCAAATGGGTGACTGAGGTCCAAGGCAAAGCTTGGGTCGCCTCGCCGTCATGGTTTCCCACGACCAGATGCTGCTCAGCGCCCGGCAGGCGGGAAAATAGATTCGATAGCCATTTTCTATCTTTGGCCTTCGGCTCAAAGGCGAAGTCTCCAACGATCCAAAGCGCGTCTTGCGGGCCGACCTTCGAGGCCAAGTTTTCGAGCAATACAGCATCCATGTGGCTCGCGGTCTCGAACGGGCGAGCACAATGCTTGATGATGTTGTCATGCCCGAAATGCGTGTCGGCTGTGTACCAATGCTTCATGGCTAAACTCAAATCCTGCAACGCGCTAAAGGGCGGGTCTGCGATCTAGCACCCAGTGTCTATTCTGGCTAGGCCAGCGCCACCTGTCTGACGCCATGGATGTCCCGAACCTTGGTGTCCGAAGTTATTCCAGCGGCCACCAACGCCTGTTCGACCTCCTTGGAGACACGCTCGGCGCGGTCATGTGCCCATCGAGTGATCTTGGTGGAGATCCACCATGCAGCAGGTAGCAGCGCGAAAGGATAGAACTTCAAAGCCGTCGCCGACATGCTGTCGCTCATGTTGGGGAAAAGCACGGCGAGGATCGCATAGTAGACCAAAATACCAGGCAATGCGCCGATGAGTGCAACCAGAAATGTTGCAGACATTTTACCTTCAGGTGTGTCTGGATCAGCAGCCCCGTGCAGTTGAAGGCATTGACCCGTCAGGTTCGCCAGCGCCACTGGTTCACGTCCCACCGGTGTCAAGACAACGGCGACATCATCGCCGTGTCGGGCGCGGTCGAGCACTTCGCCGACAAATGTGTGCTCTCGCCCATCCGCTTCCCGAAGCGTCATTTCACGCCATTGCCTTGAAAGCTGGACACGTCGGGTTCGGCGGCTCACCTCCCGCTCAACACGATCAACGATGTCTACGACACTGCCACGGATGACTTTGTATCCGGGCGGCATCCTCAGTTTGCTATTTGGGGAACCAGGCATGGTTTTCTCCGTGTTATCCCATAATGGGATAACACCAGAACAGGATTATGCGGCAAGGGCTTAGCCCGAATGAAGATGCCGCATGACCAGAAGTCTGCGAACGCCAGGGCACCAGGCGTTGATGCAGGCGCTGGTTGAAACGAGAAAGTCGAAAGGGATCACGCAGCAAGATCTCGCCAACCGACTGGATCGACCGCAGTCCTACATAGCGAAGGTCGAGACAGGCGAACGTAGGTTAGATGTTATCGAGTTCATTGAGTGGTCATCGAGCCTCGGTGCCAAGCCAAATGACCTGTTGGACCGACTGCTCACTAAGGCCGCGAACTAAGAAGCCGCCGCCAGGAAGCGTTCTTCGGCAGCTTGACGGGCCCTTTCCAAAAAGCCAGCATCCACATCTGTGCCGTTCTCCCGCGCTTGAGCAGCGATGTACTCAACGTAGGCCGTGACAGCGTTCACATGCTGATCTTGGCCTGCCGCAGCTCTTCGCTGTTGCAAGTTCAGGAGTGGTTTCGACAACCTATTTGGCATGTTATGACCTGCGACTGATTGTTTTTGCTTCGTGTTTGCAGCTGCCGCCGCGTCACTGGTCTAGTAACACATGACAACCGAGGCGTAAATATGGCGCGTACGCGACTGTTTCCAGTGCGCTGACGACCGCTTACCTCAACTTCGTTGACAATCTGTTGACGCAACGTTTACCTGCTCTTTCAGTTATATGGGGTCGTTGTAGTGCAAGATCAATCAGTTGGTGCCGTTATTCGGTCTGTTCTCCCCAACGGTTCACTAGACGGCCTTCCTTCCGCCCAGAATGGTTCCAGAGATAATTGGATCAGCTGTCCGCTTTTTCCGACAGACGTGTTTGCAACAGCCGGTTACTTATTGAAGCTTGGTGGTGCAATCGCATTTTTCGAACCTTCACCGTATGCATCCCAGAGCGCGTTGGCTCGCGGACATTTTGTGCTTTCACAAAGCGATCGGGAGTCGGCAGATGATGCGGGTGTTTTGTGGCGGGATGCCGAAAAAAACCCCAACGGACACCCACCGAAAGTGGTTCAGGACCTCTGGCGAAAGCTGATCTCTGATTGGGATAAGTCCGTCACACCGGGAACGTATCTTGACGAAAACTCTTCCGCGCAGCCATGGTGGAAGACAGCTCTTACGCTTGCTGTAATTGCAGATATGGCGTGCAATCGGATTTTGCGTGATGAGGTTGGTAAGTATGTAAAGAGCCCATTCGAGGCTTGGATTCAGGATTGGTATCTGACTCCTTTTAGGAGCCAAACAAACGAAGAACTCAGCTTATCTTCTGACGAGGATATCGAAGGCCCACAGCCACCCGCGTCCCTCACACTTTTGGCTGACCGCGCCGTTGTTTGCGTTCTTCCCAAGGTCCGTGTTTCTCCAGTAGGCGCTACCTTACGCAACCTATCACGCAACCTCAGCCTTCTACCTGGAAGAGGTGAGGTCAGGTGTTCTTGGTTCGATTTACCGCAAGAACAACCAGAAGAAGATTCTGAGACTCTTGATGTCCTGCTCATTCCGGAGCCATCATTAATTGATGCCAACTCGTTTAAACCTGCTCTTGACAACGAAGACGCGCCCGAGCAACTCCGCTACTGGAAAAAGGATTGGGACTACTTTGATATTGAGCAGACTTGGATTTCCGAACCTGAGAAACGCCAAAGTTTCGTTGCCGCATGTGAAAGCCTTCTGAAGTCGGCGAAAAAACAGACTAGGCGGGTCAATGGCGTTGTGCTTCCAGAATTCGCACTCGATTATGCGCTTTTCGAAGAGCTATGTGGAGCATTGAAGCATCTCGAACCCGAACTTGAATTTGTGATTTCCGGCAGCAGCGACAATTGTCGCGAGGCAGAAGGTCGACCGCCTGAGCCGGGTAATCACGTGCTAACCAAAGTCTGGTACGGAGACGAAGGTGATGGCCTCTATCGTACAGTTAGTAGACGCAAGCACCATCGTTGGCGAATGGATCGGTCTCAAGTCGAAACATATGCCCTGTCAACAGCCTTAAATCCAAAGATCAAGTTTTGGTGGGAGAATTGCCCTCTAGGAAGAAGATCAGTCCATTTTCACCGTTTCCGCAAACGCTCGGTATTTTCCGTTTTGATTTGCGAGGAGCTTGCAAGGTCTGACCCTTGCCACGAAATCCTTAGGTCAGTTGCGCCTAACCTGATCTTTGCTCTTCTCTTAGACGGTCCACAAATCAAGAGCAGATGGCCTGCGCAGTATGCTTCAAATCTCGCAGACGATCCCGGCAGCTCTGTTCTGACAATGACTTCATATGGCCTTATCAATAGGACCAACGAACTAGGTAAGTTTGACCCCTGCAGAGCTTTCGCAATGTGGAAGGATGAAACTGGAAAGATTGTCGAAATCGAGATGCCGAATGGTGAAGGTCCTCGCGGAACCCTCCTTTCCCTTTGGTCCGAACACGTCTCGGACAGAACAATCGCAGGCAAAAATAACCTGGCAAGAAGCTGGAGATACAGCAGCCACTTTCCCATCTTCCCGAGGCCTGAAGAAGAGGCTTGTTCGGGCCACGAGCGTCAATCTGACAGTTAGTTCAATGAGATAACGTTCGACTTTGACTCTATCCCAATTCGTTTATTTGCCTCTTTAACACTTGCTGCACTTCCGCCAACGCGCGCGTCGCAGAACCATCGATTGCTGCTTCCTCGGCGGAGGCGCGACACCAATCCACCAATCGCATCTGACACTCGGCCAAGAGCTTCACGCACTCGCTCAAAGACTTCATGTCGCGCCTTGTGGCCATCGATATCCTGTCGGCGGAAAGCCTGATATCCTTCGCTGATTTGTCTGAGCGCTCGATCAACTGATTGACGGATTTCAGCAATTCGCGCTCCATAGGTGTCAGGTTGGGCATTTAATCCTCCGTTCTCGGTGTTCTGACGCAGATGCGGCCCTCTGGCACGCGCAGCGGGCATGGTCTCTGCTCCACCCCCTCCGGCAGGACCAGGACCGTCCCAGCACCGCCGAGGGCCATCACTCGGACCGAGTTCTCCAGCCCGTTGATCGGCGGTTGAATTTCCACCCGTGTTTGGACTGGGATCGGCATGTTCGCGAAGGCCAGCATCGACCCAATCAGCATCGCTACCGCGCCGATCCCCATGGGCGTCACGATGAAGCGCCACTCCCCCTTGCTCCGCCAAAGCTGGTGCCGGCCCTGCATCTCGCACATCGTCTGTTGGACTTCTTCGGCTTGGGTTAGCACGTCCTTCTGAAGCAGCTTCAAGGCGGAGCGCGTGCGCTCGGCGACTTCTTTCATATCTCGCTCGGTTAAGGCTTGCACGGCGAGCAACTGCCTTTTCAAGGTTTCGTCGAAGTCGTTCAGCTCTTGTCAAATCCGGTTTTCGGACGCTTTCACCTCCCGTTCCGTTCGCTCTTGTATTCTTTGCAGCAACCCATTCATCGTAGGTCCAATCCTCGTGAAAAATTCTGTCGGTCAGTCGATATGTCTGGGAGGTGCCCTCGGAACCGATTGCCCGCATGACAACCTTAGATGCCGGTTTCTTAGGGGGCCTCTTCGACGGGCGTGGCGGTTTGATTTCCATGCCATCATCTTCCAGTTCCCTCAGGGCGGCGAGGACATCCTTGTGATCTCGAATTTGGTCCAATTCGATCTTTGGGATCACGTGCGCTCTGATTGCTTCACGGATTTGCACGCGGTCATCGCTTTCAAAGACGTGCCTAAGTGTTCGCCGCCGCTTGGGGTCATCGGGGCGAGCCCAGCCTTTGGCAGTGTTCCAGTAGTCGCGAAATGCATTGAAGTAGCTCTCAGATCGCGGTGGTGCCGGGTTGAAAGCGGCCCCTTCATAAAGTTCGATGCGCGGCACTATGAAGTGCAGCTCAACATTTCCTTTGTGTCTGTGCTCGACCCAGAGGCAATCGTATTGGTCTGTTTCCAACCCCGCGAACGCCGTACGCTCAAAATCGTCCATGACGGCCGCTTGCTCGTCTTGGCTTGGTCGGTCTTCGGCGGCGAAGGCGATTACCCCACTCACGTACCGCAACTTTCGGTGGTTGCTATCAATGAGTGCGATGGTTTGATCTGGGTCGCCTCGCATGACCTCAGGCGGCACAGTTCGGACTTCGGTCTTGCCCCCGACGCGATTGCGGTCTGCATCATAGGCGGCGACCTCCTCGGCAAGCAGATATCGGACGGCCGCACGCCCACTTCCGTCACCGTGTTTGAACAAACGTATCATCATGCTGATGCCTCCTGCACCAGTTGACGAAGCGTACGTTCAACGATCACGAGATGGCCCAGGATGTCTCGGGCGTCGGCGTGAGCCTCAATCACCCGGGCCTCGTTGACGACCTGTGCGATCTGATTGAGGTTGTTGCCAACCATGGCGACTTGACGGAGTAAGCGTGCATCGGCAGGAGGGACCGGCGCACGAACTTTTTCAGGCGTGCCGTCCATGAGGCGACGAACGATACCCGACAACGTTTCATTGCGAGAATGGGCAACCGCTTGCCAGCGCTCCAGTTCCGCTGGCGTACAACGCACTCGAACTAGGCGGGACCGTTTCTCAGGTTCTGCTAACATGACCATTTTACGTATCCCGTATCCTGCCCATTGCATCGTGAACGATATGGGTTGGGGTTGAGGGGAAGGGGTACACCCTTTCCCCCACAAGGTGCGGTGCCGTAGGCAAAAGCGTAACCTTGCTCCCTACGTCCACAGCTTCTCTGGCTAAGTCGTTACTACAGTCTTCGGGCGAGCCACTCATAGGCTTTTCCCAGCTGCTCGGGCCTGCCGCGCCACCAAGCTATCAAGCGTCTCGGATTTCGGCGGATACTGCGCCAAATCAATTGGTGTGACGCGATTTCCTTTTTCTTTTCCTTTTTCTGACTCTGCTTTCCTTTCCTGTGGCAGTACCGTGGGGCTATCGTGAGGGCACCGTGCGAGCACCGTGCTGTAATCGAACAAGCCAAAGCTAATGTCTTTTATCTCCGGCACCTCTTCGAGCCGCTGGCGGCGAACGTCATCAATCATCGCAGCATCGAGGTCCGGATGCTTATGCTTTGCCTGAACAATGAACCTTCTGAGCTCTTCTATGACTTCAGGGCCATGCTTGCTTTCCGGGTCATATTCGCTGACACGCACGGCACTTCCACACAAGAATTCTGCTATTGAGCGAGCGGTAATTTTTGCTCTAGGGACCCGATTTGTCAGATATTCCCGTGACCTCGTGATGACTTGTGACCTGTTCTCTGGCGCGTACTCTTCATAGAACCACCCGACTACGCGAACGAAGCCGGATTCATCATCGTAGTCAATCAAATTTGCGGCCTTGAGCACGTCGAATATCCGAGACAACTCGGCCTCTGAAACCTGACAATCATTGATCATTTCCCGTCGGGTAAAACGATAGAAGCCAAGGTAGACGGAGTTCGAATTGACCCGCGACATCCAATAGACTGTCCTTGCTGGATGGTTACTTCCTAGACTAACCATCCCATCCGATCTGTGAATGTCAGCTCTCGATTTAACGAATTTCATCTGTCCCGAAAGATTGCATCCTTCGCTCTTGGTACTGCAACATACGGCGTACAACCACACATATGCCTGTCAGTTTGGTTTGATTTGCGAGCGAGATTTCGATATCTTTGGTGTGCTAGAACCATTGGACGAAGCCTCGCTTGCGCGGGGTTTTGTTCGTTCTAGGGCGTCGGAATTTCGTTTACGACACGGGCTTGTTGAACCCATGCGTTAAGGTCAGCGCCATGGTATTTTATTCTTCGTTCAAAGCGCAAAAAACTTGGGCCTACCCTTCGATGTCGCCATTGGGCCCGCTTATTGCGTGGCGCGATGACATCAAGTTCTTCGTCATTGTCATCGTAAATTCGGTCGTTCTCAAAGATGTCAGGTCGCATTCGGAGCCTCCACACAGATTGGATTTGACCGAATGCTGGCACATGCAGCGCTGTTTGGATTCCTTAAACAGCTTTCAGGAATCCATTTTTTCAGCCAGGCCGGACGGCGTGACAAATCGTGGGTACAAAGGCTCTTTCCGTTTTATTGGGTTCGTCTTCTTCTGAGCGGCAAATCGCTCTTTCAAGAACTCTACGGCACGTTGTTCGCCTTGCACTGGTTCAAGATCGTTGCGCAGCCGGGCATGCTGATAACCGGCTCGCCATAGAATGACGTAATGCAGAATGTCTGCATATTGCCGCCAAAGCCCTTCCAGTCTGCTCGGTCTGGTTTGCTTTAGAGTTCGTGGCAAGGCCTCTTTGAATTCAGGATCCCTTAGAAACTCGGCCCTCATCGCGTCGAGTTGCTGCAGGCTAGCCGACACTTTTGCATTTGCAACTTCCTTGCTTGCCCCGCGCAACACAGCTTCCAAAACCATCCGGAGTGGCTGAACGTCATTTAGAATGACATTGAGCACCAACTCACTGGGATTGCGTAAATCGTGCCTCAGCTCTTCAGTTTCGTCTAAGACGTTGTAGTGAGTCTTCGCGTTGAGCAAGTTGCCTTCGTCGAGATCTGCCCTTGCCCAAGCTTTGTAGTAGAACGAAAGCATTCCAAGGTAAGTTCGGTCAAAGTTCATCTTCTTCGACCGGCAAAGAAAAAGCGTTTCTACGGCAAGCCATTGAGCTTCGGCGGAAGAGATATAGGGATAGCCTTCGGATGGCACCAGAAGTTCAGGCATCGCGGCCGACATCTATGAAGCTGCACCATGCCTCAAGTAGAGATCGTCTCTTCTCCAACAGATCAGATCGCGCATAAGCGCGTTCGACCTCAGTGCCGACCTGATGTGCAAGGCTCATTTCCGCCAATTCTCGACTGAACCCGGACTGTTCTGCTGCCCAATCCCGGAACGCTGATCGGAACCCGTGGACCGTGATACCTTCAACTTTCATTCGACGAAGCAACATCAGCATCGCCATGTTTGACATTGGCCGATGCCTCTTCTGTCCTTCAAACACCACTTCCGAGCGAAGCGCTTTGAGTGGTTCAATGACCGCAAGCATTTCTGATGTCAGCGGGACACGATGTTCTCGATCTGCCTTCATGCGTTCAGCCGGAACGGTCCATAGCTTCTCATCGAAATCAAATTCTTCCCAGCGGGCATGCAAAACCTCGCTCGTGCGACTGGCCGTTAGACAAGTGAACATGAGTGCCTTTGCTGCCATTGCGTCTTTCGTCGACAGTTCAGCGTAGAAGGTTGGCACATCCCTCCATTGCATCGCCTTATGGTGCTGCACCGTCTGCTTTACCTGTGGCATCACACGGGCGTCGCGGATTGTTGTCACTGGGTTCTCCCCGTCTCGAAAACCCTTCGACTTCGCCACATCCAGCACCGCCTTGATCCGCTGTGCAAGGCGCTTGGCCGTTTCGTGTTTCTCGGTCCACACTGGCAGCAGGACTTGTAGCACCTCTGGCTGGCCGACCTCGGACACCGGCAATCGGCCTATCTTCGGAAACGCATATTCAGCCAAAGTGTTGATCCACTGTTGGCCGTGCTTAGGGTTCTTCCACGTCGGCAGCCGCTCAATGTGGACCTGTCGCGCGATTTCTTCAAAGCACGGGATTTCTTGCCGCCCGTTATAGCGCGGGTTGATGCCTCGCTTTGCCAGCCGTCGATATTCCAAGGCACGATCACGTGCTTCGTTCAATGTCACAACATCAGCACCGCCAAGACCAAAGTCGGTACGCAGGGGCTTGCCTTCGCGGTTGCGTTGGCCCTTCACTGTGACACGCACAATCCAGCGTCTTGCGCCTGATGGATCGACGACAAGGTACAGACCACTGCCGTCACCATGGCGACCAGAGCCGAGGGTTCGGACCAGATTTTTCGTCAGCTTTCAGCTTAGAGCAGCCATTAAAATACCACGATTTCTACCACGCAATGAATAGAAACGAGTCTAATCGAAGAGAAATCAAAAGCAATAACGAATGCAGATAAACCAACAAAAACAGTCCCATAGGGGTTGAATAAGTACCAACAAAATTGGATGAAAATGGTGGGTGGCGGAGACGAAGGGATTCGAACCCTCGAGACCCTTCCGGGCCTACTCCCTTAGCAGGGGAGCGCCTTCGACCACTCGGCCACGTCTCCGACGACGTTCCTATGTTGGAAGTTGCGGCGGAACAAGAGCAAAATCCGATTTTTGGACAAGTTTCGACCGCCCGACAGAATCCTTCTGTCATTGCTCGGTCATAAAGTCGGGCTAGAGAGCAAAAGAGACCAATGTGCTCCTGAATCCGGTTTTCCAAAGTTACGTTTCGGAAGTTCGTCACGACTTTACGGGCGCGCTTTTGCGAAACCTTCGGAATCCCGTTTGTTTGCAAGCTTCTTAATCGCGCGGTGGAATGGCATCTTGCAGTCGATCTGTCTTCATCAGTGCGTTTGAAACCGCGGCGCTTTGACTCTTCACGCCCGTGGAAACTGCGCAGAAAAAGAGAAATGCAAGGCCTTGAAAACGTGAGCCTATTTGTTCTGATGTTACACTCTGGTTTGACCGAACCTATTTCAAATCGGTCGCAACTGCGATTTGCAATATGTGGGCCAAAGATGCTTAGTAGATCTGGTTTTCGTAATGCCACTTGCGCGTTTTGACTTATGCCAAATTTTTTTTTCTTGGTCTTCTCGATGTGGCGTGGCGCGCCAAGCAGATCATTTGAGCGCGGCATTTACCGTCAAGTGGTCCGATCACACGACCATCTGGTGGTGTATGAGGGTTTTCGTTGGATCGGAAATTTTGCCCCGCTAACACGCCGTTAGAAATTGCCTTCAGTGTGGTCACGCGAACACCGGCAATTCGACTGTTGCGGTGCCAAACGCACGCGCCGAAAAAACCGCTAGATGTGAGCGATATGAGGTAGAAATCCCCTCGACCACCCTCAAGCTAAGAGCGCCATCCCAGTCAGACAAGCGTCTTTAAAGTGCGCGCACAGCCTCCAAAACATCCTCTACATGGCCCGGTACCTTCACTTTGTGCCAGATCTGGGCAATGGTTCCATCTGCTGCGATCAAAACGGTCGTGCGCTCGATCCCCATGAATTTCTTGCCATACATGCTCTTCTCTTTCCACACGCCGTAGTCTTCGCAGACGGATCCATGCTCGTCAGACAAAAGCGGCACAGTCAGGCTTTGTTTGGCGACAAATTTATCATGGCTCGCCATGCTGTCCTTGGATATTCCGAAGACCATTGCGCCCGCGTCCTCGAAAGCTCCCCGGTTCTCGGAAAAACCGACGCTCTCCTTGGTGCAGCCGGGTGTATTATCGCGGGGATAGAAGAATAAGACGACGGGTTTTCCCTGAAGCGTGGACAGGGTGACATCGGTGCCATCGGTGCTGGGCAGGGTGAAATCCGGTGCGGGGTGCGAAATCTCTGGCATGCTACTCTCTTCGGTTTTAAAGTTTGTGCTGCAATGACATAGTAGAGCCGTGCAAGCCATAGGGAAGGCCCGCGCGCAAGTTTCGCCAATCGATTTTCACAACTCAAGAAGCCGTACCTCGTTTTGGAACCCGCAGCTCCTGATCCCGCCAAGCCGCGCCGCAAAAAAGCGGCTCTTGCGGTTTGGCTGTTGCTGGGTCTGTTGCTCATAGGCGCAGGTGCTGGTCTGTTGTGGGTAAAGGATCGCGAATTAGTAGTGCCGGCGTGGGCCCGCGCGCAGATTGATGCACGCCTCGCCGCAGCCGTTCCAGAAGCCATAATCACTTACGGCGATATGGTTCTGATCGTCGATGAAACATGGCGACCGCGTGCAAGCGTACGCAATGTGCGTGCCACAACGCCCAAAGGCGGAGAAATCGTGACCTTTTCCGAGGTAAGGGCGAGCCTTTCTCTCAAGGGGCTGTCCCGAGGTCGGTTGGAATTGAAGACAATTGATCTGAGTGGCGTGTTTCTGAACCTTCGCCGCAGTCAGGAGGGTGGCATCGCACTGTCGTCCGGTATCGGTGCATCACCGCCGCGCCGTGAAGCACCCAATCTGGTGCAGTTGGTGTCCGATCTAGATGAATTGTTGCTGCGCCCGGGGCTGGCCCGTCTACGTGAGGCCAATCTATATGCACTAACACTTCGCTACGAGGATGAGCGCGCCAACCGTGCCTGGACCATTGACGGCGGCCACTTGAGCCTTGTTCGAAATGGCGAAACGCTCCGACTGGCAGTCGATCTCGCGGTTTTGGGGGGCGGGGCGGACGTTGCAACAGTTGCCGCCAATTACGCCGGGCGCATTGGCGAAACAGCCTCGGACTTTGGCGTGACCTTTGCCAATGTGGATGCAGGCGATGTTGCAGTGCAGGGGCCTGCTTTTGGCTGGCTGCGCGGACTGAGGGCACCCATTTCCGGATCCTTGCGTGGCGGGATGACTGCGAACGGCACTTTTGAGCCCCTGAACGCGACATTTCGGATTGGTTCGGGTGTAATTCAACCAACCCCGGAAACAACCGCGATCCCGATAAACAGCGCGCGCAGCTATTTCAGTTATGTTCCAAGTACGCGGAACCTGCGTTTTGATGAACTTTCCGTGGACAGCAAATGGGTCAGCGGAAGCTTGGAGGGCCATGCGTCTCTGGCAGATGACGGCGCGGGGCGAATTGAGGATTTGGTGGGGCAATTGCGGCTGACCGATCTTAGAATCAACCCATTGGATTACTATGAAACGCCGGTGTCAGTGGCTGAAGCAGAGCTTGATTTTCGCCTGACACCGCGGCCCTTTCGTCTGCAATTGGGTCGTTTGCAAATCATCGACCAGGGCCGGCGGTTGGCTGCCAACGGCACCGTCAAGGCGGATAGTAATGGCTGGGACATCGCCGTGGATGCGCAGGCAGATCGATTTGAGTTACCACGCTTGATGGAGCTTTGGCCCGTCGCGGTGAAGCCAAAAACGCGTAACTGGCTGAGCGAGAACCTCTTTGCCGGATCCCTTCACGATGTCAGCGCAGCCCTCAGATGGCGTGCAGGATCTGAACCTGAAACCTTCCTCGGATTTGATTTCTCAGGTGCAGATGTTCAATTTCTCAAGGGCATGCCATGGATCCGAGGCGCGCGGGGACATGCTTCGATCCTCAAGAACCGTTTCGTTCTGAGCGTTGATCAGGGCGGGGTCGACGCGCCCGAGGGGGGCTACGTTGATCTGGCTGGAACTTCGTTCATTATCCCGGACACCAAAGCCAAGGAAGACACACCCGCTGTCGTGAGGCTGCTGACGCAGTCTTCTGTGACAGCGGCCTTGTCTCTGCTGGATCAACCGCCGCTTGAGGTGATGCGCAAAGCAGGGCAGCCGGTCTCCATCGCGCAGGGGGATGCGAAAATTGTTGGAACACTTGCTTTGCCTCTCAAGAAAAAAGCGCAGGTGGAAGAAGTCGATTTCCACGTCACAGGTCAGGTCTCATCGGTGCGCAGCACAAGTCTGATCAAGGATCGCGTGCTGAGCGCGCCGCTATTGTCTTTGATCGCCTCGGATGAGGTTGTTACGCTGGAGGGGGCAGGCGATCTGGATGGCGTGCCATTTGACGTGATGTGGGAACAGCCGCTTGGAACACCGGGCATACCGGGCACCGTGACGGGGCAGATCGATATCTCACCCGAAGCCCTTGAAACCCTCAAGATCGGATTGCCGCCGGAATACGTGCGCGGACTTGGCAAGGCGGATGTGGTCGTGGCTCTCGCCAAGGATGAGCCACCCGAACTTGACCTGACGTCTGATTTGATGGGCGTCACCTTGTCGATACCACCCATTGGCTGGTCCAAGCGTGCAGACACAGCAGCAGATTTCAGACTGTCTGCAACACTCAGTGATGTGCCAACCGTGCAGAGCCTGTCTCTGGACGCCCCCGGCCTGACAGCGCGTGGAGATATTGTTCTGTCAGGGGCGGGACAGCTTGACCGCGTGCGTCTGTCCAAGGTGCGGGTGTCGGATTGGCTGGATGCAACCGTCGATCTTGTGGGGCGCGGCCCGGGTGCGCCTGTCGGCGTCGTGTTGCGGGGCGGCACGCTGGATTTACGCCGTGCAGATATCCCCGAAAATGCCACGTCAGGGGATCAGACACCGCTCACTGTCGCGCTGGACCGGTTGCAGGTGTCCGATACGATTGCGATCCAGGACATCCGTGGCGAATTCACCACCGGAGCCGGATTGGACGGCACTTTCACTGGCAAGATCAACGGCGGGGCTGTGGTGAATGGGCGCATGGTGCCACAAGGGGGGCGGAGCGCGATCCGGTTGACGGCCAATGATGCTGGTGCTGTGTTTTCATCGGCAAAACTGCTGCAACAGGTGAGAGGTGGCAAGTTTGAACTCGTACTCTTGCCCGTAGGACGCGACGGTGCCTTTGATGGCAAGTTACGCGTTTTGGAAACCAGTGTAGTGGATGCTCCAGCCACTGCGGCTTTGCTGAATGCCGTCAGCATCGTTGGTCTTTTCAATGCCGAAGGTGGCAGCAGCCTCTATTTCTCCGAAGTGAACGCTGATTTCCGCCTCGCACCTGCGCGGATCACACTGCGAGAGGCAAGTGCTGTTGGTCCTTCCATGGGGATTTCGATGGATGGCGTATATGGGCTGGACACGGGGCAACTGCAGATGCAGGGGGTCATCACGCCCGTCTATATTCTCAACAGCATCGGCAGCGTTTTTACCCGCAAAGGCGAAGGGTTGTTTGCGTTCAACTATTCCCTCACGGGAACGGCACAGAATCCGGAAGTTTTCGTGAACCCGTTAACCGCGCTGACGCCGGGCGGCATCCGCGATTTGTTTCGCGCGCCCAAGCCCGGTGTGCCGCTTGAAGAAGGCGAAACGCCGCCGCCTGTCATTGAACGCAAACGACCCGTTGTAACCCGCGGGGAAGATCGCTAGAGCGCCGCCATGAAACTCAGCGACTTTGATTTTGACCTGCCCGAAAACCTGATTGCAACGCGACCTGCCGTGCCGCGCACTTCAGCGCGCCTGCTGGTTGCGCAAGGGAACCTGATCACGGACACGGTGGTATCAGATCTGGCCCGTTTTCTGAACGCGGGTGATCGCTTGATCCTGAATGATACCAAAGTCATACCAGCACGTCTGAGCGGGGTGCGCCGCCGGCACAGCGCTCAGGGTGACACACAAGCCCGCATCGAAGTCACGCTCTTGCAACCTCGCAGTGATGGCACATGGGCAGCATTGATCAAGCCGCTGAAAAAATTGAAGCCGGGCGAAGAGGTGATTTTCAGTGATGATCTGAGCGCCACATTACGCGGTGTCGAAGACGGGCAGGGACATCTTGAGTTCAATCTCACAGGGGATGACTTTGATGCCGCGCTGAATGCGGCAGGGGCCATGCCGCTGCCGCCCTATATCGCGGCCAAACGCCCGGCGGATGCGCAAGATAAAGAGGATTATCAGACGGTTTTCGCCCGTAACAAAGGCGCTGTTGCTGCCCCAACTGCCTCACTTCACTTTGATGCTGCGCTGCTTGCGGCATTGGCAGATCTGGGCGTGGAATTCAGTTACGTCACATTGCATGTCGGTGCGGGGACGTTTCTCCCGGTGAAGGTGGATGATGTGAGAGCGCATAAAATGCACTCAGAGTGGGGGCAGGTCAGCGCACAAACCGCCGCCGAGATCACCGACACGAAACGCGCAGGCGGGCGGATCATCCCGGTTGGAACAACAGCTTTGCGCCTGATTGAAACGGCTGCACGCAGCGGGCAGATCAAAAGCTGGGAAGGGGATACCGATATCTTTATCTACCCGGGCTTCGCATTTCAGGTCACGGATGCCTTGATGACAAACTTTCATCTGCCCAAATCGACGTTGATGATGCTGGTGTCCGCATTGATGGGGCAGGACACCGTGCGCGACATTTACGAACACGCCATCAATGACGCGTACCGTTTCTTTTCCTATGGAGACGCATCGCTTCTTTTCCCGAAATGACACGCTGAGGGCGCAAAGCGACCTGCAAAGTCGCACATGAGACTGACCTGCCTTTTCGCTTCCTGCATGGAAAGGAGGACAGCCTCTGATACGATGAGACGGAGATCCAAATGCTGCAGGTATTATCTAGCGCTTGGGCGCTATTGCTGGGGATGTCGCTCCTGATGGTCGGCAATGGGATGCAGGGCACATTGCTCGGTATTCGCGGTGAAATCGAAGGGTTCTCCACGTTAGAGATGTCGATTGTCATGTCGGCCTATTTCGCTGGTTTTCTGGGGGGCTCGCGCATGGCGCCGGGCATGATCCGCCGGGTGGGCCATGTTCGTGTCTTTGCCGCCTTGGCCTCTTTGATCTCGGCCGTGATGATCCTCTATCCGACCTTTGCAGAGGTCTGGGTATGGACATTGGGCCGCGTTTTGATCGGCTTCTGTTTCTCGGCGGTCTATGTCACGGCAGAAAGCTGGCTCAATAATTCTGCGACAAACGAAAACCGGGGGCAGGCGCTGTCGCTATACATGATCGTTCAAACCGCAGGCATTGTTCTCAGTCAGGCGTTGCTGCTGACAGCGGACCCTTCGGGCTATGTTTTGTTTGTCATTCCTTCGGTGCTGGTCTCCATCGCTGTTACGCCAATATTGCTGTCCATCAGCCCGACACCTGCATTTGATAGCACAAAGCCGATGAGTCTGAGGCAACTCGCAGGCTTTTCGCCACTTGGGTGTGTTGGCATGTTTCTTTTGGGCGGGGTCTTTTCGGCGCAATTCGGGATGGCGCCAGTTTATGGAGCCAAGGCCGGATTGTCGGTTGCTCAGATTTCGACCTTTGTGGCGACGTTTTTTGTCGGCGCAGTCGTTTTGCAATACCCCATTGGATGGATTTCGGACCGAATGGACCGCCGTTTCCTCATTCTGGTCGTTTCAGCGGTGGGGGTGGCAGGTTCTGTCTTGGGGATGGTGTTGGGCGCGCAATTCAGCATGTTGCTGGCCTCTGCTTTTTTGGTCGGGGGCATGTCAAACCCGCTTTATTCGCTGTTGATCGCGCACACCAATGATTTTCTGGAACATGAAGACATGGCTGCGGCGTCTGGTGGGTTGATCTTCATTAATGGTTTGGGGGCCATCATGGGGCCGATCATTACCGGCTATATGATGGACTCGGTTGGTCCGGGTGGATTTTACCTGTTCACCGGGGTGCTGTTCGCGATGCTGGTTGCTTATGCGGGGTATCGTTCGACCGTCGGCAGAACCGTGGAAGAAACCGGGGCTTACGTGGCCGTTACGCCGTCCTCGACACCCATTGTTTTAGAATATGCGCAAGAATACGCCATTGAGAGTGAATTAAGCGACGAAAACAGCACAAGTAGCAGTTGAATGTGTCGTAATGATGCAAAATGTGACTATGAAATTGACTGAAACAGAACGTACGCTACTGCATAGTAGTATGATTAATTGGAGACGGTTTAATGGTTGGCCCCGCAGAAATCCTGAGCTTTTGGCTGGATGATATCGGTCCGGACGGATGGTACAAACAAGTTGACGCAACCGACAGCGCGATGCGCAAACGGTTCGAGCCCACATGGCAGGGCGCGCTTCAGGGCAAGTTTTCGCTCTGGCTGACATATCCCACCGGTGCTTTGGCCTACATCATTTTGATGGACCAGTTTCCGCGCAATATGTTCCGTGGCACGTCACAGGCATTTTCCAGCGACAAAGTGGCTTTGGCGGCTGCAAAATCTGCCATCGACAAGCGATGGGATATGCGCATTGACGAACCGGCGCGCCAGTTTTTCTATCTTCCGCTTATGCATTCGGAAAATCTCTGTGATCAGGAACGCTGTGTGCGCCTGATGTGCGAGCGTATGCCGGTGCATGGGGCTGAGAACCTGTTGCATGCACGGGCACATCGCGCTGTGATCCGGGAATATGGCCGGTTTCCGTTCCGCAATGATGCCATGGGCCGCACGTTGACAGGTCCGGAGGCCGAGTTCGTCGCGCGCGGTGGATATGGTGACATGATCCGCAGCTTGCAGGCGGATAAGGCTGCATAAAACCGCTCCTGTGCGTGGAGCATGTTTCACCTGATTGAGTGGCCATTTGTCGCGTGATCCCTGCGGTTGCTGCGCGCTGAAATATAGTTTAACGGTGAACTATATTGTGGAATTCCCATCAGCGAGGACATGTAATGGCTGCGAAATCCTTTGATCTTATTGTGATTGGGGCAGGTCCCGGCGGATATGTCGCCGCCATACGTGGTGCGCAGTTAGGGATGTCCGTAGCCATCATTGAACGCGAACATCTGGGCGGGATTTGTCTGAACTGGGGCTGTATTCCCACGAAGGCCATGCTGCGGTCGTCTGAAGTGTTTCATCTGATGCACCGGGCCAAGGAGTTCGGGCTAAAAGCTGACAATATCGGGTACGATCTTGATGCTGTGGTCAAACGCTCGCGCAAAGTCGCGGGACAGCTTTCCGGCGGCATCGGTCATCTGATGAAGAAAAACAAGGTGACCGTTTTCATGGGCGAGGCGTCGATTCCCGCCAAGGGCAAAGTCGCAGTGAAAACCGACAAGGGATCTGAGGATCTGACAGCCAAGAACATCGTGCTGGCGACAGGCGCGCGGGCGCGTACACTGCCTGGCCTCGAGGCAGATGGCGACCTTGTCTGGACCTACAAACACGCTCTTGAGCCCAAGCATATGCCGAAAAAGCTGCTTGTGATTGGATCCGGGGCGATTGGGATCGAGTTTGCCAGCTTCTACAATACACTGGGCGCGGATACGACTGTGGTCGAGGTCATGGATCGCGTCCTGCCAGTTGAAGACGCCGAGATTTCAGCCTTTGCCAAGAAAGCCTTCGAAAAGCAGGGCATGAAGATCATGCAAAAAGCCATGGTCAAACAGCTTGATCGTGATCCGAAAAAAGGCGGTGGCGGCAAGGTCACCGCACATATTGAAGTGGGCGGCAAAGTCGAAAAACACGATTTTGATACGGTGATTTCCGCCGTCGGGATCGTTGGCAATACCGAAGGGCTGGGGCTTGAGGCCCTGGGCGTCAAGGTGGACCGCACACATGTTGTGACAGATGAATACTGTCGCACCGGCGTGGACGGGTTGTATGCCATTGGCGATATCGCAGGCGCGCCGTGGTTGGCGCATAAGGCAAGCCATGAGGGCGTAATGGTCGCGGATCTGATCGCTGGCAAACACGCCCATCCGGTGAAACCCGAAACCATCGCGGGCTGTACTTATTGTCATCCGCAGGTCGCCTCGGTCGGTTACTCCGAAGCCAAGGCCAAGGAATTGGGCTATGAGATCAAAGTCGGGCGCTTCCCTTTCATCGGCAATGGCAAGGCCATCGCATTGGGCGAACCCGAGGGCATGATCAAAACCATCTTTGACGCCAAAACCGGCGAATTGCTGGGCGCTCATATGGTGGGCGCTGAGGTGACCGAACTGATCCAGGGCTATGTGGTCGGCCGCCAGTTGGAAACCACCGAAGAAGACCTGATGAACACGGTTTTCCCGCACCCCACGCTATCGGAAATGATGCATGAAAGTGTGTTGGATGCCTATGACCGCGTCATTCATATGTAGCCCGTCAACCGATCAAGAGGCCCGGTCCTCTTGACGTCTTCCGACCGGTCCAGCCTTGTCGACGTTGCTTATGTCTACGGCTTGGCGGCGCATACCGGTTTTCGCCAATGGTGAATATTTCACCGGACTTTATCCGCAACATACCGTCGCTGTGGGCGGGGTTATCATCGCCGTGCCAAGATCATACGCGGCGGAAACCAGCGCATTGCTCGAAAACACCCACTGGGTCTCGCGCCCGTGGTCCAAGTTCTATCAGGTGATCTGGATCTTCCTTACGCTGGCGATCCTGGTGCCGCCCCGCCCGACGGCTGTGTTTGTCCGCAGCCTCCGTACCAACAATACAAAGAAGCAGCAGATTGCTGATGAACCGTGAAAAATCAGACTGGTTTTTAATTGTCGCGCTCTGGGGGGCGGGCCTCGGCGCTGCGGCGCAATACGGCAAGTTCAGCGCTATTTTTGATCAATTACCCGCAATTTACCCTGATGCGGGTGCCTCTTTGGGCTTGGTGGTGTCAATTGTTGGCATGCTCGGAATTATTTTTGGCGTCGCGGCGGGTCTGTTGGTGGCGCGCGTGCGATATCGCCGCGCCTTGCTGCTGGCGCTCTGGATCGGGGCAGCCATATCCGTGTTTCAAGCATTTTTGCCGCCGCTCCCATTGATGCTGGCCAGCCGGGCGCTTGAAGGCCTGTCGCATCTGGCCATCGTTGTGGCAGCGCCAACCCTGATCGCGCAACTTTGCGCGCCCAAAGACCGGGGCCTTGCGCTCACGCTCTGGGGCACATTCTTTGGCGTGGCCTTCACCATCCTTGCCTGGGCTGGATTGCCGCTGGTGGCCTGGCAGGGAGTGCCCGCTCTGCTGATGGCACATGCGATTTACATGGCCGGATTCGCGCTTTACCTCGGGGCCCGCTTGAAGACCTTGCGCATCGACAACCCGGTGCCGCCGCTGTCGATGGCCAAGATCCTGCGCGACCATCTGGTGATCTATCGCTCACCTTCCATTTCCGCGCCGGCGGTCGGATGGCTGTTTTATACCTTTTGTTTTGTCTCGATCCTGACTGTTCTGCCGCCATTTCTTGATCCCGAATTGCGGGCGCTGGTGATGGGGGCCATGCCGCTGATGAGCATTGCCTCCTCAATGACGTTAGGCGTGGCTCTGTTGAAAAGGGTGTCGGCAGTCACCGTGATTCTGATGGGTTTTGCGGGCAGCGCCCTCAGTATTTTCTGGTTATGGAGTGTACCTGGTGATCCTGTGGGCTGTCTCAGCCTCGCCGCTGCCATGGGCCTCATTCAGGGGGCAAGTTTTGCTGCCGTCCCACAGCTCAATAAAACCCCGGCGACCCAGGCGCAGGCCAATGGGGCGATGGCGCAAATGGGCAATGTTGGAAACACAATGGGAACCCCTGTGATGGCGGTGGCGGTTGGTGCCATGGGCTATGCCGCTTTGCCTGTTTTGGCGGGGTTTGCATTTATTTTGGGCGGCTGCGCGCATCTGGCGCTGGCACGACGGCGCGTTCGCGCTTGAAGTTTACCTTTTGTTCTCACTTTTCCATTGGAGTTTCCGGCCAATCCCCCTATGTCTAAAGCGTCACACGGGGGTGCCTAATGGCCGAGTTAAAACATATCGAAGTGCGCGGCGCGCGCGAACACAATCTCAAGAATATCGATGTGGATATTCCGCGTGACCAACTCGTTGTGATTACGGGGCTTTCCGGGTCCGGCAAATCCTCTCTCGCCTTTGACACCATTTATGCCGAAGGCCAGCGTCGCTATGTCGAATCGCTTTCCGCCTATGCACGCCAGTTCCTCGATATGATGCAGAAACCGGACGTGGATCATATTTCCGGTCTGTCCCCGGCGATTTCGATTGAGCAAAAGACCACGTCGAAAAATCCGCGCTCCACTGTCGGCACGGTCACCGAGATTTACGACTACATGCGTTTGCTGTTTGCCCGCGTGGGGACGCCTTATTCCCCGGCCACTGGTAAACCCATCGAGGCACAGCAAGTACAGGATATGGTCGACCGCGTGATGAAAATGGAGGAGGGGACCCGCGCCTATTTGCTGGCCCCGATCATCCGGGATCGTAAAGGCGAATACCGTAAAGAATTTCTGGAACTGCGCAAACAGGGCTTCCAGCGCGTCAAAGTCGACGGGCAATTTTACGAATTGGACGAACCGCCTACGCTGGACAAGAAATTTCGCCATGACATCGATGTGGTGGTTGACCGCATCGTCGTGCGCGAGGGATTAGAAACGCGGTTGGCGGACAGTCTGCGCACAGCTCTTGATCTGGCGGATGGCATTGCGGTGCTTGAAACGGCCCCAAGTGAGGGCGAGCCGGAACGCACGACATTCTCGGAAAAATTCGCCTGCCCGGTGAGCGGTTTCACCATACCCGAAATTGAACCACGGCTGTTTTCGTTCAATGCGCCTTTCGGAGCCTGCCCGGAATGCGATGGGCTTGGCGTCGAGCTGTTCTTTGATGAACGTCTTGTGGTGCCCGATCAGAACCTCAAAATCTATGACGGGGCGTTGGCGCCTTGGCGCAAAGGGAAAAGTCCGTATTTCCTGCAAACCATTGAAGCAATTGCGAAGCACTACAAGTTCAAGCAGACCGACAAGTGGAAAGACCTGCCTGAGAATGTACAGAAGGTTTTTTTATACGGGTCCGGCAAGGAAGAGATTCCGTTTCGCTATGATGAAGGTGGTCGGGTCTATCAGGTGACCCGCGTTTTCGAGGGCGTAATCCCCAATATGGAACGCCGCTACCGCGAGACAGACAGCAATTGGATCCGCGAGGAATTCGAGCGCTATCAGAACAACAGATCCTGCGGCACCTGCGGCGGGTTCAGGCTGCGGCAAGAGGCACTGGCGGTCAAGATCGCGGGCCTGCATGTGGGCGAAGTCGTACAGATGTCGATCCGAGAGGCGTACGATTGGTGCCAAACTGTACCTGAAAACCTCACCAACCAGAAAAATGAAATTGCGCGCGCCATCCTCAAGGAAATTCGCGAGCGGCTCGGGTTTCTCAACAACGTGGGCCTCGAATACCTGACTCTCAGCCGCAATTCCGGCACGCTTTCGGGCGGCGAAAGCCAGCGTATCCGGTTGGCGAGCCAAATTGGATCCGGTTTGACGGGCGTCCTTTATGTGCTCGATGAGCCCTCCATCGGGTTGCACCAGCGGGACAATGACCGTTTGTTGCTGACGCTTAAAAACCTGCGTGATCAAGGCAATACCGTAATCGTGGTTGAGCACGACGAGGAGGCCATTCGCGAGGCGGACTATGTCTTCGACATCGGGCCGGGGGCGGGTATCCACGGCGGACAGGTTGTCAGCCACGGTGCGCCGGACGTGGTGGCGCATGATCCCACGTCGATCACGGGGCAATATCTGACAGGCAAGCGCGAAATTGCGATCCCCGCGACGCGTCGGAAGGGGAACAAAAAGAAACTGCAGGTGGTCAAAGCCACTGGAAACAATCTGCAAAATGTGACCGTCGACTATCCGCTGGGGAAATTTGTCTGCGTGACCGGGGTTTCTGGGGGCGGTAAATCCACCTTAACCATTGAGACTCTGTTCAAAACTGCGTCGATGCAATTGAACGGCGCGCGCCAGACGCCAGCCCCCTGTGAGACCATCAAAGGGCTGGAGCATTTGGACAAGGTGATCGATATTGACCAGCGCCCCATCGGGCGCACGCCGCGCTCCAACCCGGCCACCTACACCGGTGCTTTTACCCCGATCCGCGACTGGTTTGCTGGATTGCCCGAGGCGAAGGCGCGCGGGTATAAGCCTGGACGGTTCTCGTTCAACGTCAAAGGCGGGCGATGTGAGGCCTGTCAGGGCGACGGTGTCATCAAGATCGAGATGCATTTCCTGCCCGACGTCTACGTTGAATGTGAAACCTGCAAAGGCAAGCGTTATAACCGCGAAACTCTGGAAGTTACCTTTAAAGGCAAGAGCATAGCCGATATTCTTGATATGACAGTTGAAGACGCACAGACGTTCTTTCAGGCGGTGCCGTCGATCCGCGAAAAAATGGACGCGCTGATGCGGGTTGGTCTGGGCTACATCAAGGTCGGGCAGCAGGCGACCACACTGTCGGGTGGTGAGGCGCAGCGGGTCAAGCTTTCAAAGGAACTCAGCAAACGTTCAACCGGGCGCACGCTATATATCCTTGATGAACCCACCACGGGTCTGCATTTTGAGGACGTGCGCAAGCTGCTCGAAGTGCTGCATGAGCTGGTGGATCAGGGAAATTCAGTCATCGTCATCGAACACAATCTCGATGTGGTGAAAACAGCCGATCACATCATTGATATTGGTCCCGAAGGTGGCGATGGTGGGGGGCGTATTGTGGCCACTGGGACGCCTGAAAAGGTAGCCGAGGCGGGCGACAGCTATACCGGAAAATATCTGAAGCCGATGCTCAATCATACCAAACGGGTCGCGGCAGAATAGCACAAAGCTTTTTGAAGGCGAACCGTCAGGCACTGTCTGGCGCGCTCAGACACAGATCCATCAGCCGTCTGAACCCGTCCGGCTCCAGGGTATCAAAGGCGTTCGTCAGTGTTTCGATTTCATTGGCGCGCGTCGCTCCCAAAACTGGGTCGGCAAAGAGGTGAAATTTTTCCGAAATCTCAAGATCCGAAAGCGGCAGATCCGTGTCCCCTCTGGGGGTACGTGGCGCGGAGGTCACCCTGCGGCCGTCTTTCAAGGACAGTGTAACCTGCGCCCATCTCTTACCATCGCTGATCTTGGTGAAATGCGGATCATCGACCAGTTGCGTGGCTGTGCTCAGGCGCAAAATATCGGCGTCGCGCAGGGTCGACTCTGCAAGCTCTGACACACCAACCTGTCCGCGTACAATCATTGTCGCCACGGGAAACGCAATTGAATAGGCAAACTCATCGGGCGTTGCAGGGCGGTGGCCTGCCAGCCGCGTTGCGTTATGGAAGGTGCGGATTTCGATTTGGTCGATTTGCGCGTGGTACAACTTGTGTTCGCGCATTAAATCTTGGGCGGCATCCATTGCCGGGTGCGCCCAACGGCAGCAGGGGTAAGGTTTGTAATGGGTATCTTCAACAAGTCGCCACACCTCACCCAGATCATCCCAAAAGTCAGCCGCCGCTTCGCAGGTGAGGGCAGGGGCGCCGGTGAACCCTTTTTGCGCTAGATAGGCCGCCGTGACACCAGACGGAGCGCCCCAGCCCACTCCATCACGCAGCATCGTCGGATGATCGATGCAACGCATCATCTGGCTGCGGGGACCATGATATTCGCCTATGCCCGCCGCATGTCGGATCTGGTCTGGAGAACAGTCAAGCGCGCGCGCGCAGGCGGTGGCGACACCAACAGCCGTCCAGGCACCGGATGTGTGGTAGTCCGAACAGCTGTCGTGCTGGGCAAGACCGGCGCGATAACTGACCTCATAGGCAATGGCGAGAAGAACCGCAAAGTCGCGCCCTGCAAAATCCTGTTTTGCGTCCGCCATTGCCAGCAAAGCCGGGAATACAGCGGAACCGGCATGGCCTTTGCAGGGCGATGTCCCATCGTGAGCATCCACGCTGTCAACGGTAAAGGCGCCGGCCATCGCGGCACCTGCCGGGCTGACGCGACCGCCATGCATCAGGATACGGCTCCCGCCCGCGGTTCCGATCCCGAACAGTGCCTCTGAAGCATCTCGCGCGATCGCGGCCATGGATGTGGTTGACGCGACTGCCGCCACGCCCATCGTGTCCAGAAAAGACCGCCTCAAAACGCGCAAGACCGGGTGCGGCAGGTCTGCATAGGTCAGGCGCGCGGCGAAATCTTCAAAAGTCGGGCTCATATGAGGGCACCTTGGTTTTCTATGACCTTAATGGCATCACATCCCTTGGACGGTCTGTTTGCGACCTAGCGTGACCTGCCACGCCCTGAAAAACGCGGCAGCATTGCCGAGAAATCCTTACCAAGGCCGTCCTCTTCCTCAACAAACTTCTTGTAGAGCGCGAGCGCCAGTGCGCCCATGGGCGTGTCTGCATCCACGCCCATCGCGGCCTGTTGGGACAGGCCAAGGTCCTTTACCATCAGTTCGGCGGCGAAACCCGGCGTGTAGTCATTATCCGCAGGGCTTTGCGGGCCGATACCGGGGGCAGGACAGTAAGCATTCATCGACCAGCTGTAACCGGACGAGGTGCTGACCACATCGAACATTTTCTGTCGATCCAGTCCCAGTTTATCGGCCAAGGCAAAGGCTTCGCAGGTCGCAACCATAGTCGCACCCAGGATCATGTTGTTGCAGATCTTCGCTGCTTGCCCTGCACCGGCCTCGCCGCAATGCACCGCCTTTTGCCCCATGATGTCAAAAAGAGGGCTGGCCTTGGCAAAAGCTGCCTTCGTGCCCCCTGCCATGAAGGTCAATGTCCCCGCAGCGGCCCCCCCAATGCCACCAGAGACGGGGGCGTCAACGAACTGCAAGCCCATGAACGCTGCCTGCGAGGCAACATCCCGTGCGCTTTCCACATCAACGGTGGAACAATCGAGGAGCAACGCACCTTTTGGCAGAGCCGGTAACACGTCGGCCGCGACCTGTCTGAGGATATCGCCATTTGGCAACATCGTGATGAGAACATCGGCACCCTTGGCGGCCTCGGCGGGGTTTGACACCACTGCAACCCCTTCCGCCGTGGTGTTGGCGGTGTCAAAGCCCGTCACCTGACATCCGGCCGCAGCGAGGTTGGCCGCCATTGGCGCGCCCATATTGCCCAACCCTATGAATCCCACCTTGATCGTATCCATGTGCTTTTCCTCCAGTTTCAATGCGCTTTTCCCCAGCGGCATGAGCATTTTGCTGACCGCTGCCGCCGGGACCTTCTGATCTGCAAACTGCCAGTTCGGTTTGCGATCCTTGTCGATAATCGCGGCGCGTATGCCTTCGAGAAAATCACCATGCTCCATGGCGCGGAAAGTAAAGCGATGTTCAAGGTCCAATGCCTTTGCGATGTTGATCGAAGGTCCGCGCAGCCTGTGGATCATCTCTATCGCGCAAGCCATGGAAAGCGGGCTGTTACGGCTGAGCTTCTCGCGCGCTTGCGCGGCAAAGTCAGTTTGTTCGCCTTTCAAGCTGCTGAGAATGTCGCTCAGGGTTTCACCGCCAAAGTGACGGTCGATGTCGGGCCTCATTCGGGATAACGCGCCCTCAGGCGCGGTTTCTGCCGCCGCATCCAGAACATCAGGTGTTGCACCAGCTTCAAGCTGCGCAATCAGATCAGGCCACTGCTGTTCCGGGATGAAATAATCCGCGAAACCGGCCAGAATGGCATCAGCGGCGGTCATCCGCGTCGCCGTAATGGCCAGATATTCCCCTATGCGTCCTGGGGCCAGTGCGAGCATCAGCGATCCACCGACATCAGGAACCAGTCCGATTCCGCATTCTGGCATTGCGATCTGACTGGTTTCACCGACAATACGGTGCGATCCGTGACACCCGATCCCGACGCCGCCACCCATCGTAAAACCCTGAAGAAACGAAATGACCGGTTTTGGGTACTCAAAGATCTTCGCGTTCAACCTGTATTCATCAGCCCAGAATTTTTGCCCGTAAGCATAATCATTGCGGGTGCCGGTGGCGTACAACTCAGCGATATCCCCGCCCGAACAAAATGCGCGGTCTCCTTCAGCGTCAAAGATAACCTGCGCGACCTTGGCATCGGTGCGCCAACTGTCCAGGGCGGTTTCAATATCAAGACACA
This sequence comes from Paracoccaceae bacterium, assembly GCA_033344815.1. NCBI lineage: Bacteria > Pseudomonadati > Pseudomonadota > Alphaproteobacteria > Rhodobacterales > Paracoccaceae > Paracoccaceae bacterium. The sequence continues at coordinate 730,826 of JAWPMR010000001.1, read as the reverse complement.
TTTTATAGGTCAGTGCATTTAATGCCGCGGGCCGTGCAAGCGTAATGCGTCCGGTCGCTCCGACAACGCGAATGAAAATATCGTTCATGGAGTGGTGGCTTTCAAAACTGTTTGATGATGTATTGCTTGGCTGTGCGCGCCATTCAAGACCCATCGCATTCCAGCCCGACTTTGGAGCTTCGATTGATTCTCTGACCGGCTTCGGGAAATGAACTCAAAACAAAGAATCATTTCGTCAATAAAAATTATCGTAATACGGGAAAGTTGCGATGAATCTGAGAGTCTTTGGGGCCGAAATCAAAAAAGCAACTTAAAGGGTAGTACGTTCAATCATGAGTTGACTTTAGCAAATCAAATGCCGTTACCTATTAAGCATCTGTATTATTTAGTTAAAAATTTATACTTTCGTGCAATTCCCCTCAATATCACGGTTACCATTTTTTGCTATTATTTCTTTGCGGCGGAAGTCCGCTTGTGGTAAGTTTTCGCTGACTAGAGAGATTGGGTGGGTCTTTTTGTTCTACACAGACACACTTTTGCAAGATTAAGCTGTCGTCTTCCTGTGATGCCGGGCAATTGGAGCCTCGCTTCCTTAGACAAAACAAGCAGCTTTACGTTTTCCGGCCATTGGCTGGATTCGGCCCGCAATAATACGGGGGTCGGGCACTGAAAGGTGTCTATTAATTTCAAAAGGCGACGTATTTTAAACGGTACGGGGCGGCTCAATGAGCCGCCCCAATTCTTTTATTCCATTGGTTTGAAGTTGAACTCGCCGCCTTCTTTGATGCCCGATGGCCACCGCGAGGTGATCGTTTTTGTGCGGGTGTAAAACTTGAATGCGTCCGGTCCGTGCTGGTTCAAATCCCCAAATACTGATTTTTTCCACCCGCCAAAGGTGTGATACGCCAAAGGCACGGGGATCGGTACGTTGACCCCGATCATGCCGACATTGACACGGTTGGCAAAATCACGCGCTGCGTCACCATCGCGGGTGAAGATCGCCGTGCCGTTCCCATATTCGTGATCCATCGCAAGCCCCAGCGCCTCCTCGTAGCTTTGCGCCCGCACGGTAGACAGGACGGGACCAAAAATCTCGTGCTTGTAAATGTCCATGTCCTTGGTGACGTGGTCAAACAAATGTGGTCCGACAAAGAAGCCGTCTTCATAACCCTGCAAGTTGAAGTTACGGCCATCAACGACCAGTTTTGCGCCTTGATCAATGCCGGTTTGCACCAGTCTTTCGATATTGCTTTTTGCTGCCGCCGTGACCACGGGACCATAATCAACATCCGCGCCGGCGGTGTAGGGACCAACTTTGAGCTTTTCGATCCGGGGAACCAGCTTTTCAACCAGCCTGTCTGCGGTTTCATCACCCACTGGGACCGCGACCGAAATTGCCATGCAGCGCTCGCCTGCGGCACCATACCCGGCCCCAATCAGCGCATCCGCCGCCTGATCCATATCGGCGTCCGGCATGATGATCATGTGGTTCTTGGCACCGCCAAAACACTGCACCCGTTTGCCGTTCGCGCAGCCGGTTCCATAGATGTACTCAGCAATCGGGGTCGAACCGACAAAACCGATGGACTGAACGATTTCATCGTGCAGCAATGCATCCACCGCTTCCTTGTCGCCATTCACGACTTGCAAGATGCCTTTGGGAAGTCCGGCTTCTTCCATCAATTCAGCCAACATCAAAGGCACCGAAGGATCGCGTTCGGATGGCTTGAGGATGAAAGCATTGCCGCAGGCAATGGCGGGCGCAAACATCCACATCGGGATCATTGCCGGGAAATTGAACGGGGTGATCCCTGCGGTCACGCCAAGCGCCTGACGCATGGAATACATATCAATTCCAGGACCGGCACTGTCGGTGTATTCACCTTTCAGCAACTGCGGCGCGCCGATGCAGTATTCCACCACTTCCAGACCACGCTGCACATCGCCCGCCGCATCAGGCAGCGTCTTCCCATGCTCACGGCTCAGCGCTTCGGCCAGTTTGTCCATGTCGCGGTTCAAAAGGTCGACAAATTTCATCATAACACGCGCACGCCGTTGCGGGTTTACAGCAGCCCATGCGGGTTGTGCCGCCGCCGCGATTGCCACGGCTTGCTCAACTTCTGCCTTGGAGGCGAGGGGGCATTTTGACTGAACCTCACCGGTGGCCGGGTTCATGACGTCGGCAAAACGCCCTGACGTGCCTTTGACATGTGCGCCGTTCATATAGTGGGTTAATTCTTGCATGTTGCTCTCCAAAGTTGTGGGGCGGTGTATTGCGTGGCACTGCCTGCGCGACTGTCGTGTGGCTTTGCGGTATTATGACATCGTCGCTCTGTTTTGACAGCATAGTCTTGCAAAAACCCCTGCGAAAGGGGCAAGTTGGCAAAGTTATTTTGCGTTTTTGCAAAACACCGGAGGCACGTGCTACTGCCACATCGGGTTGTTTCATTTCAGAAGGGTTAAGGAAATTGCAAACCAATTGGGATGATCTGCGCCTGTTTTTGACTGTTGCGCGCGAAGAGACCCTCTCGGGTGCCGGAAAGCTATTGCGGCTTGATCCGGCGACAGTCGGGCGCAGGATGCAGCGTTTGGAGCGCGCCTTGCAAGCCACCCTTTTTACCAAGTCGCCGCAAGGTTACATTCTGACAGATGCCGGGGCATCTTTGCTGGTACGTGCCGAAACCGCGGAAAGAGCGATGCGCAGCGTGGTTGCTGATCTCCCAGTGCAATCTGATCGCCTTACGGGTCAAATCCGTATCGGGGCGCCAGATGGGGCTGCCAACTATCTATTACCGCAAGTATGCGCCACCATTGGTGATGATAATCCGGACCTTGATATACAGATTGTGGCCTTGCCAAGGGTGTTCAATCTATCGCGTCGCGAAGCCGACATGGCCATCGCAGTCAGCGCCCCCACGGCAGGGCGTTTGGTGGTGCAGAAGATCACCGATTATCAGCTTCATCTCGCCGCCTCTGAGACCTACCTGGCGCAAAACCCGGTGATCCATACGGCGTCAGATCTCAAACATCACAGGCTTGTGGGATATATTCCCGACATGATCTTTGACCGGGAATTGGATTACCTCAGCGATCTGGGGATGACCCGCGTTCCGCTTGCGTCCAATTCGGTCTCGGTTCAGATTAACTGGATCCGTCAGGGCGGCGGTGTCGGGGTGGCCCATGATTTCTCAATTCCAGCCATGACAGGGGTCCGACGGATATTGACCGATCAAATCAGCCTGACGCGCGCATTTTACCTGATCCGTCACGGAGATGACCAGCGTAACTCGCGGTTGAGCCGTTTTGCCGACGCGCTCAGCAGCGGCTTGCGCGCAGAAGTTGTACGCTTGGAAGCGCTGGCTTGACTTGGTTGCGCTTTGCGGTGACGCTAGGGATGTTGTCAACACGTTGCAAGGAGGTCCGGCATGTTGGTGTCCCAGATCCTGAAAACCAAATTACAGCAAGACGTTGTTACGGTTTCCCCCACATTGTCCATCGCAGAAGCTGCGAGAATTCTATCAGAAAAACGCATCGGCACAGTGGTCGTTTCGCGCGATGGCAATACAGCGGACGGCATCCTGTCAGAACGTGACATCGTGCGCGAAATCGGTGCGCGCGGTGCCGGATGCCTGACACATACTGTCGAAACCCTGATGACAACGAAATTGGTGACCTGTGGGCAGGAAGATGCCGCAGATTCCGTGCTGCAACAAATGACAGACGGTCGATTTCGCCACATGCCCGTTCTCAATGCGGGCACTTTGATCGGCGTGATTTCATTGGGGGACGTGGTTAAAGCCAAGCTGTTGGAACTCGCGATGGAAAAAGATGCCCTTGAAGGCATGATCATGGGGCACTGACGGGCGGTATCGTTCACAGAGGCCTCAGGTAAAGGACTTGCAATCCCAAGTCCGAAGTGGTCGTTTACCCGAAATTCTCACGACAGGAGAGACCACATGCGCGTTGGCCTCTATCCCGGCACCTTTGATCCGATCACATTGGGCCATATTGATATCATTCGCCGCGCCAGTATCCTGTTGGACCGATTGGTGATCGGGGTTGCGATTAACCGCGACAAGGGGCCGCTTTTTTGTCTGGAAGAACGGGTGGCGATGGTGGAAGCCGAATGCGCCAAATTGGCGGGGCAGGCCGAGATCGAAATCCTCGTGCACCCATTTGAAAATCTTCTGATAGATTGCGCGCGCGACGTCGGGGCCCAGGTCATCGTGCGCGGCCTTCGCGCTGTGGCGGACTTTGAGTATGAATACCAGATGGTTGGGATGAACCGACAGTTGGATGATGGCATTGAGACCGTTTTTCTGATGGCCGAGGCACAACATCAGGCGATCGCAAGCAAACTGGTCAAGGAAATTGCCCGTCTCGATGGAGACGTCAGTAAATTCGTCACACCACGTGTTAAATCCGCACTCATGACACGGCTCGGGAAAAAGTAGGGCGCGCCATGATATGTTGCCGGGGTGCTCGGCCCGCAGCTGGGTGGTGTTTTCCGATTTATGCGCCCGCGCAAATGACCCCGGGATCAATGATCCGATGTTTTAACCCAGATGACCCATGCTGACGGCAACATCCGCCATACGCGCGGAGAAGCCCCATTCGTTGTCATACCATGCCAGAACGCGCACGGTGCGGCCCCCAACGACCTTGGTCTGATCCGGCGCGACGATGCAGCTTTGTTCGGTGTGGTTGAAATCAATCGATACCTTTGCTTCGGCGTCATAGGCCATGACTCGCGACATCGGGCCAAGCGCTGCGGCTTCCAGGGCCGCGTTGACTTCCTCTACTGTTACATCTCGCGGCGCTTCAAAGGTCAGATCAACAGCAGAAACATTCGGCGTTGGCACGCGCATCGCGGTGCCGTCGAGTTTACCGGCCATCTGTGGCAATACTTCGCCCAATGCCTTGGCCGCACCGGTGGAGGTCGGGATGATCGCCATGGCGGCGGCGCGGGCCCGGTAAAGATCATCGTGGCGCCGGTCCAGTGTCGGTTGATCGCCTGTATAAGAGTGAATGGTCGTCATGATCCCGCGCTCGATCCCAATCGCGTCATCCATGACCTTGGCGAGCGGGGCAAGGCAGTTTGTGGTGCAGGACCCGTTGGAAATGACAGCGTCAGACGGCAGAAGATCGCGGTGGTTCACACCATATACGATGGTTCGGTCCACATTCTTTGCCGGGGCGGAAATCAGCACGCGTTTCGCACCGCGATCGATATGGGTTTTGGCCTTGTCACCGTCATTGAATTTGCCTGTGCATTCCAACACGACGTCAACATCGGTCCAGTCAAGTTCATTCATATCATAGGTCGACATCATTCGGATCGGTCCACGTCCCAGATCAAGCGAGTTCGCACCGACGATCACATCACCGGGGAAGCGGCCATGAACCGAGTCGTATTTCATCAGATGGGCGGAGGTTTCCAGCGGACCGGTTGCATTGATCGCGACAACATCGATATCGTTGCGTCCTGAAGTTGCGATGTAGGACAGTGTGCAGCGCCCGATGCGCCCAAACCCATTGATACCAACTCTGATCGTCATATCTTTACTCCACAATGCCCATTTGTGCGCTCTATACCCGGTAACCTGATTTGGCGGAATGGTTAAAACGGCGTGTTTTCAAAATGTTAGCGTTAAACCTCGGCAACAGTCTGTTGCCCGCACGTTTTGCGTGCATTTTAACCATGATTGCCAAGAGGCGCAGGGCGCTCTAGGTCTTTGAGCGAGACAGGGCGAGAGTAAGGAAACCAACAAATGAGCGGATTGCTGGCATTACTGGATGACGTTGCGGGAATCGCAAAGGTTGCCGCTGCCTCCGTGGATGACGTTATTGGGCAGGCGGCAAAAGCGGGCGCCAAAGCTGCGGGGGCCGTCATTGATGATGCTGCCGTAACCCCAAAATACGTTCAGGGTTTTTCTGCGGATCGCGAATTGCCGATTATTTGGCGGATCGCAAAAGGATCATTCGTTAACAAACTGGTGTATCTTTTGCCGATTGGCCTGCTGTTGTCGAACTTCGCGCCCTGGCTGATCACGCCTTTGCTCATGCTGGGCGGCGCCTATTTATGCTTTGAAGGCGCTGAAAAGATTGCTCACGCTCTGGGTATCGGCGGGCACGGGCATGTGGATTACCCGGCAGCGGATACCGAAGCGCAGGACCCGGCCCATCTTGAGGAACAAAAAGCCGCAGGCGCAATCAAGACCGATTTCATATTATCGGCAGAAATCATGACGATCTCTCTGGCGGCGATACCACCGAGCAATTTCTGGATGGAGGCAGCGACCCTTGCGGCTGTTGCCGTCATGATCACAGTGGCGGTTTATGGATCGGTTGCTTTAATTGTAAAAGCCGATGACGCCGGGTTGGCCATGGCCGCCAATGCAAGGCTCGGGGCGACCCGCGCATTGGGACGGGGTATTGTGAAGGCAATGCCCAAGGTGATGTGGGGATTAACCGTTATTGGTACGGCGGCCATGTTGTGGGTCGGCGGCAGTATCATCGTGCATGGGCTGGAAGTTCTGGGCGCGCCTTGGCTTGGACATCACATTCATGATTGGGCCTACGCAATCGGCCATGCTTTGCCCGAACCGGTGATTGGGGTGGGAGAATGGGCCGCAAAAGCCTTTATGGATGGCATTGTCGGCATCGCGCTTGGGCTTGCCTTGATCCCCGTGGGCGAAAAGGTGGTCACGCCTCTGCTGCGCAAGACGATCGGTTAACAGTTTCAGTGCTGGGACGGTTTGAATGCTGTTTGTTCGACGGTTGATGGCTTCAGCCCGCCAAACCCATAGCCGTCCGCTTTGGCACGGCGCGCTGCTTCAGCATCAAGTTTCGTGCCAATGCTTCGAATGCTTGACGCAACCAGATGCACTATAACCAGCGCAACCAGCGCTATCGTTCCGACCTTCCAGTAGTTCAGCAATGCCTGCCAAAGCCCTTGGCCCATCAACAGTGTCACAACCGCTGCAATGAAGCCTGAAACGCCGCCAACAAGTACAAATCCGATTGCCATTTGAAGACCTCCTGCGCCCACTTTGTGAATAAGGTGTTAAGGCGAGGTTAACGCGCTAGATGGATTGCGCGGGTTGGTTAACGAATTTGCTTTTGCGAAATTAATGCATCGCGCTGGATCCAATAAAAAATGCGCCCTAAACGTAGGCGCATTTCAATGTTTTTGTTTTTGAAGCGATGCTCGCTATTTGATGAGGGATTTCGCTTTATCCGCAACGGCCTGTGCGGTGATGCCAAACTCTTCATAAAGCGTGCCAGCAGGGGCAGATGCTCCGAAATCATGCATCCCAACGAACCCGGATTTCTCGCGCTTGCCACGCTCCCCAAAGAGCCAGCGATCCCAGCCAAAGCGAATGCCGGCCTCGACTGCAACCCGCACCGGACCACCGGGCAAGACACGCTTGCGGTAGGCCTCATCCTGTTCCTCAAACAATTCCCAGCACGGCAGGGACACAACCCGAGTACCGATCCCTTCCGCCTGGAGAATGTCGCGGGCGGCCAGTGCGATCTCGACTTCGGAACCGGTGGCCAGCAGGATGGCCTGCCGTTTTCCATCCGCATCCGCCAAAACATAGCCGCCCTGTGCGGTCAGGTTCTTGGTCTTGTGCTCTGTTCGCACTGTTTTCAAACCCTGACGCGTCAGAGACAACACAGATGGTGTTTCCTTGGACGTCAACGCCAATTCCCAGGCCTCTGCCGTCTCAATCGTATCGGCGGGGCGGAACACATAGGTGTTCGGTGTCGCGCGGCTGATTGCAAGATGCTCCACCGGTTGGTGCGTTGGGCCGTCTTCGCCCAGACCGATGCTGTCATGGGTCATCACAAAAACGGTTGGGATTTTCATCAGGGCCGCCAAACGCATCGCGGGGCGTGCATAATCGGTGAAACACATGAACGTCCCACCGTAGGGGCGCAGACCGCCGTGCAGCGCCATGCCGTTCATCGCCGCCGCCATGCCGTGTTCACGAATGCCCCAATAGACATAACGTCCACCGCGACTGTCGACGTCAAAAACACCCAGATCACCGGTTTTGGTATTGTTGGAGCCGGTCAGATCTGCAGACCCACCCACTGTTTCAGGCATGACCGGGTTGACGATCTCCAAAACCTTTTCGGAACTCGCGCGGGTCGCGAGCTTGGGCGCGGCTTCTGACATCTGCTTTTTGAACGCTTTGATCACCGCGCTCAGCTTTTTGGGTGCTTCCAGCGCAAAAGCCCGATTGAAGGTTTCACGCTTGGCGCGGGGGAGGGTGTCAAACCGCTCTTCCCAGGCGCGGCGGGTCTCTGCACCGCGCGCGCCGATGGCTTCCCAGGCAGATTTCACATCTGCGGGCACCTCAAAGGGTCCGGTTTTCCAACCATAGGCTTCTTTGGCGGCGGTCAATTGGGCGGCATCCGTCAGCGCGCCGTGGCCTTTGGAAGTATCCTGTGCTGCATGGCCCAAGGCAATGTGGGTCTTGCAAGCAATCATCGTCGGTTTGCTGCCCTTCTTGGCCTGCGTCAGTGCGCCGTCAATGGCCGCCGGATCATGTCCGTCAATTTCCAGAACATCCCAGCCCGCGGACTTGAAACGGCCCACCTGATCGGTGCGATCCGACAGCGACACAGGCCCGTCAATGGTGATGTCGTTATTGTCCCATAGCACGATCAACTTGCTCAGGTTTTGGCGTCCGGCCAGTGTAATGGCCTCTTGGCTCACGCCCTCCATCAGGCATCCGTCACCGGCGATCACATAGGTATAGTGATCCACAACTTTTTTCCCATAATGCGCACGCTGGATTTCCTCCGCCATGGCAAAACCGATGGAATTGGCGATGCCCTGACCAAGCGGCCCGGTCGTGGTTTCAATGCCAGAGGCATGACCATATTCCGGGTGACCTGCCGTGCGCGATCCCCACTGGCGGAAATTCTTGATCTCCTCCAGCGTCATATCGGCGTACCCCGTCAGATGCAGCAGCGAATAAAGCAACATGGAACCATGGCCCGCCGAGAGAATAAACCGGTCGCGATCTGGCCAGGTGGGTTGCGTAGGATCGAACTTGAGGTGCTTTTCAAAGAGCACGGTCGCGACGTCGGCCATGCCCATCGGCATGCCGGAATGCCCCGAATTGGCAGCAGCGACGGCATCCAGTGTGAGCGCACGAATCGCCGTGGCCTTGGACCAGTGATCAGGGTTGGCGGCAGCGAGGGCTTTTAAATCCACGTGGTAGAATCCTTTGTCGGTTCGAAGCGGCCCCAAAAGCGGGGTTTCAGGCGAGATAGCCAAAGTTTGAGCGCTGCATAACAGTCGCCTCGCAAAGATCAAGGGCGGGGGCTTGCCTTTGGCAAACCATTGACTTCAACAGCGTCCGGCAAGCAATTGATCACAAAGAAAGGCGTGTTTGTGAGGTTGGTGGAATAGAGTTAATCTGAGCCTGCACGGGAGCGATTCGTCTCTCGCAGAATGAGGCAGCCGCAATCGCGGCGCGTTTTATAGAGAGATGATGAGGTGGGCATGAGCGAAATCGAAGATCTTCAAAGCCGGATTATGTCCGCCTTGGACCGGGTTGCCAAAGGTGTCGACGTTATTGGAAGCGGTGCATCTGAAAGCATGGAGGCACTCAAACTGGCGCTCGAAGATGAGAAAACCGTGAACGCGCAGTTAAATGAACGGGTGCGTGCCTTGGGAGAACGTCAGTCCAAGGCCTTGGAAGAACTGGAAAACCGGGCGACAGAAACCGCCGCGCGGATCAGTCAGTTTGATCAGGACCTGCAACGGTTGCGTCGCGCAAACGCGCAGCTTGGTGAAGCATGCGAAGCGCTCAGGACCGCCAATGCCGAAGGGGTTGGTGAGCCGGATCTGATCAACGCTGCAATGATGGCCGAACTTGAATCTCTGCGCGCAGCACGGACCGCCGAGGTCACGCAGGCGGATGAGATTATCGCCGCCTTGACGCCTCTGCTGGAAGCCGGCGCACCCCAAAATGAGGAGACTGTCTGATGCCGGAAGTCACAATTTCCATCGGAAGCCGTCAATTTGAAGTCGCCTGTCAGGTCGGCGAGGAGCATTTTCTGCACACGGCAGCAAAGATGCTCGATGACGAAGCGCAGGTTCTGGCCGATCAGGCCGGTCGCATGCCCGAAGCGCGCATGTTGCTGATGGCGGGTCTGATGCTCGCGGACAAGACGGCAAATGTGGAAGATCAGGTTGCTGAATTGCAAGCCAAGCTGACCGCACGTGACGCTGAACTGGCAAATCTGCGCGATACCGTCGTTGAGCCGGAGCGGGTCGAAGTCCCTGTCGTACCGCAGTCGGTGACAGACACGCTTGCTGAACTTGCCGCCCGCGCCGAGGCAGTTGCAGCTTCCGTCGAAGAAAAGTCGAAAGCGTAATGGGACAGTTTCAGATCATGGCTGGTTTCATGATCTGGACGGGCGCCGCCATGACCGCAAATGCGGGTTCGGTGGCGGCTCTCTACCTGTGTGAACGTTCCGTCGAGCTTCCGGTGGTTTTTGTTGAAGGGAAGGACTCGATTGGCGTTGCTGTTCTGTTGGTTGAAGGCGAAATGATCCATCTTGAAACCACACCTTCAGCCTCTGGCGCGCGCTATGCAGGGCCGCGCAATCTGTCTGGATACGTGTGGTGGACAAAGGGCGACGCGGCAATGCTGACTTGGTTTGATGCAACAACAGGCCAAGAGACACCGGTTTACGCGCAATGCACGCAATCCGATGGCTGATGAGCGGGTCTACTAACAAAGGAAAGCGGAGCTCGCTTTCTTTCTGGCTGGATGAAAGCGGCGACGCTTAACCGTTGGCTTCGCGAATCTTATCCGCAGCATCCTTGTCAAACGTCACACCGTTTTCGGCGAACAGCGTATCTAGTTCACCTGACAGGGTCATTTCGGTGATGATGTCGCACCCGCCGACGAACTCACCTTTGACATAGAGCTGCGGAACCGTGGGCCAGTCGGAAAAGTCCTTGATGCCCTGACGCAGTGCCTCGTCGGACAGGACATTCACATCCGAAAAGTCGACGCCCATGTAGTTCAAAACGCCAGCCACGCGGCTGGAAAAACCACATTGCGGCATCTCTTTGGTGCCCTTCATGAACAAAACCACGTCCGATCCGGAAATGGTTTCTTGAATTTGTGTTGTTGTGTCTGTCATTTCAATTCCTTCGGATCGCTCGGCGTTTAAGAGGTTCAATGCCGAAAATTCAAGTGTCTCAATCAGGGATTCTTGTTGTCAGCGCCAAAGCGTGCAGCTCTCCGTTGGAGCCGTCCATTTTGCCCTTCAGGGCCGCGTAGACTGCGCGCTGCTGTTGCACGCGATTCTTGCCGCGAAAGCTCTCATCAACAACCATGGCTGCCATGTGAACGCCGTCGTTGCCCTCTACAGTTATTGTTGCATCAGGAAAGCTGGCACGCAGCAGATCTTCGATTTCGCTGGCTTGCATGGGCATGGGCTCGGCTCCGTTGTGGTCTGTCTGCAAATGTAGTGGTCGGGGCAGGTGGGGACAAGGTGCCAAATTGAATTCCACAGGATAGCTCAGACGGAAAGGGATTCTCGCGTTTGGGGCAGACAAGCCGTGCCACATGTTAGATAGTTCGGTTCAGGGAGAGTCGGTATGGATGTTTTTGAAAACGCACCGGAACAGGCGCTGGCCTGGCATGACGCGGGACGCGGGGCGGTGTTGGCCACGGTGGTGGAAACCTGGGGGTCAGCACCCCGGCGCGTCGGAGCGCAATTGGTGATTGCTGGCGATGGTGAGATGCAAGGGTCCGTATCGGGCGGCTGCGTCGAGGGCGCTGTCGTTTTGGAGGCGGCAGATGCATTGGAAAAGGGCGAGCAGCGCTTGCTTGAATACGGCGTCAGCGATGGTGATGCCTTTGCCGTCGGTCTGGCTTGCGGCGGCACGATTCGTATTCTGGTGGAACCCGTCGGCACGGTCCTGCCCGTCGATGTTTTGAGTGACCTCGTGGCTGCCCGTGCGGCCCGTACCCCCACCGCGTATGAAGCAAGCCTTAAAACGGGGGCACGACGCCTTGTTCACGAGGGGTATGTGGATCGGTTTGCCATGGACAAATCGGGCTTCGAACAAGACGGGGATGTTTTTGTTGCGATCCACAATCCGCCATTGCGTTTGGTGGTTGTGGGCGCGGTGCATATTGCACAGGCCTTGGTACCGATGGCGCGGATTGCCGGGTATGACCCCTTTATTGTGGATCCGCGTGCCGCTTTTGGTTCTGAAGCGCGCTTTCCGGGAGAGCGGATCTTGCAAGACTGGCCGGATGAAGCGCTTGAAACCATTGGTGTGGACAGTCGCACCGCCGTTGTGCTGTTGACCCATGATCCCAAACTGGATGATCCGGCGTTGCATATTGCACTGCGGTCTCGTGCTTTCTACATCGGGGCGCTTGGATCCACGCGCACGCAGGCCTCGCGCGCAGGACGTCTTGCTGATGCAGGATTCGAACCGCATCAGATCGGCCGCGTTCATGGACCGGTGGGGTTGAACATCGGGGCGGCCGGTCCGCCCGAAATTGCAGTTGCTATTCTTGGCGAAATGACTCGGGTGTTGAGGCGCGGCGCATGAAGTTTGGACAGGTCGCCGTTGGGGATGCTGAAGGCGGCGTATTGGCCCATTCCGTATCGCTGGGCGATCGCAGGCGATTGCGCAAAGGGCGTATTCTGGACGCAAGCGATATTGGTTCTTTGACCCATGCTGGCATCACCGAGGTGACTGTCGCGCGGTTGGAGGCTGGTGACGTTTTCGAAAACGACGCGGCGCAATTGCTTGCGAAGGCACTTGTCCCAAATGCGTCTGACCAGTGTCTTAAGGTGACGGACGCTTTTACCGGGCGCGTCAATTTGCTGGCCGAAGGGCCGGGCGTTGCCGTCATGGATGTCGCGGCTCTTGAGGCGCTGAACCGAGTGCATCCGATGATTACGCTGGCAACTGTTCCGCCGTTTCAACAAATGTCACCCGGCGGGATGGTTGGGACGATCAAGATTATTTCCTACGCTGTGCCTGAGGCCGCTTTGATGGAAGCTTGCAAACTGGCAAAGTCTGCCATTCGTTTGGCACCGCCCAAAATTAAAACAGTTGGTTTGATCATATCCGAGATCGAAGGGGGCGCGGGCTCCAAAGGGCAAAAGGCCATTGCCGACCGGGTTGCGGCATTCGGCGTAACACTTTCCAAACCGATTGTTGTGCACCATGAGGTCGATGCCTTGTCCCATGCGATTGGTGAATGTCAGGATGAGCTAATATTGATCCTCAACGGTTCTGCGACATCAGACATAAATGACGTCGCACCTGCTGCCCTCAGAAACGCTGGCGGACAAGTGACACGGTTTGGCATGCCTGTGGACCCCGGTAACCTATTGTTTTTGGGAAACCTCGCAAAGCAATCGGTGATTGGTCTGCCGGGGTGCGCCCGCGCGCCAGCCTTAAACGGGGCGGATTGGGTTTTGTCACGGGTGATGTGCGGTATAGACGTCAGCGATGATGATGTGGCGGCCATGGGAGTCGGTGGGTTGTTGAAGGAAATCCCCACACGCCCGCAACCGCGCGCTGGAAAGCGACCTGAACCCACCAAATGAACCAGTCCGGAAGAGGCATTATAACGCATCTTGACCCATGCGACGAAATAATAGGTTCTCAACCGGTAAGGGGCATGCTTAACTCAACTCAACAAAAAAACTTAGGGAGAAGAATATGGCTCAGGTCTCGATGACCGTTAACGGTAAGGCCGCGTCTGGCGATGTGGAGGGGCGCACGCTTTTGTCGTCATTCCTGCGCGATACGCTGGAACTGACAGGCACCCATGTAGGATGCGATACCAGCCAATGCGGCGCATGTGTTGTGCATGTGGATGGCGAGGCGGTCAAAGCGTGCACCATGCTTGCCGCTGAAGCCGCAGGTTCTGAGGTCACAACCATCGAAGCCATGTCGAATGCGGATGGTTCGTTGAGTGTCATCCAGCAAGCGTTTCAGGATCATCATGGGTTGCAGTGCGGTTTCTGTACGCCGGGCATGGTGATGAGCGCCGCAGCGCTTTTGAAAGAAAATGCAAACCCGACCGAGACGGAAATTCGAGAATACCTGGAGGGCAATATTTGCCGCTGCACAGGGTATCATAATATCGTCAAGGCGATCATGGCCGCTTCGGGTCAGGATGTAACAACAATCGCTGCAGAATAAAAACTGATGATCCAGGGTGGCCTGAAAGCCCACCCTACAGAGGATCGCACCGTAAGGTGGGCTTTCAGGCCACCGCTTTTCAGGGAGGAATAAAATGCCAAAAGATGGAGGCATCGGCGCCAGCTCAAAGCGCCGCGAGGACATCCGGTTTTTGACCGGTGAGGGAAATTATACAGACGACATCAACATTCGAGGGCAGGCGCATGTGTTTTTCCTGCGCTCCGATATTGCGCACGGTACGATTTCGTCAATCGATACATCTTCAGCCGAAGCCATGGCAGGCGTTGTGAAGGTTTTCACAGGTGCCGATTTTGAAGCCGTTGGTGGGATGCCATGCGGCTGGCAGGTGACGGACAAACATGGCGAGCCGATGCAGGAGCCGCGCCACCCCATTCTGGCACATGGCAAGGTGCGCCATGTTGGCGAACCCATCGCCGCCGTTGTTGCGGAGACATTGGAGCAGGCGCGCGACGCCGCAGAAGCGATCACCGTTGACATCGACGAACTGCCGGCGGTGGTTGATATGAAGTCGGCGGTCGCAAGTGATGCACCAAAAGTGCATGATGATCTGACGTCAAACCTTTGTTACGATTGGGGTTTTGTTGAGGAAAACAAGGCCGCGACGGATGAGGCCTTTACCAAAGCGGCCCATGTCACGACGCTTGAACTGGTCAACAACCGTCTTGTCGCCAATCCGATGGAACCGCGTGTAGCGGTCGGCGATTATGCCCGCGGCACCGACGATCACACGCTTTATACCACGTCGCAAAACCCGCATGTCATCCGCCTCTTGATGGGCGCGTTTGTGTTGGGCATCCCCGAGCACAAGTTGCGTGTTGTCGCCCCGGACGTGGGCGGCGGCTTCGGCACCAAGATATTCCATTATCAAGAAGAGGCTTTTGTGACCTTCGCGGCCAAAGCCTGCAACCGCCCGGTGAAGTGGACGTCCAGTCGCTCTGAGGCCTTCATGTCTGACGCGCACGGTCGCGACCATGTGACCAAGATCGAACTGGCGCTGGATGCAGAGAACAACTTCACGGCCCTGCGCACGGATACCTATGCGAACATGGGCGCGTATCTCAGCACCTTTGCACCTTCGGTGCCAACGTGGCTTCACGGTACCTTGATGGCGGGCAATTACAGAACGCCGCTCATCTATGTGAACGTCAAAGCGGTGTTTACCAACACTGTACCTGTCGATGCTTATCGCGGAGCCGGTCGTCCCGAAGCGACGTTCCAACTGGAACGGGTGATCGACAAGGCGGCGCGTGAACTGGGTGTGGACCCGATTGCGCTGCGCCGTCAGAATTTCATTACCCAGTTCCCCTATGCCACTCCGGTGGCCGTTGAGTATGACACGGGCGATTATCCTGCCACGATGGACAAGCTTGAGGAATTGGGCGATCTGTCCGGCTTCGATGCGCGCCGTAAAGCCTCTGAGGCCAAAGGCAAATGGCGTGGTTTGGGCATCAATTGCTACATCGAGGCTTGCGGCATTGCGCCGTCCAACCTTGTGGGGCAACTCGGTGCGCGCGCAGGCCTATACGAATCTGCGACAGTACGGGTCAATGCCACCGGCGGTCTGGTTGTCATGACCGGCAGCCACAGTCACGGGCAGGGTCATGAAACCGCCTTTCCACAGGTCATCGCAGAGATGATCGGGATAGACGAAAACATGATCGAAATTGTGCACGGTGATACCGCCAATGCGCCTATGGGAATGGGCACCTATGGTTCCCGTTCGCTCGCGGTAGGTGGTTCTGCAATGGTGCGCGCCACAGAAAAAATCATCGCCAAGGCCAAGAAGATCGCCAGCCACTTGCTGGAAGCCTCGGAAGATGACATCGAGCTCAAGGACGGTGCGTTCAGCGTTGCAGGGACGGATAAATCCGTCGCCTGGGGGGATGTGACACTGGCCGCTTATGTGCCACATAACTACCCGCTTGATGACATCGAACCGGGTTTGGAAGAAACCGCATTCTATGATCCGAGCAACTTCACCTATCCCTCAGGCGCTTATGCTTGTGAGGTCGAAGTGGACCCGGATACCGGTAAGGTGAGCATTGAACGCTTCACCGCTGTCGATGATTTCGGCAATGTGGTGAACCCGATGATCGTGACCGGTCAGGTCCATGGGGGGCTGGCCCAAGGCATCGGACAGGCGTTGTTGGAAAACTGTTCGTATGACGAAAACGGCCAGTTGCTGAGCGCATCCTATATGGATTACGCGATGCCGCGCGCCGATGACGTGCCGTTCTATGCGGTGGATCACTCCTGTCAGACACCTTGTACGCACAACCCCTTGGGCGTGAAAGGCTGTGGTGAGGCGGGGGCGATTGGCTCACCTCCATCGGTTGTGAACGCTGTGGTGGATGCGCTGCAATCAGGCGGCAAGGACGTGACGCATATCGATATGCCACTGACGCCTTCGCGTGTCTGGGCAGCAATGCAGTGATCTGAAAAGGCAGGACCGGGACATGATGGCCTGGACCTGCCGCGATATTTCTGACTGCAAAACGCGGCGCGTTTATGTGGTCAAAGGAAAGGACGAACGATGTATTATTTTGATGTAGAAATGCCGGGCTCCGTGGCGGATGCCGTTTCTGCCCTGGGGCGCGAAGACGCCCAGGCTTTGGGTGGCGGGCAGACGCTGATCCCGACGTTGAAACAGCGCCTTGCCAGCCCCTCGGTTCTTGTGAGCCTTTCGGGCATTACCGAAATGAAAGGCGTGTGCACGGGCGATGATGGACAGCTGTGCATCGGGGGGGCCACAACCCATGCGACGGTGGCCAAGGATGCGGCTGCCAAATACCCAGGGCTTGCAGATCTTGCCAGCCATATCGGGGATCCGGCCGTGCGCAATCGCGGCACCATTGGCGGCAGCCTTGCCAACAATGACCCCTCGGCGTGCTATCCGTCCGCGGCACTCGGATCGGGTGCAACAATTGTTACGAATTCCCGCTCGATTACTGCGGATGACTATTTTCAGGGCATGTTCACAACCGCTCTGGAAGAGGGTGAAATCATCACCGAAGTGCGTTTTCCCATCCCGCAAGCCTCCAACTACCAGAAATTCCTGCAACCCGCCTCACGCTTCGCACTTGTTGGCGTTTTTGTCGCGAAGTTTGCAGATGGTGTGCGGGTTGCCGTGACAGGCGCGTCCGAGGAGGGTGTGTTCCGCTGGGGCGAGGCCGAAGCAGCGTTATCGTCAGATTTCTCTGCCGGGGCCATTGATGGGTTGACGCTATCGGGGGACACTATGATCAACGATCTGCATGGCACCGGTGCCTATCGCGCTCATCTGGTCGGCGTTATGACCAAGCGGGCCGTTGCCGCCGCAGCTTGATTTAAATGAACGAAATCAGAACGACCGGGGCGAAATCTCCGGTCGTTTTTTTATGCCTACTGCAAGGCGTTGGGCAAGAATAAAGCAATGCTGGGAAAGGCGATCAGCAGGAACGCCATGGCCAGCATGGTCAGGCAATAGGGCAGCGCGCCCAGCATCACCTCATTGAGGCTTCCGGATTTGCGCGCACCCTGAACCACATAAAGGTTCAGGCCTACGGGCGGCGTGATCAGCGCCATTTCGATCAATACGATCATTAGGATGCCGAACCAGATCACATCATAACCTTGGGCAATCACAAGCGGCACGATGATCGGAATGGTCACGACCATCAGCGACAGGGTTTCGATGAAAAAGCCCAGCACTATGTAGAGCACGACAACCACGAGGATCGTCTTGAGGGGCGTAAGACCAAGTCCGGTCATGAAGTCGGTCAACTCGCGTCCCAGACCGGCCGACGCCAGCGTAAAGTTCAAAAAGGAGGCTCCAATCACAATCAGCATGATCATTGAGGTGATTTTGACTGTGCCCGTGAGGCTTTGCGTGAGCATGGACCAGGAAACACCGCCAAAGGCCAGCGCGATGACCAGCGCCCCGGCGACCCCGACAGCGGCGGCTTCGGTGGGTGTGGCCCACCCGAGATAGATCGAGCCGACGATCAAACCAAAGAGGATCAGGATCGGAATGAGGTCGATGAGCGCACGCAACATTTGTGGAAATGGGAAAGTGCGGCGCAGACCGCCCAGATCAGGCCGGATCACACAGATAAGTGCCGTGATCGCCATGAAGGCCAGCGCCAGTGCGATGCCCGGGATCAACCCGGCGAGGAATAGCTGTGGGATCGAGGATTGGGTCAGGAACCCATAGACGATCAGGTTGATTGAAGGTGGGATCATGATGCCGAGGGTGCCACCGGCCGCGATCGCCCCGGAAAAGAGTTTAGGATCATAGCCCAGCTTTTCGGCCTGTGGCATGGCGACGGTCGCCACAGTTGCCGCGGTCGCCACGGAGGACCCAGAGGTGGCAGAAAACATCGTAGCCGTGGCGATGTTGGCGTGCACCAGCCCGCCGGGCAACCATGAGACCCAACGATCCAGAGCGGCATAGGTGCGAGTCGCCACGCCGCTGCGCACCAGAATCTCGCCCAGAAGCACAAAAAACGGAATGGCGATCAAGGTCGCGGAATTGGAGGACGACCACACCATATTGCCGAGGCCGCGCGTGAGCGGGAAGCTGGAGAAGAATACATCGATGCCAAAGCCCAACAGAAATAAGACGATGCCCACCGGGATGGACAGGGCCAGCAGGCCAAGCAGGCCAATGGAAACATAGGTGATCATTGCAACGTATCCTGTTCGGCAAAGGCGCCGACAAATTGTTCGGTCTCATCAAAGCGGCGTTTGAGCAAAAGGCTGAGGGCTGCGAGGGTTGTCAGGCTGGACATCACAGCAAACCAGACCCAACCGGCAAACCAGGGCAGTTGCACAAGGATCAGCGGTGTTTCGAGCGGTGTATTGGCGCGTGATCCATTGGTAAGGGAGCGTTCCACCACCGGCCATGCTTTGATCGCGATGGTGATCACCACGCCTGACATCACGATCATGGAAAACACATCAAACAAGCAACGCCCGAAGCTATGCGCCCGGGTGCGCAGCAGGTCAATGCGCACATGTCCCAGTTCCAGCAAGGTGTAGGACATGCCCCAAGAGGTCGCGAGCGCCATGGCATATCCCGCGATCTCCTCGGTGCCCCCAAGCGACGTGCCGATCTGGCGCATGATGATATCCGTCAGCACGAATGCCGCACAGAGCAGAAGGCCAAAACCAACCAACAGGGCAACCCCTTTGTTGATCCTGCGCAGGCTCTCTATCATCTTCAGTTCCATAATCGGCATGCCCCTTTGGATTTGTCGCTTAGTTGATGGTGACGCCGACCACTTTACCGACGCTGTCATTCCAACGCGCCGCCCAATCGCCACCGGCACGTTCAGCCCACTCTGGCAGCACTTCGCTGGTCAGAATGTCGCGGGCACGCTCGAAATCCGCATCGCTCACATCCACTAGCGTCATACCGCGCGCATCGCCAGCAGGGCAGTCGCCATTGCCGGTCAGACAGGCAATGTCATTGACCAGTGCGTCTTGCGCGCTGGCCCATGCAAGGTCCTCAAAGCCGGATTTGACTTGCTCTGTAATCAGGCTTTGCGCATCAGCATCAAGGCTGTTCCACTTGTCCATGTTGATCGCGGTCACGACCGAGTCCCAACCACCCAGTGGGATCGGCAGCAGATGCGTAGACACTTCCCACCATCCCGCGCTATATCCCGATCCCGCTCCGGTGACCGCGCAATCAACCACACCGTTTTGCAAGGCGCCGGGAACTTCCGAGAAGGATACGTTCACGCCTTCAGCGCCAAGCGCCTCCAGCAGTTTCGCTGTCATACGGCCAGAGGCCCGCACCTTTAACCCTTCAAGGTCAGACAGTTGCGAGATGTCGTGATTGCAGAATACCACCTGCGGCGGGTAAGGCGCGATGGCCAGAACATGCGAGTTGAACCGGTCACGGTAAATATCCGACACCATTGGACGGGCGGCATCGACCATGGCGCGGGCCTCGTCCGCTGACAGTGCCAGAAGCGGTACATCAAGTCCTTCAAGTTCGGGCGCATCGGCCACGGCGTAATCCGCAACCGTCATGGCCACATCATAAACGCCCTGTCCCAGCAGAGGGTAAATATCACCCAATCCCAAACTCATTTGGTTGTGCGTGGTCAGTTCCACATTGAGGCTGCCGCCGGAGGCTTCTGGCAGGGTGGTACTCCAGAAGGGTGCTTCATATTGATTGTGCAGGGGAAGGCTGGACCAGCTGCCGACCACGGACAGGTCCTCGGCAAAGCTGGGAGCGGCAAGCGCCGTGGTGGCGATCAAAAGGGTTAGAGTGCGTTTCATAGTAGATCTCCTTGTCGTATCAGTTTATTTTTAGAATTGTTGTTTCGGCGTCCTCAGCCACATCCGCGATCAACATGTGACCGGGCGAATGGGTGATGCAAATGGGCAGTTTCGCGTCCAGAAGAACGTTTTGAGGGGTCACGCCGCAGGCCCAGTAGACCGGGATTTCACCCGGTTTGATCTCCACCGCGTCGCCCCAATCGGGTTTGGAGAGATCGGCAATTCCGATCTGTCCGGGGTCGCCTACGGCAATCGGCGCGCCATGCGCTTGCGGAAATCGCGCGCTGATCTGGCGGGCCTGATCGACCAGTGCTTTTGGGATCGGGCGCATGGTAACGACCATTTTTCCCGCAAATGGACCGGCAGGCGTGAGATCAATGTTAGAACGGAACATCGGGACGTTCTTGCCCGTCTCGATGTGACGCACGGGGATATCGTCACGCATTAGCGCATTTTCAAAGGTAAAGGAGCATCCCAAAGCCACCGTCACCAGATCGTAAGTCCAGATGTCCGAGATATCCGTGACTTCCTCACTCAACTCGCCATTTCGGAACACGCGATATTTGGAAACATCACTGCGGATGTCGATATCATGACCAAGGGTCGGCAAATAGGGATCACCGCTGTCACCAACGCCCACCAGTGGACAGGGTTTGGGATTGCGTTGGCAGAACCTTAGAAAGTCGAGCGCGTAATGTTCGGGCAGAATGGCGAGGTTGCACTGGAGTTTGCCCGGTGCCAGCCCGGCCGTGTGACCCGTATAGGAGCCTGTGCGAATGGCATGACGGACATCCACCGCAGATGCGGCGCGCAGTCGGGAGTGTGACATGGGTGTGAGGGTCATATGGGCGGCCTTTGCAAACGCCCGTCAATCTTCACATATTAAAGATATTTCATACAAATTATCATTTTGTATCTATTGTGATAGATAATTTAGATCAGCGCGGGTGGGCGTCATCCCAGGCCTGCGCAATGTCACGGGCAATTTCAGCGCTGTCCTCAACCAGAAAACTGCGGGGTTCTGACAAATAGGACGCCGTGAACTGCAAGGGCTGCGCACGCACACCGGGATCAAATTCGACGATCTGTCCAGAGGTCAAAAAATCATTGGCCAAAGCGCGTGGATAAGGGCCCACGGCCACACCGGCGGCAATCATTTTCAAGCTGGCCGAAAGGGAGGCAGAGGTAAAAACACGCGCCTTTGGGCCGACGGTGCGGGATAATTCAGACAGCAATTCGCGGTAGGGGCGCGTTTGGCTGGAGTAGGAAATGACCGGGATGACGCTGAGATCGGTCTGTTCGTTCCGGGTCGAGCGGTACCAATGCAGATCAAAGGCGGGCAGGGGGAAATTCTCCACGGAAAATTCCGATATCGGTCCCATGAGAAAGGCCAGATCAAGCCGCCGTTCAAGCAATGCGGCGCGCAGGTTGATCGATATATCCACGGTCAGATCGACATTGACCCGTGGATAACGTTGGCTGAAGGCCTTCAGAAATTCCGGCAGCCACGCCTGAGCGATGGTTTCCGAAGCCCCGACACGAAACAGACCTTCGGCTTCTGACGGATTGGCCACGCGCTGTTTGATTTCTTCTTCGACAAACAACATCTGCTCGGCATAAGATAACAGCAAGGTGCCGTGCTTGGTCAGAACCAAAGACCCATGCCCGCGTTCGAACAAGGGCACGCGTAATTCGTCTTCGAGGTTGGAAATACGTGTTGAAACAGCGGGTTGGGACAAATGCAACCGTTCAGCTGCCTTGCGAAACCCGCCCAACCGGGAGACCCAGAGAAAAGTGCGGATCTGATCAAATGTCATGCCTATCCATATTATGAATTGGATGGCCATTGAAGTGATAAATTTTTTGCGTTCAAGCAATGCCTGCGCGTCATGGAAAACGCCCCGACCGCAAAGCCGAGGCGTTTATGCATCACAGCAATTTCAGTCGCCTATTTGGGCAAAGGTCCGATCAACATGACCATCTGACGGCCTTCCATCTTTGGAAAGTTTTCGACCCGTCCGACGTCTTTGGTGTCTTCTGCGACCCGCTCCAACAACTCGCGACCCAGATTCTGGTGCGCCATTTCGCGACCCCGGAAGCGCAGAGTGATTTTCACCTTGTCGCCGTTTTCAATGAACTTGAAAACATTGCGCATCTTCACATCATAATCATTGGTGTCCGTATTCGGACGGAATTTGACTTCCTTGATCTCGATGATCTTCTGCTTTTTGCGCGCTTCAGCTTCGCGCTTTTGTGTCTCATACTTGAACTTGCCAAAATCCATGATTTTGCATACCGGCGGATTGGCATTTGGCGATATTTCCACCAGGTCCAATCCGGCGTCATCAGCCATTTCCATGGCCCGGTCTGGCGATACAACGCCAACATTTTCGCCATCAGCACCAATCAGGCGGATTTCTGAGTTACGGATTTTTTCGTTGACGCGGGGGCCTGTTTCACGTTGGGGCGGCGCGTTATGCGGTCTGCGAGCGATGATTGTCGTCCTTGCCTAGTTCATGTTTATAGATCGTTAAAGTAACCGCGGGAAAGCGCCACTTCAAGCCGGAATTTAGGCTGGAATGAGCCGAATGGAACAGATTTCCCCGTTATTGGTTTTATCCCACAGGAGCACTAGGCGATACCATGCTCAATCATGCGCCTGTGAAATCTGCGGGTGGCTACAAAAGGAAGCAATCAAAATGAAAAATCTGATATGGATCTTGGTCGCAGGCGTTATCGCTGTTGGCGGCTATTTCTTGATCACTGGTCAACAGCTTAGTGAGGTTGCGCAAGAAGTTGAAGAAAGCGCGCCAGTGGCTGCAGGTGACGCGGTCGAGGCCGTCGAAGACGCGTCCGAAGCAACCGCTGAGGCGGCAAGTGAAGCCGCGACCGCAATCGAAGAAACAGCGGCTGAGGCGGGCGAAGCCGCGGCCAGCGCGGCGGGTGATGTGGCCACTGCGACCGAGGACGCGGTGAATGAAGCCGTTGAAAGTGCCACAACAGCCGCAGAAGAAGTGGGTACAGCTGTCTCGGACGCAGCCACAGAAAGCGTTGAGGCGATCACTGAAACCGCAGAAGCGGCGAGCGACGTCGCGACGGAGGCAGCAACTGACGCGCAGGAAAGCGTGAACAGTTTGATCGATGAGGCAACGTCGACGACCGAAGACACGGCGGCCGTGGAGACTAGTGTGGATAGCATCACAGAAGAAGCAGCCACCGGGGCAGAGGAGGCCGTGACGCAAAGCGCAGAAACGCTCGAAGTGGCGTCAGAAGAGGGTGTTGCAGCCCTTGATGCGGCAAAACAGGCGGATGCTCTGACGGTCGAAGGCTTTGATTTTGCGAAGGTCAGCGATATGATCGACAACTCCGACTTGGCGACGTCGCAGAAACTGGTGCTGACTAATGCTGTCAAACAGGCTCAGGACAATCCTGAACTGTTGCAAGCGGCTCTGACGCAATTGCGCAGCGCTTTAGGCGTTCAATAAGAACAGCAGAAGGGCGTGGCTTTGTGTCATGCCCTTCTTTTTCTTGAGGCCGTGGCCTAACCCACGAAGGCTTTTTCCACGACATAATGTTTGGGATCGGAGTTTGCGCCTTCTTCAAGCCCGAACCCTTCCAGAATTTCCTTGAGGTCGGTGTTCAATCCCATCGACCCGCAGACCATCGCGCGATCCGTTTCAGCTGAAATGCCGTCGATGCCCAAATCCGCAAAAACCGTACCGTCTTTCAGTAATGTGGTGATACGCCCCATCTTGGGTGACGTTTCGCGCGTCGTGGTTGGATAATAGGTCAGCTTCTTCAGGTTTTCCTCACCCAGAAGCTCGCCCATCATCTCATCAGTGCGCAGGTTGTCGATCAACTGACGACCGTATTCAAGTTCCGCCACATCCCGGCAGGTATGCGCGATGATGACCTGATCGTAATCCTCAAAGGTTTGGGGATCCCGAAGCAAGGACGCAAAAGGCGCAAACCCGGTGCCGGTTGCAAAAAACCACAACCGTTTGCCCGGCAACAAGGCGTCATGCACCAATGTGCCCACGGGCTTGGGGCGCAGGATGATCTCATCACCGGGTTGGATATGTTGCAGCTTTGAGGTTAGCGGACCGTCCTGAACCTTGATCGAATAAAATTCCAATTCCTCATCCCAGGACGGGGAGGCGATGGAATAGGCGCGCAGCAGTGGTTTTTGCTTGCCGGTTTCTGGATGCGGATCACCCATCAGCCCGATCATCACGAATTCCCCGGACCGAAACCGCAACGACGCAGGCCGCGTCACGCGAAATGAAAACAGCCGGTCCGTCCAGTGCTGAACGGAAGTCACGGTCTGCGCGTCGGGCAGGGTTGGCACTTTTACGGCGGCGGCTTGGGTCACAGGTGTTTGCTCAGTCATGAATATGTCAACGCAGGCTTACACCTGCGTTTCCCTTTTAGAAAGAAATATGGATGGGGGAAAGGTGTCAATCAGCCGCGTAAGCGGGACTGATAGTTGTGATCCTTCCAGTTGGAACGGAATTGCCATTGATCCTGGGGTTGGCGCGCGGCGAGTTCCTCCGAGATTTCGACCTCATCAAAGCCAGACCTGCGCGCCATGGCGTATTGATCTGCCAGGACATGGCCGCGTGCGCGCAACCGGCCCGTAAACCCGCGCAGCCGCAATTGTTGCGCAATCGTAAAGCCGCGCCCATCGGCGGAGGATGGGAAATCGACGCGGATCATATGCAGCCCTTCGCACAGCGGGATATCGGCCGGGTCTGTATCTGAGGGTACGTCCAAAGCGGTTGCATCATTGGCCGCCTCCAGCGTGATGAAAGGCTCAACCCAGTCGTCTTGAGTGAAACCGGTGTCTTTGACGAGAATGCTCATACGGAGGCTCCTGTGCGGATCATTTTACCATTGACGAAGTGGATGCCACATTCGTCTTTTTCTGTGTTGCGCCAGCGGCCTGCGCGCGTGTCTTCGCCCGCAGCGACAGGGGAGGTGCAGGGCGCACAGCCAATGGAGGGGTAGCCTTGAGCGACCATCGGATGACGCGGCAGGCGGTTTTCAGCGATGTAATCGGCCACATCGCCGGGTTGCCAATAGGCAAGCGGATTGACCTTGATGCGGTCGGTGCCTGCCTCGACCTCAAAGAATTCCAATTCAGCCCTTTTGCCCGACTGGAACCGTTTGCGCCCGGTGATCCAACCGCCATGGGAGGCCAGTGCGTTTTGCAAAGGCTGCGTTTTGCGCAGGGCACAACAGGCGTCTGCATACCTCTGGTGCAGCGTGCCATGCGGATCACGGGAGGCATTGTTCTCATTTCGCAGAATGCGCAGATTGCGCAAGCCGAGGCGTTCAGCAACCTCCTGCTGATAGACAAGTGTTTGCGTGAACAGCATTTCCGTGTCGATAAACAACACAGGCACATCGCGGTCCACCATGGCTGTCAGGTGCAACAAAGCGACCGATTCCGCGCCAAAGCTCGACACCAGCGCCAGATCGGGCACTTCGCTCAAGGCCACGCGCAGCACATCCGTCGCACTGTGATGGCGGAGCTGATCATTCAGCTGCGCCACCTGTGTGCTCAGATGCGATTGGGGTGCGCGATCAAGCGGCATTGGCCCGGGCCTCTGGATACAGCGCGGCCTTGAAGGGGGCCAGACCCAACCGGCGGTAGGTGTCCAGAAATGTCTCCGCAGGTTCAGAACGCAGATCCAGATAGGCCATGACCAGACGTTCGATCGCCGGGATGATGTCATCTGCGGAAAAACCGGGACCAGCACGTTCCCCGATCGCGGCGTTTTCTGTGCCGTCACCGCCCAGAGTGATCTGATAGCTTTCGACACCCGCACGGTCCAAACCGAGAATACCAATATGACCCACATGGTGGTGGCCGCAGGCATTGATACAACCCGAAATCTTGATCTTCAGCGGGCCAACGTCATGCTCAATCTTCAGCTCATCAAAGCGTGTCGCAATTTCCTGTGCAATCGGGATCGACCGGGCGGTCGCCAGCGCGCAGTAATCCATGCCCGGGCAGGCGATGATGTCCGAAATCAGACCAATGTTCGCCGTGCCCAGACCCGCTGCACGCAGCGCCGAGTAGATTGAGGGCAGGTCGTTCTTGTGAACATGCGGCAAAATCACGTTCTGTTCGTGGCTGATGCGTAACTCATCATGCCCATAACGTTTCGCCAGATCGGCCATCAGGCGCATCTGAGCTGATGTGGCATCCCCCGGCGTTGCGCCATGTGCCTTGAGGCTGATGGTGACGATGGCATAACCCGGGGCGCGGTGCTCGGACAGGTTTGTATCCGCCCAACTGCGAAACGCCGGATAGTGTTGGCGCGCATCTTCGTAGTCCTGTGTCGCTGCACTGCGAAATTCAGGCGCGGCGAAATCGGATTCGATACCGGCCAGCATCTGCTGATCGACACCGCCGAATTGCGGACGGATCAGGGCAAAACGCTCCTCGACGCGCGCACCAAAGTCTTCCAGGCCATTCTCATGCACGGTGATTTTGATCCGCGCTTTGTATTTATTGTCGCGCCGGCCCAGCAGGTTGTAGACGCTGACGATGGCCTCAAGATAGGGCAACAGGTCTTCGCGCGGCAGGAAATCCCGCAACACTTTGCCGATCATTGGCGTGCGGCCAAGACCCCCACCGACAATGACCTCGAAACCTGTAGCACCGTCGCGTTCCACCATGCGCAGGCCGATATCATGCGCCTTTGTCACAGCACGATCATTTTGCGATCCGGTCACAGCCACCTTGAATTTCCGTGGCAGAAACTGGAATTCTGGATGATCCGTGGACCATTGTCGGATCAATTCCGCAACCGGGCGCGGATCGGCGATTTCGTCGGCGGCAGCCCCGGCGAAATGGTCCGCCGTCACGTTGCGAATGGTGTTGCCCGAGGTCTGGATCGCATGCATCTGCACCTCACCTAATGCATCGAGCATGTCAGGCACATCGCGCAGCTCGGGCCAGTTGTATTGAATATTCTGGCGCGTGGTGAAATGGCCATAACCCTTGTCCCACTTGTCCGCGATATCTGCGAGCACATGCATCTGGCGGCTGTTCAGCGTGCCATAGGGAATCGCGACGCGCAGCATGTAGGCGTGCAATTGCAGATACAGACCATTCATCAGGCGCAGCGGCTTGAATTCATCCTCGGTGAGTGATCCGTCAATACGACGTTCAACTTGCGAGCGGAACTGTGCATTGCGCTCTTTGATAAAGGCGGTGTCAAAGTCGGTGTAATTATACATGTGCTTTCACCTCTTGTTTGCCATGGGCGTAGTTGGACGGGCCGCGTGCGCGGAAGTCTTCGCGAAAATGTGTGGGTTTGGGGGCTGCGCCGCTGATGTCGACATCAGCCAGGTACACGCCGACCACCAATTCCTGTTGCTGGGAGGCATCGATCAGACGCAGGTCTGCATCTGCCTCATCGGTCAGGACTTCCGCCTCCTCCAGATTACGGCTCCAACCAGAGACGGTCTGATAGATGACGTCGCCTTCAAGCAAGGCGTTGGCGGTCACGACTTTGGGGGTAAATGCGCGGGGCATCAGAGCGCCTCCTGTGAGTGCATGGGGGGAGAATAGGGATCGGCTTCGTGCAAACGTGCTGCAGCGGCTTCGCGCGGTGCGAGGCCATAAAACGTCAGCGCGGGGCCAGACATGTCGGCGGCGGACAGGGCGGCGGGCAGCGCATCCAGCGTGGTGTCCAGAATGCGCTGTTCAGGGCGCGAGGCATTTTCGATCACGGTGACCGGGGTGTGGCGGTCCGCGCCGTGCATGATCAGACGTCCTTGGATGAATCGCGCTGATTTCTTGCCCATGTAGATGGCAGCCACCTGTCCGGGTTGTGCGAGTGTGGCCCAGTCGTGATCCGCAAACCCCTTTGTGTCATGTCCGGTCAGGAACCTGACAGACGCATTGCGCCCACGTTTGGTCAGGCTCTGCCCGATCTCGGCAACAGCAGCCGACGCCGACGTGATGCCGGGGACGATACTCCAGCCGATGTTATGGGCATCTACGGCATCGATTTCTTCATCCAGACGTCCGAAAACCGTCGCATCGCCAGATTTCAACCGTACGACCTGCGCACCTGCCAACCCGTGTTCCACGATCAGGGCGTTTATGTCTTCCTGCTTCATCGAGGGGCCAAACCCCTCCTTGCCCGCATCAATCATCACCGCCTCGCGACGGGCTAATTCAAGAATGGGCTTGCTGATCAAACGGTCATAGATCACCACATCAGCTTCATCGAGCACGCGGCGGGCCTTCATGGTCAACAGATCCGGATCACCGGGACCGCCGCCGACGAAGTGCACATGGCCGGGACGCGACTTGCGATCCAGATGATCGCTCAGCAAATGATCCAGCGCTTCGTTCACGCCATCCTCGCCGCCGGTGATCGCTGCGGGGCCAGCTTTGAAGTAATACTCACGCCAGAAATCGCGGCGCGCACGGCCAAAGGGCAGCGCATTAGCGGCTTTGCGAAACGTCTTGCCGATACGCGCCAGCGGTCCGAGCGCGGCGGGCAGGCGGGTTTCCAGATCGGCTTTGATCGCGCGGGCCAGCACCGGCGCCGCGCCTTCGGTTCCGATCGCAATGGTGACGGGATCACGGTCCACAATCGCCGGTGTGATGAACTGACTGTCCTGAAGATTGTCGACAATATTCACCAGTGCGCCGTCGGCCCGCGCAATCATGGAGGTGCGGGCATCTTCCTGGGCGTCCTCATCAGCGGCGTAAAACAGGGCGGCACAAACGGTATCACCCGGTGCCATTGCCCGTTGTACCAAAGTCAATTTGCCTTGATCCGCCCACTGCATGATTTCTTGCGCAGCATCGGTGCTAAACACGGTGATATGTCCCGTGCTCTTCATCAGCAGGCGCAATTTGGCCAGTGCGGCCTCACCACCACCAGAGACCACGATACGGCGACCATGTACGCGCAGGAAGATCGGGAAATGGTCCATGGGTCTCGGCCTTTCAGAAATACCTGTCCTTAATATAGGAAATATTCCCAGTTATTTGCTAGGTACATGTGTTGATAAGGACACTTGTTCTAATTAGGGTGAAAAATGGAATAATGGACCACATATAGGGACAAAGCAGGATGAGCGTTCGTATCGACGATGTAGACAGGAAAATTCTTGGCGAGTTGCAACGTGATGCCAGCCAGTCTTTGGATGAAATTGCCGCGCGGATCGGCTCTTCCAAGACGCCTGTGTGGAACCGGATTCGAAAATTGCGTGATGCGGGTGTGATCCGGCAGCAAACAGTTTTACTTGATGCGGAGGCCTTGGGGTTTGAGGCATGTTTCTTCGTTCTGATCCGTACCTCCGCCCATGAAGCTGAATGGCAAGCGGCCTTTCTCAAGGCGCTGCGCGACAGGCCCGAAGTGCAGGAAGCCCATCGATTGGCCGGAGATATCGATTATATTCTTAAAGTGCGGGTGAAGAATGCGCGCGCTTATGACGCTTTCTATCAGGCGCTGATTTCCGAAGTGCGCGTGCATAATGTGACAGCGCTTTTGTCCATGGAGGAGATCAAATCAACCACCATGCTCCCGCTATAGCGTCACAATCAACTGACCCAAGCCATGGAAATGATAGGTATTTGTAAACTGAGGGGCCTCGACCAAACTGAGGCGGGGCGCGTGGGCAAACAATCGTTGCAAGCCGATCTGTAGTTCAAGCCGGGCCAGCGGCGCGCCCACGCAGAAATGCAAACCACCGCCAAATGCGGCATGCTGGGCAGGTGCGCGAAACGGATCAAACCGGTCGGGGTGATCAAAACGTGAAGGATCGCGCCCTACGGCCCCCAACATCAAGGCGACCTGTTCGCCCTTTTTCAGGACATATCCGCCCACCTCGATGTCGGCGTAAGCGAAGCGTGTGAACATATGCAGCGGCGGATCATACCGCAGCACCTCCTCGACGGTGGCCGCAATTGCGCCTGGTTCAAGAGCGGAGCGGGGCGTTTGGTTTTCCAGCAGAGCCATCACCGCATTGCCCATGGTATGCACCGTCGCCTCATGCCCGGCGTTCAAGAGCAACACGCAGTTGCCGATCATTTCTTCTTTGCTGAGCTTTTCGCCGTCTTCTTCTGCGGCAATCAACTGCGTGATCAGATCATCGCGCGGGTCCGCGCGCCGTTCTTCGATGTAACCCGACAGGAACGCGGCAAATGCGCGAGCAGCGGTATTGGCGGCGACTTCGGTGTCATGCGTACGGCTGGCCTGATACATCGCCACCATCGCATTGGACCAGCGCAACAGTTGGTCACCCATCTCCTCGGGTACCCCCAACAGTCGCGCGATTACCCGGACGGGCAAGGCGGTACAAAATGCCGGGATCAGGTCAAAGGAACCACACGGGAATGCTGCCAGAAGGTCATCGCATATGTCGTCGATGTCAGGGGCCAACGCTTTGACCCGCCGCGAGGTAAACGCACGCAATACCAAACCGCGCAAGCGGGTATGCGTGGGCGGCTCCATATCCAACATCGAGTGACGTTCCACCGCGTCAAAGTCCCGCAAGTGATCTGGCACGCTGGTTTGCTGATCTCGTGGCGCAGTGCGTCCCAGACGGCGATCCCGCAACAGTCGGTGCACGGTTGCTGCGTCAAAAACGGCCATCATGTCGTAGTCTTGCCAAAACTGCACAGGGTCCTGGGCCAAAACCTGCGCGTAGAGCGCATAGGGGTTTTGCACAAAATCCGGATCGAGCGGCGACTGATTGAGCGTTCTCATGGCGCTCTTTAAGACGCGAACCACTGGTCAAGGCAAGGGGCCGGGCATAGACTATTTTTCATGTCCAAAGGATTTTTGCACCGTGCCCTTGTGATCTGCGTTTTTCTGAGCGCTGTGACGGTGATGTCCGTGGGTGTTTGGCGCTATGCCTACTTGCAAGCGCTCGACCAATTGAAACAGCAAGGACAAAGCGATCTCGCCTTGGCGAGTGACCGGCTCATCGGGCAATTACAACGTTTTCGCGAGTTGGCAGTTTTTCTGGCGGATCATCCCTACATCTCCGCCCTGGCGGAGGGGCGCGGGGTTGAAGATGCACAGACGCTGTTTTTGGAAGCCGCTGACAAGGCAGATGCGCTAGACGTGATGTTCGTTGACTTAAAGGGGCAAGTTCTGGCGTCCGCGCGGGAACAGACGATCCCGAATTTGAACCAGACGGATTACTTCAGGCGTGCGCGCAGCGGGGCGTTAGGGTGGGGGCATGGCGTGTCACTGCCGCTTGCCCCACGCGCCTTTTACTATGCCGCTCCGGCTTTTGGGGGCGATGGAAAGGTGCAGGGCGTTGTTACTGTCGCGGTAGGCATGGATGGGATCGAAGATGCATGGCGTGGTGGTTTGCGGGCCGTTTTCTTTACCGATGAACGTGGACGGGTGTTCGTGACCAACCGTTCGGAGTTGATCCTGTGGCAACGCGCCACTGAGGGGCCGGGATTGCGGCCGACGAATGGAGAGGCACCTTCATTTGCCAGTTACGAAACCGGCGGGCATGAGATCTGGCAACTCGGGTGGGGACCATACCTGCCCACCAATGCGTTGCATCTGGTGCGCCATCTCCCGGTGATCGGGTTGACTGGCGAGGTGTTGCTGGATGTGACGCCGGCACGGCAATTGGCCAAATTGCAGGCCACGGTTGTCGCGGCCCTGTGTCTGGCGTTCGGCGCGATGCTGTTTCTGGCGACTGAACGACGGCGCACTCTCGCGCGTGCAAATGCACAATTGGAGGATCGTGTGGCCAGACGTACTGCCGCGCTGTCCGAAATCAATACAGCACTGCGTCAGGAAGTCGCCGAAAGGCAGGAGGCGGAAACCGCGCTTGCACGCGCGCAGGCCGATTTGCTGCAAGCCAGCAAACTCAGCGCTCTGGGCAAGATGAGCGCAGGCATCAGTCACGAATTGAACCAACCTTTGATGGCGATCCGGTCCTTTGCCGAAAACGCGGGGCAATTTTTAGAGCGTGACCAGCCGGAGCGCGCGACACAGAACCTTTCCCGGATTTCGGACATGGCCCGCCGCATGGGGCGCATCATCAAAAACCTGCGCGCCTTTTCCACCCAACAAAGCGAACCGGTCGCGCGCGTTGATCTGATCGCCATCTTGGACAGCGCGGTCGATATGATCAGCGCGCGCGCCGCCGAGATGCAGGTGCGTTTGTTGTATGAGCCCGCGGATGCGCCGATCTGGGTGCGCGGCGGCGAAGTCAGGCTTGGTCAGGTATTTGGAAACCTGATGACCAATGCACTTGATGCGATGGGGCAAAGCGAGACGCGCGAACTGTCGATCATGATTGCACCAGGCGCGCCTGTTTGTATTCATATCCGCGACACAGGGCCGGGGGTAAGCGATCCCGAGAAAGTATTTGACCCTTTTTATTCGACCAAAGAGGTCGGCGCATCCGAAGGCATGGGGCTTGGACTGTCGATTTCTTACGGCATCATGCAGAGTTTTGGCGGCGAAATTCGAGTACGTAATTGTGATCCTGGCGCACTCTTCAGCGTTGAAATTCAGCCGTGGGCGGCACAGGAAGCGGCATGAGCAAAAAAGTACTTCTGGTTGATGATGATGCGGCCGTGCGCGACGCACTCGCCCAAACGCTGGAATTGGCGGATCTGGAGCCGACCCCGGCAGCGTCTTTTGTGGCGGCAAAGGAATTGATCACAGCGGATTTTGATGGCGTCATTCTATCGGATTTACGGATGCCCGGACGGGATGGGTTTCATTTGCTGTCTTACGCGCGCGAGCAGGATGCGGATCTTCCGGTAATTTTGTTGACCGGGGAGGGTGATATCCCGACGGCAATGAAAGCGGTCGGGCAGGGCGCGTTCGATTTTCTTGAAAAACCCTGCGCCCCGGCGGATTTGCTGGCCGTATTGGAACGTGCATTGAAAACCCGTCGTCTGGTTTTGGACAATCGTTCATTACGAGCCATGATTGCGGCGGGCGACCCGGCAGCGCGGATGCTGTTTGGGGCGTCACAGCTTGCTGAAGGATTGCGAACCCGCGTCCGACGGGTGGCCGGGGCCGACACTGAAGTGCTGGTGACAGGTGCCCCTGGTACTGGGATCTCCAAGGTCGCAGAAGTCATCCATTTGTGTTCGCCGCGGTCCAAAGCCCCTTTTGTCAAACGGGCTGCTGCCGCGTTGGAGGTCTCAGATTTATCCGAGGCCCTGTTTGGTGCCAAAACCGGAAGTCTGTTCATTGATGAAATCACCCAGATGCCACCGCAAGCCCAATTGAGCCTGCTGGAAGCACTGGAAACGGGATTGCAGACTCGCGTCATTGCCGGATCCAACCGTGATTTGGAGGCCAGTGTCGCAATGGGCGAACTTAACTCTGAACTCTACTACCGGCTTGAAGTAACGCCCGTGCGCATCCCGTCGCTTTCTGAGCGTCCCGAAGATATTCCGATCCTGTTTCGCCATTATGTCGAACAGGCCAGCGAGCAGGCCGGTTTGAGTGCGCCCGAAATCACACCTCAGGTGGTCGCAGGGCTGATGGCGCGCGACTGGCCTGGCAATGCGCGGGCGCTGATGTCAGAGGCGATGAGGTTCGCCCTTGGCCTGATCGAACAAGCGGGGCCAGATGCAAGTTTGGGCTTGTCCGAGCAGATGGCACAGGTCGAACAAAGTCTGCTGGAACAAGCCCTGCGGCGGGCGCAGGGTCGGGCTGTGATTGCCGCAGAAGCGCTCAAACTGCCCCGCAAGACATTCTATGACAAGTTGACGCGATATGGGATTCGAGCTGAATCTTATCGCAATGATTAATGTGCGGATTTTCGCACAAAGTTCACATCCTTCGTGTGGTCGATCGCACATGGTCGGGATTTTTGACGAAAAAAAATACATAAAGAAATTCCGATATAGTAATGATTAATAACAAGAAAGTGGTTTTTTTGGCCTGAATTTTCATAAGCCTTGCGCTTGGGAGGTTACGGCTATTTTATACAAGGCAGCGCATCGTTTCTTGCGGTGCCCGGTGAAAGATCAAAAATAAACGTTTCTGGGAGGAAACCTCATGAAGATTATGACCGCTGCCCTTACGGCGTTGACCCTGACTGTCAGCGCCTCAGCTGTGGCTGCAGCCTGCGACGATGGAGAGATCGTTATCAAGTTCAGCCATGTGACCAACACTGACCGCCACCCCAAGGGCATTGCCGCGTCTCTTTTACAAACGCGGGTGAATGAAGAAATGAATGGCAAGGCTTGTCTCGAAGTCTTCCCGAATTCAACACTGTACAATGATGATCAGGTGCTCGAGGCCTTGCTTCAGGGCGACGTGCAACTGGCGGCGCCCTCACTGTCCAAATTTGAACAATTTACCAAAGTGTTCCGCATCTTTGATCTGCCTTTCATGTTCAAGAACATCGAGGCGGTTGACGCGTTTCAGGTCTCTGAAACTGGTCAGGCGATGAAGGAATCCATGACCCGTCGTGGTCTTTTGGGATTGGCATTCTGGCACAACGGCATGAAACAGATGTCGGCAAATGTGCCGCTCAACAGCCCGTCCGATGCCAATGGTCTGAAATTCCGTGTCCAAAACTCTGACGTGCTGAAGGCGCAGATGGCGGCACTAGGTGGTTCACCCCAGCCGATGGCGTTTTCCGAAGTCTACGGTGCGCTGCAAACCGGCGTTGTGGACGGGCAGGAGAACACGTGGTCCAACATCTATGGTCAGAAGTTCTTTGAAGTTCAGGACGGGATCACCGAAACCAACCACGGGATCATTGACTATATGGTCGTGACATCCACCGATTGGTGGGATGCGCTGGATGCTGATGTCCGCGACCAGCTCGCAACGATCATTACCGAAGTGACCGAAGTGCGAAACGCTGAATCCACTGCTGTGAATGATCAGGCAAAGGCCGAAATCATCGCGGCGGGCGGTGTGGTACGTCAATTGGACGATGCTGGGCGCGCCGAATGGGTCGCGACCATGAAGCCGGTCTGGGAGCAGTTCAAGGACGACGTCGGTCAGGAGAACATCGACGCGGCTCAGGCGATCAACGCCGGCTTCTAAAGTACAAGCGATATGCCCGCCGGCCCGCATTCCGTGGGCCGGCGGGACCATATAGGGGGAGGGGGGCGCATGGCGCATTCCTATGAGGCGGAAACGGTTCTGGGTCGGATCGTGAACGAGATTGAGGAGACGGCAATTGCACTGATCCTCGGATTAATGACCCTTCTCACATTCATCAATGTGGTTCTGCGCTATGGCTTCAACACCGGCATTATCTGGGGTTTGGAAGCGGTGACGTTTCTATTTGCCTGGCTGGTACTGTTTGGTGTCAGTTATTGCGTCAAGGTCACTGCCCATCTGGGTGTGGATGCGGTGATCAACCTCTTCTCAGCGCCCACCCGACGCATTCTGGCGCTTTTTGCGGCATCCATCTGCCTGTGCTACGCAGCACTTGTGCTGAAGGGCGCCTGGGATTACTGGGCGCCTTTTGCGGGGCTTGATGCAACCTCCGGACGCTGGTTCCCCACGGGGTTTGAAAACAGCCGGGATCAAGCCTGGTATGAAGTCGTCGACATCCCCATACCGGAGTGGCTGCGCTGGATCGAGCCGATCTTCAATCAAGGCGAAGCCTATGAAAAAATTCCACGGTTTATCCCCTATGCGATGTTGCCTTTCGGCATTGCCCTGCTGCTCTTTCGCTTCATTCAGGCCACTCTTCGGCTTGCACGGGGCGAGACCACAAGCCTGATCGTCAGCCATGAAGCCGAAGACGAAGTGGAAGCGGTCAAACACATGAACAAAGGGAATTAACCCATGGAAGTAGCAGTCCTTTTTTCCATGGTAGTGGGCCTGATGCTGGTTGGCGTGCCAATCGCGATCAGCCTTGGCATGTCCTCGATCGTGTTCCTTCTGGTGCTCAGTGATACATCCTTGGCCTCCATTGCTCAGACCTTGTTTCAGGCGATGGCGGGGCATTATACCCTGCTCGCCATTCCGTTTTTCATCCTCGCCTCCAGCTTTATGTCAACGGGCGGTGTGGCCCGGCGCATCATCCGATTTTCCATCGCTTTGGTGGGGCATTTTCCCGGTGGCCTGGCGATCGCAGGTGTCTTTGCCTGTATGCTTTTTGCTGCACTGTCGGGGTCGTCACCTGCCACGGTGGTTGCGATCGGTTCCATCGTGATCGCAGGCATGCGTCAGGTCGGATATACCAAGGATTTTGCAGCAGGCGTGATCGCCAATGCAGGGACGCTCGGCATCCTGATCCCGCCCTCCATTGTCATGGTGGTCTACGCGTCTGCCACAGATGTCTCAGTGGGGCGCATGTTTCTGGCCGGGGTCATTCCGGGCGTCATGGCAGGCTCCATGCTGATGATCACTATTTACATCATCGCCCGTGTTCGTGATCTGCCCAAGGGTGAGTGGCGCGGCTGGGGCGAAGTCTTTGAGGCGGGGCGCGAGGCTGGTTGGGGCCTGTTTCTGATCGTGATCATTCTGGGCGGTATTTATGGCGGTATTTTCACGCCGACGGAGGCCGCCGCTGTGGCTGCGGTCTATGCCTTCTTCATTGCGAGTTTCGTTTACCGGGATATGGGACCCTTGCATGTCAAAGGCGACGCGGAGCAAAATCTCACGTTGATGCGCAAGCCCATCGCATTGATCACCGCCTTCTTTCACCGTGATACCAAGAACACCCTGTTTGAAGCGGGCAAACTGACTGTGACACTGATGTTCATCATCGCCAATGCGCTGATCCTGAAACACGTGCTGACCGATGAGCAGATCCCCCAGCAGATTGCCTCCGCGATGCTGGATGCAGGGTTCGGGCCGATCATCTTTTTGGTGATCGTCAACGTCATCCTGTTGATTGGCGGCCAGTTTATGGAGCCCTCGGGCCTGCTGGTGATTGTCGCGCCGTTGGTGTTCCCGATTGCCATTGAACTGGGCATTGATCCCATTCACCTTGGTATCATCATGGTGGTAAACATGGAGATCGGGATGATCACACCGCCTGTGGGTCTGAACCTCTTTGTGACCTCGGGTGTGGCCAACATGCCAATGATGTCAGTGGTCAAGGCGGCGCTGCCGTTTACGGCGGTGCTTTTTGTGTTCCTGATCATGGTGACCTACATCCCGATCATTTCGACATGGTTGCCAACGCTGGTGATGGGGCCTGAAATCATCATCAAGTAAGCATCGCGTGGTTGGGGGCGCTGCCCCCGGCCGTGCGGCCTCCCCCGGAGTATTTGCGGCCAAAAGAACTTACTCTTGGCTTTGAGCCAGCGCGTCGATGATTGGTGAGAAATCCTCTGCTTTGAGGCTGGCGCCACCAACCAGGGCACCATCCACATTCGGGGTACCAAATATCTCGGCTGCATTGCCAGGTTTGACCGACCCGCCATAAAGCAAGCGGATCGCATCACCTTGCGCTCCAAAGCGTGCGACGAGTTCAGCGCGCAAGACGCCATGAACCTCGCCGATCTGCTCAAGCGTCGGGATCTTGCCGGTGCCAATGGCCCAGATCGGCTCATAGGCCACCACCAGATTGGCACCCTTGCTGCCTGCGGGCACGGAGCCTGCGAGTTGTGCCTTGAGCACGGGCAGTGCCGCGCCGGCCTCGCGTTGTGCCAGGCTTTCCCCGATGCAGACAATCGCGATCAAACCAGCTGCTTGTATTGCTTCGGCCTTGGATCGCACCTGTGCGTCGGTGTCGCCGTAGGCCTCACGCCGTTCGGAATGCCCCACAATCACATGGCCCGCGCCGGTATCAGCAATCATTCCGGCGCTGATATCGCCTGTGAACGCACCTTTGGCTGCTGCGTGGCAATCTTGCGCCCCAATTGAAACGGGCCCATCGCTGCAGCGTGTCGCGGCAGGAATCAGCAGCGGATGCGGGGGGCAGATCACGATGTCACAGGGGTGATCACCATGCGCCGTGCTAAGGCTATCCAGCACGCCAAGGCTATCCTGAGTACCGTTCATTTTCCAATTGCCCGCTGCCATTTTCCGCCGCATGAAACGCTCCTGTGTTGATTTGCCCCTGTGGTAACAGCCAGACTGGCTGGCGGCAATCAGCGCGCATCGCTTGCACAGGCTGGCGCGCTATGGCACTGGCACAAACGAGGACGTTGGAGACAGCTATGATCCCCAGATTAGATGCGGCACTACTGGCTGCGGGTGATGCGCAAACACTTGCGCAATTGCGTGAGGCTGCCACTGGCATCGGATTTTTCACAGTGTTCAATACCGCTTTGACGCCCGCCCGCATGCAGGACGTCTTGGCGCAGTATCGCAGGTTTTTTTTGTTGCCCGAGGCAGATAAGGCATCCATCGACATGGCGAAAACCGGGGCAAACCGGGGTTGGGGCGCGTCGGGTTCCGAACAAGTCGACCCCAACGCAAACCCGGACTTCAAACAGTTTTTCGACAGTGGTTTTACCCTGCCTGCTGAGGACCCGCGCAGTGATCTTCCTGTTTATGCGCCAAACCAGTGGCCCCACGGCTTGCCCGAATTCCAGCGCGACATTGAGCGTTATTATGATCATGCACGCGGTGTCGCGATGGTGGTTTTGCGGGGAATCGCCCGCGCAATTGACGCACCTGATGATTATTTCGACCCGTCGTTTGAAACGCCGATGGCGCTGTTACGCGGCAACTATTATCCGGCGCGACCCTCTTGGGCGACGGAACGTGATTTTGGGATTGCAACCCACACGGATTACGGGTGCCTCACCCTGCTGGCCACGGATGGGAATGCGGGGCTTGAAGTGCGTAAAAGGAGCGGCGGCTGGATCCCTGTCTCTGCGCCGCCGGGTGAGTTTGTGATCAATTTCGGCGAGATGATGGAGATTTGGACGGACGGTTTGGTGAAGGCCACGCCACACCGCGTGATTGGCACAGATCGCGAACGCATCTCGATACCTTTGTTCTTCAATCCATCTTATGACACGAACATTGCGCCGCGCGGCACAGGTGAGGTTCTGCTAGCAGGGGACCATTTGTCCCGGCGCTTTTCCGAGACTTATGTGCATTTGCAGCGGACGTAGTGATCAGCCGAACTTGATCGACTCGCCACACCCACAGGCCTCGGTCACATTGGGGTTGCGAAACTTGAACCCGCTTTCCAGCAGTGAGGTTTCATAGTCGATTTCTGTGCCAAACAGAAACATTTGCGCCATCGGGGCGATCATGACACGGGCGCCGTCCTGTTCGACCACCTCATCGTTGGGATCGGTCTCCTCAACGTATTCCATCGTGTATTCCATGCCCGCACAGCCGCCTTTTTTGACGCCAATGCGCAGCCCGGCATGGCCGGCAGAGGTCATGAGCTTTGATACCTGAGACGCCGCTTTTGGGGTCAATGTAACGGCTTGCTTGCCGGGAATGCCAAACATGGAAGTCTCCTTTGACGTTAATTTAGGCAATATCGCTGCGTGGAACAAGGACGCGCGCCGGATTTCCTGCAACCGTTGCACCCGCTGCCACATCCCGCGTCACAATTGAACCGGCACCGATAATTGCGTCATCGCCGATTGTCACACCCGGCAGGATCATTGCACCACCACCAATCCAGACGTTGCGCCCAATGTGAATCTCCTGGCTGAACTCCAGCCCGGCGTCGCGGTCTTCAGCGTTGCGGGGATGGTCGGCTGTGAGGATTTGCACCATCGGCCCCACTTGCGTTTTGTCCCCGATGTGGATGGCGCAGCCGTCAAGCAATACGCATCCATAGTTGAAGAACACGTCGTCCCCCAGGTGGATGTTGTAGCCGTAATCAACGTAAAATGGTGTACGGATAGATCCAGATGAACCTCGACTTCCAAGCCACTGATTCAAAATGGATTTACGATCCAAAGCATCGGACACGATGGTTGCATTGTATTGTCGTTG
Source organism: Paracoccaceae bacterium (assembly GCA_033344815.1). Classification (NCBI taxonomy): domain Bacteria; kingdom Pseudomonadati; phylum Pseudomonadota; class Alphaproteobacteria; order Rhodobacterales; family Paracoccaceae; species Paracoccaceae bacterium. The sequence goes on along the minus strand of JAWPMR010000001.1, from coordinate 690,452 downwards.
AAGGTCCTGACTTCTGGCGCGATCCCTCACCAGTTCCGGATCACCAGCCCGGTATAACTCACCGGCAATCATCTTTTGTTTTTCGGTTTTCATGGAGGCGAGTTACATGAAGCCAAGCTCTAGACGCGCCTCGTCCGACATCATGTCCATACCCCAGGGTGGTTCCCATACGAGTTCCACATCCACTTGTTTCACGCCCGCGATGGGCTCAACTGCATCAGCAACCCAACCTGGCATTTCACCGGCGACAGGGCAGCCAGGTGCCGTCAGTGACATCTTGATTGCGACTTCGCTTTGCTCATTGATATCAACGGTATAGATCAAGCCTAATTCATAGATATTGACCGGTATTTCGGGGTCATACACCGAACGACAGGCCTCAACGACCTGCTCATACAGCGGGTGATCAGTGGTTGAGGGTGCGATCAGCGGCGCGCCTTCTAACGGTTCGGATGTGTTGTCCATTGATAGCCTCAATTGTGTTCCTTAGTGTTTATATAAGGTTTGGTGTGCGGGGGGTAAAGGGGCGGGGTGTCTGTATTGTGAAGAGGTGGAAGTGCCAAGACATCAGCGGTCTCCGATTTCAACAATGCCACCTTCAGAATTTATCAAAGCACTAATTTCTTGGAGGAGAACCCGGATCAGCCGGTAGTAGCGACGGAGGCAGCTCGTATTTACGAGAAGGTAGAAAAATCGACCGAATATGCGTCAACGCGGCATGCACAGAATGCTTACTTTGCAGAGCATCTTCTCCTCTGCTTTCGAAATGATATGCGTTGACCATTACATGCCATAGATCGCAGGAAGTGGCCGAAGAGCAGGTCAAAGACCTGCACGCCAAGATCTGGAAGTTGGCCGTGACCAATGATTTTTTGGCCGGAAAGCTCAAACCCTGGACCGGTAAGTGAGGCGCAAGATGATTGAGCCGAACCTCAAAGGTTTGTCAGTCGGTAAACAATTTGCGTTGCTGTCCATCTCGCGATCACTCTTTTTCTACGAGCCGAAAGGCGAAAGCGAGATGAACCTCGGTCTGATGCGCCTAATCGACCAGCAGTTCTTAGAAACGCCGTTTTACGGCGTGCGCCAGATGACATGGCACCTGCGCAATGACTGTAACCGCGTTAATAAGAAGCGGATCAGACGCCAGATGCGGCTAATGGGTCTCATGCCGATCTACCAAAAGCCAACTCCCAGCAAGGCTGCAAAGGGACACAAGATTTACCCCTACTTACTGCGCGGGTTGCGCGTTGATCGACCCAATCAGGTCTGGTGCGCTGATATCATCCATCTGCCAATGCGCAGGGACTTTCTGTATCTGGTTGCGATTTTGGACTGGCACAGGCGCAAGCTGCTGGCGTGGCGTGTCACGAATACACTGGAGGCCGGGTTCTGTGTTTAATCCAATATCCGCCACAATGTGGGATACGAAGCTGCCAACGATATCAGGGCTACCAAGCGACTTAGCCTCTCTTTCCTGAGTTGCGAAGTTCATCACCACCCGGGCTTCAGTTCTCCCGACACCATCGTTTCTCAAGACCGCAGCGGTTGAAGCCATTCACCACCGAAGCTGCATCAATAAACTTTGTTGAAAAGTTTCCTAACTGAGATGAGTAACCGGCCGTCTGGCCGTCAAGTTCCGGGAAGTCTGAAACAGACCGGGACGCTCAACTCGCGGTTTAGGACGCAAAATCCTGCAAAATTGCGCCTTGAGCATCGTTTGAAAGCGGCTTTGAGGCGGTATGGAGGCAGGTTTGAAGCACTTCAGCGGCTCTGAGAGAAAAAGGTTACACATGCCGCTTCATGCCGCTCTGGGGACAGATTCAGGGTGGTTTTGCAAGACACCCATCCAATCGGCGATTTTGCCATCTCGCTTGATGAAAACATTTTTTTAGGCGGCACCCGCTTTCTTCTGCGGGGAACTTCCGATTGGTGCGTTTTCTGGTGTTCTACTACATTGAAGACGCGCCGTTTCTTGGCGGGCCAGATGTTAAAACAAGCAACCAGGAGGAGATGCAGCGTGCTTGCGAACCGGAACGGGTTACCACGCGGCGTCTTTCGCGTGGAACGACAGTTTCCTGATGTATAATGGCAGGTGTTTGGCTGATCACAGCAGGACTTCGCTTCGATCGCTTGTGTCGCGGCTGGCTTTTGAATTGCGGAACGGTTCGTTTCAACTCTGGGGCAATGGTTCGAAGAGAGGTCTTTCCCGAGACAAGCGTCTGGAAATAAGCCAAATGATGAGCCGCAACGGCTGCCGTACGGTTTCACTCCGAAGGGCAAATTTCCGGGTCGTTTCTTGTCGCGTGGCAGACCGGGAACTGCCTTGGACAATCATCCTAAGGAATAGGTCGCCTGGCCGCCGTAACTCTGGCACAGTGGCATCAATCTGACGGGAGGTGGATAATGCTAGACACGACAATCAACGACCAAGTCACTGAGTTTCTCGATACTTTTGGCGCTGCGCTTGAAAAGGATGATATTGATGCCGCAGTTGCGATGTTCCAAGCCGATTGCTATTGGCGAGATCTGGTTACATTTACATGGAACATCAAAACCATGGAAGGCCCTGACCAGGTGCGCGACATGCTGTCGGCACAACTCGCGACGACCAAGCCAACAAGCTGGAAAATAGCGGACGGCGAAGTGGCGACGGAAGAGGGCGGGATCACAACGGCCTGGATCAGCTTTGAGACCGCTGTGGCGCGGGGTTATGGCATGCTGCGCCTCAAGGATGGGCTGATCTGGACGCTGTTGACGACCATGGTCGAATTGAAAGGTTATGAGGAGCCTCTCGGGTATGAACGTCCGCTCGGAGCCAAACACGGGGCCGGCAAGGGTCGTTTGAACTGGGCTGAAGAGCTTGAGAAGGAGCGCGCTGAACTTGGGTTTGAAACGCAACCCTACACTGTGATCATCGGTGGCGGGCAGGGCGGTATCGCGCTGGGTGCGCGTCTGCGCCAACTGGGTGTTCCCACCATCATTGTCGAGAAAAACGAACGCGCCGGGGATAGTTGGCGCAACCGGTATAAATCGCTCTGCCTGCATGATCCGGTCTGGTATGACCATCTGCCATATCTGCCGTTCCCGCCCAACTGGCCGGTCTTTGCGCCCAAGGACAAAATCGGCGATTGGCTGGAGATGTACACAAAGATCATGGAGTTGAATTACTGGACGCGTTCCACGGTCGAGACGGCCACTTATGACGAGGCGACCAAGGAATGGACCGTGACCGTGGATCGGGACGGCGAAAAGGTGACGTTGAAACCCAAGCAGCTGGTGTTTGCATCCGGCATGTCCGGCAAGGCCAATATGCCTGAATTGCCTGGGATGGACAGTTTCAAAGGGGATCAGCACCATTCCAGCAAACACCCCGGACCCGATGCCTATGTGGGTAAAAAGGCCGTGGTGGTGGGGTCAAATAACTCCGCCCACGACATCTCGGCGGCCCTTTGGGAGGCAGGTGTGGATGTCACAATGGTGCAGCGCTCGACAACCCATATCGTACGCTCTGAACCTTTAATGGAAATCGGTCTGGGTGATCTTTATTCGGAACGCGCGGTCGAGGCCGGGATGACCACCAACAAGGCGGATCTGATTTTTGCCTCACTGCCCTATAAGATTTTGCACGAGTTCCAGATCCCGGTCTATGAGAAGATCAAGGAAGTCGATGCCGATTTCTACGCGGGTCTTGAAAAGGCAGGATTTCGGCTGGATTGGGGTGCGGACAACTCCGGGTTGTTCATGAAATACCTGCGGCGCGGGTCGGGGTATTACATTGATGTGGGTGCCAGCCAGTTGGTGATTGATGGCAAGATCAAATTGGCGCATGGGCAGGTGACAGAAATCGTCGAGGACGGTTTGGTTCTGGATGATGGCACCAAACTGGACGCGGATGTGATCGTCTATGCAACCGGTTATGGATCGATGAACGGATGGGTTGCTGACATCATTGATCAGGACACGGCGGATAAGGTTGGCAAAGTCTGGGGACTTGGCTCAGACACGCCCAAAGACCCCGGGCCTTGGGAAGGCGAGCAGCGCAACATGTGGAAGCCGACGCAGCAGGACGCGCTCTGGTTCCATGGTGGTAACCTGCACCAATCACGGCATTATTCGCAATTCCTGTCGCTGCAGATCAAAGCGCGGATGGAAGGGTTGGATGGCCCGGTCTACGGATTGCAGGAAACGCACCATTTGGGTCGATAAAACACGGAGCGCGCGGGTCTGATCCGCGCGCTCTACGCCGTTTCAAGCGCGCCGTTTGCGAGAGGGTTGCGGGCGTACGCGCGTCTCTATTTCATCATAGAGCTTGCCGACAATGTCTTTGTTTGTTGCCTTTTCGATACCCTCAAAGCCCGGCGAGGAATTCACTTCCAGCACTTTAGGGCCAGCCTCAGAACGCAACAGATCCACGCCCGCCTTGCCCAAGCTGAAGGCGCGGGCGGCGCGCACCGCAGTCTCGCGTTCTTCTTTGGTGATCCGGACCACTTTTGCCGACCCGCCTCGGTGCAAGTTGGAGCGGAAATCGCCCTCCGCACCCGTGCGTTTCATGGCGGCGACGACCTTGCCTGCGATGACAAGGCATCGAATGTCTTCGCCTGCGGCTTCCTTGACGAAATCCTGCACCAGGAAGTTGGCTTTGAGCCCGCGAAAGGCGTCGATCACGGATTCAGCGGCCTTTTTGGTTTCGGCCAGAACGACCCCTTTGCCTTGCGTGGACTCCAGCAGTTTCACGATCACAGGTGCGGTGCCGACCAGACCCATGAGGTTGGAGGTGTCCTTGGGCGAAGCCGCAAAGGCAGTAGTGGGCATCCCGATTTTTTTGGAGGCCAGAACCTGATGCGCATGCAGTTTATCCCGCGAGGCGGTGATGCCGGCAGATCCGTTCACACAATAGGTGCCAATGGTTTCAAACTGGCGGATAACGGCGGTGCCATAAGGCGTGATGGAGGCGCCAATGCGCGGGATTACCGCGTCATAGCGCGGCAACCGCTTGCCGTCATAATACACTTCCGGTGCCATCGCATTTATCGCCATATAACAACGTGTTGTGTCAATAACTTCAACTGAATGACCGCGGGCCTCGCCCACCTCGACCAAACGGCGCGTGGAATAGTTGTCCTCCCGGCTCAAGACGGCAATGCGCAGCGAACGTTTGGGCGCGCGGCTTTTCAGAGCGGAGGTGTGGTAGACGTCATAGCTGAGGTCCGGTTGCAGCCGCTTTTCAGTTGGCGAGATCGAGATGTGATCATTCAGCGCCTGACGTCCCAGCAGCATGCGAGACGACATGGCCCCGCGATTGGTCAAGGTGATTTCAATCGGCCACTTTTCGTCCCCAACAGAAAGCGTTGTGGAAATCACAAATCGTTGTTCGGTTTCACCGTTTGATGAAGTGATTTCGCGCCGGTCCACCAAAGGAGCCGAGCAGGTAATCGACACGTCATCGCGCCCGGCAATCGGGTGAATGTTAAACCGAACTTTGGGGTTTTTCGCCGGACCAAAAACTTCGATGTCATGAGCATGCAGGGCAGATGTGCGCGCGCCGGTGTCTACCTTGGCCTTGATCGCGGGCAGCCCAAGATCCGGCAATGAAATCCATTCTTCCCAGCCAAAAGTCAGCTTTTCCATGCGCTACCCCCCAAATGCCCAGCCTTTGGGGTAACAGGTGGGCCGGGTGATCTCAACCACTTGCGTCACCAGAGGTGGTGCACCCCTGCTGTAGCGTGGTTCAATTGTCGTTCACATCCTCATGCACAATGCGCGCGCCACTGGATTGCGAGCGAAAGGCAAGGCGCAGAAGGATCCACGCAAGCAAAGACAAGCCCGCGAAAATGGCGAGCAACGCGGCAGGGCTGAACCCCGGTGCCACCAGCACAAGACCGGCCATGGCCACGGCTCCGAGCGCAAAGCCCAGAAAGATGAATCCGGGCACCAGCACTTCGATCAAACCCATCAGCAGGGCCGCCGCCATCCAGACCCACCAAAGGTCAAGCAGTTCGCTCATGTGACGCGCCCCTTCAGCAACTTGAACGCGTCGCCAAAGGCCTCAATCGCCTGCGCCGGGACCAATATGGTCTGCTTACCATCGCCCGCGCCAAGTGCGTTCAACGCATCCACCTGTTTCAGCGCGATCTGATACTGCGCCGCTTCAAGGCCGTTTTCGTTGATCGCATGGGCCACGACCTGCGTGGCATAGGCCTCGGCATCCGCCAGGATCCGGCGGGCCTTTGCGTTTTGCTCGGAAGCATAGAGCTCCGCATCTGCGGCCAGTTCCACGGCGCGTTTGGACCCTTCGGCCTCTGTCACTTGTGCGCGGCGCGCGCGTTCCGCGTTGAGCTGCTGCAACATCGCATCGCGCGTTGCCTGATCGAGGTTCACGTCAAGGATTTCGGCGCGCGTAACTTCGATGCCCCAGTCATCTACCTGACTTTCGACCAGGGCCTTGATGGTCGTGATCAGCTGCGAGCGATTGGATTGCACTTCATCCAGATCCATCTTGCCGATTTCTGCACGCACAATGCCAGCGACCGTTGTGGCAATCGCCGCGTCTACATCGCGGATGCGGTAGACGGTGCGCTCAGGCTCCGTGATGCGATAGAAAACGGATGTTTCCACCTGCACCAGCACGTTATCCTTGGTGATCGCATCCTGACTGGCATTGGGCAATTGCCGCTCCAGAATGGAAATTTCATGGGCCACGCGGTCGATGAAGGGCACGATCAGGTTGATCCCCGGCCCCAGCACGGCGCGCAGGCGTCCAAAACGCTCAATCACGTATTTCTCTGATTGCGGCACGATTTTCACCGCCTTGACCACCAGAACGATCAACAGGGCAGCCAGCAGCAAAAACACCAGTGAGTTTTCGATCAGGGACAGGATGAAGGTTTCAATTTCCACGCGTGGACGTCCTTTCGTGAGGGGGGACTTCTAATTTGAGCGTGGTGGCGCGGGAATGCAAGTTATGACGCGGTATTTGCCGATCATGGTTAGCGACAACCTGCGATCCTATTGGGTGTCGGTGTCCGGCATTGGTCCGGTTTTCCAAGTGCAGCCTTGATCTGGCTCAATCGCTTCTACGCCTTCGAAGCCTTCCGGAGCGATCGATTCCCAAATCTGCAGCGCGTAGGTGTTGAATGGTCCGACCTCAATCCAACCGCGCCACCTTCCATAGAAGATTTCGTCATCTTCGATAACATCGTCATGCCATTGGCACGGGTCACCCATCTGTTGGCGAAACGCATCTGTCATGCGCACACTGCCGTCGAGAAAGGCGTTTCTGAAATCGGTGCCGCCGTCAAAGTCAGCACCGGTCAGATCAACAAACCTGAGCATGCCGCCATGGTTTGTGCTCATGCTCAGGTTTGTTTCTTGTAAATGGATGTACGCCGTTTTGACTCCTGTCAATCTCGTATAATCGAACATAGCCCGCTCCATCTGCGCCCTCCTGAGGTCCGCCCCCTCCATCTGCGCCCTCCTGAGGTCCGCCCCCTCCATCTGCGCCCTCCTGAGGTCCGCCCCCTCCATCTGCGCGCCCCAGAGGTCCGCCCCCTCCATCTGCGCGCTGCTGAGGTTCGCCCCCTCCATCTGCGCGCCCCAGAGGTCCGCCCCCTCCATCTGCGCGCTGCTGAGGTTCGCCCCCTCCATCTGCGCGCCCCAGAGGAACGCCCCCTCCATCTGCGCGCCCCAGAGGAACGCCCCCTCCATCTGCGCCTCGCTGAGGTTCGCCCCCGTGAGAAAACTGTTCGCCAGAATGGCGTTTCGAAAATCCATGTCCGTTGGTCGTCCAGATGGCACATGCCAGTCGGGGCGGCGCATATCGGCGATGGCTGCGTCACGTCGGCGCTCGAATTCAGCGGCAAAAGCTGCTTCGCGAGTCCCCAGATCGCTACAGTCTTCCACAGCCTCGCGTCTGCACCAGTCCGCGCGAAACTCTGCGCGCGCGTCACCGTGGCTCAGCCACCCGGCCGGACGTTCCACGATATTTTCGCCGGACAGATCGAGGTGCGCCAAGCGTGTGATGGGCCCTTCGGTCTGCTGATGGCTGGTCCAGAGCAGAGCCACCCCACCGATGAGGAGGCCCAACACCTGACCGCCGGTCGCCCAGAGCGCAGGCGGCGCGCTTCCCGCCGGGCGGCGCATGCGGCGGGCCATCATGGCAATGCTGGAGGCACCGGTGATGATCGAGGCGGCAAAACAGATCGCGGCAATCGCGGTCATCCAGAAGGTGCGCGCGGGCATTGAAAGCTGCCAGGTGAAATAGAGGATGATCAGCCCGAAGCCCCAGGCGAGCAGGAAATTCAGCAGCATCGCGCCCCCTTCCAGCGTGCGGGGCGTCGTGGAATTGTCACGGCGCATCCGGCGGCGAAAGTGCAGGGCGGCGTCCGTGACCAGCCAGGGGGTTACCGCATCGCCCAGCCGGATGCCGTTGATACGGGCAGGGGCCGCCCCCAGCGCGTCCCAGAGGCGGATCAGGTAGAGGTGAAAGTAGCCGTAGATCGCCGCAATCAGGATTGGCGCCGCCACGAAGAAGTACCGCGTCGGCACCTCCACATTGACCAAGGGCAGTTGCGTGGCGCGGTCGACGCCGTAGAAATCGATGTGCTCCACGCCCATGAGCGTGATGCCGACAAATACAAGGGCTGCCAGCAACGCGAACCATGTGGAGCGTGCGTTGTGGGTGAGCGCGTTGATGCGGTCGAGGTGGTCCTGATCGGTCATTAAATGGCCTTGGCTTCAATTGTTTCACTGTGGCGAAGCGGGGCATTGCAATCAAGAGGCTTGGAAATCCCGGCCAATTGCGCCAAAGGGGCGACATGAGTTTTTCGTTTGATTTACAGGCCACAGATGGCAAGGCCCGCACCGGGGTGATTGCGACGCCGCGCGGGGATATTCGCACGCCCGCTTTCATGCCGGTTGGCACGGCGGCCACGGTCAAGGCGATGATGCCCGGATCGGTACGTGAAACCGGTGCCGATATATTGCTGGGCAATACCTATCATCTGATGCTGCGCCCGACGGCGGAGCGGATTGATCGCTTGGGCGGATTGCACAAATTCATGAATTGGGAGCGGCCCATCCTGACGGACTCGGGCGGATTTCAGGTCATGAGTTTGGCGGCTTTGCGCAAGCTGACCGAAAAGGGCGTGACCTTCAAAAGCCACATTGACGGGTCCAAGCACGAAATCACGCCCGAGCGGTCGATGGAGATCCAGCGCTTGTTAGGGTCCGATATTGTGATGTGTTTTGATGAGTGTCCCGCACTGCCCGCGACCCGCGACACCATTGCGGAAAGCATGCGCCTGTCGATGCGATGGGCGCAAAGATCGCGCGATGCATTTGGCGACCGGCCGGGGCATGCGCTGTTTGGCATTCAGCAGGGTGGTTTGGAGCGTGATTTTCGAGCAGAGAGTGCGCAGGCTTTGGTCGACATCGGATTTGACGGCTATGCGCTGGGCGGGCTCGCCGTGGGCGAGGGGCAGGCGGCCATGTTCGGCGTTCTGGATTTTGCACCCGATATGTTGCCCAAAGATAAACCCCGTTATTTGATGGGCGTTGGCAAGCCTGACGATATTGTCGGTGCGGTGGCGCGGGGCATTGACATGATGGACTGCGTTTTGCCGAGCCGTTCCGGGCGCACGGGTCAGGTTTTCACTCGCCGCGGTGTCGTCAATATCAAAAACGCGCGCCATGCTGATGATCCGCGCCCTTTGGATGAAAAATGTGGTTGCCCTGCTTGCCAGAATTACAGCCGCGCTTATTTGCATCACGTCTTTCGAAGCCAGGAGATCATCTCGTCTATGCTGCTGACCTGGCATAATCTGAGGTACTATCAGGATCTTATGGCGGAAATGCGTGCTGCGATCAGTTTGGAGCGCTTTGATGATTGGCAAAGCGGGTTTCATCAATGTCGAGCCGAGGGCGATATTAAGCCTATTTAGAGAGAATTCGTCTGGGATTTTTCCGCCAAAACCGCCTCGGTTTAACGCAAGTTTAACTTCAAGCCGACTAGAGAGAGGGTGTATTAACGGAGTTGGCCGGATGCCCCCTAAAATGAAGACCGATGAAACAGTAAAAGGTCCCTCGTTGGACTATACACTGCATGAAACGCAGACGAAAATAGCGCCGACGCGTTTGGCCGCGATGCAAATTCTCATCTACAACATGGAACTGAGCAACGACGAAGAAAGCAATGTCACGGCGGAAGATTTTCTAGATGCCAAGAGCAAGTTGCGCGAAGGGTACGATGCGGCAAAGGATTTTCAATCCTATTTCCTGACCACGCATGAGCTGGATCTGCCGGAGTCCTTGTCAGATACGCTTGGTGAACTTGTGGTTGCTCTTGAAGAACTGGTGCGGATCACCGACCGGTGCTCTGTCGCGGATGGAGAAATCAAGGGCTTTCGACCAAGTCCAACGATGTATGATCTTTGCTGCACGCGAATTGCCAAGGGCGTCAATGCGTTCAGCGACGAACTGCGCGTCTTCTTTCTTGAATTGAATGACAAAGGCAAGGTGGATGCGTTGGATCGCGTCAATACCATTGCCATGGAGATCGGAAAGATCGGGCGGGTCATAAACATGGTCGCAACGAACGCTTCCATTGTGGCGGCACGGGCGGGCGATGCCGGCAAAGGATTCAATGTAATTGCTGATGAAGTCAAAGTGCTGTCCACGCGCGTTTCATCTCTATCAGTTTCTTTAACCGATAGATTGCATGTAAATTAGATCGACCTCATTGAGGACTTGCGTGATTTGAAGGCTTGTGATTCTGACCTGCAGTAGCCATGCTGTGGTCAACAAATACACCGGCGAGGTTGATTTCGGGTGTGGTTCGCCCCACCTGAGTCTTCCGAGCCTGGAGATGGTCGAGTGTTGCTGCCTGAGCGGGACCAGAACCATCTTGCCAACAACAAGGAAAGAGCATGCAAGAGCCTCTGAACGCCTCCTACCCAGTACTACCTTTGCGCGACATTGTGGTTTTTCCCCATATGATCGTGCCCCTTTTTGTCGGGCGCGAAAAATCCGTGCGCGCATTGGAAGAAGTCATGGCGGATGACAAACAGATTTTGTTATCCAGCCAGATTGATCCCGGTGTCGATGACCCCGATAGCGATGGCATCTACAAAGCCGGAGTGTTGGCGAATGTGTTGCAATTGCTGAAGCTGCCTGATGGCACTGTAAAAGTGTTGGTGGAAGGACAAGCGCGCGTCCGCATAACTGAATACCTTGAAAATGAAAGCTTTTTCGAAGCAAGAGCCGAATATCTGACTGAGATGCCGGGCGATGTTGCGACGACTGAAGCACTGCTGCGCACGGTATCGGATGAATTCGAACGTTATGCCAAAGTAAAAAAGAATGTTCCGGAGGAGGCGCTGGCGGCCGTCGGCGAGTCATCCGAGCCAGCAAAGCTTGCTGATTTAGTTGCTGGTCACCTTGGAATTGAAGTCAACCAGAAGCAAGATCTCCTTGAAACTCTTAGTGTGTCTGAGCGTTTGGAAAAAGTATATGGCTTGATGCAGGGCGAGATGTCCGTTTTACAAGTCGAAAAGAAGATAAAAACGCGTGTTAAGTCCCAGATGGAACGGACGCAACGCGAATACTATCTGAATGAACAGATGAAGGCGATTCAACAGGAACTGGGGGATGGTGAGGACGGCAAGAACGAAGTTGCTGAACTTGAGGCAAAAATTGCCGAAACTAAGCTGAGCAAGGAAGCGCGGGAGAAGGCTGACGCCGAGATAAAAAAGCTCAAGAACATGAGCCCAATGTCCGCTGAAGCAACCGTTGTGCGCAATTATCTGGATTGGATGTTATCCATCCCGTGGGGTGTGAAATCGCGCACGAAGAAAGACTTGGGACGCGCTCAGAAAGTGCTTGATGACGATCACTACGGTCTCGACAAGGTCAAGGAGCGGATTGTTGAATATTTGGCCGTGCAGCAACGCTCTGCCAAGCTCAAGGGTCCGATCATGTGCCTGGTTGGACCGCCTGGTGTTGGTAAAACGTCACTTGGAAAATCTGTCGCCAAGGCGACGGGGCGTGAGTTCATTCGCATCAGTTTAGGGGGCGTTCGGGATGAATCCGAAATTCGTGGACACCGCCGGACTTACATTGGATCTATGCCAGGAAAAATCATTCAAGCGTTGAAAAAGGCGAAAACCACCAATCCGCTTATTCTACTCGATGAGATTGATAAAATGGGTCAGGATTTCCGCGGGGATCCTGCGTCGGCAATGCTTGAAGTACTTGACCCTGAACAGAACTCTACTTTTGTGGATCATTATCTGGAAGTGGAATACGACCTGTCAAACGTGATGTTCCTGACAACATCAAATAGTTACAATATGCCCGGCCCGTTACTGGATCGCATGGAAATCATACCGCTTGCGGGCTACACGGAAGACGAAAAGCGTGAAATCGCGCGTCAACACCTTGTGCCAAAACAAATCAAAAACCACGGGCTCAAAGCGAAGGAATTCGTACTTGAAGACTCGGCGATCACAGAAATGATCAGGACGTACACGCGTGAGGCGGGTGTGCGAAATCTAGAACGCGAGATCGCAAAAGTTGCGCGTAAATCATTGACCAGAATTGTAAAAAAGCAAGCTGAAACAGTAACTGTAACTGATGAAAATATTGACGATTTCCTCGGAGTGAAGAAATTTCGGTACGGTCTTGCTGAAAAGGAGGACCAAATTGGTGTTGTCACGGGTCTAGCCTATACATCTGTTGGGGGGGAGCTTCTAAGTATCGAAGCACTTCGATTGCCGGGTAAAGGGCGAATGAAGACCACTGGAAAGCTTGGCGACGTTATGAAAGAGTCGATTGATGCAGCGTCGAGTTACGTACGTTCCATTAGCCCCAAAATCGGCGTTAAGCCACCGAAGTTCGACAAAATCGATATACACGTTCATGTGCCTGACGGGGCCACGCCGAAAGACGGTCCAAGTGCTGGATTGGCGATGGTCACTTCTATAGTGTCTGTACTCACGCAGATTCCGGTGCGCAAAGATATCGCGATGACAGGCGAAGTGTCCTTGCGCGGAAATGCGATGCCTATTGGGGGTTTGAAAGAGAAGCTGTTGGCAGCACTTCGCGGGGGCATCACTACCGTCCTTATTCCGGAAGAAAACGCTAAAGATCTAGTTGAAATACCAGATAATGTGAAATCCAACTTGAAAATTATTCCCGTCCGCCACGCGTCCGAGGTCTTAGAGCATGCCCTAGTACGCACGCCGGAAGCCATTGAATGGGATCAAGAAGCAGAGGAAGCTGCCGCAGCCGCCAGTATTGCCTCGCGGAACGACAATTCCGATACCGCAATTGCACATTGAGCGAAACTGCGACGGCAATTCAGATGCGCAATGTTTTGTTGCGTGTCAGGATTGCCATTTTCAAAGTCTCTGCATGATAGTAAAATGTCCCACGTGCAAGGATCAGCGGATTTTTAAACAACTCGAATGGGAACATTACGCGCTTTTGAAGGCGGAGGTTTTTCTGGCATAACTAGTTTGCGATGATAAATTAACGTTCCATCGACACAACCTCAAATAGTGATGCGCTGGTTTGACCAACAGCATAAAGGCCGACTCTGGTGACCCCACTATTGTGCATTGGTTGCCTGTATTAATGCAATTAAAACAGAACTTTTCGCCTTGCGCTTTAACCTTTTTGGCGTTTAGGGCTCGGAGAAGGCGAGTTCAAGACTGGCAAATAAATGTACAAGACCGACGAGATTACTGTCACGTTTGAGAAACTCTTTCCTGTGATGGCGAAATTTGTATGTAAGCTGCCTTTGGGCCGCCAGATCAACGTCGTTCAACACACCAGCACTACGCTATGGAGCGTGCTAACATCTCAGCAGTTATCGCTTTTACCTAGTGCATGCGTGTCCCATTCCACAATGGCGACCAAGTGAAGAAAGCCGTACAGCATCGGCTTTTGACCCGCGCCGTGTTTGTCTGTCGGAAGTTGATTTGTCTGAGTTGCGCTGCCATGTCTGATCTTTCCGGAGCGGCGTAAAAGTTTGCCTCGGCTTTGGCTGGCAGGATGGTCCCGATAGGCTCGAGCAGGTGTCGGTTGTTGAACCAATCGACCCGTTGGAGGTTGGCGTAGCCACCGCTTCAATGCAGCGCCATGGCCTGCATTTGTGAATGACCTCGGTCTTGAACAAGCCGTTGGTCGTTTTGGCCAGAAGGTTGTTTTGGAACTCCTTGGCGCGGCTGACAGGCGGTGCGATCTTAGCCTCTGCCAGCCTTTCGGTCTCCTTGATAGACAGGTATTGCGACCCACGGTCCGAGTGATACACCAATTGGCCTTGCGCCGGCCAGCGTTGATGAAGGGCCTGCTCCAAAGCATCGAAGACTAATCTGGCAGTGCCCTGAGTATCGCAATCACGTGTGGTCGCACGACTTTGTACACCATCGCACGGATGATGGTCGGGCATTCAGAACACGGAACATTCTGGGCGAGCATCGCCAGCAATGATGTGACTTAGTCCGCCATTGGTCCGAGGACAATGGGCGCGTGCAATCCGTGTGAAATGAAAGCTCAACTCGAGTGAGGTTATCGACGCTCTGACGGACTTGTTCATCCTGCGTGGCGTTCCCAGCTACATCAGGTCGAACAATGACCCTGAGTTCATCACCGAGGCCGTCAGGGATTGGATCAAGGCGGTCAAAGTGAAGACTGTATACATCGAGCCTGGCTCACCTTGGGAGAACGGATATTGCGAGCGCTTCAACCGAGGGATGCGGGATGAATTGCTGAACGACGAGATTTTCTACTCGTTGCGCGAAGCTCAAATAATCATTAATAGCTTGAGGAAACATTACAACACCAAACGACCTAACAGTGCTCTGGGCTACCGCACACCGGCGCTAGAGGCCATTGTACCGATGGACCAAAGGCCAATCATGCACTAACTTTCAATTGAACCACTCAAGTGGGGCTCCTCAATCTCGCTGGCCAGTATCAACCGCGACCTTCTTGACCCCGTCGTTCAGCGTTTGCGGCGCAAATCCAATCTTCGACGACAGGGATACAATCGCAGCCCAACAGCTCTCATGCTACCCTTCGCAATTCAAAACCATCTGCACAGCACCTTCGTGCACTTCCGGTGTGTATTTGTTCGGTGTCTTAATCAGGATGCTCTATCCTACTCATCAGTCAGAGCCTCCAGCAAACCGTACGCGCTTCAGATAGATCAATCGTAGTTAGGACTAAAGCGTCAATAATTAGCGCCATAGCTAGAGCGCAATACATCCGACTGGAAGGCTGACAAGGCAGCAATGACGGTTGATCTAAGGTTCTCAGTTTGAAATAATCATCGTAGAGATCAAAATAGATCTAATTCTCCAAGGTTGTCTAAGTTTACTTTTGATTCGCCAGCTGTAGTACCGTCCAGTAAATTGCGAGTAGCTTTAAGTTTAAGTCTGTTTCCAGCTTTTTTAATTGTTTCATCGGTGAACGGCCGTGTTTTGGGATCCCTAAGAATTAGCGCCATCATCGCTAAGTCTTCTAAAGATTGTCGTAAGAAATCCAAAACTTGCAAATTCTGTATGGCGACGTGATCACCAGCCAGCTGGGTCGAAACCGTATCTCCAAGAGTTTCCTCAATATCAAAAACATGGCCCGCCAAGCTATCCATATAGCTTGCTACACGCAACAGTATGTCTTCGGCGAGGATAGCCTCAGTTTCCCCAGTCATGGTCAAAGACGCCCAACCACAGCTTCAATGCAATTACGAAGCCCATCTTGCTCAAAAGGTTTTTTTAAATAGTTATTCATACCCAGTTTTTTGCCATGGTCCACGATTTGTTGTTCAGCTCGCCCTGTTATGAGTATAAACCCGACGCCTTTTGTTTTCGGTGACGCCCTCAATTGATGGAGCAGTTGTAGGCCATCCATCTGCGGCATATTGTAGTCGGAAATTACAAGATGGACAGGGCTCGTCGCCAGCGCTTTCAGCGCGTCGACGCCGTTTTCGGCCGTAGCGACGTTTCTGATCCCAAATGCATCCAAGGCTTGCGTTATTAGCCCACGGCTGGTGGACATATCATCTACAACCATGATGCGCAATTGATCACGCAGTGACATACTTTTTTTCCTTCAGTTTGGGCGGCTTTGACGTAACTTAAGCGGCTGGTTTGTAGGTTGTTGGCCCGTAGGTTTGAAATCCGGCGTCTTGTGGCTCAGGAATACGTTCGGAATGGCCAAGAAATAGAAATCCTTCCCGCGTTAGCAATTGACGAAAGCGGGGCCACAATTTGTTTTGAGTTTTCTGGTCGAAATAAATTACCACGTTTCGGCAAAAGATAACGTCCATTTGCTGGCGCATTGGCCATTCGTTCAACAAGTTCAACTCCCGATAAGAAATCAAACTTTTTAGCGAATTAGATGCACAGAAAAAACGTTCGCCACCGCTATCTTTTTGGTCAAAGTACTTATGTGACAGCGCAGTAGGTATTCCTGACGTCAAGCGCTCAGGATAGCAAGCGTCGGCTGCAAAACTTACAACCTGCGCATCTATGTCTGTTGCCAATACCTTTACGTTAAGTTTTTCGATCTCGGGTTCGATTTCCAAAAGGGTCATTGCGATTGACATGGCTTCTTGACCGTTGGAACAGCCGGCCGACCAAATCCTTACCGAACCGCCAGCTTTCAATTTTGGAAGCAACGTAGAGCGCAATTGCTCCTCAAGTATATCAAAATGATGTTTCTCTCGAAAGAAATGAGACACGTTTGTGGTCAGTGCCGAAATCATATGCCGACGCTCGTCAAAACCACTGTCAGAGCATACTAAAGTGCTGTACTCGGAAAAGTTCGAGAGGCTGAGAGCTTTCAGTCTATGACGCAGGCGGGATTGAATCATAGAAGTTTTTTCAACGGCCAATATCAGCCCGCTTTCACGGTAAGCCAACTCAGCGATGGCTTTAAAGCTATCAGGGTCAATACCAGTTTCTGATGTCAGGTTATTCATCATGCGGCACTGCTTTGCACCGACAAAACTATTGAACTGAGATCAAGTACACGGATCATTCGCTCGTCGATCAGAGTCAGTGAACTGACAACATTTGACGTCGATCCTGGTTGCATTTCCGGTGGGGGCTGTAGATCGTCTGCCGTCAACGCAATAATGTCCGAAACTGCATCAACCAATAAGCCGGTCATCACATCATCATGGTTGACGACAATAATCACGTTACGGTCAGTTTGTTTTTGCGGTTCTAATCCAAGTCGCTCGGATAGATCCATGACAGGCAGTACAGTCCCACGAAGGTTAATAACACCTTTCATGTATGAAGGCGCGTGTGGTAACGGCGTTGTACGAGTCCAACCCCGGATTTCTCGAACTGACATAATGTCCAGTGAGTATTCCTGATCAGCGAGTTGAAAGGTCAGCAGTTCAATGGTGGCAGGGGATTCTTTATCGTTCATGCCGATGCTCCTCCTAGAGTCTGAGCGGGTGTGTTTCCCGAGGCGCCGATTGCGTTGGAAATAATGTCAGAGGTATCAAGGATTAATGCTATCTGCCCATCTCCTAGGATTGTCGCGGCAGCAATACCTGGCGCTCGATAGAAACTGTCATCCAGCCCTTTAATCACAACCTGCCTTTGATCTTGAATGCTATCTATGATTAGAGCAGCGTGGCTGTCATCCTCATGTGCGATGAGCAAGACCACGGAACCTTCATAGTCCACAACCGGTTGGCGATAGCCTAATTCCTTGCCCAAATCGAACAATGGGACAAAACCGCTGCGTACACGAACAACATTCGCGCCAGGACGCACCATTTCGACGTCTTCATTCGACAGAGTCAGTGTCTCGATAACGACGTTCAGTGGTAAGACCAGTGTTTCATCAGCAACTTGCACTACCATACCATCCAAGACGGCAAGCGTTAAAGGTAGTGAAATCGAGAATGTCGTGCCTTCACCTGGCGTTGAGGATATTGTTATTCTACCACCCAATGCCTGGATAGAAGTCCTGACAACATCCATGCCGACGCCCCGTCCAGAAAGATCCGATACGACTGTCGCGGTAGAGAAACCCGGCAAGAATAGTAGGTTGTCGATCTCGGAGTCTGATAGTGAGGCATCTGGCGGGACCAAACCCTTGTCAATTGCGATTTGCAGGACTTTGGGACGATTAATCCCGCCACCGTCATCAGACACTTCGATGACCACTCGGCCTGATCGATGTGCTGCGCTTAGGTTTACGCGGCCTTGTTCTGGTTTGCCCGCAGCAATTCGGTCTTCAGGACCTTCTAGGCCGTGATCAACTGCATTTCGGATCATATGAGTCAGAGGGTCGGCCAGGCGCTCAATAACAGTTTTATCGACTTCTGTGCCTTCTCCATCAGTATGAAGACGGACGTCCTTGCCGACTGCTGCGGATGCTTCGCGAATAATTCGGGACATGCGTTGGAAAAGAGACTTCACTGGTTGCGCGCGGATCATCATCACACTGTCTTGAATATCACGCGTAAGACGTTGAAATTCTTCCAAACCGTTCATGGCATCCGAATGCGGCGATAGCCCGGAGCTTTCGAGGCTCTGCGAAAGCATCGCTTGGTTAATCACAAGCTCGCCAACCAAGTTTACCAATCTTTCAATGCGATCAAGATCTACCCGCACTACAGACTTTGCTGCAGTGGCAGATGCAGCCTGTTTTGAAGAAGGTGCGCTCTTGTTTGCTTGATCAGGTGAGGGCGTTACCGCCGGTGGGGCTGCCGCAGCAGAATTTTGTGTATCAGAAGTACTAGTGATTTCGGGAGTTGCTTCGCGAGCAACTTCGATGTCTAAATCACCCACCCCATCTTTTGCAGCAGTTGTCTCCGTTGATGCAGAAACTGCTTCGGGCATCTCATCTTTCAGCGAGAGTGAGGACTCGTCGGTTTCAGCCTGATCCTCACCCTGTGATACAAGACTGTCTAATTTCTCAATTTCCAAGGTGCAAAGCCCCTCGACAAACTCGAAAGCGGCGGAGATCTCCGCCTCTTCGACATCGGCGTGCAAATCAATCGTCCAGGCGAGATAAGAGTGCTCTGACGATATATCGTTTAAGTCGGGTAATTTGTCCAAGTGACATGTGACCTCGCACTCACCCATCTCATCAATAGAGCGCAGCATGTGGAAAGGCTCATTGCCTGTCTCGAACAATTCATTGTCGGGCCTAAAGGTAATGCGGTATCCAGTACCCACAGGCGGCGGCAAGTCTTCCAACGCTGGCAAACCTGGCAAGTCATCGTCATCGGTATCCCCGCCAAAGTCCAAGTCCAAAGATACTGTGGCTGGTTGGAAATCGATGTTCTCGTCTTCGACTTCCTCTTCTTCTTCAACACCCGCATCGCCAAGTAGTCCGCCAAGCGCGGTCAGCAGAGTAGCTGTTTTTTCTTCTGGCAGGGCCAAATCGTCGCGGCAAGCGCGTACAAGGTCTGACAGGTGGTCCGCACATTGGAAGAAAATTTTCAATGCTTCCAAATCTGGCGTCATGCGACCGGCGCGCACCTCGTCAAGAACCGTTTCGAAACGATGCGCAAATCGCACAAGAGCTTCCAGGCCAAACGCCCCGGCGCCGCCCTTAATCGAGTGCACGGCTCTAAACACGACATTGATGGTTTCCGGATCTTCATCGCCATCGTCGAGCGATTGCAAGCCGTCTTGCAGTGCTTCTAGCAGTTCCTCGCATTCGATGAAGAATGACGCTCGGATTTCTGCCATTGGGTCATTGGAGTCAGTCATACGAGCCTCTTATCCTGCGACCATTTGCAAAGCTTTGATCAGCTTGGATGGGTCAAATGGTTTAACAATCCAGCCGGTCGCACCGGCGCTGCGAGCACGCGCTTTCAATTCGGGCGCAGCTTCGGTGGTCAGAACTAAAATCGGTGTAGCGCGATGCTTGTCTTGTCCTCTGACTGCGTCAATAAAGCCAAAACCGTCCATACGCGGCATATTGATGTCTGTGATAATCGCATCAGGTTCGATGCCATCAAGCACTTCAATGCCATGCACGCCATCATCGGCTGTATGAACATTAAAGCCTGCAGGCAGCAATGCCAGGCGGATCATGTCACGCATTGTTCGACTGTCGTCCACGGCCAGAATTTCCATTTTTATACACGCCCCCTTGCGATGGCTTCAGGTGTCATGCCCATGACACGCAATTGATCAATCACGCGGTCTGACGCGTTCAACACAGAAACGGAGCGTCCGGCCGCGACAGCGGTTGTTGCAGCCGCGATCATGACTTGCAGGCACAACGCACCAAGATGGCTTACCTCGGACAAATCCATAATAAGGTCGCCATCTTTGTGATCCTTCAGAGTGGTCATCAAAGCGGAAGCCGCAGGTAAATCGAGACGGGGAGCGAGGGTGATTGGATCACTCATAATGCCGCCCTTAAATAACAAGATCTTTGCAGGTGCATCGCTCTCTCCACATCGGCTGCCTAATTGAATAAGAGAGGTTGTAGAGCGCAGTCCGTTAAGACAGCGTTACTAGCCGAGAACTTTTTGCCGATCGCCTGCAAGGGCCTGGTTTTCTTGGTTTTGCGGCCTCTAACCACAAGAAAAACCCCAAGGCTTGCGCATTGGGGCTGGGTAAATTTACAAAGCTTTTTAGCGGTTAAGCGCGTCTGCGGCGCCCGCCGGTTCGCGCGGCGCGTCCACGCCCTTCCTGACCGGGTTTGGGCGCTTCTTTGTTGAAGGCGATCCACGCCCCGCCATGGGGGTCATTATTGGTCAGGAAATTGGCCGCTCGAATGGCTTCCATTTCCTTGCCGGGTCGTGATTTCGTGGAGCCCAAACCGGTCAACTGGCAAAACAGCTCCAGATCCATTTCCTCCGGGAAGACCACGCCAGCGGCCTGCAATTCAAGTTTCTTGGCCTCTATTCTGGCGACGGGCACTGGCAGAGCAACCGGATTCATGATTGCTGATGTCATGCCAGCGCCCATGGCCATAGGCAGAAAGGCATTGTTGATCCCGTGTCGATTTGGCAGTCCAAAGGAGATGTTGGATGCGCCACATGTCGTGTTGACGCCCAGTTCTTCGCGTAGCCGTCGAACCAGAGTAAAGACTTGATGGCCAGCAGTTGCCATGGCGCCAATCGGCATAACAAGCGGGTCAACAACAATGTCATGAGCAGGGATGCCAAAATCCGCCGCGCGTTCGACGATTTTCTTGGCTACTGCAAACCGCACATCAGGATCTTCGGAAATCCCGGTATCATCATTGGAAATCGCAACCACAGGGACATTGTATTTTTTGACAAGCGGCAATACCAGCTCCAGCCGCTCTTCTTCGCCGGTGACAGAGTTCAGAAGGGGCCGACCCTCAGCGGCGGCCAAACCTGATTCCAGCGCACCAGGCACGGAGCTATCGATGCACAGCGGCACATCGACGATGGCTTGCACACGTTCAACCAGTTCCTTCATCAAGGGTGGTTCCACAAAGTTATTATCCGCGTAGCGTTTGTCTTGGGCCATCTTGTTGGTGAAAACCGCTCCCGAATTTATGTCGAGCACCGTGGCACCAGCGGCGACCTGCGCCACCGCGTCCGCCTCAACGGTGGAAAAATCCCCCGCCTCGAGTTCCATCGCGAGCTTTTTGCGACCCGTGGGATTGATCCGTTCTCCGATCACGCAGAACGGCTGATCAAAACCGATGATGGCGGTCTTGGATTTTGATTCGACGATGGTCTTGGTCATGAAGCAGTCCTTGGATCAGGCATTTGCAGGGGCGGCGTCAGGCCCCCCGTTGTCGGTGGCCCATGTGGCGTTGGTCTTGATCCCGCCAAGCGGGAAGAAATGCACATTGCTGATGTTGAAGTCCGGATTGGCGGCTTTATGCGCGGCAAGTTGTGCCACGACATCCCAAGGTTCATAGGGCATCAACAGCTTGGTTACGTCCATCGCCCGCTTTTGCAGAACTTTGAGAGAGGGTCCCACACCGCAGGCAATGGCGAACTTGATCAGTGTTTGCAGCTTGGCGGGCCCCGCAATACCTATGTGAACGGGCAGGGTGATGCCTTCCGCCGCCAGATTATCCGCCCAGGCAATGATGGGTTTTGCGTCGAAGGCAAACTGCGTCGCAATTGCCATTTTCGCATCCGTACGGCTCTGGAAGTCATTTTTCCATTGCAATGCGGCAGTCACATTTTGCATGGACCCATCAGAATCAATGTCGCGATTGCCTTCGGGATGCCCGGCAACGTGCAGGCGCTCAAAACCGGCTTGGTCAAAGAGACCGGTTTCCATCAATTGCATCGAACTGTCGAAATCACCGTGCGGTGTTTCAACGCCCCCCGCCAGCAACAGCGCCTGCTTGACATCCGCTTCGCCTTGATAGCGCGCAATCCAATCGGCAAGCGTGGCTTTGTCCTTTATGATTCGCGCCGGAAAATGCGGCATGACGGGAAAACCATCCGCATTCAGGCGTTTTGCCGTGGCCACCATGTCTTCAATTGGCGTCCCCTCAATATGGGCGACGTAGACCCGTGTGCCGTCGGGGAGCAGGTCGCGGAAGTTTTCGACCTTCTCTGCGGTGCGCGGCATCACCTCAATGGAATAGTCACGCAAAAATGCTTCGACCACAGGGTCGGCGGGCGTGGCGGGGGCTGCGTCTTTCTTTTTGAAACTCAACAAGGCCATCAGGTGGTCCTTTCGGGATAAAAGGGTGTCGAATAGTCTGGTCAGGGTCAGGCCCAGCCATCGTTGTTGATCAGCGCCTTGATGCGCTCGCGGTCATATTCTGCATCCAGTCGCGCGGCTTGCGCATCTGCGACAGCTTCAGCATCGCCTTCTACGGAAAAAGGGGCTGCCTTGCGCCACTCTGCAAGATAAGCATCCGTGTCCTCCGCGCCAACCTTCATGGCTGCGCGATCAATCGCCTGCTCAAACCGTTCGGGCAGGGGGCGTTTGGAGCCCCGGCGGCCCTTGCCAACAATGACCTGCGCCGGAATATCGCGCCAATATACAATCGTGACGTCTGGCATGAACTGATTCCCTTTGATCCGTTCCAAACTGTCTAACGACATCAAATCTGATTTCGAGGCCGGTTTTCGACAAAACAACATCTTTCCGCGACGCAAAGCACGCAACCTAATCCAAGATGAACCTCAAGAAACATCAGTTGGGGTACTCGCGAAATGCCGCGTGCCTTGTCTGACAAGGCGTAACGCGCTGCCCGTGTTTTTTCAGCACACAAATAGAAGATGTGATTTGATGCTGCCGCTTGCGCCAAGCCCTGCCAGAGACTAGTTTAATTCCAACTCGTAATGAAAGGCGCACAAGATGGCGCCAAAGCGTCCCAGAGGTGCGGGCGCGCTCGAAAAGCAGCAGGCTCTGAGCCCCGCGCCCGTTCAACCCCGATCCGGTGAGCTTTATGCTGCACTTGATCTGGGCACGAATAGCTGCCGCATGTTAATCGCCCAACCCAAGGGCACAGGTTTTCATGTGGTCGATAGTTTCTCGAAAACCGTGCAATTGGGCGCGGGGCTTGAGAGGACCGGGCGTTTGTCGCGCGGATCCATGACGCGCACCATACAAGCATTGCGCATTTGCCAGCAAAAGCTGCGACGTAACAAAGTGCGCCGCATGCGTCTTGTGGCCACAGAAGCCTGCCGACGGGCCTTGAACGCAGAAGAGTTCATAAAGCGTGTGCAGCGTGAAACCGGTCTGCGGCTGGATATCATCAAGCCACAGGAAGAGGCGCAACTGGCGGTGGTTTCCTGCGCGCCACTGGTTGGGAAATCCACTGAAAACCTTCTGGTTGTGGATATTGGCGGCGGTTCCACGGAATTGGTTTGGATCGATCTGAAGGATGTGCCCGCGCGCGAAAGACCCAAAGCCATCATGCGGCTGAACAGCGGGTTTCAGCAAGCCCTTCCCGATGTCCCGGCGGCGCGGGTCGTGGATTGGATTTCAGTTCCGTTGGGCGTTGCGACACTGCGCGAACAATTCAACGATGTCGAAGACGATGCCGCGCGTTTCGCACTGATGAGTTGGTTCTTTGAGGAAAACCTTGGGGGATTTGCCCCGTATCACGACACACAGCCGCATGAGAAATTCCAAATTGTCGGTACATCGGGCACCGTGACGACGGTGGCTGCGAGCCATTTAGGTCTCAAACGCTATGACCGCACGAAAGTGGACGGGTTGCATATGACCAGCGAAGAGATCGACCGTGTCATCAGGTCTTATCTGGCGCTTGGACCGGCCGGGCGGCGGGCAGACCCGCGGATCGGTCAGGATCGACAGGCGTTGATTATGTCAGGGGTCGCCATTTTGCAGACATTGATGCGGTGCTGGCCCACGGATCGATTGTCCGTAGCGGATCGCGGTTTGCGCGAAGGCCTGTTATATGCCCAGATGAGCGCGGATGGCGTGTTGGAAGACGGAGAGTTCTGATGGGAAAGACCCCCACGGGCAAAAACACATCAGGGCGCGGCCAACGCGAATTGAAGGTGAAGGTCAAGTCGGCCCGGGGGCGCAAGCTCAGCTCCACGCGGTGGTTGCAACGGCAATTGAACGATCCCTATGTCAAGCGTGCGAAAGCTGAAGGATACCGCGGTCGGGCGGCCTTCAAGATCATGGAACTGGACGACAAATACCGCTTTCTGGTGCCGGGCGCGCGTGTCGTGGATCTTGGGGCGGCTCCGGGGGGATGGTGTCAGGTCGCCGTCAAACGCGTCAATGCTTTGAATGAGCGCTCGGGGAAGGCAGTCGGGACAATCCTGGGGATAGACTTGCAGGAAATGGAACCCATTGCGGGCTGCGCGTTACACGTGCTCGACTTCATGGAGGATGACGCAGATCTCAAAGTGAAGGGTTTGCTGGATGGCAAGGCGGACGTGGTCATGTCTGACATGGCTGCTAGCAGTTCAGGTCACAAACAAACCGATCACCTGCGGATCATCGCCCTCTGTGAAGCCGCCGCATATTTTGCGTTTGATGTGCTGGAAGAAGGCGGCACATTTGTTGCCAAGGTCCTTGCAGGCGGTGCGGAAGGGGAATTGCAAAAGCTGTTGAAACAGCGCTTCACAAAGGTCGCGAACATCAAGCCGCCTGCCTCTCGATCTGACAGTTCAGAGAAGTTTGTGGTGGCGACAGGTTTCCGTGGGCCTGTGTAACCTTTTACCTGTCATTAAAACTATCGTGCCTACTTTGCCGCCAGTGGTAACGCCGTTCGGGCGCACCAATTTCAACAAAAGGACTCTGGATATGTTCCGCACGCTTCTTATGTCCGCGCCCCTGCTGGTCGCGGCAAGTATTGTTCACGCCGTCGATGCTCCCCCGGCTATGAAAGCCTTCGTCGAATCCGACATCATGTCATGGGCGCAGGATGCGCAGGTGATCGACGCGATCAATGCTAAAAACGCAAAAACTTCTGGCGTCAGTGCCGCTCAAATTGAAGAGTGGGACACTCAGTGGCGTGCTGAAGTCGGTGCGGCGAACCAGCCTTTGATCAGCGCTGTCATGGGCCAGCCGCTGTCGGCATTCCTCAGCGAGCAGGTTGCTGCATCCGGTGGCCGTATCACCGAAATCTTCGTCATGGACGCCGTTGGGCTGAATGTTGCTGCCAGCGACATTACCTCGGATTACTGGCAGGGCGATGAAGACAAGCACGCCAAGACTTACGGTGCTGGTGCAGGGTCCATTTTCGTGGATGAAATCGAACTTGACGAAAGCACGCAGGCTTACCAGGGCCAGGTTTCCATCGCTTTGACAGACCCCGCAACAGGCGAAGTTGTCGGCGCGATGACCATCGGCTTGAACGCGGAAGCTTTCTTTTAAAACACTATTGCAGGTGGGTCTGATGATCCGCCTGCAACGACGTCAGAGCGGCACGTTGCAAAACCGCCAAGGCATCTGAAGTGACGTCATGGGTTTGGATATTGCGCATACGTTCAGTTGTCATATCAGCTTGATGTCTTTGCCGCAGCAATTCAAACAACTGCGCGCGACCTTCATTTTCCGTTCGCCGACTATCCGACATTTTATAATCCTCACCTGAATTGCATGCTTTGTTGTGACAGACGACTGCGGCAAAGATCGGGCGAGATCTCGACTTAATGTCGACAAATCAAACAGTCGATTTAGACCCGGTTTGGCTTGGGTTTGTTCAAACCTGGCACGCGCAAACATGGCAATTAGCCTCCCCGTACCGTTTGGATGATGCGGCCAAGAGAATGTCGGAAATTCGCGCCATGGTAGAAGTAACATTCGGATTTCGCTTAATTTAATTGTTGCGCTATGCTGTGTCAGGTCCAGGTGCGTAGATGCTTATGGCCCGGGAAATGCATGGGGGTGCGGACCATCGAAAAGACTCTCTTTCAATTTATTTGGAAGTACTCAAAGCGCGACCAGCTGATCTTGTTGCTCTTCACCAGCACTTTGTTTCCTTTCCTGTATCTGACGCTGGAACTGCCCAAACGCATTATCAATGACGCGATTGGCTCCCAATCCGCACGCATTGATGTGTTGGGACTGGAATTCACCCAAGTCGGATTTCTGATGCTTTTGTGCGCCGTGTTTCTGCTTTGTGTGCTGATGCACGGACTGCTAAAAATGCGAATCAACACCATGAAAGGCGTTTTGTCGGAGCGGATGTTGCGGCGCCTGAGGTACGGTTTGATTTCGCGGATGCTTCGATTTCCGCAATCCTATTTCCGACGTACCTCTCAAGGCGAGATGGTCACGATGATAACCGCAGAAACCGAACCCATGGGTGGCATGATGGGGGACGCGCTGACCCAGCCGGTTTTGCAGGCGGGCCAGATGATCACCATTCTGTTGTTCTTGTTCTTGCAGAGCGTCTGGTTTGGGCTCGCAGCGGTTGCTTTGATCCCCCTGCAGGCCTGGTTAATCCCGATGCTGCAGCGTCAAATCAATTTGATAAACAAAGAGCGTATCAAGGAGGTGCGCCAGCTTGCGGCATTGATCGGTGAGAGCGCTGCTGGTGCCGCGGATTTGCGCATTCATGGTGGTTGGCGCCATCGGCTTGCAGTGATGAGCGATCGTCTGGGGCGTGTCTTCAACATCCGCCTGCAAATCTACCAAAAGAAATTTTTCATGAAGTTCATCAACAACTTCATCGCTCAGCTTACACCATTCTTCTTTTTCTCTGTTGGCGGATATCTGGTCATACAGGGGGCTGTTTCGCTTGGCGCATTGGTTGCGGCATTGGCTGCCTACAAAGACTTGACCTCACCTTGGAAAGAGTTGCTGACCTTTTACAATCAAGCGCAGGATATGGCACTGCGTTGGGAAACAGTTACCGAAAAATTCGCCCCGTCGGGCATCATTGATGCGGATTTGATGACCGATGTACCCGATGTGATCCCGCGATTGAACGAGTCCATCATTCTGGATGAAATCAAATTGGAAGATGCAGATGGAAACCCGGTTCTGGATGGCATAACGGCGCGGTTCGAGCCAGGTAACTTGGTGGCTGTCCTTGCCCCAAGTGAAGAGGATCGGCGCGCTTTGACAGAAGTTCTGACCCGGGAGGTCTTGCCGGTGTCAGGCAAGGTGACGCTTGGTGATCGAAACCTAGCATCCCTGCATCAATCGGTCATCGCTGCCCGCATCGGTCTGGCAAACCAGCGCCCCGGGCTGTTCAGGGGCAGCTTTGGCGACAATGTCATGATGCCCTTGAAACAGCGCCCCACCGGCGAAAATTCCAAGGACGAATTGCGAAGAAGTCAGGAAGCACATGCCGCGGGCAACAGCGTCGATTCCCCCGATGCCAAATGGCTGGATCCGGCTCTTGCCGGCCTGAAGGATGATCAGGCGTTACGAGATTGGGGCGTTTCGCTGTTGGATAGCATCGGGCAGGGCGGGGACCTTTACCGACGTGCCTTGGACCAGAAAATGGATGCCGACACGGGTTCAAGGCTGCATGCCGGGTTGATCGCACTACGCCCCAAAATCTGGTCAGCTGTTGTTGCGGCGGGCCTGGACCGTCATGTCTTCAGATTTGATCCTGAACGCTACAATCCGGCCCTTCCTGTTACCAGCAACCTTTTTTTTGCCATGATGCGACAGAGCATGACGCAAAGGGAACTTGCGGCACATACTGATCTGTTTGACTATTTTCGCACATGTGGTTTGGAAGAAAGCCTGTTGCAGGTTTCCCAAGACGTCATTGATCTGTTATCGCAGACCTTTGGCGCGGATGGTACCGGGCATCCATTGTTTCGAAAACTGGGATTGGATCCAGATTTATATGAACGTTCTGTCCAGGTATTGCGCGCCCGCGACTCCGCCTCCAAAACCGTACTTGGCGATGCAGACAGAAACATGCTCCTGACCATCCCGGCCTTGATTTCAGCCGAGCAAATTGGCCCGGCGTTCAGTGAGGACATGCAGCAACGCATCTTGGAGGCGCGCCGTTCAAATACTGCAAAGATTCAGGATCAATTAAGTGCTCTCTACGTCCCATTGGGCGCTGACCGGATAATTCCCGGACTATCGGTCCTCGAGAACGCATTGTATGGCAAGATCTCGGAAGGTGCCGGCGCGCGTGCGGATGATCTGCGCAAGATCGTATCAGACATTCTCGAAGAAGAAGGTTTCAAACCAGCCGTTTTTGATTTGATGTATGATCTGCCTTTGTCGTTATCCGGCCAAAGCTTGCCAGCCATTTTGACCGAACCGCTCGCATTAAGCCGGGCTGCGATCAAGCGCCCCGATATTTTGATCCTTGATCAGATGTTCAGTGGCCTTGATCCCGAGGCCAAGCGTGACGTTTATCGTAAGCTGCGCGACCTGTTGCCTGATACCACAATTATTCATCTTGCCGATCAATTTGAGGATTCCGAGGACTTCGACGTCTTTCTTGAAATCCGTCAAGGTCGGATGATCACGGCGCAGACAGCAGAAAATGGCGTGCAGGACGGCGCAGCGCAGGCTGATCTATTGCGAAAACGGCGAGCGTTGGAGGGAACACCCCTTTTCTCCGGGCTGAGTCGTAAACAATTGCGATTGCTGGCCTTTGGCGCGAAATGGTTTGAGGCGTCAGCAGGGGATGTGATCTTCAACCAGAACGATGCGCCCAGCGATGGGGCATATGTGATCCTTGCGGGATCAGCTGAGTTGTACAAACCTAAATCAGAGGCGGAGGAGACCCATGTCTCCACAGTTGGACCAGGGAGCCTGGTTGGAGAGTTGGGTCTTATCAGAAATGTCCCGCGTGCTTTGAGCATGCGCGCCCAGACTGATCTGGAAGCGCTTCGACTGGGTGCGGAAGAGTTTCTGGCAGTCGTCGAGCATGATGCCGCAACTTCTTTCAAGCTTTTGCAGGTGGTTGCCGGCTACGCCAAGTAAGCTTCTGCGACGCTGCAAAAGTTTGATCTGCAGAGGCCATTCAGCGCATCGAAAATATGAACACCAAACTGAGCAGAAGTCACGGTTGGTATGAGGGTCCCAAGGCGACGTAGTGCCGCCTTGGGATTGTGATTTAGTGAGCGAACTTCTTGATTTCGCCAGATTTGAGGCGTGCGGAATAGGACGCCAGTTCTTCCCGCACAATCGACATCAGGAAGTAAAGTGCCGTGATATTCACAACAGCCATGGCAAAGATCGCCGCATCCGAGAAGTCAATGACAGGACCAAGGCTTGCCGCCGCACCGATCACGATAAAGATGCAGAAAATGACCTTGAATGTCAGCTCAGAAGCTTTCCCTTCGCCAAAGAGATAGGTCCACGCTTTGAGCCCGTAGTATGACCACGAAATCATCGTGGAGAAGGCAAAGAGCACAACCGCGATCGCCAGT
This sequence comes from Paracoccaceae bacterium, assembly GCA_033344815.1. NCBI lineage: Bacteria > Pseudomonadati > Pseudomonadota > Alphaproteobacteria > Rhodobacterales > Paracoccaceae > Paracoccaceae bacterium. The sequence goes on along the minus strand of JAWPMR010000001.1, from coordinate 660,673 downwards.
ACATACGGGAACCAACTGATGCCAGAGGCAAATGCCGCAGAGGTCAGAGCCACACCGCTGGTGTCGCCAACCGTGGCAATCGCGGAACCCGCTTCGTTCAGCGCATAAAGACCTGTTGCCTCGTCGATGATCAACTGACCGGAGATGGTGATGACCAAAGCCGTCATTGTACAAATCACAACTGTATCGATGAGCGGCTCAAGCAGAGACACAAAACCTTCTGTGATCGGCTCTTTGGTTTTCACCGCAGAGTGCGCAATGGCCGCGGAACCAACACCGGCTTCGTTCGAGAACGCCGCCCGTTTGAAGCCTTGGATCAACGCGCCGACAAATCCGCCCGCAACTCCGAGACCCGTGAAAGCGCCTGCGAAGATCTGACCAAAAGCCCAGCCAATCTGGTCATAGTTGACCAGCAAGATGACCAGCGCGGCGCCGACATAGAGGATGCCCATGAAGGGAACAACCTTTTCTGTGACGTTCGCAATGGATTTGATACCACCCACGATCACCGCAAAAACGACGCCGGCAAAAATGATGCCTGTGATCCAACCGGGATAGTCACCGACAATACCGGAGATCTGCGCATGTGCCTGATTGGCCTGGAACATGTTACCGCCCCCGAGCGCACCCAGAATACAGAACACAGAGAACAGGATCGCCAATGCACCACCGCCCGGCAGTCCGCGTTCCTTAAAGCCCTTGGAGATGTAATACATCGGGCCACCGGAAACGGTCCCATCCGGGTATTCGTTGCGATATTTCACGCCCAGCGTACATTCTGTGAACTTGGAAGCCATTCCAAGAAGACCCGCGAGGATCATCCAGAAAGTGGCGCCTGGACCGCCAATGCCGACAGCGACGGCGACCCCGGCAATGTTACCCAGACCAACGGTCCCGGACAACGCCGTTGCAAGCGCCTGAAAGTGACTAACTTCACCGGCATCATCCGGGTCAGAATAGTCGCCCTTCACAAGCGAGATCGAATGCGAAAAGTAACGCACTTGCACAAACGAAAAGTAGATGGTGAAGACAGAAGCCGCCACAACCAACCACAACACGATCCAGGGAAAACTGGTGCCGGGCAGGGGGGCGAAAATCAGGCTGACAAAAGGGCCGGTGAACTGGGCAAAGGTTTGGTTTACCTTTTCATCCAGCGACATCGCTTCCTGCGCAAAAGCAGGCAATGCGGCTCCGGTCGCCATGGCGGCGAGCAAAGCTCTGTTAAACAATTTCATGGTTTTTGTCCCTTTCATCCAATGACCGTGACTGGCACGGTTGCGCTCATGACAAGGTTGGCTGTCGAGCTGCCGAAAATACGTGTGGCAAAACCACCCTCTGATGACCGGCACACGATAATCTGATGCCCACCTTCTTTTTCGCAGATGCTGTTGAGTGTCTGGGCGACATCGCCGTGGCGCACGATGCCCGACGCTTTCATTCCCGCCTCGGTGAGGCCGGTCACCGCAGGATCAACAATCCGCTCCTTTGCCATCGAGATTTCTTCTTCACGCCGTTTGTGTCTTTGCGCGTTTTCCTCTGCCGTCTGAAAAGAATACGGCGACCATTCGATCACATAAGCGACCAAAAGCTCACAGTCTCCAATCCTCTCCGCCAGATCTCTGGCATAGGATACGGCGCGGTCACCTGACCCTTGCCCATCCAAGCCAATCACCAGTTTAGTGGTCATTTTCTGTCCCTTTTTTAGTTTTTTGTTCCGTTGTACGGATCAGTTTCAACGCATACGTGTTTTTCGGCAAACCAAATTTTGGAATCCGGTTCAAAGATGTCACGGGTCGCGTTCCGGACATTTTACTTAAAGTGGTTGGTTTTTCCGCCTTCAATTTGCTTTTGAACGGAGGAATCCCCTTTTTTTCATAAATATGCAGGAAAAGTGACTAGTTTCATGTGCCGCAAAAGGGCTGAAAGTTTCAGCCGCAAGCGCAAGAATCGCTCGTTTTGCGCCACTTGCGTGAGCGGAGATGCTATGCGGGGCGTGCGTTTTGGCGGACAAAACGGCGAACGCGGGACATGTGCTTCGTTTGTTGAGCGGCGTTACACTTCTGGAATTACGCATTCGACAGTTTCGAACAAAGAGTTCTGGAGTGTCGAACAATTCCTCCTAAAGGATAACATGAATTCAATAGTTTAGGTTCGATCTGTCGATTTTGGGAATCTCCAGCCTGAGACCTTCATGCCAAATCACAGAAGCTGAATTGGACCTAGGGCCTGTTTGCTCATCACTTCTTGCCCAATGGATCGGGAAGGCGTTTTCTGATCGTCGGATTTCGAAACTGTGAACGCGTTTCTGCAGTGTAAGGTTAAATTTACAGTTGTGATTGTAATTAATCCGTGACACATTGTCAGGTACAGTGTGCGTTCTTTAAGGTTAGACCTCTCGGGCAAAGGCAAATGAATTCCCGAGTACGTCTGATTACGTCAATTAACGGAGGACGGAATATGGCGGAAAGTGACGACAAAGTTTGGCCAACAGGCCTGACGCTCGACGAGGCAGAAGAGGTGCATAGCTATCTTATTGATGGCACGCGCGTTTTTGGCGCAATAGCGCTACTGGCTCACATTCTGGTCGCGTTTGCGACCCCTTGGCTCGGATAAAGGAGGCACGTCATGAATAATGCAAAGATGTGGCTCGTTGTGAAGCCGACCGTAGGCGTTCCGATCTTCCTGAGCGCTGTGGCAATCGGATCCTTCGCGGTTCACGTGGCGGTTCTCAGCAACACCACCTGGGTTTCTGACTTCCTGTCAGGCAACGAACTGGGATCGGGGGAGCAATCTGCGGCGATCCTGAGTGACACGGACATGAACGCGGCGAAAGCCACATATGTCATGCCATCGGGACAGGACGCGCGTGAGGTGACAATCATCATGTCAGATGGCACGCCCGTCAAAGCGATTCTTCAGCCGCCAGAGGTTCACGCCACGGCAGCTGGTTCCGGATCACACTCGGTCATTACTCAATAAAAGATCGGGCCCGTAGCATCAGTTGCCGGGCCCAATCGTTTCTCAATTGAGGACGTTTGTACTGCGTTTCGCGGTATGAACGGAAATTGATCAAAGAAATGTTTGACTACAGCGCCTTTGCCACGCGGAAATTGGCGGCCCTTGGCCCCAAGTATCTGCCGTTTGCGGATGTGGCGACAGCCGAAGTGCCGCTGCGACGCCTGCTCAGGCTGTCCCTGTTTCAGGTCACTGTTGGTATGGCACTGGTTTTGCTGGTGGGCACGTTGAACCGTGTGATGATCGTTGAATTGTCGGTCCCTGCCTCTCTTGTTGCGCTTATGTTGGCGCTCCCCTTGATTTTTGCCCCATTCAGAACGTTGATCGGATTCAAATCCGACGTGCATGTTTCTGCACTGGGGCTGCGCCGTGTGCCCTATATCTGGAAGGGCACGCTTTTCCAATTTGGTGGTTTTGCCATCATGCCTTTTGCGCTGTTGGTGCTATCGCGCTATGGCTACGCCGCCGACGCGCCTCTTTGGCTCGGTTACATCTCCGCCGCCCTGTCTTTTCTCCTTGTCGGGGCTGGCGTGCATATGGTGCAAACCGTTGGTCTTGCTCTGGCAACTGATCTTGTCAAAGAGCAAGACCAGCCAAAAGTTGTCGGTTTGATGTATGTCATGCTGTTGGTTGGTATGGTGGTCAGCGCTTTGATTTTTGGTGCACTGCTGGAAACCTTTTCTGCGGGACGTTTGGCGCAGGTGATCCAAGGGGCCGCGGTTGTGACGGTCGGTTTGAACATGTACGCCATGTGGCAGCAGGAACCGCGTGACAGAGAGCGCGCGCGCATGATGAAGCAGGCCGAGCCGATGTATTTTTCCGATGCATGGAAACTCCTGATGCAATCAAAAGGCATGTTGCGCTTGTTGATTGTCATTGGCTTGGGCACTTTTGGTTTCGGTATGGCGGACGTTTTGCTGGAGCCCTACGGAGGTCAGGCGCTTGGTCTTTCCGTTGCGAATACAACCAAGCTGACGGCGCTTTTTGCGGCTGGAACGCTGTTGGGCTTTGGTATTGCGTCTCGTGGGCTGGCTCAGAACGGGTCACCTGCCTGGTTCGGGATCTATGGTGCGGCGATCGGCGTGCCGGGTTTTGCTGCGATCATACTGTCCTCTCAAGGGGCCGGCATCCCCGCGTTCCTGATGGGGGTTTTGGCGACCGGGATAGGGGCGGGGTTGTTTGGCCACGCAACGCTGACAGCGACAATCCGCGCTGCGCCCAAAGAACGCATTGGGCTGGCCTTGGGCGCATGGGGCGCGGTACAGGCGACATCGGCCGGAATTGGAATCGCGCTGGCAGGCATTTTGCGCGATGTCATCATCGGTTTTCAGGGGGCGTCTGGAAACACATCTGAAACGCCCTACAATGTAGTATTCACAATAGAGATTGTGTTTTTGATATCGGCAATTGCGGTGGCGATGCCTTTTGTCAGAAACATGAAAAAGCGAAGAAATCAGCCGGAGACGTGCGTACCTGGTCCTGAGCATTCAAACGCAAACACAAACCCGGTGGAGGTGTCATGACGAAGGTAATCACACGGTATTTCGATAGCACGGAAAAGGCCCGAGCGGTACGAAACGAGCTGGTGTATCGGAGACGGTTCTCCCAGAGAATTGTGGCGCTCTATGAAAACGCAGACGGCGTCACGGGTGATCTGACAGCCGCAGATGTGGATGTTGATACCGCGAAAGCCTATCAAAAACGCTTGTCCAAGGGGGGCGCAGTTCTGCTGGTGCGGGCGGGCTTCAAACCGCTGAGCGTTGCGCAAACCGCTCGTGATGTGATGACACAGATGGGTGCATCAGATCTGGGTGAGATGGTCGAAGAGGTCTATGTCGAGGATCCGGTGGCGCCAAGCGTCAGCATATTGCAGGACCACCCGTTAATATTGTCCAGACGCAGAGATCCTTACGCAACGAACGTTCACATGGCCGATTGGCCAATCCCGCTGATCAGCCGACGCAAGCCTTTTGCCGAGTCACTGCTCGAGCCGCGGCATGCGCATATGGCAAATTGGCCAATTCCTCTGATTAGTCGCCGCAAACCCTACACGGGTTCTGCCATTGCACCACATGCGCGGATGGCCAATTTTCCCATCCCGCTGCTGAGCGACCGCAAGCCTTCCGACAAATTCGCCTTTCCGCGTCATGCACGGATGGCTGATTTTCCGATCCCATTGCTGAGCAAGAGAAAACCCTACACCGGGTCGCTGATCCCGCGTCATCAAAGGATGGCAAACTGGCCGTTTCCGCATCTTATCAATGGCAAAACGGGCACCAACTCATTGATGCCCAAGGGACCGCGGATGGCCAATTTTCCGATCTCGCTGTTGAGCAAACGCAAGCCTACCGACAAGTTCGCTTTCCCCAGACATGCACGGATGGCCAATTTCCCGATCTCTTTGATCAGCAAACGCAAGCCATTTAACGAGTCGGCCATTCCGCGCCATGGACGCATGGCTGATTTCATACTGCCGCTTGTGATCAAACACGCCGAAAGAGCAGAGGCAGATGGAGCCGAAGGGTTTTCTTTTTCGCGCTTCTTTGGCCTGCCGACGCTGGTCAAGCGTTAGGCCCAAGGTCTTGCGGCCGGAAAAAGCGTTGCCGGCCAACCTGTCAAATGTCAGTTACGAGCCGCAGAAAACGCGGCTCGTGTTTTTGCTGGCAGTATCGCGCGTTAGTTCTCATTGAGATCGACAGCCGCACGCGTGCCGCTTTCACGCGTGTCGGTAACAAGGCTCCACACATGTCCGGGAAAAAGTGTCCGACATTGGGATTGAAGGTTCCTTGTGTCCTTACGACTTCGAGATGAACCAGCTGCATCGACGTTGAAGGTTTTCCGAGATTTTTGACTTTTGTATCGGGCGTCAAGCGCTCTGGTCGTATCAGTTTCTTTCGTGACTGGTCTCGCACAGCGGCTTTGTAAATTAGATTTTCGCCCGGACAAGACTTGGTGTTTAAGGGCCCGTTCAGGTGTGCATATCGGGAGGTGGCGCCAGTCCCGATGTGTTGGGGGGGCCTTTGCCGCATACTGTTTACGGACCGCCGGATGGTCCGGACCCAACGATGCCAGCTTTAAGCTTCGCCTGCGGCACAACTCGTCAAGGTTCAGTCTCCATGCCCGAAAAGAACTCTCTGCAAGCGGCTGAGACTGCGCTTCGAACCTATTTGCCACCGAACAAAACGCGGTCAATCTGCTCCGCGGGGGTTCAGGCAGCAAATTCAACACGTTGCTGCGAATTTTCCCTCAGCAGAGCATGAGATTGGACGCAACTAACGACCCATATTGCGGGTGAAGACAAGCTGGGAATGACGAGATCATATTAAAAGAGCGTGTGGTGAAATGATCTCATTTGGTCCGTGCACTGTGAGTTCGGCAAGGTCTGCAAACGACTTTCAATTTAACGACGGGATGAAAACCTTGTGAGCGCCCGGTTGATCACAGTCTTAAACTCAGCTTTCAAAACGGTTCGATCTCATCTGCAGACAGCGCATATCCGATCTCTGCCAATTGCGTGGTCATCGAGGCAGTCCCAAACATGCCAATGACGTTGACAGCCTCAAACAGGCCCGAACTTTCGTAAGGTTTTTCTGTGGTTACAAACACCAGCTGATTGGCTGGCGGTGGCGGAACATGCACACAGGCGCCAACAAATGGAACCAGGATAAAGGCTGTAACACCGGTGCCAGAGTAGTCAATGGGCACGATGTAGCCCGGCAAACGCACAATTTGACCGTTCCAATCCGTGCGCAGGCCGCTTGATTCGGGTTGCTCGCTGATGAGGCTGGAGGAGCTGTGATCAATGACGCCGCGCAGGGAGGGGGGGATAAAGCTCTCCCCTTCGGGAACTAGGTCAGCCCAATTCAGGTCAAGATAGGCATCAGCGAAAGCGGTGCCGGGCATCAAGCCGAGCATCCCGAAACCCCTCATCAGCGTTCTGCGATTCATCCGTTTTCATCCCATTCAAAAACTTCCATCGCATCCGCCTGCATCGTATAGCCAATGTCGGCCAGTTCTGTGGACAGAAATTCGTGTTGCATTTTGCCCGTGACCCAGACGGCTTCCCACAAAGTGTCGCTCGGCCATGGGGTCTGTGTCGTCACAAAGACAAGTTGGTTCGCCGGCGGTGGCGGGACATGAATGCACGCCCCGACATAGGGCACCAGAATGAAGCTTGTGATCCCTGCCGACGTCACATCCCATGGGATGATATACCCGGGCATTTTGATATATGCTCCGTTGAGCGCATCGTTCAGTTTGGTCGCATTTTCATCAAACAATGGGCGCCAATAGTCGTTTTGTTCGTCGACTTCGCCTTCGCCAATGATCTCCGAATAGGGGACGTTTGGCGGGATCAATTCATCCCATCCAATTTGCCGCGGGCCAGAAGCGCGCGCAATGCGGGGGAGTAGGGCGCCGACGGCTGCTGTCGTCAAAAGACTGCGGCGTGAGATTTTCATCTGTGGGACCCTCTTTTCAGTTTCGCACGAGCATACCATCCGCGAGCGACATTCGATAGGCCCTCAGCGCCGGTAGCAAACTCACAATTGCGCCAGCTGTGGTTACACCGAGGAGCACCCATAATTCGCGCATGCTTGGCGCATCGATGGGCAACCAAAGGCCAAAGGCACGGTCCACCATCGGCTGAGACACGAAAAGGGCGACATAAAGCAGCGCGAAACCCAAAAGCGCGCCAACAGTCGCCATGACGGCGGCCTCCAAAACCAGCATCCCGACGATGACCCGCGGTCGCGCGCCCATGGCCCGAAAAATTGCCATTTCCCGGCGCCGTTCGTTCAAACTGGAAAAAATCGTAGCCATCATGCCAATCAGAGCGGTCACCACCACCATTCCTGAGACGGCAATGAGGGCCGTTTCGGCGATGCCAACAATTTGCCATAACTCCTGCAGCGCGAGGCCGGGCAGAATCGCGAGAAGCGGTTCCAGCGGATATTCGTTGATCGACCTTTGCAACCCAAACACCTGCAGGCGGCTTTTGGCGCCAATAAGGGCTGCTGTTATGGCTTGTGGTTGCAAATCCATTTGACGGATTGCCTCAGCGGGCGTGGATTGGCCCGGAATTTTGGCACCACTGCGCCAATCGACATGGATGGCCTCGATGGCGCGCAGGCCGACGATGACGGTGCGATCCACGGGCGTGCCGGTTTTTTCCAGAATACCCGATACGCGGAAGGGCTGGTCGTCATGATGGCTGAAGGAGGCAATGCCATGTGAGACCACGATCGGATCCCCGATATCATATCCGAGCGTCGCAGCAACATCAGCGCCGATCACAGTGTCAAACAGGTCTGAAAATACAGCCCCCTCTCGCAATGCCAGTGATCTGCCTGAACGGTACTTATAACGCTCGAAATATTCGACTGTGGTGCCCATCACGCGAAACTGACGGTGGCTGTCACCCAGTGAAATTGGGACGATCCAATCCACTTCTGGCCGGTTCGCAACGTCTAAATAGCTTTCCCAACTGAGGTTGTTGGTGGCATTGCCAATTCGAAAAACTGAATACAGCAGAAGTTGTACCGATCCGGACCGCGCGCCAACGATAAGATCGGTGCCGGAAATTGTATCCGCAAAGCTTGCTTTGGCGCCTGTGCGTACTTTTTCCACACCCAAGAATAACGCGACAGACAAGGCAATCGCCAGAATGGTCATCGCAACTGTCAGAGCGCGCGCGATCAGCGAGCCAAGTGCCAGCCGCAATATCATGCGCTCGTGTGCCCGGCCTGAGCGATGTCTTTCATCTGCAGGACGCGGTCAAACTGATCCGCCAACCTTGCATCGTGGCTGACCATCAATAACGTCGTGTCATTGCCGCGCGACTGAGTGAACAACAAATTCAGGAAGGTGCTTTGCGTTGCCGCATCAAGCGAAGAGGTGGGCTCGTCGGCAATAATCAGCGGCGGAGTGCCAATCAAGGCGCGGGCCGCCGCGACCCTTTGTTGCTGTCCCACGCTCAATTCACCAGCACGCATGGTCATGATTTCCTCTGGTAACCCCATATCTCGGCACAACCGTTCCGCTTCCTCATCTGGCGACATCACGCGCTTGCGCCGGCCCGGAGCGAAGCGCAAAGGCAGCAGGATATTATCTAAAACAGCAGCGAAAGGCAGTAAATTGAACTGCTGAAAAATCAGGCCAATCTGTTCTGCACGAAACCCGTCGCGCTTGCCGGCAGGTAACTCGGAAATGTCTGTTCCGGCCACTGATACAGTGCCTGACTGCGCGGTGATTGTTCCACAGATCAAAGACAGAAGCGTAGATTTTCCCGAACCACTTTCTCCGAGCAACAAGACCGTTTCTCCGGTCTTTATGCTCATTTTCGGTATGGACAGGCCAAAGGAATCCTGTCCCCGCCAGCGGTAACGGACGTCGTCAAGACTTACGATCGGTGTTGGGGTTTGCACGCCGGGACGGATATCAGAACATACCGCGAAGATCCAGCGTCGGTGCATCTTTCATGACTTCGAACGCCTGCGCGCCCCGCTCTGTTATGATTTGAACTTCCAGCTCCAAAGCATTTGGAAATGTTTCGAAATACACGAAACCTATGTTGGAGATGGCAGCAGGATCGGCACAATTCAATTGATACTCGGCATGAAACTCGGTGTGCCCGGCAGCCTCCTCATGGTCCTCATGCGCATGTTCATCATCATGCCCGTGTTCATCGTCGTGCGCATGTTCATCATGATCGTCATGCCCGTGTTCACCCTCGTGACCGGCGTGTTCTTCATGCTCAGCGGCCTCACTTTCCAACTCGGCCGAAGCGGCCACCACGCTACACCCGGCGGACCCGGGAAGAACAAACAGATCCAGCGGCCGGGCCAGGATGGCAACAGCGGCGTCGACGGCCGCTCTGTCCTCTGCCGAGCGCGCTGCGTATTCAAAACCGACGATGTCAGCGCCGGGCGCGTGCAACGCCATTTCAATCCGCGTACCTTCAATGGCGATATCCAACTGACCCACACCGTGTTCATGAGCATCAAGTTGGCGCGTTTCGCCGCCCAGAACCGGTGAAGCGCTGAGAGAGAGCAGGGCAAGAAGTGAGAGTGATTTCATTTCTGTAATCCTTTGGATATTTCGGTTTGATTTCATATGGCGCAGTATTTGCAGGACCCATGTATTTCGACGAAGTGATGTGCGATATGTAAGGTTGACTTGGAGTAGACAGAAGTTTGTGCCTGACGAAATGGCGCGCCGTCGTGCTCGGCATGAGCTGGGTAGGTTTGGTTGATTTAAAGAGATGGATCAGCGATGCGATGCGCGTAACTGTACATTACCCAAGACATGATTGACCTGGGTTTACGCGCGCGCGCCTGAGCCGCGGGCAATAAAGCCGCGCGTAGGATGGTGCGGGGCGAAACGCTCGGTTGATGCGCTCTCATTTGCCCGCAAACATCATATTTTCCTGGTGTTTGGATTGAACACCCAAGACTTTGGATTGTCGTTTTTCAACCTGTGTGTCCATGTCACGTACGCTCCACTTACTTTCATTTAGGTTACTTTATAATATAACAAAAGGCAAATCGCTAACTTGCAATAAGCGGCGCAACGCAATCATTTTTCTTGATGGGAGGAAGGATCTTTCGAGCGCGTCGCAAACAGTTTTGCCAAACCTCGCCGAGCTTGGCGGAAAAAAGCGAAGCAAGACCTTCAGGCAAGGGGGTTTTGCCAAGGTCGCAGGGTTTTGCTGCGGGATATCGGGCGTAAGCAAAAAACTCGAGCGGCTGTAAACATCCTTTTGGGTGCGATTTTCAATCCCCAAATTCTTCGCAGCTGAGATGGAACTTCCGCTGAGCAAGGTTATCGAGCCACAACAGAGAAAAGGTATTGGGGTAACTCCAAGCGTTCGCTCAAGTGTTGAACTCCGCCCCCCCTGCGGTTTTGCTGGAGACATTTTAGCTTGGTATATGCTGACCCCATAACCCCATTTGCGCGTTTACCAGGCGATTTCGGTTTTGGATTTCCATTCTCTCCCGCGAATGATGACCTGGTTCAGAACAGACCGAATGTCGTTTTGGCAAGCGCGGTGTTCGATGAAGCACCAGGGCTGACGTCACAAGGCTTCTCCACAGCAGTGCGCAGCCTTTCGAAGCAGTTGATCGATACATACAGGCAGCCGCGATCAGAGGGGGGCAGGCGCTGTTCAGCAGGGCGGCGGGCGTAATTGCCCTGATCCTAAGCATCGGGGACGAACCGGGTGTGGGACGTCGCCGCCTTTCAGGTAACGATCCGGTAGGCAAAACTGTCGATATCGAAAGCCACATAGCCAAATCCGCGCCATGGCGACAGGCCTGTAAAATCGGGCACCCAGAGCGGGCCAGATCCTGATACGCGAAAAGGCGAGTTCGCCGTGTACGAGGCCGAATCCAGAAGGTTGACCGTGCGTGGTTTTGGCCTGTCTGCCGCGCTGAACGTCGTTAATACCCATGTCGCGCATCACCCTTTCAACGGTACAGCGGGCCATACCAAAGCCTGCCCGTTTCATCGCATACCACAGTTTGCGCGCCCCTCAGACAGACAGTTTTTATTCCCAAACCCGCTTTAACGCATCGCGCAGCCAGGCCTCCTGCTTGACGTGATCCGAGGCTCGTTCAGGATCATGGTCCACAGCCAGATGATCATGAAAGTGGGCGCCGCACATCAACGCGACTCCGCTTTGATCGCGGTGTTCCTCAATGAAGGCAATTTTTTGCGTAACACACGCCCTCCGAGGCGATTAGGGACATGGGAGAGATCAGCCAAATCATGGCGGAGGTCGAGATATGGCAATATGAGGCCGCACCCGTTGCGGTTGGCCAGCCAGTGGAACTGGCTGCATCTGGACCGGGGTGGACACCGATTTCCAAGGTCATGGATTAGCTTGACCTAGGGGCGACAGGGTTTGATTTCGGATGATATGGCGGCCAACTCCGATGTCCATGTGATCCGATTTTGGTGCCTTTGGACGAAGGTTCTTCAGTCGTTGCCGCGCTTTTCTGCCAAGGCAGGCGCATCGGGGTCCTTGTCTACATGTTTTTGTCCCTGTGGAGGAAGGTAGGCCGAGGAAAACGGTCGATCCGAACGACAGTGACGACGCATCAATTTCAAAAAGACACGCTATGCAGTCCGCGTAGGGAAAGAAATCGCCTGTTGCTTCAAAAGACTCGAGCTTCTCGTCATGGGTGCAAGCAAGAATCCTTCCCACTGCTAGCTTAGCAGAACGGACCCCAATGCCTGGACCACCGCGGCTTGCGTTGGTTCGGTGACCGCGATGCCCGTGGATTGCGACAGCTTCAACTTGTGACCGGCCATCCCTGCACAGCCCAGCAACAGGGTGTCGGCCATATCAATCTCGATCAGGTCACGCGCGACCTCAAGAACACGCGGAAAGGCCGCGTCGTCTTCGCTTTCTGCAACCGTCAGGTGCAAGGCGCGTTCGCCCGCAAGTCGCCCCTCCAGTCCCAGCGCGCGGATGTAGGGCAGGTGGCGCGCGATAGATTTGGGCCCCAATGCAATGACACCAACCCGGTCGCCGCGCTGCAGGGCGGCAAACAGTCCGCTTTCCTGAATGCCATAGACCGGTTTTGGTGTTGCATCGCGGCACAGTGCCAAGCCGGGGTCAGAATAACAGGCGATGACATAGGCATCGGCATCGTCGCGGCGCAGGATCATCTCCCGGAGGGGCAGCAATACTGAATCCGCGTGAAGCTGTGTTTCGATGCCAAAGGGGCCCTCTGTCAGTGTTGCGCATTCAATCGTGACCCTGCCCGGAATCGCGAGGGGGGCGAGCGCGGCGGCCAGACCATCCGTGACAGCTTGGTTCGAGTTTGGGTTGATGACCAGGATACGTTTCATCGTGAGAGCCCTTAGAAAAGATGTGCGCCGAAATTGGTGTCCGCGTGCATCTCGGGCGCACGGGGCGGCAAGAAGCCCGTGGAATCAAATGGTTTGCGCGCCAGAAACTGACCATCGCCCGGTTTGGCTTTCAGCTCCCCGCCATCGACGATCATGCGCCCCCGGTTGATCACGCTGACAGGCCAACCCTGCAATTGCCAACCCTCAAAGGGGGTGTAGTCCATATTGTCATGCATGCCAGTGGCGGTCACTTGGGTTACCTTGCCGGGATCCCAGATCGCGATATCAGCGTCATAACCGATGGCGATGGTCCCTTTGCGATCGTCCATTCCGAAAAGTTTGGCAGCATTGCTTGCCGTCAGCGCAACAAAAGTGCTCAGCGACATACGCCCTTTCTGTACGCCTTCTGAAAACAGAAGCGGCGCGCGCAACTCGATGCCCGGCATACCATTTGCGATGCTATTGAAGGCCGGATTGTCCCCTGCCGAAAGCTTGCCGGTTTTGTCGAAGCGATATGGCGCATGGTCGGAAGAGTAGAGTTGCAGAGTGCCGGCGTTGAGATGTCGCCACATATCCGTTTGCGTTTGCAGATCCCTCAGCGGCGGCGAACAGCAGAATTTTGCGCCCTCGGCACCAGGTCGATCAAGATCCTGCGCAGTCAGGAACATGTATTGCGGGCAGGTCTCGCCAAAAATCATGCGCCCATCCATTCGGGCCTCTGCCACGGCACGCGCGCCAGCGTCTGTTGAGATATGAACAAAAAGCAATGGGGCCTCGACAAAGGACGCCAATGCGATGCCTCGACGCACCGCCTCCACCTCGGAAGCGGCGGGATGGCTTACAGCGTGATATTTTGGCGCATCGTAGCCACGCTCAATCAACCGCTGGACCATCCATTTTATGAGCGCGTTGTTTTCTGCATGCACCATGGTCAGCCCGCCGTTGTCACGCGCCATGACGAGGATATCCAGCATCTGTTCATCCGAAACGATCATTTTGTCGTAGGTCATGAAAACCTTGAATGAGGTGATGCCGCGGGCAAAGGCAGCGGGCAGCTCTTCATGCAAAACGGTGTCCGTCGGGTCCGAGACGATGAGGTGGTAGGAATAGTCGATCACCGAGTTCGGTGCGGCCCGGTTGTCATAGGTTTTCAGCACATCGGCAATGGTCTGGCCCCGGTGCTGCGCGGCAAAGGGCACGATGGTCGTATTCCCGCCAAAAGCCGCAGAGATGCTGCCGCTCAAATAGTCATCCGCTGTCATTGCCCCGGTGGCGGATTCCTGTGCAATATGGCAGTGCGTTTCAATTCCGCCGGGCAATACATATTTGCCGCGCGCGTCGATGGTCTCGCGGCCCTGAAGGCCGAGACCAAGTGCGGCGATCTTGCCGTCGATGATCCCTACATCAGCGGTGAAGCTGGAACAGGCGTTGGCGACAAGCCCGCCCTTGATGACAAGGTCGTAATCTGACACGTCAGCGCCCCCTTTCGATATTGGTCATAGCGTGAATTCCGTGACGTTGAGCTCTTCCAACCGCCTTTCCAGACGAGTGGTAAGCCGTGTAATATCATCCATATCCAAAGCGCTGAGCTTGGGCCCGGGCAACCGCGGTGCATTGCATGTCATGGCATCGCGCCGGCGTAGGATTTCCTTGCGGATGGCAAGGCCGGCACCCGGTTGTTGTTCAAGCCGGATGATCGGAAGGAAAGCGTCAAAAATATCCGACGCACGGTCAACCTGGCCCGTGTTACACAGGTTCACGACCGTGACCAGCATCTCGGGATAGGCAAAGCCGGTCATCGCACCATCAGCGCCGCGCTGCATTTCTTCGGGGAGGAAGACACCACCATTCCCGCATAGGATGGATACCCGCCGCGTGCCCTGATCCTTCGCCATTTGGCGCACGGCAGAGAGTTTGTTCAGGCCCGGCCAGTCTTCGTGCTTGAGCATCACAAGCTGGTCGAAATCCGCCACCATGCGGGTGAAAAGCGCGGCGGACAGATGTACGCCGGTCGAAAGCGGGAAATCCTGATGGCAGACCGGGATGTGCGGTCCAAGGGCAGTAAAGCATTGTTCGTAGTAACCGTAATGAGCATCATCTGTCGCAATACCCCGCGGCGGAGCAATCATCACACCTGCCGCGCCTTTGTCCATCGCGTCGCGGCTGAGCGCAGCAAGCATTCCCGTCCCGGCTGCTGACACCCCGACGAGAACCGGCACACGGCCGTTCACGCGGGTCAGCATATGGGCGGCGAATGTGCTGGCTTCCTCAAAAGAAAGTTTGGTGGCTTCGCCCATCATGCCGAGGATCGTCAGGCCACTGACGCCTTTGGAGAGGTAGAATTCGACGAGACGGTCAGCGCTGGCATAGTCGATTTCTCCGCTTGCAAGAAACGGCGTTGCTGAAATGACGTAGACGCCGGAGGTGGCCTCGCAGAGGGTCATATGGATGGCTCTTTTTCAGGGCGCGGTGGCACCGGGATGTCAAAACTTTGGGTCACATCAAAATAGCTGTTGCCGAACAGTCTTCCCAAAGGGCGATAGGCGGCAAGATCTACGTAAAAACTCTGCGGGTCAATGATGCCCTCCCGCGCGTGCAAGGCAAGGATCTCAGCGATACAAAGGTGGCGTCGCTCGGTGATCTGGCGCAACTCGAATAGACGACATTCAAGTCGGACCGGCGCTTCAGCAATGCCGGGAACATTGATGTGGTGCGACGGGGCGGGTGTCAGTCCGGCAAAACCAAACTCACTTTCCCCCGGATCAAGCGCGGTGGCGCAGGCAGCCATGGCAGGGCCAAGCGCATGATCGACAAGGTTGATGACCAACGCGTTGGTTTCTTTGATGTTGCGGGTCGTGTCTTTGAGACGATCGTTGTCGCGCCGGTCCTCAAAACCGAGAACGGCGAGAGCCGGATCTTCCGAAAAGACATTGAAAAAGCTGAAAGGTGCGGCATTCAGGGTGCCGTCAGTACCTTGCGTTGAAACCAGCGCGATGGGGCGGGGAATGACTGTCGCCGTCAGCAGCTTGTATCGCTCTTGTGGCGCAGTTTTGGTGAAATCAACAAACATATCAAGCTTTGGGTGGTTCCGCGCCAGTGCGTTCAGTGATCAAACCATAATGTTCAATTCGCCGGTGTCGAGCAAAGTCAAAGATCGTTGATTTACCAAAGGTGCATAGATCCAGATCACAGGCATGCACAATCATCTCATCCTGCTCGCTGTCGCATTCAGCAACGATTTTACCGTTGGGATCAACGATCACGGTGCCTCCGATGAGCTGATGGCCGTCCTCATCACCGGCCTTTGCCACAGCGACAACCCAGGTGGCATTTTGATAGGCCCCTGATTGGACGGATAGGCGGTGATGGAACAACCGATCCGAGGGGCCTTCTGCAGACATCTGCGAATTCACTGACGGCGTGTTATAGCCCAGCATCACCATTTCCACCCCCTGCAGGCCCATCACGCGATAGGTCTCGGGCCAGCGCCGGTCATTGCAAATGCACATCCCCATCAACCCGCCATGGGCGTGCCAGACAGGAAAGCCCAGATCACCTGGTTCAAAGTAGCGTTTTTCAAGGTGCTGAAAGGCGCGTTCCGTGTCTAATTCTGAATGGCCCGGCAAATGGACCTTGCGGTATTTGCCGATAACCGTGCCATCTGTGCCAGTCAGGATCGAGGTGTTGAAATGCCGCCCTTCCGGCGTCAGTTCCGCATACCCCAGAGACAGGCCCATCCCATAGTCGCGCGCCCGGTCAAAAAGCGGCTGTGTCGCTGGCCCCGGCATCTCGCGTTCGAACCACGTATCGACCTCGGCAGGATCCTCCATGTACCAGCGAGGGAAGAACGTGGTAAGCGTAAGTTCGGGAAAGATGGCCAGCGTCGCACCAGCGGCATGGGCTTGCTCCAAAAGCGAAATCATGCGCGCTACAACTTCCGCGCGGCTTTCCTCCCTCTGGATTGGTCCCATTTGCAGGGCGGCGGTCACGACTTCACGCATGTGCATGTCTCCTCTTTAGGCATTCAGTTTGTGCTCCAACCGGCTGGCCAGACGCACGGCGGGCCACAGCAGCACCAGATACATCGCAGCCGCCATAACGATCGGCGAGGCGTTATAGGTCACGGAGCGGGCCATTTCGGCGCTGTAAAGCAATTCAGCAAATGCCACGACCGAGGCGAGCGAGGTCAGTTTAACAACTTCGATGGAATTGCCCACCAAATCGGGCAATACGTTGCGGATAGCCTGCGGCAGAACAACGAAAACCTGTGTTTGAAAAGCGCTCAATCCGGTGGAACGAGCGGCTTCGCGTTGTCCCGAGCCAATTGAGTCCAGACCTGCTCTGAAAATTTCACCGTAGTAGGCCGAATTGTTCAGGAAGAACGAGACGCAGACTGCTGCAAAGGGGCTGAGCCGGATGCCAGCAAATGGCAATCCTGCCGAAATAAAGATGAGCAGCGCAAGAGGGGGCACCGCGCGAAAGATATCCACGAGGACCGCCAAGGGCCAGCGGATACGGCGCATTGAGGACGTTGAGGCCAATGCAACGCAAAGCCCGCCGATCAGACCCATGGGGATAACTGCAAGGCAGAGCAGGACCGTCAGCCCAAGCCCTTTGACCATCAGAGGCCATGTCTTGATCATGATTTCCAGGTTGAAGAATTGATGTATCAACGCCTCCATCAGGCGCGTTTCCAGGCGAATTGGGTCTCGATCCAGCGGCCCAGATAAACGACCGGAACGAACAGGATCAGATAGGCGACGGTTGCCATCATCAGAGGCGTGGCATTGCCTGCAAAGGACTGCGCCGTCGTGGCCTGGTTCAACAGCTCGCCGACACCGATTACCATACCAAGGGCCGTGTTCTTGGTAATTGCGATAGTTCGGTTGGTCAACGGTGCAATCGTCAGGCGCACGGCTTGAGGTAGGATGACATAGATGAGCGTGGTCAGAAAACCCATGCCCGTCGACCGTGCGGCATGCCATTGGCCATCGTCAACCGACAGGATGCCAGCCCAGAAAATCTCCTCCGCAAAGGCGGCCAGGACAAGCGACAGCACCAGCCAAAGCACCATGTATCCCGACAGGGTGACGCCAACATTGGGCAGGCCGAAATACAGCAGAAGGATGAGCACCAGAGGTGGCAGCGCGCGCAGCAAGTCCACCCAGAGAACGATAACAATGTTCAATACGCGGATGCGATAGCTGCGGATGATCGCCAGTATCAGGCCGAGGCACAGCCCGGTGAGAACCACCAGAACAGCGACCTGACAGGTCACAAAGAAACCTTTGACGATGTCAGGCAGATATTGCTGCATGACGTTGGCATTGAAAAAAGTATCAAGGAACCTCTCGGAGCGTGTCATGCGACCCTCACTCGGCAGTTTGCAGCAGGAATTGCTGTGTGCGCGGGTGTGAAGGAGCGTCAAAGATCTGCGATGGCGGGCCGGACTCGACAATTGCACCATCTGCCATGAACACCACCCGGTCAGCCGCGCTGCGCGCGAACCGCATCTCATGGCTGACAACGACCATGGTCATCCCTTCGTCTTTGAGAGTTGCCAGAACCTTGAGCACTTCGCCCACAAGTTCCGGGTCAAGCGCGCTGGTCGGTTCATCAAAGAGCATGATACGCGGCTCTAGGGCGAGGGAACGCGCAATGGCGACGCGTTGTTGTTGTCCGCCAGACAGTTGCGCAGGATAGTGGCGTGCGCGATCAGCAAGACCAACGCGATCAAGTTGCGCCAGAGCAATTTCAGTGGCTTCCTTGCGGGATTTCTTAAGCACCTTTTGCAGCGCCAGCCTGACATTCCCCAAAGCCGACAGATGGGGGTAAAGATTGAAGGACTGAAACACCATGCCGATGCGGCGGCGCACCTCATTGAGATTTGTGCCTTTGGAAGTAATATCCTGCCCTTCAATAAATATCTGCCCTGCCGTTGGTTCCGTCAGTCGGTTGCAACAGCGCAGCAGGCTGCTTTTGCCTGATCCTGATGGCCCGATCACAAAGGTCGTCTCGCCACAGCCCACGTCCAGATCGATGCCGCGCAGGATTTCAGACGCGCCATAGTTCAGGTGCAGGCCCGCGATTGAGAGAAGCGCGTCTGGGGGTGGCATTCTAGTGTCTCGCCGCGCCATCGTCGCGATGCCCTGCGCCGCCTGGAGCAGGGCACGTTGCGATCAGGAACACGATTGGGTGTTTGCGGTTTCATCATACCCGGTCATGCCAGGGATCCCAAATCCCGGATAGACCGTCATCGCGGCGGAATCCGCAGCTGGTGTGACACCAAACCATTTCTCGGACAGCTCGGCAATTTTGCCACTGCTCTTGAGGCACTCTAGCGCGCCTTCAACCTTTACCCGCAATTCCGCGCTGGCTTTGGGGAAAGGAATTGCAAAGACACGGCCGGTTGAATGAAGATAGGACAGTTCCAGTTGCGGGGTTTGTTTGACGGCCCATGCGGACACCGTATTGCCCGCAACATTTGCAAAGGCGCGACCCGACAGAACGGCCTGAACTGCGTCGGTATTGGTGCCGTAGGACTCAACCGTCCAGCCGATCTCAGATTCCAGACCACGCGCCCATTTGTCGTATGCAGAGCCTTTGTTCACGGCGATGGTCTTGTCTTTGAAACCTTCCAACGACTCCACCGGATCCGTCCCTGCCTTGACAACGAATTGATAGTCCGTGTTCAGATATCCTTCGGAGAACAGCATGTTTTCGCTGCGTTCTTCGGTGACTGTTGTGGGGGCGACCAGAAAATCATAGGTGCCCGCCTGCATGCCGGGCAAGAGGCCGGACCATTGCGCGGCTGTCAATTCGAACTTGGTCCCCATTTGTTCAGCAAGTGCGGCAGCCAGATCAACGTTGAAGCCTTCGACCCCGCCATCCAGTTTTGGCATGGCATGCGGCGCAAACGTGCCGTCGAGCGCGACTTTGTATACGTCTTGAGACATGGCAGGCCCGGACACAGCCAGGACGGCCAGAGCGCAAGCGAATATTTTTGTGATTTTCATGTTTAACTCCCGGTTTTTTTAATTTCTGCTTTTTGAGACAGGCGCACGAGGATGGCATGCCATTTTGGATACCAAGAGATCAGGCATGTGACGAGGATTTATTTCAAGCGTCCAGAATGTTCAGGGGGCTTTGGAAACCCAGACCGGGGAATTTGCCGCATTTTTGGGCGTCAACAGGGTATGGAACCGGGGTCTGGCCTGAATGGTTTGCAATCATTCAATTAAAAAGGTGATTTTGATGCATATCGCTCAGGCACGTTGAAATGGTCTGGCTCCCTCTTGATGATCCCTTGGACCACGCACCGGAGAAGAATATGGCAAAGCTGACATGGATTGACGGCGCGACCCTGGTCACTTTGGACGCCGATCAAACGGTCATCCAAGAGGGCGACATCTGGTTTGACAGGGATAGGATTGTCGCGGTTGGCAAAAAGGGGAGCTTCACGCCGGAAGAAGGCACAAAAGTAACCCGTGTCGATGGCGCGCGGCGCGTTGTAATGCCAGGCTTGGTGAACGGGCATGTGCACAGTTACGGAGCCTTGCTCAAAGGTTCGGTCGATGCGGTGCCTCTGGACGTCTTCATGATCAATGCAATTGCCGGCGCGGGCAAGCGCTCTGCGCGCGATGCCTATATTTCCGCGATGCTCGGGGCGATTGAAATGGTGTCGACGGGCACCACGGGGTGTCTTGATCATTGCTCACATCGACCGGCACATACGCCGGACGCCCTGGATGCGATATGTCAAGCTTATGCGGATGTGGGGATGCGGGCCGCTGTTGCGCCTATGTTCTCCGATTTGCCCTTTGTGGAAACACTGCCGTTTGAAGAAGACAGACCTGATACTCACAAGCTCGGGTTTCTGCCTTCCGATCCGGTACCCCATGATGCCTATTTCGAGATTGTGGCCGAAGCTGTGTCGCGTTGGAAAGACAACTCCTTGGTGACGATAATGTTGGGTGCCGACAGCCCGCAACGCTGTTCTGATGCGTTACTGCGCAGGGCAGGGGCATTTTGCATGGATCATGGGATCGGCAATCACACCCATCTGCTTGAGGCGCGAACCCAATGGGCGATGTCCAAGCAAAGAGATCCGCGTGGCTTTGTGGCCTATCTGGCGGAGTGTGGTCTGGCCGGGCCGCTCAGCTCTTTCGCGCACTTCATCTGGTTTACCGATGAAGATCTGGAGCATTTGGTTACGGCTGGAACGACTGTGGTGCATAACCCGTCCAGCAATCTGATCCTCGGCTCGGGCGTCCAGCCTTTGCTGAAGCTGACCGAGGCGGGAGTGCCCGTCGCCTTTGGTTCAGATGGTTTGAACGCTGGCAATGCGGTGATGTTTGAAAAGACCCGCTTGGCTGCGCTTTTGCACCGGGTCACCGAAACCGACAGCAGCCGTTGGCTGACCGCCGGACCCTTGCTCCGCATGGCGACGGTGAACGGGGCGCGTCTGTTGGGGGCAGAAGGGCAACGCGGGATGCTGGCGGTGGGACAAGCGGCGGATATGGTTTTGCTGGACCAGAACGCGCTGACCATGACGCCTCTGGGAGAGCCACAAACGCAATTGGTGCATTACGAGACCGGTGCTGGCGTGGCGGATGTCTATGTCGCAGGGGAACAGGTGATCGCAGATGGCAAACCCACCCGCGTTGATCGCGAAGCGATACTGGAGGAAGCCCGCGAGATTGCGGCACGGCTGGTGACAGACAGTTCAGACCTGCTGGAGAAAGCGGCGGCCTTGCACCCTGATATCTTGTCGATGGTGAAGCGCGTTCATGCGGTTGACTGTGGTCCTTGCAGGATTGCGCGACTCTAAAGTGACCTAAATTTGGTCAGACTGCTGACAAACTGCCCGCTGAGACGCGGAACACTGCGGCCAAGCCAGATGATATACCATCGCGCTGATCATCATCGTGCTGATCATGCGTAGATATATGCGTTTGACGTAGAAACACTTGGGAGCACGATAATGCTAAAGAATTTACTGGGCGCAGCCGCCATGAGCGTGGCGGCACTGGGAGTGGAGACCGCGGCCGCGGCGGAAGACTTGACCGAGATTAACTTCTCGCTTGACTGGGCATGGCAAGGGATGCACGGGCCTTTCTTGCTGGCGCTGGATCGCGGATATTATGAGGAGGCTGGTCTGAAAGTGACGTTCGACCGTGGCTACGGATCCGGCGACACCATTTCCAAGATCGCGGCCAAAGCCTATCCGATGGGGTTTGCGGAAGGCACCAGCCTGTTGAAATTCAACTCCGAGAACCCGGATGACCAGGTGATTACGGTACTGGTGATCAACGATCAGTCCCCGACTGGCGTGATTTCGACGGCTGAGAACGGCGTAAAAACACCGGCAGACTTGATGGGCAAGAAAGTCTCGGCGACACAAAACGCTGCAACAGTGTTGCTTTGGCCGGTTTTTGCAGAGTTGAACGGATTGGACCCGGATGGCATCGAATATCTCTTTGTCGAGCCGTCTTTGCGCGATTCAATGGTCATTCAGGGGCAGGCGGATGCCACCTTCGGCTTTTCCACAACCACGGTTCTGAACATGGAGCAGGCAGGGTTAGCCAAAGAAGACGTAACCTATTTCACGATGGCCCAGTATGGCCTGAAGCCTTACAGCTCCTCGATCATTGTGCGCAAAGACTGGGCGGCTGAGAATCCCGAAACCGTCAAAGGGTTCGTTGCCGCGACAGTGAAGGGCATGATCGACATGTTCAAAGACCCTGACGCGGGGATTGCACTGCTCAAGGCACAAGAGCCGCTGATCGACGTCGAGATCGAAACAGCGCGTTGGTATCTGGCCGAAGAACTCGCGCTGCTGACCCCAAGTGTTCTGGAGAACGGCATCAGCGTCGTGGACCGGGAGCGGTATGAGACCGCGGCCAAACAGGTGGCGGCTGCTTTCGATATCGCGGTTGAGCCTAACATGGATGATTACTTTGACGGATCTTTCTTGCCGCCGCTGGCAGATCGACAGATTCCGGACGTGGCCAAAGCACGTCACCAGTAAAGCCGGTTCAAACGAAACTAATGGAGGCGCCCCATATTTATGGGCGCCTTTTTTCTAACCACCTCCGGCTGCGGTTGTCGTGACCTGCGTCTGGCCACGCGTGGCCCACCCGGTTGTGCGTCTTTCAATCCAGGCAAAGACCTCATAGATCAGCACGCCCATAATCGCCACCACCACCAGACCGGCAAAGACCAGGGGGACGTCAAAACGAGAGCTGGCATTCAACATCAGATATCCAATCCCCGCATTCGCAGCGATGGTTTCCGAAATCACCGAGCCCACCAGTGCAAGCGTGATCGCGACTTTGAGCGAGGCAAAGAAATAGGGTGCCGACCGTGGTAGCCCGACCTTGATCAGCACGTCCTTTCGCGACGCACCCAGAGAGCGCAGAACATCTTCCAGCTCAGGCTCGACTGTGGCCAGCCCCGCCGCGACATTCACGACGATCGGAAAGAAGGACAACATAAAAGCGGTGATCACCGCAGGCACGGTGCCAATCCCGAACCAGATGACGAGGATCGGAACGATGGCGACCTTTGGCACCGAGTTGAACGCAATCAACACCGGATAAAGGGCACGGTACAACAGGCGTGACCAGCCCACAGCGACACCCATAAGCAGCCCACCCAATACGGCAAAGAAGAATCCCACGAGCGTTGTAAAGAGAGTCTGCCACGCATGGATTGCAATCACGGGGGCCCACGTCCAGAGGCTCGCAATGATCGCACTGGGGGCGGGCAGAACGAATTTCGGCACGTTGAAGATTTGAACGTATAATTCCCACAAAATCAGCGTTGGAACAGCAATCAGCCAAGGGCCAAACATTTCGACCAGCCTGGCCGCAGTGATGGTTGCGCGCGGGGTCTGGGTCCCGTTGGGTTTTACATCGCTCATGCTTGCCTCTCGCGTGAAATATGTGCCCTCAGATCGTGTACGACATCGACGAATTCGGGTTTGAACGTATCGTCCAGCGTTCTGGGAAAAGGCATGTTGATATCCCGGGTGGCTACGATGTGGCCCGGACGCGCCGACATCACGTGTATCTTGTCCGCCAGATAGACCGCTTCACGCAGGTCATGGGTGACGAGGATTACGGTAAAATTACGCTCCATCCACAGCTCTTGCAGGACGCCCCACAACTCTTCGCGCGTGAACGCATCCAAGGCCGCAAAGGGTTCGTCCAGCATCAGGAGTTCCGGTTCGTGAATCAGCGCACGGCAGAGAGAGGCCCGTTGCTGCATCCCGCCGGATAACTCCCAAGGCGACTTGTCGGCAAAATCCGCCAATCCGACCGACGCCAGAAGCGCCATTGCGCGGTCCACGTACTCCCGCTTTTGACTGCGCAGCCTGCTGCGGTGCGGCTCCACTATTTCAAGCGGTAGCATCACGTTGTCCAGGGTTGTCCGCCATGGCAGCAAAGTGGGGTTCTGAAACGCCATACCGCTGATCTTGAGCGGGCCATCTACGACCTGACCTGCTACTTTCACATTGCCGCGCGTGGGTGGGATCAGACCCGTGACCAAGCGCATCAATGAAGACTTACCGCAGCCTGACGGCCCGACCACCGCCGCAAAACCGCCTTTGGGCACGGAAAACGTCGTTCCTTTGAGAGCCTCGACACCGCCTTCTGCGCCGCTGTAGACGATGTCGACATCGGAAATGTCGATCAGCGTTTCGGCTATTGCCGCGTCTTTCATTCTGAGATCCCCAAACATCCCGCTGTCTTTCCAACGACTCTGCGGAAACACAGTTGAACGTCCAGATGTTTAAGGTGAATTTCCAGATAGTACCGCCTCGACCTTGAAAGTGATGCTTTTTTGAGCAGCTTTTGGTTGGCCGCGCCCGGGACCATCACTGCGCCGCGGGCAAATCAATTCGAACGGATTGATATCAGCAGGCCCTTACTCAAACAGGCCATTTTGACCAGAGGAAAAGCGCCTGGTTTTTCGTCACCAGCAGGGTTTACACGATTGGGATGACGATGATGAACCCTCGCGAAAAGACCGTGTAGGTCATCCAGCGGTCGATCAGAAAGCATCCACACACATCGCAGCGTTTTGGTCCGGCAGCAGTTGTGCCCGTCCAGAGAGCGGGTGTGACCTGTGTTAAGTGTTTCCACGTCCTTTAAGAAATATTGGCGCGGCGCGATGTGCAAGTTCTGCCTAAATGTGCAAATACCGGTTGGACAAGTCGCGCCCGATTTGTTCGGCAAAGCGCGAGGCCGCAACCGAAAGACTGCGCCCGGCCAATTGACCCATCCACAGTGTCCCAGCTGCGACATCCCGGGTATCTATCAACCGCGCCGTCAATCGCTGATCCTTGATCGGGGGTAGTGGTGCACCGATCTCGATCTGAAAAGTCACCGCCATGTTGTTGGAAACATGGGATTTCAGGTATTCAAAAGAGTTGCTTTCAAGCTCTGGCGCGCGGGCGTAGGACTTTTCCTGAAGCGC